>NZ_JZTW01000009.1 GCF_000962805.1 Pseudarthrobacter chlorophenolicus | reverse complement strand
CAAGGGCAGCATCGATCTCCTCCAACGCCCTCACCACCGCCGACTTCCCCATAACCGAACTATGGCAAAGGGGTACGACATTCAAAGGACCGAAAGGGTTTCGACAAGCTCAACCACCGCAACGGGTTCGACAAGTCCAACCACCAGCGCCCACCCGGACAGTCTGAGATCAAAGACACCAAGCCTGCGTGAGGCTCATCACGGCGTCCCCGGAAGTGGTCTGCTGGTTAGCGGCTCCCCTCCCAAAGACGAGAAGGTAAGTGTATGCAACAAGCACCATCCCCAACCCGGAACGAAAGCCGCGCCGGACAGCAGACGCCGGCATCCGCCGTCGGAAGCGTCCTGAACCGCGGACTGAACGTCCGCCACATCCGGTTCATGGCCCTGGGCTCGGCCATCGGCACCGGCCTCTTCTACGGCTCCGCTTCCGCCATCCAGAAGGCGGGGCCAGCCGTCCTGCTGGCCTACATCATCGGCGGCGCCGCGGTCTTCATGGTGATGCGGGCGCTGGGCGAAATGGCCGTGCGGCACCCGGTATCCGGCTCCTTCGGCCAGTACGCCAGCCGCTACCTCGGCCCGCTGGCCGGTTTCGTGACCGGCTGGACCTACGTGTTCGAGATGGCGATCGTGGCCATCGCCGACGTCACGGCCTTCAGCATCTACATGGGCTTCTGGTTCCCGCAGGTTGACCGCTGGATCTGGGTCCTGGCCATCATCTGCTTCCTGGCCGCCCTGAACCTCCTCAGCGTCAAGGTCTTCGGCGAGCTCGAGTTCTGGTTCTCGCTGATCAAGGTGGCGGCCATCATCGCGATGATCGCCGGCGGCGCCGCCATCATCGCCTTCGGTTTCCAGGCCGGCGGTTCCACCGTGGCACCGGGCCTGGGCAACCTGGTGGAGCACGGGGGCCTGTTCCCCAACGGGTTCGGCGGCCTCCTGGCATCCTTTGCCGTGGTGATGTTCGCGTTCGGCGGCATCGAAACCCTCGGCATCACTGCAGGCGAAGCGGCCGACCCCAAGAAGGTCATCCCCAAGGCCGTGAACACCGTCCCGGTCCGCGTCCTGCTGTTTTATGTCCTTACCCTCGGTGTGCTCATGAGCCTCTTCCCGTGGAACGAAGTGGGCACCAACGGCAGCCCCTTCGTCCAGATCTTCAGCGGGCTGGGCATCCCGGCCGCTCCCCATATCCTCAATGCCGTGGTCATCACAGCAGCGCTTTCGGCCATCAACAGCGACATCTTCGGCGCCGGCCGCATCCTCTTCGGACTTTCCCGGCAGGGCCATGCACCCGCCGCATTCGGCAAGGTCTCACGGCACGGAGTTCCGTGGATGACGGTGGTCATGATGACCGCGATCCTCCTGGTGGGAGTGATCCTGAACGCCGTCATCCCCGAGGACGTTTTCCTGGTCATCGCCTCGATCGCCACCTTCGCCACCGTGTGGGTGTGGGTCATGATCCTCGCGTCCCATGTGGCGATGAAGCGGGAGATCGCACGGAAGGGATTGCCGGCGTCGGAATTCCCCTCGCCGTGGTGGCCCGCAGCATCGGTGCTGACCATCGCTTTCATGGTTCTGGTCATCGGTGTGCTGGGCGCCTTCGAGGACACCCGGATCGCCCTCTACGTCGGGGCAGCCTGGCTGGGACTCCTGGTCCTCGGCTACCGCCTGTGGGTCAAGGGTGACGGACGACGGCGGGCCCACCTTGACGACGAAACGTCGCCGCTGCCGGTGGTGGAGCGGGCCGCGCGCACCTAACGCAGCAGGTTTCGGCAGGCTCAATCACCGGCAGGCTCAATGCCAGGGGGCTCCTTCCGGGGCTAAGATCAGGCATGGTTCCTGCCTCCAGCCTCCTGGCGTTTGCCCTGGCCTCGGTGGTGCTGATTGCCGTCCCCGGCCCCAGCGTCCTGTTCGTCATCGGCCGGTCCCTGGCCCTGGGCTGGAGGGGCGGCGTCCTGACAGTACTGGGCAATGCCTGCGGCCAGCTGCTGCAGGTGGCCGCTGTGGCGCTGGGAGTTGGGGTGCTGGTGGCCCAGTCGGTGCTGCTCTTCAGCGCAGTGAAATTTGCCGGGGCCGCGTACCTTATCTACCTGGGCGTCCAGGCCATCAGGCATCGGAAGGTCCCCGCCGGTTCCGAAGGCCGCGCAACCGCCACCCGCCCGCGGCGGCTGGTGGCGGAAGGGGCGGTGGTGGGTGCCACCAATCCGAAGTCCGTAGTGTTCTTCGTAGCGGTGCTCCCGCAGTTCGTCGACTATCCGGCGGGGTCGATTCCCCTGCAACTGGGGATTCTCGGCGCGGTCTTCCTCATCATCGCAGTGGTTTCCGACAGCCTGTGGGCGGTGGCGGCCGGAACCGCCCGGGAATGGTTCGCCCGGTCGCCGCTCCGGGTTTCCAGGGTCAAGGCCACCGGCGGCGCGCTGATGATCGGGCTCGGCGGGACGCTCGCCCTGACGGGCAGCAAATCCTAGATGGCACCCCGCCATTGAGCTTAGTTACCGGACCAGCGGCCGGATGGAAGCACAGCAACCACAACGGACCGGAGACGCAAACGGTGCCCGGCCCCTTCGAAAGGGACCGGGCACCGTTTTGCGCTTGCTACGCCGAAGCTGCGGCGGACCGGACCGCCTCCGCGAGGGACGTCGTGGGGCGTCCGATCAGCTTCTGCAGATCACCGGTGGTGACCAGGAGGTCGCCCCGGGCGATGCCCAGGTCCGAGTCCGCCAGGATCTCAGCGAACGCCTGGGGTACACCCACCTGGGCCAGGAGGCCCGCGTAATCGCCCCCGGGCATGTTGTTGTAGCTGATGTCAGTGCCCGTGGCTGCGGTAATTTCTGCAGCAAGGTCGGCCATGCTGAAGGCATGGTCGCCGCCAAGCTCGTAGACCTTGCCGGCCTGGCCGTCGGCCACCAGCACTGCCGCGGCCGCCTGGGCGTAATCCTGCCGCGACGCGCCGCTGACCTTGCCATCACCCGCACTGCCGGCGATGGCACCCTGGGCCAGGGTGCCGGGCAGCTGCTCTGTGTAGTTTTCCAGGTACCAGCCGTTGCGCAGCAGGGCGAACGGAACGCCTGATTCGCGCAGGAGTTCCTCCGTTGCCTTGTGCTCGTCCGCCAGCTTCATGCCGGTGGAGTCCGCGTTGGCGATGCTGGTGTAGGCGAGGAGTTCCACGCCGCCCTCGGCCTTGGCGGCCTCGATGACGGTGCGGTGCTGCTCCACCCGCTGGCCCACTTCACTGCCGGAGATCAGCAGGACGCGGGTGGCACCCTTGAGGGCAGCTGCCACGGAGGCGGCGTCCGAGTAATCGACGGACACGACGCGGACTCCCTTGGCTGCGAAATCTGCCAGCTTGTCCACGGAACGTCCGGCGGCCACGATGTCACCGGCGGGAACGTCGCGCTCCAGCAGTGCTTCGAGGACGTGGCGGCCCAGGTGTCCGGTGGCTCCGGTAACGACGATGCTCATGGGTGGATCCTTTCGGGATGTTTGCTCTGTCAAAGGTCACAACCATGCCCTGATGGGATTGCTTCCCGAAAGAGAGTACGCACTTTGAAGTAAGGTACTTACCTTGCGGCAAGGTACTACCCAGACGGTAAGCTGCTGACATGGACGCAACCCTGCAGCCCGCTCCCCTTCCGCTCAGTTTTTCCGACGGCGTGTTCCCGGCCGGATGCCCCAGCCGGACGCTCCTGGACCACGTCACCAGCAAATGGGGCGTCCTAATCCTCATTGCCCTTTCCGAGGGGTCTCAGCGCTGGAGCGAGCTGCGGCGAAGGGCGGAGGGCATCAGTGAGAAGATGCTGGCCCAGACCCTGAAGACCCTGGAACGGGACGGGCTGGTGAGCCGGGACGCGCAGCCCGTCATCCCGCCGCGGGTGGACTACAGCCTGACGGAGAAGGGCTACGAACTGAGCGCACTGCTGGTGCCGCTGGTGGCGTGGACCTTCGATAATGCCGAGGAGATCATCAACGGCAGGCCCTGAGACAGCGCACCGGCAGAGGCTGGCCTGCCTCCCCCGCAGCCCGCTTCCACCGGGGCGCCCGCACCGTGACCTTCCCGTGCCCTCATTCGGGTAGTGCTGTTTTTAAAACTGAGTACCTGTTACTGGTGTGACTGGTGTGATTAGCGCATAGCTTTGGCGTAAGGTGCACGCCGGGATTACGAGGACCATCCTCCGCTGGGGAGCGTTCCGGCGCCAGGCACCGCGACTGAGCGGCAGGCTGCCGCCTGGGAGTTGGTACGCATGGATACGAATGATGTCCAGGACCTGTCCGGCATGGGCCGTCCCATCAGCCTTGGCTCGGCGGTGGCGCTGGGCTGGGGCAGGGCGGTTGAGGCACTGCGCCCCCGCAGCCCCTACAGGATCGGGGATGCCGTGCTGGGGGACGATCCCTTTAACGGCAGGCACGAGGGGACTGTGGTGACGCAGGACGGAACCACCGTTGGCGTCAAAACCGTCCGCGGGCTTTTCTTCTACGACCACCGGCAACTGCGAAGGCTGGACTGACCGCCGGAGCGGCCAGCCCAGCCTGGCATCCAGTGGTTGGCGCACTGGTTCACGGGCCATGGAAGGCTTACTTTGCCGACCAGCCGCCGTCCATCGTGTAGCTGGCGCCGGTCACCATACCGGCATGGTCCGAGGCCAGCCATGCCACCAATGACGCCACTTCCTCGGGCTCCACCAGGCGCTTGACGGCCGCCTCCGTGAGCATCACCTTGGCCAGCACTTCGGACTCGGGGATGCCGTGCACGGCAGCCTGGTCCGCGATCTGCTTTTCCACCAGCGGCGTCCGGACGTAGCCGGGGTTGACGCAGTTGGACGTGACACCGTGTTCCCCGCCCTCAAGCGCCGTCACCTTGCTCAGCCCTTCCAGGCCGTGCTTGGCGGAAACGTACGCGCTCTTAAAGGGGGAGGCCCGGAGCCCGTGCACCGAGGACAGGTTGATGATGCGGCCGAACCTGTTGGCGTACATGTGCGGCAGAGCGGCGCGGACAAGAAGGAACGGCGCCTCCAGCATCAGGGCCAGGATCCGGCGGAACTGCACCGGATCGAACTCCTCGATGGGGCTGATCCGCTGGATTCCGGCGTTGTTGACCAGGATGTCGCAGTCCAGGCTCAGGGTGGCGAGCGAGTCCACGTCCAGCAGATCCACGGCCCAGGAGGTGCCGCCCACCTCGTCGGCGAGGGCGGCAGCCGCTGCCGCGTCGACGTCGGCCACCACCACTTTCGCACCGCGGGCGGCTAGTTCCCGGACGCAGGCCGCGCCGATGCCGCCGGCACCACCGGTGACCAAAGCTTTCAGGCCGTTCAGTTCGTGTTCCATCTCAAAATCCCTTCGTACGCGCAGGCTGTCGTGGGGCCGTGGCAGCTCAGCGCGCGGAGGCGTTGAGCAGACCCTCGCGGGCGGCGTCGGCCTTGTCTACGTCCTGCAGCGCGATCCCCTTGGTTTCGCGCAGGCTCAGCACGGCGAACGCGGTGATGGCGCAGGCAACCACCAGGTAGATGGCGGTGGGGAGCCAGGAGCCGGTGTCCTTGAGCCACTGGGTGGCCAGCAGCGGCGCCAGCGACCCGGCGAAGATGGACGTCACCTGGGAGCCGAGCGAGACCCCGGCGTACCGCATCCGGGTGGGGAACAGCTCGGCCATGATGGCCGGCTGGCCGGCGTACATGAAAGCGTGCAGGCACAGGCCGATGGTCACGGCGAGCACGATGATCACGGCGTTGCGGGTGTCGAACATGGGGAAGGCGAAGAACGGCCAGGCGGCGCCGGTGATGGCACCCACCAGGTAGACGGGCTTGCGGCCCCAGCGGTCCACCAGCCGGCCCACCTGCGGGATCACCAGGAAGTGGATGACGTGGGCGATCAGCAGCGCCAGGAGGAGGGAGGAGGTGTCGTACTTGTGGACGCTCTTCAGGTACACGATGGCAAAGCTGACCACCAGGTAGTACATGATGTTCTCGGCGAAGCGGAGACCCATGGCCTGCAGGATGCCCTTGGGGTACTTCCGGATGACCTCGCCCACGCCGTAGCTGACAGCCTGTTCCTTCTCCACGAGCTCCTTGGCTTCGAGGAAGATGGGGGCTTCGGAAACGTGCCGGCGGATGTAGTAGCCCACGAACACGATCACGGCGGAGAGCCAGAATGCCACGCGCCAGCCCCAGCCGAGGAAAGCTTCACTGCTGAGGGTGGAGGACATAATGTACAGCACCAGGGTGGCCAGCAGGTTGCCCACCGGGACCGCGGCCTGCGGCCAGCTCGACCAGAACGCGCGCGTCTTGTTGGGACTGTGCTCTGCCACAAGCAGGACGGCGCCGCCCCACTCTCCGCCGAGGGCGAAGCCCTGGATGAACCGCAGGAAGACCAGCAGCGCCGGTGCCAGGTAGCCGATGTCCGCGAAGCCGGGCAGGCAGCCCATCAGGAACGTCGAGACGCCGATGATGACGATGGTCAGCTGCAGGGTGGGCTTGCGGCCCAGCTTGTCGCCGATCTGGCCGAAGACGATGCCGCCCAGCGGGCGGGCCACGAATCCCACCGCGTACGTGATGAAGGCCTGGATGATGCCGTCCAACTCGTTGCCGGTGGAGGGAAAGAAGTACTTGCCGAAGACCAGGGTGGCCGCCGTGGCGTAGAGGAAAAACTCATACCACTCCACCACGGTGCCCACCATTGAGGCGGCCACGATCTTCTTCAGTCCCCCACCCTTGGTGGGGGTCCCGGCAGCCTGGTTGGCCGGGCGTTCTCCTACGCTCACTGGTTTTCTCCTTTAGTGTCCACGTTGACACGTGCTGTGATCTCCAGCACAAGTGACTCCCCTGAGTATTGCTGCACAAACTTGCGCCTTCAATGACCAAAGCGGCACCCGCTGTGTGCACAATTGCAGATATGAATGCCAACCCCGATGACCTTTTAGTCCTCCTCGAGGTGTCACGTTCGGCGAAATTTACGACGGCGGCGCAGGCCTTGGGCCTGAACCACACCACCGTCTCGCGCAGGATCGCCGCGCTGGAGAAGTCGCTCGGCGGGCGCGTCCTGGCGCGGGCGGCGGGCGGCTGGGAGCTGACCGAACTGGGCGAGCGGGCGGTGCGCGTGGCCGAGCAGGTAGAGGAGGTCCTGGCCACGCTGGGACCCGGCGGCCGCGCACCGGACCCTATTACCGGCGTCGTACGAATGACCGCGACGGACGGTTTCAGCGCCTACATTGCCGCGCCTGCGGTGGCCCGGCTCCGGCGCGCCCATCCGGGACTGAGCGTAGAGGTGGTCACCATGACCCGGCGAGCGCTGCAGCAGCGCTCCGGCCTGGATATCGAAGTGGTGGTGGGCGAGCCGCAGGTGCACCGCGCGGAGGCGGTCCGGCTGGGCGCGTACATGCTGGGCATGTATGCCTCCCGCGCGTACCTGGCCGAGCACGGCACACCCGCCACCGTGGCTGACCTCAACGGGCATCCGCTGGTCTACTTCGTGGATTCCATGCTGCAGGTGGACGACCTGGACGCCCCGCGGCGCCTGGTTCCGGCAATGCGGGACGGGCTTACGTCCACCAACGTCTTCGTCCACGTCGAAGCGACGCGCGCCGGCGCTGGCATCGGCTTCCTTCCCTGTTTCATGGGCGACTTGCACGATGACCTGGTCCGGCTGCTCCCGGACAGGATCGCCGAGCTGCTCCCCTACTGGATGGTCCTGCGGCCCGATTCGATGCGCCGCCCGGCCGTGGCCGCCGTCGTCCAGGCCCTGCGCGACCAGGTGACGATGCATCGGGACGCGCTGCTGGGACGGGGCTAACCCTCCGGTGATTGAGCCTGTCGAAATCAGGTTTCGACGGGCTCAACCACCGGCGCCGGAGGATCGTGGCGCACCGGGGTGCCGGCAGCGAAGGCCCGGACCTGGGCGTCGTCCCAGATGTGCGCCGGCACTGCGCCGCCCAAAAGCCTGCGGGCCAGTTTGGGGTCGTCGCCGAAGGGAACGTCGCTGCCTGCCATCACCATGTTTCCGTAGCGCCGCCCCTTGAGCATTGCGGGATCGGCGATGATCAGGGTGTGCTCGAAGGACGCGGCGATGGTGGCGGCATCCTCGCGGGCATTTTTCAGGTCCGGGGCATCGCCGGAGTTCACCACGTACAGTCCGCCCGGGGCCAGGACCCGGCGGACGTGCTGGTTGAATTCGGCGGTGGTCAGCGGCCGCGGCGTGAAAGCGCCGGCGAAGACGTCACGGATGATGAAGTCGCGGGTGTCCGCGGTGAGGGTTTCGGTGACTTCCCGGGCCTCCCCCACCCGGATCCGGAGGAGCGGCGCCTTGGGCAGGTCGAACCAGTCGCGGACGTACCCGGCGAGCTTGCCATCGAGTTCCACCACTACCTGCCGCGCGTCCGGGTAGGCGGCGGTGAAGTACCGGGCAAGGGAGCAGGCTCCGCCGCCAAGGTGCAGGCCGCGCAGCTTCCCCTGGTTACCGGCGCCGGCCCGGGCGGACGAAGCGTCCTGCGGAGGCCAGCGGGACTCGATGAGCGCCGCGATCCACCGCATGTACTCGAAGTCCAGGAACAGGGGGTCTGCGAGGTCGATGTGCGAGCTCATGACCCCGTTGATCTTCAGGAGCCAGCCGGTGGAGTTGTCCTGGTCAGCGATCAGCTCGCAGTCACCGGTATCGACGTAATAAACGCCTTCCACCGGCCCCTTGGAACCGGGGGCCTGGCTGTCCACCACACCGGCCACAGCACGCCCGCGGCCTCCCGACCTTCCGCGTTTCGCCATTACCCGTGCCCCGCCTCAGTCATGGATTCAACCCTAGTGGAACTGCAGCGGGGCTACTCCCCCGAGCCCTGCAGCGCCGTGGCAGTTCCCTGGCCGCCGCGGATGCGGTTGACCACTGCCGTGGTGGAACGCTCGGCCACGTAGTCCAGGATGGCCACCCTGCCTCCCGACTCTTCGACGGCGGGTGTTTCGGCAAGCATCTCCGGCGTGTAGTCACCGCCCTTTGCGTAGACGTCGGGGCGGAGCTGCCGGATAAGTGGTTCGGCGGTAGGGGTGTCGAAAACAGTCACGTAGTCCACGCAGCTCAGGGCTGCCACCACCGCCGCCCGGTCCGCGACGGCGTTGATGGGCCGCCCCGGCCCCTTGAGGCGGCTGACGGAGTCGTCGCTGTTCAGCGCCACTACCAAGACATCACCCAGTTGCTTGGCCTGGTTGAGGTAGCGGGTGTGGCCGCTGTGGAGGACGTCGAAGCAGCCGTTGGTCAGCACGATGCGCTGGCGCTCGGACCGGTGCAGGTCCAGTTGCTGTTGCAGCTCGTCGGCTTCCAGGGCGGTGTCCGCGAAGGCTGCCAGGTACCGGCTGAGCTGGCTGGTGCTGCACACCGAGGTTCCGGGCTGGTGCACCACGACGTCGGCGGCGGACTGGGCAAGGTCCAGGCTCGCCGTCAGCGGCAGCCCGGCAGAGCGCGCCAGGGTCAGCGCCGCCACGAAGGTGTCGCCCGCCCCGGAGGCCTGCTTTTCGGCGGCCGGGCGTGCCCACGTGCGGTGGGTGGCGCCGCCGGGCCTGATGAGCACGGTGCCGTCCCGGTCCAGGGTGACCACCACCGCTGCGGCGCCGGTGGCTGCCAGCAGCGCCGGCGCCTGCCCGGTGACCGTGTCCGCCCGGTCCGGGCCGTCGGGGAGCCGGACATCGAGCAGCCGTGCGGCCTCCTGCGCATTCGGCGTCACCAGGTCCGGCCGCAGCGGGGCCCAGGGGCGGGGATCGTGGGAATCGACCACTACCAGCGGGCGGCGTTTTCCGGTGTTCCCCACCGTGGCCAGTGCTGCCACCAGGCTTTCCTGCACGGGGTCCGCGAGCACGCCGTTGCCGTAGTCGCACACCAGCACGGCGTCCTGGCGTTCGACGGCGGCGCGCACCGACGATGCAAGCCCGGCGAGCGCATCGGTGGGCACGGTCCGGGCGGCGTCGTCGATGCGGAGCATCACCTGGCCGCCGCTGCTGATCCGGATCTTGGTGGTGGTCACCATGTCCGGGTGCGTGTGCAGGTGCCGGACGTCGATGCCCGCCGCCTCGAGTTGGCGGCGCAGGTCCGCGCCGGCGTCGTCCGTGCCGATGATGCCGGCAACGGACACCCGGGCTCCCAAAGCGGCCAGGTTCATGGCGGTGTTTGCCGCGCCGCCGGGAAAGGAGTCCCGGACGGCGATGTCCACCACCGGCGCCGGAGCCTCCCTGCAGAGCCGCTCGATGGTGCCGCTCCACCAGCCGTCCAGCATGAGGTCACCGATCACCAGGACGCTCGGTTGCTCTGCCGCCAGGCGTCCGGGCAGCCATTCGGCGAGCGCCCGCTGGGTGGAAAGGTCGGCGGTTTCCGGGGTCAGGCCCACGGCCGTTCCTGTTCGGCTGGGGGTGCCGGCGGCGCCGCGATATGGACCACCTTGACCTGGCTGAACTCGTCCAGCAGTTCGGGCCCGTAGCCGAACCCGGCTCCGCTGTCACCGCGGGGCTGCGCTGCGCCGCCGGGGGCTCCGCCGAACACCGCGTTGACCTTGACCGTGCCCACCGGCAGGGCCGCCACGGCCTGCTGGATGTGGGCGATGTTGTTGCTCAGGACGGTGGCCGCGAGTCCGTACTTGCCGCTGCACGCGAGCCGGAGGCCGTCGTCGAACGAGTCCACCACCTGCACCGGCGCAACCGGGCCGAAGGTTTCCTCCGCCATCACCTGCATCTGTCCGGTGCAGCCAACCAGCACGGTGGCCGGATAGAAGGATCCCGGACCGTCCGGCAGGCCGCCTCCCTCCACAGCAGTGGCGCCGGCCGCGAGGGCTTCGGTGACCTGGGCGTGGACCTCGTCACGCATCCGCCCGTCCACCAGCGGGGCCACCGAGCCGCCGGTGTTGCGGCGGGCCGCTTCTGCCTGGAGCGCCGCGGTGAATTGTTCCGCGATGTCCCGGTGGACGTAGATCCGCTCCACCGCCGTGCAGATCTGGCCGCTGTTGCTGAAGGCGCCGATGGCGGCCTGCTCCGCTGCCCAGGCGGGGTCGACGTCGCGGTCCACCAGGAGCGGGTCGTTGCCGCCGTTCTCCCGGAGCACGTGTGCGCCGGTCAGCGCCCCGGCCCGGGCGATCCGGGCCCCTGATGCGCTTGAGCCCACGTGCGCCAGTACGTCCACCCCGGATTGGGACAGCAGCGCACCGACATCGGCCCCGCCGGACACCGTGAGGAACACGCCGGGCGGGAAGGCCGGTGCCAGGACCTCACCGAGGGCCTCGCCCAGCCGGGGGCAGCGTTCACTCGGCTTGTGGATGACGGCGTTGCCCGTGGCCAGGGCGGCGCCGATCAGTCCGCAGGCCACGGCCACGGGGTCGTTCCACGGAGTCAGGAGGACCGCGACGCCGCGTGGTTCGGCCACGGTGTAGTCGGCGGCGAGCCGGTTGCCCCGGAGGCTGTGCCCCCGGTGGACCGGGGCCAGCTCGGCGTACTGCTCAAGGGTGGAAACAGCCGCTCCGATTCCGGCCAGTGCTTCCTCGACGGGCCGGCCGGTTTCGCTGGCATTGAGCCCCGCCAGCTCCTGCGCGGCGGTGTCCAGGGCCCGGGCCGCAGCCTTGAGCGCGGCCCCGCGGTCCGCGGGAGGGGCAGCCGCCCATTCCGGCGCTGCCCGGCGCGCCACCTCCAGGGCATGGTTCACCGCTTCCGGCGCGGCTTCGGGGACTGTCCAGAGGATCTCTCCGGTGCGCGGGTCCGTGATGGTGAGGCCGGTGGATCCGGCCGCGTCCCGGCCTGCTGGTGTGTCGATCGCTGTGGTGGTCATTGGGGGTCCTCCCGTCGTATGCGGACGTGGCCTGTGGCCGGATTCGGTATTGGGTCCCCGCGTTAGGGCCAGGACCCTTCTTCCTCGTGGCAGATCAGCATTTCGCGGACTTCGCAGCCCCGGGGCTGGTTCAGCGCGAACAGGATGGCCTGAGCGGTGTTGGCGGGATCGTTCAGGCGTGAATCGTCCTGCGGCTTGTACTGTTCGGTTCGGTCATCGAAGAACCGGGTCTTCATGCCGCCGGGGATGATGGTGGTCACGCCGATCTCGCCTCCGGTTTCCGCCGCGAGGGCGTGGCTGAAACCCACCACACCGAACTTGGAGGCGCAATAGGCAGTGGCATCGGCCACGGCGCGCTTGCCCAGCGTGGAGGCGACGGTGATGACGCGGCCGTGGTTGGCCTTCAGGTAGGGCAGCGCGGCGCGCACCACGGAGACGGTACCCATCAGGTTCACCCCGATGACTTTCTCCCATTCCGTGGCCTCCACGTCGGCGAGCTTGCCGCAGCGGTCGATGCCGGCTGCGGTGACCACACCGTCCAGGCCGCCCACGGTTTCAGCGGCCTCCCGGACTGCCGCTTCCACGGCCAGCCGGTCCGCAACGTCCACTTCGAACGCCTTCACGCTGGACACGCTGCTGATATCGCGGTCCAGCACCACGGGGGTTCCCCCGGCCTTCAGGACGGCTTCGACGACGGCGGCCCCCAGTCCCGAGGCACCTCCGGTAACCAGTACGCGTCCGGGGTTGATGGCATCTGCAGTCATGGTGTTCCTTTCAATGGGGAATCAAATCTTCAGGTGTTGCGTGGTTGGACGGTGTGATGCGGACCGTGGGCAATAGGAAAGTCAGCCCACTTTCGCGAGGGCATCGGCCAACCCGGTGGTGGACCGTGCCGGATGGTAGGGAACAGTCACGCACCGGCCGCCCCAGCTCTCCACGAGCTCCGCTTCAGGCAGCCGGGAACCTTTGTAGTCCCCGCCTTTGACCCAGAGGTCAGGGCGAAGCCGGTCCAGGGCAGCTTCCGGGGTGTCCTCGTCGAACACCATCACTGCGTCCACGCACTCCATCGCCAGCAGGAGCTCGGCCCGGTCCTGCTGGCCGATGATGGGACGTTCCGCGCCCTTGAGCCGCCGGACCGAGCTGTCCGAGTTCAGGCAGACGATGAGGCAGTCGCCCATTTTCCGGGCCGCTGCGAGCGAGCGAACGTGCCCGGCATGCAGCAGGTCGAAGCAGCCACCGGTGGCCACCACCGTTCCACCGTTGGCACGGACGGCGCGGGCCAGCAGCAGCGGCTCGGTGGTGCGCCGGAGCGGCGTGGTGCCGTCTGCCGGCCGTTCCACCGGAGCACCAGCTGGTTCCGGCGCCTCCCCGCTGTCCTCCCGCAGCAAGCCATGGCCAATGCTCCGGTCGGGCAAGGCCGAGACGCCACCGGCCCCCAGGAAGTCAGCGGCATCATTGACGGCCTGCTCCGCGGCCTCGGGCAGGGTGCTGCCGGCCAGGAGGTGGACTGCCAGTCCGGCCACCAGGCGGTCGCCGGCCCCGCAGGGATCCCCGGCTTCCACCCGCGGCGCCGGAACATCCAGTGGGGACACGCTGTCCCGCTGCAGCAGCACGGCCCCTTCCGAGCCCTTGGTCACCAGGACCGCGGTGCTCTGCCAACGTTCAAGCAGGATGCGTCCGACGACGGCTGCCGGGTCACCGGCGTCGCCGTCACCTGAAGCGGGGGTCGCGTAAGCGGTGGCGGCTTTGGTGGCCTCCGCCAGGTTGGGCGTCACTACGGCGACTCCAGGCACAGGGTCCGGCCCGGACGGATGCGGGTCCCAAATGACGGGCACTTCGGCCGCCCGCCTGGCAAGCAGGCGCCGCAGCTCCGGGCTGGCCGCCACTCCCCTGCCGTAGTCGGCCACGATGATGGCCCCGGCGTCCTCCACTGCCCGGAGCATGCCGGCCGATATTTCCGGTACCGGTGGCTTGCCGCACCCCTGGTCGAAGCGGACCACTGCATGGGAGCCGGCCCGGACCCGGGTTTTCACCGGTGTGGGGTGGCTGCTGGGGCCGGACACCAGGCGCACGCCGGCGAGGTGGCCGCGGAGCTGCCGGCCGGCGTCGTCATCGCCAAACACAGTCACCAGCGTGACGGGCCAGCCTTCCCCGGCCAGCATCCGCGCCACCAGCCCGGCGCCGCCTGCGCGGCTGCGGATCCCGGATACGTCCACCACCGGGACAGGTGCATCCGGGCTCAACCGGGTGGCCTCGCCGCAGAGGTCAACGTCCAGCAGCACGTCGCCCACCACCACGATCCTCATGGCCGGGCTCCCTGCTGGAGCGTGGCGGCCGGGTGGCGGCGCCCCACTTCCAGGTCGAAGGCCCGGCAGACGGCGTGCAGGGCAATCAGGTGGCCCTCCTGCGCATTCGCGTTAAGGGCATCGATCATCACGGCCTCATCGCAGGCGGCGGCCAGCGGGTTGGGCCCTGCACCGGTCAGGGCCCATGTGGTGATGTTCAGCCGGGACGCGGCCTCCGCGGCCCGCAGCAGGTTGGGGCTTTTCCCGCTGGTGGACAGCAGGACCAGCACGTCACCGGAGCGGCCGTGGGCGCGCACCTGCCGGGCGAAGACGTCGTCGTACCCGTAGTCATTGGCGATGGCCGTGATGGCGGATGTTTCTGCGTGGAGGGAAATGGCGGAGAACGGGACCCGCTCGCCGTCGAACCGCCCCACCAGTTCGGCGGTGAGGTGCTGGGCCTCGGCGGCGGACCCGCCGTTGCCGGCTGCCAACAGCCGCTGCCCGCGGAGCATCCGCTGGGCCAGCTCCACACCCCAGGCGGCGAGCCGGCCGGACTGGCTGCGCAGGGATTCCAGGGCGGGAACCACGTTGTCCAGGTGCAGCCGGACGGCGTCGGCACTGGCGGAATCCACGAACGCGGCGCCGGGCAGCACCGCCGGGAGCGCCGGGGCCATGGCCAGGTGCGCCAGGTCGATGTCGCGGAGGGATGATTCAGCAGTCACAGTGCCGCTCCTTCCAGGGGGATGGCTGCCGGGCCGGCGGCACCAGCTGCGGCCCCCGCCACCGCCAGCTTGTAGGCCTTTTCGGATTCCGCGGCCACCCGGTCCCACGAATAGCGGGCACGGGCGCGGCGCTGGCCGGCGTTGCCGAGTTCGGCGCGCAGGGAGGGGTTGCCGAGCAGCATGGCCAGGGCTGACGCGATGGCTTCCGGGTCGCGGGGCGGGACATGCAGGCCGGTGGCATGGTCCACCACCGTGTCCCGCAGCCCGCCCACAGCCGCGGCCACCACCGGCACGCCGCACGCCATGGCTTCGAGGGGCACAATGCCGAACGGCTCGTACCAAGGGGCGCAGACCACGGCATCGGCACTGCGGAAGATGCCGGGCATGTCCCCCCGGGGCACCTGGCCTTCCAGCACCACCTGGTCCTGGACTCCGAGCTCTTCTGCGAGGCCCAGCAGCCGGCGCACCTCCGGGTCCGAGTGAAGGGCACCGGAGTCCCCGCCGCCGCCCACGATGAGGAGTTCGACGTCGGCAAAGCCCGCTGCGCGCAGGTGGGGCAGGGCGCGGATCACCAGGTCCACGCCCTTGCGGGGCACCAGCCGGCCCACCGAAAGGATGCGGTGGGACCTGGGTTTGGCGTCCGCCGGCCCCTCCGGCCCGAAGACGTCAAGGTCCACGCCGCAGGGTGCGATGGATATCTTTCCCGTGTCGATGCCCATGGCCTTGAGTTCGAAGACCTCGTCCGAGCAGGTGGCGATGATCCGGTCTGCGGACCTTCCGACGCCGGGTTCGAGCCAGCGGCGCTCCTGCGGGCTGGTGTCCTCGGCGCCCTGGTGCCGGCGCTTGACCGTGCCCAGGGCGTGGAAGGTCTGGATGACAGGGATCCGGTAGCCCGGGCCGGGCCGGCGGCCGGCGTCCAGCGCGGCCAGGCCGGACATCCAGAAGTGTCCGTGGACCACATCCGGCGGCCGCCGGTCCCAGTCCCGGGCCACGCCGTCGGCCAGTTCGCCCATGAATGGCAGCAGTTCGTCCTTGGGAACGTGCTGCGGAGGGCCGGCGTCCACATGGACCACGTCGAAACCGGGCCCCACTTTTACGCGGTCGGGAAGCTCCGTCGCGTCCCTGCGGGTGTACACGGTGACCTGGTGGCCGCGCCTGGCCAGCGCCTCGGACAGCGCTGCGACGTGGACATTTTGCCCGCCGGCGTCCACCCCGCCCAGGGCTGCCAGCGGGCTGGCGTGCTCGGAAATCATCGCGATCTTCATGCGGTCTTCCTTTCTTGCGCCGGAACAAGGATCTGCTCCTCCGGTCGGTGGCGGGCAGGGGGCCTGCGCCCGAGATCTGCCAGGAGCCCATCCCAGCTGGCCTGGAATTTGCCCAGGCCGTAGCGGGCCAGTGCGGCCTCGCGCGCAGCAACGCCCCGCCGTCGTGCTTCTTCCGGGTCGGCCACCAGCCTGCGCGCGCACCGGAGCAGCTCGTCGATGTCCGCGGATACCACTCCGGCTTCCGGCGGGACCGCCCGCGGGGCTTCGGTGGCGGCCAGCACCACCACGGGCATGCCCAGGTGCATGGCCTCCAGGAGGGACAGCCCCAGGGACGTCCAGCGCATGGGGTGAAGGTAGACGCGGCAGCGTGCCAGCTCGCGGTGGAGTTCCTGCGTCTTCAGGTCACCGCGCGGGGTGAGCCGTTCCGTCCCGATGCCGGCGGCGGCTGCCAGCCCTTCGGTCTTCATCCCGAACACCTGCAGGGGCGCCACCTCGGCGAAGGCGGGCAGCAGGTCCGTGCCCGTCACCCGGCCGCGGCGAACGGGCTCGTTAACCACCACGCCCAGGTCCGGCAGCTCCCCCGTGTAGAGCTGCCCGGGATCCGGGATGCCATGCTCAATGACCTTGGACAGGGCCGATCCGTTGTCCCAGGCGAGCCGGTTGAAGTGGGTTACGTGCACCAGGGGGATGGTGTTCTGGTCCGCCAGCGGGTGCCGGGTGAAGGGGAAATCACCCTTGGGCGTGTTGTGCTCCACGAAGACCGCGGGCAGGTCCACTCCGGGGGTACGGCCCAGGACCCCGGAGACTTCGCTGATTTCTTCCGGCCGTTGAAGCACGACGGCGTCAACGGAGCCTGCGTCCAGCGTCGCCAGGTCCACCTCCCGCACCGAGTCCGGCCAGTTGCGGCCGGCGCGGCCCAGGCCCCACGGGCCGCCTTCGGGCAGGGCTGGGAGCAGGTACTCGTGCCTGCCGCGGACGAAGGCGTCCGTCCAGGATCCGTGGACATGCCAGAGCAGGATTCTCATCTGTTGCGGGCCTTTCTACGGGTGCTGACGTGGGTGCTGAAGGAGCTCACGCCGCTGATCAGGCGTTCAACGGCAGCCACCACTTCTTCGGGGGATACGGAGTCCAGGCAGGGGTGGCCGGGGACGGGGCAGATGCGGGCCCGGGTCATCCGGCATGCCGCGTTCTGGTCCCCCAGCAGCTCCAGCGGCACCCCGTACGGTGCCCACCGGATGGCCGGGACCACGGGTGAGAAGAGGCTCACCACCGGGGTGCCGACGGCCGCGGCCAGGTGGGCCGGTCCCGTGTTTCCGGCGACCACGGCCTGGGCTCCGGCCATGACACCGGCCATCGTGGACAGGTCGGTGCGTCCGCCCAGGTCCAGCGCCGAGGGGCCGGCCACTGTTGCCGTCAATGAGGTTTCGCCGGGACCGCCGGTCACCACCACACGGTGGCCGGCGCCTTGGAGGAGTTCGACGGCGGCGGCGTGGTGGAGCGGGGGCCAGGCCCTGGCCGGGACAGCCGCGCCCGGGTGGACCACTACGTAGGGACCGTCGCCGACGAGGTCATGCACATCCGGGCCTGGAGTGATGTGGAGCTTGCCGTCATCGCCCAGGGGGAGCCTGAATCCTGCGGCTTCGGCGATGCCCAGCGCACGTTCGGCCTCCGGCTGGTCTTCGGGGAAGTCCTCGCCGGGTTTCAGCCGCACATCGAGCAGGGAGCCCGCAAAGTCCGTGGAAGCACCCGTGATCCGCTCGACGCCGGCCAGCCGGAGCAGGAGTGCCAGCGGCAGCGGGGACTGGTGGAAGGAAGTGAGGATGACGGCTTCGGTGATCCTGGAGTTGCGCACGTATTCGATGAGGCGGTCCGCGTGGGGGCCCGCCATTTTGGGTGCAGGGTTCATGATCCACGGGCTGTCCCAGCTGTAGACCTCCGCGGCGCCGGGCAGGAGTCCCGCAGCGGCCTCACCCTGCCGGCCGCACAGCATCACCACATGGTTCGCGCCGCTGCCGTCCGGGACCCGGCCGTTGGCGGCTGCCCGCACGGCCGGTCCGGCCAGGAGGACATCGCCCATGCTGTCCAGCCGCGCCACCAGGATCCGGCCCATTACTGTGCCTCCCGGAGTAGACGGACGGCGCCGGCCAGGTCGCGGGCCACCAGCCGGGCCGCAGCCACTTCCTCGGCCCTGGTCACCGGGGTGGGAACCAGGACGCCGGTTGCCCCGGCTGCCTCGGCAGCCAAGACGTCGGCGCCGATATCGCCGATCAGGGCAGCTTCGGATTCGTCGATGCCCAGCTTCCGGCAGGCGCTGTGGACCATTCCCGGTGCCGGTTTGCGGCAGGAGCACTTGTCCTGATCCG
Source organism: Pseudarthrobacter chlorophenolicus (assembly GCF_000962805.1). Classification (GTDB taxonomy): domain Bacteria; phylum Actinomycetota; class Actinomycetes; order Actinomycetales; family Micrococcaceae; genus Arthrobacter; species Arthrobacter chlorophenolicus_A. The sequence continues at coordinate 145,463 of NZ_JZTW01000009.1, read as the reverse complement.
AATGGGGGCAGAATTCCCACACGTCGAAGGGGCCCAGGAGCTCCTCCACCCTGGCATTGACGCTGGCAACGTCCTCCTCGCTGATGAGTCCACGGGCAATGCCGGATTGGTTGCTGACCACGCCCGTGGCAATGCCGCTGGCCCGGAGGGCGTCCAGCACTTCCCTCGCCCCGGGCATGGGCCGTACCAGGGCCGGGTTCCCGTTATAGGGAACATCGACCACCAGCGTTCCATCCCGGTCGAACAGGACGGCGCGGATTTTGGCAGTTGTGGTGCTTACCATGTCAGTCCTGTTCCCTCCTGCTGCTGCTCCTAAACAGGCCAACGTCGCACCGGGCGTCAGACAGCAACGTGACCGGCCCGCTGAACAGGCAAGATAGGAAATCCAAGGTGTGGCGCGTCCGGCGGCAGGGCCGGAAGTCAGTGCAGTTTTGAGTTCAGTACGGGTCAATCACAGCGTCGACTCCGGTTGGAGCGTCCGGCCCGTCGGGTCTGGGCCCGGCCCAAGGAAGCCGCGGTGCCGCGGCACTCGCTGGATGGTTCGTCGAGCCGGGAACTGTTTTCCAGGCGGCGCTGGAGTTCCACCAGTACGCGGGCGAGCCGGCGTGAAACCTGCATTTGCGACATGCCTAGCCGCTTGCCCAGTTGCACCTGCGTTTCCTCGCAGAAGTAGCGGCGGTACAGGAGCTCCCTGTCGGCCGGTTCCAGGTCATGCATGGCCTCGCGCAGGCAGGCCAGTTCCTCCAGCCGTTCCAGGGGCGTGTCCGGGCAGGCGAGCATATCGCCGATGGACGGCGCGTCCGAGTGCGGGTTGACCGCGTCCAGGGAGTCCGGGTGCATGCTGCTGGATGCGGACATGGCTTCCTGCACTGCCGCCGGGTCTGTGTCCAGTGCCCCGGCGAGCTCCTCCACGCTGGGACTCCTGCCCAGCACCTGGGTCAGTTCCGGCTCCGCCTTGAACATCCTGGTGCGGAGGTCCTGGATGTTCCGTGGCGGCCGGACCACCCAGGTCCTGTCACGGAGGTACCTCTTCAGTTCCCCGGTAATCGTGGGTGCGGCGTAGGCGGGAAAGCTTTCGCCCTTGGACCTGTCGAAGCCCCGTGCGGCCTTGACCAGTCCCAGATAGGCCACTTGATTCAGGTCCGCCCGTTCACGGCCGCGGGCTTCGAAGCGCGCCGCCAGTGCTTCGGCGAGGTCGAGGAAGCCCAGGACAAGGTCGTTTTCGAAGGTCTCACGCAACTGCCCGGACTTGGCGTGTAGATCATGGGGTGAAGCAGTTTCTTGCGTTGGCGTGGACTGATGGGCGGGAGTGAATGAAGCGTCCACTGCAACTGGAGAGAAAGATTCTGGCATTGACGTTGGTTCCCTCGGGGATGGTTCCGAAAGCCTGCGGCAAGACTTAGAAGCAGCAAATCATAAGCCTGCTTATAAAACAATCCTTCTTGGCGATAGTCTCGTCTGGTACGCAGTTCCGTCCACCTTGTGTCAGGAGCACCCTCATGCGGATTGTCATCACCGGTGCCAGCGGAAACGCCGGCACGGCCCTCCTGCGGAACCTGCAGGGCCAGCTCGCCAGGAAGCCGGGAAGCCTCCAGCTCGCCGGCATCAGCCGCCGCCTGCCGGATACCAGCCAGGCTCCGTACGCAGGGGTGGACTGGCACACGCTTGATGTGGGGCTGGAGCAGGACCGCCAAAAGCTGGAAGCAGCGCTGGAAGGAGCTGACGCCGTCGTACACCTCGCGTGGCAGATCCAGCCCAACCGGGACCTCGAACAGCTGTACCGGACGAACGTCAACGGGACCAGGCACGTACTGGACGCAGCCAGGACCGCGGGGGTCAAGCAGGTGGTCTGCGCGTCCTCGGTGGGCGCTTACAGCAAGTCGTCCAAGGACGGGCGCAGGGATGAATCCTGGCCCGCCGAGGGAATGCAGGGCTCCCATTACAGCCGGCACAAAGCTGAGCAGGAAGCGCTGCTGGACCGGTTCGCGGAGTCCGAGCCCGGCATTGCCGTGGCCAGGCTCCGCCCGGGCCTGATCTTCCAGGGCGACGCCGGCAGCGAAATCGGCCGGTACTTCCTGGGCCCCGTCATTCCGCGGCTGCTCCCCGGCAGGCTGCGGATCCCGCTGCTGCCTGCGCCGGACAACCTGGTCTTCCAGGCGGTGCATGCCGACGACGTGGCCGAGGCCTATTGGCGTGTGGTGGACCAGCGGGCCAGCGGCGCCTTCAACATTGCGGCCGAACCGGTCCTGGATCCCCAGGAGCTGGGCCGGATCCTGGGTGCCAGGAGAATCCTCCCCGTGCCCATGTGGCTGCTTCACCGGGCCGCCGGGCTGGCGTGGCGGCTGCGGCTTCAACCCACCGATTCGGGATGGGTGGAGATGGCCGCTGGAGCACCTGTGATGGATACCCGGCGGGCGCAGCGGATTTTGGGGTGGGAGGCAAAGACTTCAGCGGCGGACGCAGTCCGGGAAGTGTTGGACGGCATGGGAACGGGGAAGGGAGTAGCTCCCTCCCCCGTACTGAAACCGCGCAGCCACTCGTAGCCGCTGCGGTCCCCCGCGGCCTAGATTCCGTCGTGTGGATTACGCTCCGCACGCCGTGTCTGGTCACCGTCGGAGTCCACGGCGCCGCCCGGCTGCCGGTCCCGGCCGTCCAGGCGCGGATCCTGCTCGCCGGGGCGCCGCTCATCAGCAAGGGTCTCGGCGTCGGCGCCGGGAGCGCCCCGCCCGGCCACCGGCCCGCGCGCGTCAGCCTCGCGACCGCTCCCCGCATGGTCGCCGTACACCGGGTCGCCATACGCCCGGTCATCGTGCGCATTGTCATCGCCTGTACTGCCGCGGCGGTCGTCAGCCTGGCCACCGAAGGCCCGGTCATCCTGCGCATGCGTGGTGCGGCCATGGTCGCTCGGCACGCGGCCATCGCGTGCACCGTCACGGCCCGCTTCGGCCTGGCTACCGACGGCCCGGTCATCCTGGGTGGCATGTGAATGGACGCCCTGCACGCGGTCATCGTGGGCATGGCCTGCTGTGCCACCGGCCACGTCAGCCTGGTGCGTACGCTGTGCGCCGTCGTCGGCCCTGCGACCCCGCCGGCCGGCGTCGGTGGTGACGTCGGGATCTATTTCGTCAGCCTTGCGCGTGTGATCTGCGACTTCGTTGCGGAGCGAACCTGCCTCGCGGGCCTTCTCATCGGCCTCCTGGCGCAGGCGTGCGGCGTTGACCTGCGCCTGCTCGGCGTCAGCGCGCGCACGGGCAGCCTTGGCCTCACGTTCACGGGCATCGATTTCCTTGGTTTCCGCTTCCCTGCGGATTTCTGCTGCCTTTTCGCGGTGTTCCTGCTCGCGTTTTTGCTGGACGGCCTTGCGGCGCTGCCCGCTCATCAGCAGGACAACAATCAGCAACACCACAACAACGGCAATGATTATCCAAATCCATGGAGCTGTTTCCACGCTACCCACCACTTCCACTTGAGTTGTGACCGGGCAGGCGCTCGCTGTCCGGCTGACTTTTCGGGTTCGGTTATAACTCGTTTACGAAGGGTACTTACCTTTCATTAGTAATCATGCTTATCATTTTACGGCCAGTATTGCTGGTTCTTGATCAACAACCGGCCTTCTTGGAAAGAGAGATGGAAGATGACAGAGAACCAATGGCCCGAGGACCCCAACGCGGCTCCCACGGCCAATACAGGAATTCCCGGCGAGCGGACAGCAACCACCTTCCCCGCCACCACAACTCCGCAGACGTCTGTACCCGGGACGGGTGACTACGTTCCAGGCGGTTACCAGGCGGGCACGCCGTCAGGTGGTTCGAAAACCGATGCAGCAAAATCGGAGGCCTCGGATGTGGCAGGACACGCCACGGCTGCAGCCCAGGACGTGGCGCATACGGCGAAGGAGGAAGCCGCCAATGTCGCAGCGGAGGCAAAGACCAATGCCAAGGACCTGATGGACCAGGCGAAGAGCGGCCTGACCAGCGAGGCAGGAGTTCAGCAGCAGAAGGCCGCGCAGGGGATCCGCAACATCTCCGACCAGCTGCACAGCATGGCCACCGCCCCGGAGCAGGGTGTGGCGAGCGACCTGATCCGGCAGGCGGCCGAGCGCAGCTCTTCCGTGGCGTCCTGGCTGGAGAGTAGGGAACCCGGCGACCTGCTGGGAGACGTCCAGCGGTTCGCCCGCAACAAGCCAGGGACGTTCCTGCTGCTTGCGGCAGGCGCAGGCGTTCTGGCGGGCAGGTTGACGCGCAGCCTCACCGCCGGCGCCCCGGAGGCATCCTCCGGCACCGGCACGTCCGGCACCCCGGGCAGGCACTCCGGCGGACTCCAGTATTCGGGTACCGGCTATGGCGACCAATTCAGCGAGTCCTACCCCCCGGCCGGCGGTACCGTCCCGCCTCCGCCGGTGCAGCTGCCCGGCCCGGCAACCACAACGGCAGGGTACGACGGCGGCGCTCCCGGCAGCGGATATCCGGAACCTGCGCGGCCGGCAAGTGGGCTGGACAGCCCCCAGTTGGTTGAGGAGCCTTGGTCCGGAAACCGGATCGCCGAAGACCCCGTCTATGACCGCGAGCTCGCGGATGATCCCATGGCAAACGACCCCCGCACCCGCGACCGGTCCGCGGATGGCGAGTCCGGCAGGTTCTGATGAGTAGCCAGATTCCTGAGTCGCCGAATGTGGCGCACCAGAAGGCGGACAACGCCTCCCTGGGGGATCTTCTTGGTGATGTCACCCGGGACCTGTCCACCCTGATGCGCCAGGAAGTCGAGCTCGCCAAAGCCGAACTCAAACAATCCGCCACCCGTGCCGGCAAGGGCGGCGGCATGCTCGCCGGCGCCGGCGTCGCAGGCCACTTCGTCCTGATTTTCCTGTCCTTGGCCCTGATGTTCGCCCTCGGCGCGCTCATGCCCCTGGGCTGGGCCGCCGTGATCGTCGCCGTGATCTGGGGCATCGCAGCCGCCATCCTGGCCAGCATCGGCCGCAAGGAACTCAAACAGATCAAGGGCCTGCCCCAAACAGGCGAAACACTCTCCGAAATTCCCCCCACCCTCAAACCAGGCGAGGTAAACCGATGAGCGAAAACCCCGACGCAATCCGCGCCGACATCGAAGCCACCCGGGCACGCCTGGGCACCAACGTCGACGCCGTCGCGGACAAAGTCACACCGTCCAACATCGTCCACCGCCAAACCGACAAACTCAAAGACGCCGCCACCGGCGTCAAGGAGAAAATCATGGGAGCAGCAGACCACACCACCACCCGAATCCAGGACACGTTGCACCACGGTGCACAAAGCAGTGCCGGACACACCACCAACGCACTCCACAGCACCGGCGACACCCTCCACGACGCCAAAGACAACGTCGCCTCCACCCTCTCCGACGCCGGCCACACCGTCGCCGCCACACCGGTCCGGGTCAAAGCCAAAACCCAGGGCAACCCCCTCGCCGCCGGCCTCATCGCCTTCGGCGCAGGAATGCTGATCTCCTCCCTGATCCCCGCCAGCGAGAAGGAACGCCAGGCAGCCGACCAGCTCAAAACCGCCGCCGAACCCCTCACCACCGAACTCACCGACGCCGCCAAAGACATGGTCCAGGACCTCAAAGAACCAGCCCAACACGCCATGGACAACGTCAAAACCACCGCCACCGACGGCATCGAACACGTCAAAACCGACAGCCAACACGCCGCCACCGACGTCAAAGACCACGCCACCAACGCCAAAGACACCATCCAAAACACCTAGCCAGGCGCCAAATCGTCGGCAGCAGGGGCCGTCGTTCCATTTCGGAAGGGCGGCCCCGGCGACTCCATCCGCCACAGCAAAGGATCTGCCATGAAGAAGTTGCTCTTCGCCTTTTTGCCCGCCATCATCGGCCGCATCCTGCGGGCCAGGAAAGCCCGGCAAACGGGCGCCGGCCAGGTCCCGCCGAGGAACCGGTACTGACCCACAGGCCGTAACGGAGGTGCGCCTAGCGCTTGCCCTTCTTACGGGAGCCCTTGCCCCTGCCCTTGTCCGGGTTGGGGGCATACCTCTGTGCCACCTTGGGCGCTGCCTTCTTGGCGCCGGAACCGCCACGCCGGTCGGGTTTCGGGGCCTTCTTTTCCTTGACCGGCTGCGCGGAGGGCTGCCGTGAACTCTGTGCCGTCCGGCCGCGGACGATGCCGATGAACTCTTCCAGGACCTCATCGGTGCTGTCCGTGGCCCAGACCAGGGCGATCTCGGTGCCGGGCGCATCGGTGGCGCGGCGGGCCACAGTGTCCTTGACGTTGAAATGACGGGCCACTGACATGGGCAGGACAATCAGACCGGCGCCGGAAGCCACCACCTGCAGGGCCGGCTCGGGGCCGCCCAGGGCCGCCACGTCCAGGAAGGATTCCTGATCCAGGTCCGCCAGCGCCACGTCCTCGAACACCGAAATTTCGTGGCCCTTGGGAGCCACCACCACGGCCTGCTCCTCGTACAGGGGAATCACGCTCAAGCCTTCGCGGCCGATCGGGAGCCTGACGAAGGCCATGTCCGCCGAACCGCCACGGACCGCCTCAGCCGCTGTGCCGCCGTCGTGCATCTGCGCGTGAAGGGGAATGTGCGGCATGCGCTCTTCCCAGCGGCGGATCCATTTGCCCGGCGTCACGCCCGGAACATACGCGATGCGCAGCTCGCGCGGCGCGTCGGCGGGAATGTCGCCGGCGGAAACGGCGTCGTCTGGGGAGGAGGTTGTGGAGGGCACGTCTTCACAGTACCCGCCGCCCGGATACCCTTGAAGCATGACCTCTGCAAACTCCCAGTCCATGAAGCCGGCCACCGTTGCCAAGAAACTTGGCATCTACCTGCCCGCAACACCGCAGGAGTTCCAGGATTCGACCATCACGCGCGAGGAATTCGCCGAACTCCAGGCGAACCCGCCGGAGTGGCTCGCCGAGCTGCGCCGCAACGGCCCGCACCCCCGTCCGGTGGTGGCGCAGAAGCTGAACGTCTCCATCAGCGGCCTGGCCCGCGGCGGCGTCGAGGACGCGCTGACGACGGCGGAGATCACCGCGCTGCTGCAGGCCCCGCCGCAGTGGCTGGTCACCGAACGCTCCACGCACGCAGCCGTCCGCGCCGAGGCGCAGCGGGTAAAAGACGAGGCCGCCAAGAAGGAAGCCAAGCGGGCCCGCGCCAACTGACGTGAACGCTCCAAGCTAATCAGAAGCTTGTCCTCAGATCCGAACCTTGAAGACCCGGATCTGCGGACAGGCTTCTGTTGTTTCTGCGCGCTCCGTGTTCGGGCGGCTCAGTCCTGGTGCAGCTGGATGTAGTTCCCGCAGCCGTCGTCGAAGACGGCACTGATGCCGGACGGGTCCTCGGCCGGCGGGCTCTTGAAGCTGACGCCCGCGGCCACCAGACGGTCGTATTCGGCCTGGACGTCCGGGACGCCGAAGACGATGGCCGGAAGCCCTGCCTCATGGACCGCGTTCATGTAGTCCGCCCCGATGGGGTTGTCGCTGGGCTCCAGGAGGAGTCCCGCTGAGTTGTCCGGGGCCCCCGGGTCCTTGATGATGTACAAGTTGTACTCCGGCATGGCCATAAGGGTGTCGAAGCCCAGCGTCTTGGTGTAGAAATCATGCGCGAGGGCCGGGTCTTTAACGTGGATGCTGCACATTTTGATTCGCATGGACCCCAACCTACCCTCGCCGCGCGCTCAGCTGACAAGGATCTGGGTGGCAGATTCCTTGAGTTTTCCGTTGGCCCACTTCATCTGCCGGAGGTTCTGGGCGTGGCAGCGCTCCGCCACCTCCAGCAGGTCGGTGTGCTTAATGCCCTGGGCTGCCTGGGCCACGAGTTCCCAGTCCGCGGAAACGCCGCAAGCCTTGATGTAGGCCTCCCGGAGGTCGCGCAGGAGCAGCAGGCCGGCCTCGGCGTCACGGCCCGCCAGTTCGCTGCCCTTCTCGCGGATTTTCTCGAGAAGTGTGTTTTCACCCTTGGGTTCGGGATCCAGTTCCTGGCCGTAGCGGCCCGCGATGGCGGCGATCTCCCGGACGTGCTGCCGGGACCATTTCGCCAGGTCACGGGCCAGGTGGTAAATCTCGTGGTCCACTTTGTGCCGCTCCGAGATGCGGAGAAGGTGCTGGGCGAGATCGTTCTCGTCCCGATGCAGCTGTTCCAGTACCAGTCCGGTCTTCACAGCGATGCCTCCCTGTCGTCGGTGCCGCTGCCGCCGCGGCCGCCCGCCGGGCCGGTGCCGTTCGGGACGACTTCCTCGTCAACCAGTGCGGACGGCAGGCCCCTGGTCAGGAGTCCTGCCGGAAAATCGCCAGAGGGAGCGGACGCGGTGTTGGTGGGCGCCGGAGCCGGCCCGTCCGCGGCTGCCACCCTGGAGATCCTGGCAGCCGCCGTCTTGAAGATGGGCTGTTTGGAGGCGGCATCCCAATCCGTGATGGTCAGTTCGTTGGCCGCGCGGCCTGCGCCGTCGGGCTGGTGTCCGCCGGAAGTGTCCCAATAGCCGTAGTGGAACGGCAGGAACACCACGCCATCCCGGATCCCGCCGATCCGCACTTTCGCCTGCACTGACCCGCGAGGGGTGGCCACCTCTGCAAGGTCCCCTTCGGCAATTCCGTACGTGCCGGCGTCGTGCGCGGACAACTCAACCCAGACGTCCGGTGCCGCTGCCTGCAGTTCCGGAGCCCGCGCCGTCTTGGTCCGGGTGTGGAAGTGGAAGAGGGTCCGGCCCGTGATCAACTGCAGCGGGAACTCCTGGCTGGGAAGCTCGTGCGGCGGCACATATTCGGCGGCTTTGATGATGGCGCGGCCCTCCGGATTCAGGGCCTTGTACTCCGTGGGGTCCACGGGGGCGCCGGTGATGAGATCGCGGCCGTAGGTCTCGCAGTACTCCGGGTGAGCCCAGAACTTCCCGTCAGCGTAAATGCGTTCGGTCCCGTTCGGATTCTCCTCATTGCACGGCCATTGGATGCCGGAGCCGCCCCGCAGTTTGGCGTAGGTGATGCCGGTGTAGTCGCATGGACGCCCGCGGGTGCACTCCTTCCACGCCTCGAACGCCGACTCCGGACTGTCCCACTTGATCAGTGGCTGGCCGTCCTTGTCCTTCAGCCCCATCCGGTGGGCATAGTCGATGAAGATATCCAGATCCGGGCGGGCCTCCCCCGGCGGGTCCACCGCCTTCTCGGACAGGTGCACCGTTCGGTCCACATTCGTGAGCGTCCCGGTCTTTTCACCCCACGTAGCGGCAGGGAGAACCACGTCGGCCAGCTGGGCCGTCTCGGTCAGGAAGATGTCCTGCACCACCAGGAACAGCCGCTCCTGCTCCAGGATGGACCGGATGCGGGGCAGCTCCGGCAGCGAGACCGCCGGGTTGGTGCCGCTGACCCAGAGCATCCGGATGGACCCGTCCTCGGCGTAGCGCATCATCTGCATCAGGTGGGTGGGCGGCGAATAGTGCGGGATGGACATGGGGTCCACGTTCCAGACCCGGGCCAGGTCCTTGATGTGGGCGTCGTTGGACCAGTTCCGGAAGGCGGCGAGGTCGCCGTCGGCCCCGCATTCGCGGGTGTTCTCAGCCGTCGGTTGGCCGTTCATCTGCAGGATCCCGCAACCCGGCCTGCCCAGCATGCCGCGGATAATATTGATGTTGTTCACCTGGACGGCGGCGGCGGTGCCCTGGTTGGACTGATAGAAGCCCTGCAGCACCGTGGACAGGAGCCGCTCCGCATGGCCAAGGATCCGCGCCGCTTCCTCGATCTTTTCGGCAGGCACCCCGGTGATCTCCGCTACCAGGGCAGGCGCGTACTTCGCCACCTCCTTCTCCAGCTCCTGGTAACCCACCGTGTGTGCCTGGATGTAGTCCTGGTCCACCCAGCCGTTGGCGATGATGTCATGGAGGATGGCGTTCATCAGTGCCACGTTGGTGCCTGGCCGGGGCGCGAGGTGCACGGTGGCGGCGCGGGCAACCTCAGTCATCCGTGGGTCCACGCAGATGATCGCGGGCGGATTGGGGCCGGCCAGCCGGTCCAGCATCCGGGTCCAGAGGACGGTCTGTGTTTCGGCGACGTTGTGCCCGTAGAGTGCGATGACGTCCGCATGGTCCACGTCCGTGTAGGAACCGGGCTGGCCGTCGCAGCCGAAGGACTCCTTCAGGGCCTCCGCTGCGGTGGCCGTGCAGAGCCTGGTGTTGCCGTCCACATGGTTGGTACCGATCCCGCCGTGCGCAATGGTGCCCAGCGTGTAATACTCCTCGGCGAACAGCTGGCCCGTGGTGTAGAAACCCAGCGCACTGGGCCCCTGCTCTGCCAGCAGGGCCTTGGAGCGGGACACCACCCGGTCCATCGCGGTGTCCCAGTTCGTCTCCACGAGCTTTCCGCCTTCCCGGATTAGCGGCCGGGTCAGCCTGTCTTTTGATGCGTTCGCCTGCCAGCCGTACAGGTCCTTAGGGCCCAGCCGGCCGTGGTTTACCCGGTCCTCCGCCCGGCCCCGCACGCCGACAATCCTGTTGTCCTTGACGGCAATGTCCATGGCATCACCGTTGGAGTGAAGGATTGAGGCGGTCTGGACCCACCGGTCCACCGATTCCGCGTCCACTCCTTCGGCCAGATGGGTGTCCACGCGCACCGGCCATGTTCCGCCGCTCCCATACGGAGTCCTGGTACCCCACGGTTCTGCGATCCGGTCGATCCGACCCATCAGTTCATCTCCCGTCCCGAAGCAGCACATGCAGGCTGAGCATTTTTCTGCGGCACGCGAACGCCACTCCTGCCCGTCAGTGGATACGTACCCTTCCGTACTGCACCAAAACGCCGGCATTGACCAGGCTCCCGGAACAGGGTGCAATGGAAGGACCAGCCCGGGATTCCGCGGCCCGGGCACACAGGGGAGGTGCCAGGTGGCAGCCGTGACGGAAGGACTTGTGCAGGGACTCATTGAGGGGGCTTGGGCACTCGTGCTGTGCGGTCCGGTGCTGGTGGCCAGTGTTGCCGCCACGGTCTTCGTGGTCCGGCGCAGGACGCTTCTGGCGCCCGACGCCGGCGGGCAGCGTTCGGATCAGCTCTTCTGGGACCTTTTCCTCGGCTCCTGCGTGGCACTTCCCGCGCTGCTGATCCCCACACTGATCTCGCCCTGGACAGGCCTGTTCCTTGCCGGTGCCGCGGTGGCAGCGGGCATCGGAGCATACCGCGGGACCCCGCGCTACCTGTCCAAGCGCTCACGCCGTCGGGATGATCTTGCCCGGGAGTCCGCCCACCTGGCCGCCCGGGCACAACATGATGAGTTGATGGCCAAATGGACCCGCTATGAACTGGACCCTGCCTGCAGCATCGAGTACCCGGCCCTGACCGACGTACGCCTTCCCGAAACGTCCGCACTCATCAAGGCGATGCGGGCAGCGGAGCAGCTGCGGAACAACCCCGTCCGCAGCAGCGCCTCCGGCACAGGTAACGAGTATCCCGACGCCGTCACCAGCCTTGCTGCCTCCCTCGCCAATGCAGAAAGGGCAGCGGGCATTCCGGCAGGCCAGGCACAGGGGTCAAGTTAAGTGGTGTGTCGGGAACGGTGGAGCGCCCGCCACCGGCGGGGATAGCATCCCAGAATGAAGCCAGAGGAAATTCCAGCCCGTGATCAGTACGGCCGCCTGCTGGAGGACCGCGGGGTCTGGCGGCAGGCCACCACCCTTGAGGGTGCCGGCGAGCTGACGGCGCGCTGGCTGGAGGGCGGAAGCTCCTACCAGCCCGGTCACTTTGCTGCGGGCTTCGACGTCGAGACGGACCCGATCGCCCCCGCCCTCGCGGAGCTGAACCGCAACGGGCTGTTCACCAAGGAATCCCAGCCCGGCGTCCTGGACGGTGCATCAGCCCAGCGGCAGTACGTCACCGGGTTCTGCGGCGCCGGCACCGCGGGCGAACTGCTGGCATTGTCCACCCGCACCGAACTGGTGACGGTGGCACACGCGCCGGGTGAATCGAGCAGCGCGGCCATCCCCGTCACCCTTGACGGAACGGAAGTGGTCACTGTCCTGGGGTCCAGCGAGAACCCTGTAGACGAAGAACAGATCAAGGCCTGGGCCGACGAAACCAACGACGCCCTGGCCCTGCTGCTGGCCGATTCCTGGTATGTGGAGATCCTGGACCCGGTGTGGGGCCGCAACGACGTGCTTCTGCCTGCGGTGCTGGGTGCGCTGACCGGGCAGGACTAGCAGCGCGCACGTCGGTTGCCTGTTTCAGGAGGACGAAGGGGCAGCTACTCCATCGCCGGGTCCGTGGTCGACGAGCGGGCCTGACGTGCTGCTGACCCGGGTTCCCTGCTCCGTCGTGGCCCCCATCACCAGCACGCCAAACTCGAAGCCCGAATATCGGGTCCGCCTAAAGACGCCAGCCTTGGGTTCAGCGTGCGCACCGGGCCCGACTGCCGACACGAAGACGTCGTTGCTTTCGTCCCCACTGGCGATGAAGGTCACCCGGCGTTCGAAAATTGCCGAATCGAAACGGGCCCTAAGCTCTATGACGAGCTCGTCCCCAACCTCCACATCAGGACGCAGAACGCTGAAGTTTCCCAGATTAACTTCGCCGGAAGGCTTCAGGGTCCCGTCCGCCTGCCGAACCGATATCACGGCGCGGCCTTCCCGGATCTTGCCGTCCTTCACCCAGGAAACGTCATCCCGCGGGTAGCTCCCCAAGGTCACCTTGTCCATCATCAGGAACCCATTCCTTTCCGGGTCAGTGCGGCCTGCAGCCGGCGATCAGTGCGGGCCACGATGCCGGTGAACACGGCATCGTCGTCCAGGGCGCGGGTCATGATCAATCCACCCTGTATGGCTGCCACCGCATCCACTGCGAGGTCCGCGGCTTCGGACTCAACAATCCCACCGCGGCGCAGCGTCTCTGCGAGCACGCCCACCCAGTCGGCGAAGTACGCCCGGACCTCCCGGGCAAAGGTTTCCTGTTCTTCCCCCAGGGTCATGGCTGCGAACAGGCAAACCCGCTCCCTGGAGACAAAATACTCTTCCACCACCTGTGACATGGCGGCCACCGCCTGGGCGGCATCGTCCGCCGTGCGGAGCGGCGCAAACACCTGCTCGTCGAACCAGGCCCGCACCTGCGCCAGGACGGCGCGGGCCATGTCCGCTTTTCCGTCGGGGAAGAAGTGGTAGAGGCTTCCCCGTCCAATCCCGGTTTCCTGCTGGATGACGGACAGGGACCCGCTCTCGAAGCCCCGCCGGCGGAAGACGCCGGCGAGGGCCCGGACTGCGTCCGCCCGGTCAAGTACTGTTCGGGGCATTACAGCCCGAGCTCGGTCAGGCCCGGGTGGTCCGACGGCCGCGGGCCGGACGTGTCCCAGTGGAACTTGCGCCCGGACTCGTCGATGGCAACGTCATTGATGCTCGCGTGGCGGTGGGTCATGAGTCCATCATCGTCGAATTTCCAGTTCTCATTGCCATAGGCGCGGAACCACTGTCCGGCCGCGTCGTGATACTCGTAGGCAAGCCGCACGGCGATCACATCGCCGGTGTACGCCCAGAGTTCCTTGATCAGGCGGTAGTCCAGTTCCCGCTCCCACTTGCCGGAGAGGAAGTCCACGATCGCGGGGCGGCCCGTCAGGAACACCGAACGGTTCCGCCACCGGCTGCCCTCTCTGTACGCCAGGGAGATGCGCTCGGGATCCCGGGTGTTCCAGGCATCCTCTGCGCTGCGCACCTTCTGGATGGCGGAGGCTTCGTTGAACGGGGGAAGGGGAGGTCGCTGCATCGGAGTTCCTTTCATCGTCACTTTGTACCGATTGGTTCAGAGTGTACTTAAAGGTACAGTCGTCGAAATGCCGGTGTCAACACCCCCCGACGCGCCCCCACGGCGCTTTGGAAGCACTCTGGGGCACACAAAAGAGGGGCGGGGCAGCGTTATCGCTGCCCCGCCCCCGGGTTCAGGCGGACCTAGAGCTCCACTGTTCCGCTTTCACCGACGCTCATCCGGCTGTTCGTCACCTTGGACTTGACCCACTGCAGCACCGTGGCTGCCGTGCCGCCGGGGCTGGTCCAGTATTCGGCCGAGTCCGAGTCCACCCGCAGGAGGCAAACCTCAGGAGTGTCCGGGCCGTCCGGGAACCATGCTTCGACAACCTGGTTCCACATTTCGTGGATCTTGGCGCGGTCTGTGACCACCTCGGCGGTCCCGGCGACGGAAACCCACTCCGTCTTCGCGCCAAAGGAGACGTTCACGCGGGAGTCCGCGCGGACGTGCGCAACCTGCGAGGTGCCGAGCCCGGTAAAGAACCACATGTCGCCGTCGTCCTTGACCTCCTGCACGGCCAGCGGCCGGCTGACGAGCGCGCCTTCTTCGTTGATGGTGGTGACCATACCGATCTTGGAATCGTTGATGATCTCAGTAACCTTGCTGATGCTCTGGGCGTCAGTCATGCCTCACCTCGTTCGTCTGGAGTCGGGGACGCTCCCCAACGCCAGCCTATTAGTAAGCATGCTTATTTGCCAGCGGGCCTAGGCTCCCACCGGCACGGAAACCCGCGCCACTTCGGCGATACGCTCAGCAGTGCGGCGGCCCATCCGGATGGCACCGTCCACATGCTGGTAGCCCTCGGCTGCAAGGTCGGAGGAAGACCAGTAGATGGGGCCCACCGGGGCGTGCTGGTCCTTCCCATACCGGTGCAGGCCGCCGAGATCGTAGCTGGCAGCATAGGCGCCGCGGGTCCACTCTTCCGAGCCCCAGTCGGATTCGTAGTACACCTCAGGGGTGAGTGCCTCGTCACCGAGGTACCCGGCGACGGACGCAAGAATGGCCTTCCTGCGCTCTTCGGCACTCAACTCGAAGACGGCGTCGGCCTTCTCATCGGACACGAACCCCACCAGGGTGCCGCGGGTATCGCCGTGGTTGGTGTTGTCGTAGACCTCCTGGACCAGGGCATCGGCGCCGAAACCGGTACCGGAGAGTCCCTTGTCCCGCCAGAACGGCGTGGCGTACACGGCGTGGACCTTAATGACGAGGCCCAAGGACTGGTGCTGGTGCATCTGGTGCTGGCGGCGCGGCAGCGGCGGGTTGAAGGAGACGCGGGAGTACAGGTTGGGCGGAACGGCCATGATGACAAAGCGGGCGTTCACGGTGGCGCGGTCTGATTCAACGCTCACCCGGTGCCCACCCTCGGCGTCGGATTCCCAATTGATGGTCCGCACCGGGGATTCGAGGACGACGTCGTCACCCAGGTCCCGCGCCAGCAACTGCGAAACCTGCTGCATGCCGCCCACCACGCGGCGGTCCAGGATGAAGTCCTCGTCCGTGAGGTTGGTGAAAGAACCGGCGGAAGCTGCCATGAGAACGGCCTGCAGGGCCGAGAAGGAGTGTGCAGGCTTGGTGAGCATGCCGCCGGCGATGAAGAGGCCAATGTTCTTGCAGGCTTCCTCGCTGGCCGAGTTCTGCCGCAGCCAGTGGTGGAACGAGATGGTGTCCAGCTCCCGGGCCTTCGGGTGCGCCCACGGCTCGGCGGGTCCAATTTCGGTCGCGAGCTGATCCAGGATGGCCACCAGACGGTCCATTTCGACGGCGGTTTCCGGGTCCACGGGGAACGAGTCGCCGGTGTAGCGCACGGGTTCACCGTCAGCACCGATATATACGGACTCCCCGTCACGGTAACGCGGGTAGGTCTCCAGGTTCAGTTCCTGGAGCAGTTCCAGGAGGGCCTCCTGGTCCGGCGAGACCCATTGGCCGCCGATTTCCAGCATGGCGCCGTCCACAGTTCCGGTCCAGGTGCGTCCACCCACCCGGTCGCGGGCCTCGAGTACGGCGACGCTAAGGCCGGCCTTCTTCAGTTCGCGGGCGGCCGTGAGTCCGGACGGCCCGGCTCCTACGACAACGACGTCGCGGTTCAGGTTCAGCATGATGTCCTCTCTGCGGTCCCGGGTGATGGAAACCACTAAATGAATGGCATTCATTTAGTAGAACTATAGCCCGTCCGGCCGGGCAGCGGAAGTGCCTGGTGCAATAATGCGGAGGACACCGAGGAAAGGGCAGAAATTGCCGCCAGTACCAGCAGCACAGCAACGTCCGGCCACCGACGGCGGCATCCGGAGGAGGCGCGCCGGGCGGCCTTCCTCGGCGGTACTGGACAAGGCGGGCATCACCTCGGCGGCCCTGGAGCTCGTGGGCCGGAAGGGATACGACGGGCTGACCATGGCTGCCCTGGCCAAACTCCTCGAGGTGGCACCTTCAGCCCTCTACAACCACGTGTCGTCGAAGCAGGACGTACTGCTGCTGGTGGAAGATCACCTGATGTCCCTGGTGGATGTTTCCTCTTTTGGCGCCGCCCCCTGGGATGAAGCGGTCCGCACGTGGGCCTGGAGCTACCGGAATGTCTTCGCCGAGCACACACCGCTGATTCCGGTCATTGCCGTACTGCCGGTCACCGACGCACCCCAGACACTCGCCATGTACGAGACGGTCAGCAAGGGATTCCTCGACGCCGGCTTCCCCCAGGAGCGGATCATCTCCGCCATCGTGGCGCTCGAGTCGTTCATTTTCGGCTCCGCATACGACGTCACAGCGCCGGAGGACATCTTCGACCCGGGCACAATGGCGGAATCCACGCCGTATTTCACTGCCGCCGTCCGCGGATCCGCAGGCGCCGCCCTGCGCGGGCACCCCCAAGCCCCGGAGGGCAGTGGAACGGCCACGGGCCCCCTCCGCGCCGCAGATGCCGCCTTTGCACTGGGCCTGGACGCCCTGGTGTCAGGGCTGGGCGGACTCCGCAAGGCGGACTGACCCGAAAGCAACAATCGAGGGTTGCGAAATCATGCTTGTAGTACAAGTTCTAAACTTGTATCCTAAGAAGGTGGGCGAAGGAGCCCAGTCCCGCCCTTAGGAGAACTCATGAGCACCGTCGACCTCATCCGGCACGTCAAGCTGTCCACCGCCCGCCTTCCCCTCGCCGTTCCCATCAGCGACGCCAAGGTCTTCACCGGCCGGCAGAAGCCCATGACCGAGGTGGTCTTCCTCTTCGCCGAAATCACCACCGAACTGGGTCACTCAGGCATCGGTTTCAGCTACTCCAAGCGCGCCGGCGGCCCGGCCCAGTACGCCCACGCCAAAGAGGTAGCCGAGGGCATCATTGGCGAGGACCCCAATGACATCGCCAAGATCTACACCAAGCTCCTGTGGGCCGGGGCTTCCGTGGGCCGGTCCGGCGTCGCCACCCAGGCACTTGCCGCCATCGACATTGCCCTCTACGACCTCAAGGCCAAGCGAGCGGGCCTCCCACTGGCCAAGTTCCTGGGCTCCTACCGCGATTCCGTCCAGACCTACAACACCTCCGGCGGCTTCCTCAACGCCTCCCTGGACGAGGTCAAGGCCCGGGCCACCCAATCCATCGAGGAAGGCATTGGCGGCATCAAAATCAAGGTGGGCCTGCCGGACTCCGCCGAGGACCTGCGCCGCGTGGCGGGCATCCGCGAACACATCGGCTGGGATGTTCCGCTGATGGTGGACGCCAACCAGCAGTGGGACCGCGCCACGGCCCTGCGCATGGGCCGCCGCCTCGAGGAATTCAACCTCATCTGGATCGAAGAGCCGCTGGATGCCTACGACTTCGAAGGCCACGCCCACCTGGCCCAGGTTTTGGACACCCCCATTGCCACCGGTGAAATGCTTGCCTCGGTGGCAGAGCACAAGGGCCTCATCGCCGCCAACGGCTGCGACATCATCCAGCCTGACGCCCCTCGCGTCGGCGGCATCACCCAGTTCCTCCGCCTCGCCGCCCTCGCGGACGAACGCGGACTGGGCCTTGCACCGCACTTCGCCATGGAAATCCACCTGCACCTCGCCGCGGCCTACCCCCGCGAACCGTGGGTGGAGCACTTCGACTGGCTGGACCCGCTGTTCAACGAGCGCCTGGAAACCAAGGACGGCCGCATGATCGTTCCGGACCGCCCGGGCCTCGGCGTCACGCTCAGCGACCAGGCCCGCGCCTGGACCACCGATTCAGTGGAGTTCGGCGCGTAACGCTGAAGCCGTAACCTTGAGCCATGAGCCGGAACCTCACCGCTGACCTCGCCGCCGACCTTCGCAACCGCATCGTTGACGGCATCATCCAGCCGGGTGAGAAGCTTCCCAGCGAAAACACCCTGATCAGCGACTTCGGCGTGAGCCGGACAGTGGTCCGTGCCGCGCTGACGAGGCTCCAGGCCGAGGGACTTGTGGAAACCGAACGGGGGCGCGGCAGCTTCGCCCTCACCCCGCCGTCGGACGGGCCCCAGGCAGTACCCGGGGCCCGTCCGGTGGCCACCACCGAGGACCGGCTGCACCTCCTGGAGTTCCGGATGGGTGTCGAGACGGAGGCCGCGGCCCTGGCGGCGCGCAACCACACCGAGCGGCAACTGCGGGCGGTGGGCACTGCGCTGGAGGCCTTCACCGAGAGTGCGGGCCACCCGTCGCATGCCATGAAATCAGACTTCGACTTCCACCGGGCGGTGGCGGCGGCCTCCGGCAACCCGTACTACTCCGACTGCCTCGCGGCACTGGGCCAGACGATGATCGCCATGCCGCGCACCCGGCTGATGACCGGCGTCGAGCATTACGCCCGGGACCACTTCGACCAGGTGGTCCAGGAGCACCGGTCCATCCTGGACGCCATCGCCGACGGAGACGAGGCTGCCGCCGCCGCCGCGATGCGCAGCCACCTGGCCAACTCCCGACGCCGGTTCAAGGCATCCGCACGGCCGTCCAGCGAGCCTGGTCCCCGGCCCGAGTCCTAATCCTGTTCGCTGATCCGCGCCTTCAGGGCATGGATCGGCGAACAAGATCCTGACGGGCGTGGGTCACCCAGCCGGCGACCCCGTGGCCGGCATGGTCTCCCCAATCAGCTCCAGGAGCCGCAGCACGGCAGGATTTGCCGTCTCCTCGTTCCATGCCAGTTCCAGGTCCACCCGGTTCAGTTCCTGCATGCCATGGCGGCCATCGATCTCATGGAACTCCACGCCCGGCGGGGCAAACGCCATGGCCGAGGCAGGAACCAGAGTGACGCCCAGCCCTGCCTGGACGAACGCCAGCAGCGCCGGGACCTGGCTGGCGTACTGGGTGATGTTGGCATGGGCACCGGCGCTGGCGAACAGGCGCAGCACCAGGTCGTGGAAATACCGGGCCTCCTTGGTGGAGTACATCAGCAGCGGGCGGCGGTCCAGGGACCCCAGCGGCAGCGAATGGCCTTCGGGGATCCCGGTATTGCCGAGCATGGGGCTTCCCTCCGGCACCGCCACCACCAGCCTGTCCTGCATCAGCGGCCTGAACACCACCCCCGGCCGGGCCACGATGGGCCGCAGCAAGCCGATGTCCACGCTGCCCTTTACCAGCCCGTCCATCTGGTCAGTGGACACCAGCTCCCGGAGCACAAAGGACACCCCCGGCATCCCCTCGGCCGCCTTCCGCAGCATCATGGGCAGCGCGCTCTGGCCGGCAATCGCCGTGTAGCCCACGGTGATGGTCCCCGCCTGTCCGGAGGAAACCCGGCGGACGTCCATATCCGTCTTGATGCACATGTCCAGGATCTGGCGGGCCCTGGGCAGCAGGGTGGCACCGGCCGCGGTCAGCTCCACCTTGCGGCTTGTCCGGCTGAATAGCGTGGTGTTGAGCTTCTTTTCCAGCATCTGGATCTGCCGGCTGAGCGGCGGCTGGGTCATGTTGAGCCGTTCGGCGGCGGCGCCGAAATGCAGTTCCTCGGCGACGGCGACGAAGGCTTCTAACTGGGGCAGCGAAAACATCAATACCTTTACTGGATTGTCGAGTGCAGAAATTAGCTTGGACCTGTATCGATTGCTTCCCATATCGTCTGTGAACAGGACCACACAAAGCAACCCCTTCGCCCACTCGAGGAGCACAACGCAGTGACCACGGCATTCGACCCCTCCCACCACCTCGGCCAGGTACGAATCACCGGCGTGACCATCACGCCTGTCGCGTTCAAGGACCCGCCTCTCCTCAACACTGTGGGCGTTCATGAACCCTTCGCCCTGCGCGCCGTCATCGAAGTCCTCACGGATTCCGGCGTCTCAGGCTTCGGCGAGACCTACGGCGACGCCGGCCACCTCGCCCGGCTGCAGCTCGCGGCGGACTCGCTGACGGGCGTGGACGTTTTCAACATCAACACCATCCGCGGCCGCATCGCCCAGGCCCTCAGCGAGGACACCATCGAGGGTGGCCACGGCATGAGCGGCATGGTCACCGGCTCCAGCACGGCGGACCGCGTCCTGTCCGCGTTCGACGTCGCTGCACTGGATATCCAGGGAAAGCTCCTGGGCCGTCCCGTCAGCGACCTGCTGGGCGGGGCAGTCCGGGATTCCGTGCAGTTCAGCGGCTACCTGTTCTACAAATGGGCGGGGCATCCCGGCCAAGACGACGACGCCTGGGGCGCCGCGCTGGACCCTGAAGGCATCGTCCGGCAGGCCCGGACCATGGTGGACGGTTACGGGTTCGGCGCCTTGAAGCTGAAAGCCGGCGTGTTCCCTCCGGAAGAGGAGATCGCCGCCATCCACGCCCTCCGCGCGGAGTTCCCGGACCTGCCGCTTCGCATCGACCCCAACGCCGCCTGGACAGTGGAGACCTCCATCCGGGTGGGCAAGGAGCTGGACGGGGTGCTGGAGTACCTGGAAGACCCCACGCCGGGGATCGAGGGCATGGCTGCGGTCCGCAGGGAAGTGGGCATGCCGCTGGCCACCAACATGTGCGTTGTCAGCTTCGCGGACGTGGCCCCCGCCCTCGCGGCGGGCGCCGTGGACGTCATTCTCTCCGACCACCATTTCTGGGGCGGGCTGCGCCGCAGCCAATTCCTCGCCGGGATTACGGAAACCTTCGGGTTGGGCCTGTCCATGCACTCCAATTCCCACCTGGGGATCAGCCTGGCAGCCATGGTCCACCTTGCTGCGGCCACCCCCAACCTCGACTACGCCTGCGACACGCACTGGCCGTGGAAGGACCCGGCCGAGGACGTCATCGAGGGCGGAGTCCTCCGGTTCACGGACGGTGCCGTGGGGGTTCCCACGGCACCCGGGCTGGGCGTCACGGTGGACCGCGACGCCCTGGAGCGCCTGCACCGGCAGTACCTGGACTGCGGGCTGCGCAGCCGTGACGACACCGGCTACATGCAGCGCCTCCACCCCTCCTACCAGCTGCAGAGCCCGCGCTGGTGAGCGCTCGGACGCACCCGGACAGCGCACAGTCCCTGCGGATCGTCGTCACCGACCCCATCATCAGCCGGTTCGAGGAGGCGTTAAGGTCCGACGGCGGCGCGCACCGCTGGGACATGGCTGCGGCCTGGTCCGCGGACAGGCGGGCCGCGGCACTTGCCGGTGCCGACGTCGTCGTTTGTTCCGCATTACCCCCGTCTGAAGCCGAAGCCGCGGCCAACGTCCGGCTGGTCCACGTCACCGGGGCCGGCTACGACAAGATTTCCTTCCCGCACCTGAATCCCAGAGCGGCGGTGGCCAACACCTTCCACCATGCCCGGCCCATCGCCGAGCATGTCCTCATGGTGACCCTCATGCTTCAGCGGAACGTCGTCCGGGCGGACCGGGAGGTAAGGGACGGTCTCTGGCGGACCATCGCCACCGCCCCGGACGTCCCGTTCCATCCCGTGCTCAGCGACCTGGTGCTCGGCGTGGTGGGACTGGGGTCCATTGGGGCCGAGGTGGCCCGCGTGGCCGCGGCCATGGGAATGACGGTCCGGGCTGTCCGCCGCAACCCGGCCGCGCCGCTGCCCGCCGGGGTACAGCTGGACTGGGTGGGCGGCAACGCCGACCTTCCGGCCCTGCTGGCTGGGTCCGACGTCGTGGTAGTCACCGTGCCGCTGGGTGAGGACACCCGCGGCATGATCGGCGCTGCGGAGCTGGGAGCCATGAAGTCCTCGGCGGTCCTCATTAACGTGGCACGGGGCGCGGTGGTGGACCAGGCGGCGCTTTATGCCGCCCTCGCGGAGCGGCGGATCGCCGGCGCCGGCCTGGACGTGTGGTGGGGTACGCCTGCCGAAGGCGTGATCCCGCCCGCCGAATGGCCGTTCACGGAACTCGAGAATGCCATCCTCACTCCGCACCATTCGGGCCATGCGCGGGTGACGTTCGAGCGCCGGGCGGCGGATATCGCCGCAAACATCGGGCGGCTGGCCAGCGGACTGCCGCTGCGCAACGTGGTCAGGACAGGCCCAGTACCAGCTGCGTGACCAGCAGCGCACTTCCCAGTGCGGACGCGGCAAAGGCCAGCTTCTTCAGCCGTACCGGGCTGAGGAACCTGTTGACGTAGCGCGACGCCGCATAGCCGGCTATCACCGCCGGAACCATCCACAGGGCCAGGACCAGCATGTGCTCGGTGACGGTACCCGCCAGCCACAGCATGGCCATGGACAGAGCCGATCCCACCATGAAGAAGGCACTCATGGTGCCGCGCAGCCGCGGCCCCTCATGGCCCTGCCAGATCAGTGCCATGGGCGGGCCGCCGATGGACGTGGCAGTGCCCATGATGCCGGAGGCGGCTCCCGCCGCCACCAGGTTGGCCCGCCGGGGCCGCGGCGCCCAGCCCCGGCCCGCCAGGACCAGCCCGGCGAGCACCACGGCCACCACCACCCAGGCCATCCCCTCCCGGGAGGAGGCCGCCACCAGCCAGGCTCCGACGAGGCTGCCCGGCACCCTGCCAATCAGCGCCCAGCCTGTACCGCGCAGGTCCAGGCTTTGCCGCTCGGTCACCGTCACCATGACGGTGACCAGCAGGGCGAGCAGGATCAGGGTGGCGGGCAGCAGCTCGGGATCGATGATGGCAATGACCGGGGCCGCCAGCATGCCCATGCCGAAGCCACTCGAGGCCTGCAGGCAGGCTGCCAGGAAGATGGCTCCGGCGATGATGGCGTATTCGGCGCCGGTCACAAGGCGTTGGCGGTTGCAGCTGCGGCCGCGGCGCCGGTGAGTCCCATGATGGTGTCGAGCGGGAAGTGGCATTCAGCCAGGTGCCGCCGGCCGTCCGGGGCTGTCACAACCTGCGGCTCAGGGGCCACCTCGGCACAAATGTCCTGGGCCTTCCAGCACCTGGTGCGGAAACGGCAGCCCGACGGCGGATCCAGCGGGGAGGGCAGCTCGCCCTGGAGGACGATCCTGTCCCGCTTGGCGCCGGTGACGTCGAGCTTGGGCGAAGCGGACATCAGCGCCGCAGTGTAGGGGTGCCGGGGGTGGTCGAAGACCTCCTCCGTCTCCCCTGTCTCGATGATCCTGCCCAGGTACATGACGGCCACCCGGTCGGCGACGTGCCGGACCACGGTGAGGTCGTGGGAGATAAAGATGTAGGAGACGCCCAGTTCCTTCTGCAGTTCGTTGAGCAGATTGAGGACCTGCGCCTGGACCGAAAGGTCCAGCGCAGATACCGGCTCATCCAGGATGATCACGTCCGGCTTCAGGGCAAGCGCCCGGGCAATGCCGATGCGCTGGCGCTGGCCGCCGGAGAACTCCTGCGGCGACTTCCGGGCGTCGGATGCCCGCAGCCCCACCATCTGCAGCAGCTCCTTCACCCGTTCATCCCGCTCCCGGGACGTGGGATAGAGGCTCCGGTGGGTGGCCCAGGGTTCAGCGATGATGTCGCCCGCGCTCATCCGGGCGTTGAGGGATGCGAAGGGGTCCTGGAAGACCATCTGGACCCGCCGGCGCCAGGCCAGCAGTTCCTTGCCCTTGAGGCCGAACGGGTTGGTCCCCTCAAAGCTGACGGTCCCCTCGTCCGGAGTTTCCAGCATCATCAGCGTGCGCGCCAGGGTGGATTTGCCGCAGCCGGATTCACCCACCAGGCCCAGGGTTTCGCCGCGGCCTACGGTAAGGCTGATGCCGTCCAGGGCCTTGAGCCGGGTGTTCCCGCTGGCGCTCTTGGCCACGTGGAACGTCTTGGTCAGGCCTTCAATGCTCAGGAGCGGTTCAGGCATTGGTGATCTCCTCGCTGAAGTGGCACGCTGCCGTGCGCACGGGACGGTCTGTTGCGCCGCCGTCGTTGGTTCCTGCGGACGTGGCCTGTTCCAGGTCCGCTTCAGCGGTGGCGGCACCGCTTTGCGTACGACGGCGGCCTGCCGGGCGCAGTGCCGGGCGCTCGGCACGGCAGATGTCCTGCACCATGGGGCAGCGGGACTGGTAGACGCAGCCGGACGGGATGTCGTGGAGCTCCGGCGGGCTGCCAGGGATGGATTTGAGCTGGTCGCCGCGTTCCAGGTGCACGGGCACGGATTCCAGAAGACCCTTGGTGTAGGGGTGGCGGGGATCGGCGAAGACCTCGGCCACCGGCCCGCTCTCCACCACGTTTCCGGCGTACATCACGGCCACAGAATCGGCTTCCTCGGCCACCACCGCAAGGTCGTGGGTGATGAGGATGACGGCCATCTGGCCCTCTTCGCGGAGCTTGCGCAGCAGCTGCATGATCTGTGCCTGGACCGTGACGTCCAGGGCAGTGGTGGGCTCATCGGCGATCAGCAGCCGCGGATTCAGCGCCACGGCCATGGCGATGAGGATGCGCTGGCGCATGCCCCCGGAAAACTGGTGCGGGTAGGAGTTGACCCTTGATTCTGGTTCCGGGATCCCCACACGCTTCATCAGCTCAATGGCTTCAGCCTTGGCCTGCTTGGCGTTCAGGCCGCGGTGGATCCGGAATGCCTCCCCCAGCTGCGTGCCGACTGTATATACGGGATTCAGTGCGGTGAGGGCGTCCTGGAAAACGATGCCCAGCTCCGGCCCGGCGAACTTCAGCCGTTCCTTCGGGGTCAGCGCGGCCAGGTCCGTCCCGTTCAGGACTATCTGTCCGTCGGCCAGGTCGCAGACCGGGTCCATGATGCCTGCCAGTGCTTTTGCGGTCATGGATTTTCCGCAGCCGGATTCACCCAGCAGGGCCAGGGTCTCGCCTGCCCGGGCTTCGAAGCCCACGCTGTTGACGGCACGGACGGTGCCGCGGTGGGTCCTGATGTCCACGGCGAGGCCACTGACCTGCAGGACGACGTCGTGGGCCTGGCTCTCCGTCGCAGCGTTTCCGCGGGTGCGCCGGAGGGTCGATGGGTCGGCAGCTGTTTTCACGGCTGTGCCTCCTTGACTGGAATACGGGCGATCAGCCGTTTGCGGGGAAGGGCCAGGCGCCAGCGCTGCGCGGGGTCGGTGGCGATCCGGAGCCAGGCTGCCAGCACGTTGGCGGCGATGGTGGTAACCACGATGGCGACGCCCGGGAAGATGGACAGCCACCAGGCGGTCTGCAGGTACTGCCGCCCCTGCGAGACCATCAGGCCCCAGCTCACGTCAGGGGGCTGGATGCCGATGCCCAGGAAGCTCAGCGAGGATTCGGCCAGCATGACATAGCAGAATTCCAGGGTGGCCAGGGTCAGCAGGGTCGGCAGCACCACCGGGATGACGTGCCGGACGATGATGGCGTTGGGTTTGGCACCGAAGGTCCGGGCCGCGTCCACGAAGGTGCGGCTTTGCAGTTCGGCCGATTCTGCGCGGGCGGTGCGGAGGTAGATCGGAATGCGGGTCAGCGCCAGGATCAGGACGATATTGGCAGCTGAGGGGTTGAAGACGTAGAGGACGACGACGGCGAGCAGCAGGGAGGGGAAGCTCATGATCACATCGGCGATCCTCATGGAGACGTTCTCCCGCCAGCCGCGGTGGTACCCGGCCCAGACACCCCACAGGGAGCCGATCAGCAGTGCCACGGCAACGGCGGGAAGTGCCACGGACAGGGTGGTCCTGCTGGCCACCACCAGGCGCGCCAGCATGCTGCGCCCCAGGGAGTCGCTGCCCAGGAAGTACTCCCAGCCGTGCGCCATGGTGAAGGGTGCCTTGTTGGCGAACAGCAGGTTCTGCTTGGTGGCAAGGTCGCCCATGAGGGCCGGCCCCACCAGGGCGGTCAAGCCCACCAGCAGCAGGACGAAGGCTGCGACGGTGGCGAAGCGGTCCTTGAGCAGGAGGCGGAACAGTCCGGGCTGCCCGTCCCTGGGAGGGGCGTTCCTGGTGGGCGGCTGGTTGGCCGGTTGCTGCCCGTCCTGCCCCTCCCGGGCGGCGCCGTCGGTCAATGAACTCGTCATGGTTCCTCCTAGGCCTTGACCGTTACGGGACGCACGCGCGCATCCAGCAGCGCGTACCCCATGTCGATAAGGATGTTCAGGGCAAAGATTGCAACGGCGGTCAGCAGCACGGCCGCCTGCAGGACGGCGAAGTCGCGCTGGAGGATCGAATCGATCATCAGCTTGCCGATGCCCGGCCAGCCGAAGATCGTCTCCACCACCACGGCGCCGTTGACGAGTCCTACGGTCAGGTCACCGGCGACGGTCAGGGCTGGCGCCGCGGCGTTCCGCAGGGCGTGGTGGGTGACCACCCGCAGCTCGCCGGCGCCGCGGCTGCGGGCCAGTTTGATGTACGGCTCGGACAGCGCGGACACCATGGAGCCGCGGACAATCTGCACCAGCACACCAAACGGCCGCAGCAGCAGCGTGGCGATGGGCAACACCCAGGCGCTGGCCCCCGACACACCGGATGTGGGCACCCAGCCCAGGGTGATCGCGAAAATCCAGATGCCCACAATGGCCAGCCAGAAGTCCGGGATCGATGCGGCGGCCATGGAGATGAAGCTTGAGATCCTGTCCGCGATGCCGTTTGGCTTCAGCGCAGCCCAGCAGCCCACAATGACCGCCAGCACCACGGCCAGCACCATGGTGGTGGCCGCGAGCTGGAGGGTGGCCGGGAAGGCGCGCAGGGCCATGGCGGCCGCATCCTGCCCGGTCCGGAGGGACTGCCCGAAGTCGAGCCGGAGGACGCCGCCGAAGTAGTCGGCCATCTGCACCAGGAGCGGCTGGTCCAGGCCGTTGCGGGCCGTGAAGTCGTCCCGCATCTGCTGGGTGGCGTTCAGCGGCAGGTACAGGGCGGCCGGGTTGCCGGTCATCCTGGCCAGCGCGAAGACGCCCACCACTACCACCACCAGCGGCAGGGCGCTGGAGATGATGCGCTTTCTCAAGTAGGTCAGCATGGCCGCCCTTTCTGTGGGAGGGGCGGTTAGCTGGCCGGGGTCATCTCGGAGATGCGCAGCTCGTCACCGCTGGACGAGTTGGGCGTGTAGGTGACCGACTTGGCCTTGCCCAGGATGCCGGTCTGGTGCGAGATGTGGGCGAACTGGACCACCTTGTCGTTCTGGTAGGCGAAGATCTCCTCGAACGCCTTCTTGCGGGCATCGCCGGAGGCAGCGTCCGCCTTCTTGATCATGGCGTCGAACTCGGGGGTGCCGAAGTAGCTCTGGGCACCGGTGGAGAGCATGTACTGGTCTACGGTGAAGGCCGCGTCGCCTGCCTGGTTGCCGTGCTGGGTCATCAGGGCAACTGCGCCCTCATCCTCGGCAAACGGGCGCACCTGGTAGGTCAGGTGCTGGCTGGTTTCGAGCATCTTCAGTTTCACGTTCAGGCCTGCCTGGCTGAGCTGTTCCTGCAATACCTGGGCCAGTTCAGTGATCTTGGGGAACTGGGCACTGCGGACCACCAGGGAAATCTGCTTGGAGGTGTCCACGCCGTCGGCCTTGGCCTCGGCAACCAGCGACTTCGCCTTATCGAGGTCGAAGGGCCAACCCTTCAGGGCGTCGTTGTGGCCAACGATTCCCTCGGGGACCAACTGTGCAGCTACCTGGTGCTTTCCCTGGTAGAGGGAGTTGACGATGCCTTCCTTATCGATGGCGTAGTTGACGGCCTGGCGGATCCGGATGTCGTTGAGCGGTGCTTCGTTCGCGTCCATGCGAAGCGCCACTGTTTCGTTGTTGGGGTAGTCCACGCCGAGGTCGCCAATGTTGTCATCAGGGCTCAGTCCCATGGCTATGTCGGCTTCGCCGCTGGTGATCATGGCGGCACGAACCGAGCTTTCGGAGCGCCACTGGTACTCCGCCTTGGCATAGGCGGGCTTGTCACCCCAGTAGCCGTCCCAGCTGCTGAGCGAGATCTTCTGGCCGGCGTCCCAGCTGTCGATCTTGTAGGGGCCGGTGCCAATCGGTTCGCGGACCTTTTCCGTGGTGCTGGTGGACGTCGGCACCACTTCCAGGAAGGAGAGCCGCAACGGAAGGATGGGATCCGGTTCCGGGGTGGTCACGGTCAGGGTGGTGGCATCAACGGCCTTGACGTCGAGGTCGGCGTCGCCGAAGACGTAGCCTTCAACGTTGCACCCTAGTTTGGAGTTCACGGCACGGTCAATCGTGAAGGCTGCTGCCTCGGCGTTGAAAGGAGTTCCGTCCTGGAAGTTGACTCCCTCGCGGAGCTTGAGTGTCCATTCGGTGTCACTGGTGGCCTTCCACTCGGTGGCGAGCTTGGGTTCGAGTTCACCGCTCTGCGGATTGCGTTCGATCAGGGGCTCGGTCACGTTCGAACGGACCACGACGCCGGTGGAGGTCAGGTTGGACTCACAGGCCTCCAGCGTGGGCGGTTCCTGGCCCAGCACTACACGGACAGTGTC
Organism: Pseudarthrobacter chlorophenolicus; assembly: GCF_000962805.1. Classification (GTDB taxonomy): domain Bacteria; phylum Actinomycetota; class Actinomycetes; order Actinomycetales; family Micrococcaceae; genus Arthrobacter; species Arthrobacter chlorophenolicus_A. The sequence continues at coordinate 117,020 of NZ_JZTW01000009.1, read as the reverse complement.
CGCCGCGCCGCCTCCGGCGCTGTCGGAGTTGGCCACGCTGCAGGCGCTGAGGCCGAACACTGCGACGGCTGCGAGGGCAGGCCACCTCAGTGCGGTGGCCTGGAAGGGAAACTTTGAAGAAGACGTCATTGGGTTCCTCCGGTTGGAAAACTTGATGCGCACCGCCCCCGCTGTTCTGATCCAATCGCTGAACAGGTGCTTTGCGGGGCCGCGCTCGACTCAAGCTAATTGAGGCGATGGTGGCTCACAAGGGATTTGGCACCGGCCTCCCGCGCCGTTACGGAGGCCATGGGCGCTTTTGGCGGTTGTGATGCGCACCACTGATGCGGGGGATCCGCGTCATTCCGCCGGAGCTGGCCCATCAATACAGTCCAGGCATGGATCCATGCCATTTACATGTTGGACCTGTATGGGTCGCAATCCTAGGGTGCTGTGTATGAAGAACATCGCTGTCCTCCAGGTGGGGCCCCTCATGCCAGTCGTCCAGGAATCCATCACCAAGGATTACGGCGCGGTCCGCCTCCCCGACGAGCAGGAGGAACGGGCGGAATTCCTGAGCCAGCACGGCGGCACCTTCGACGTCGCGGTGACGTCCGGGAAGTTCGGGGTGGGGACGGACCTGATGCGCGCCCTGCCCAACCTGCGCGCAGTCATCAATTTCGGCGTCGGCTATGACACCACCGACGTCGCACAGGCATTCGAGCGCGGCATCATCGTCAGCAACACCCCGGATGTCCTGAATGACTGCGTCGCGGACACCGCCGTCGCGCTTTACGTCGATGTGCTGCGGGGCATCAGCGCCGCGGACCGGTTCGTCCGGCGGGGCGACTGGATCAGCAAAGGCAACTTCCCGCTCGCCACCAGGGCCAGCGGCCGGAAGGTGGGCATCCTTGGCCTGGGGCGGATTGGAAAAGTCATTGCCAGGCGCTTGGAAGGCTTCGACTGCGAGATCAGCTACCACAGCCGGAACCCGGTAGCCGGAGTCGATTACCGGTACGCGGCCTCGCCGCGTGAACTCGCCGCAGGCTGCGAGGTACTCATCGTGGCCGCGGCCGGTGGCCCGGGTTCGACGGGCCTGGTGGACTCGGGCGTCATTGAAGCCCTCGGCCCGCGGGGTTACCTCATTAACATTGCCCGCGGATCGGTGGTGGACCAGGACGCCCTGGTTCAGGCCCTGCTGTCCGGCAGGCTGGGCGGGGCGGGGCTGGACGTCTTCGTTGACGAGCCCAAGGTTCCGCAGGACCTGCTGGAGCTGGACAACGTGGTCCTCCTGCCGCACCTGGGAAGCGGCACCAACGAAACCCGGGCAGCGATGGCGGACCTGACCCTGGCCAACCTTCGCTCCTACGCGGAGACTGGTTCCGCGGTAACCCCGGTCCATCCGTAGCGACGGTACACGCCGGCCCCCGGTTGCCCTATCAGTTAAAGCCCTTAAGACCCGGGTTTGGCAGCGAAAACTGATGGGGCATCCCGGGGAAACCCCGGCAGGGCTTAAACGAGAAGGGCCCCGATCTTTAGATCGGGGCCCTTCTCCATTGCGTGCGCGAGGGGGGATTTGAACCCCCACGCCCTTTCGGACACTGGCACCTGAAGCCAGCGCGTCTGCCGTTCCGCCACTCGCGCGCAACTTCTCCTACGCCACTGCCGCCGGTTTCCCGGTTCGCAGTCTTGTAAAAGCAGCGAGATCAAGCATAACGGACACATACCGGAAAACACCAATTGAGCGGAGGAGACCACCCGGGCCCGGCCGCAGGACGCCAATTATCGGAGCCCGGCCACCCGCCGTCAGGGCCTTTCTGCCGGGGACCGGAGGGCACGGGGCCCGAACTTTTGGCGGCGGCGGGCCGTTGCGGATTAAGGTCATTCGCAGGCCAGCCCAGTAGTATCGGATGTAGGAGTGGCTGCCGTGCGCAGCCATACCAGCGAGTGTCTACTGAACGCCGGGTGAAGTTCCGGACTGCGAACTGCCCCTCAGCCGGAGGGAAAGGAGGAGAACCATGGGTCTGCTGGACAAAGTGGAGCGCGGCATCGAAAAGGCCGTCCGTGGGGTCTTCTCCACCGGCTCAAAGGCGCAGGTTGAACCTGTCGAAATCGCCAGCAGGCTGCGCCGGGAAGTGGACCACAAGGCCCTCACCGTCGCGGCCGGACGCACCCTCGCCCCCAACGTCTTCGATGTCCAACTCAGTGACGACGACTTCAAGCGGGCCCAGGAATGGGGGACGCCGCTGGCCGAGGAACTCTGCGACGTCGTCATCAACCACGTCCGCAGCCAGGGCTATACGCTGCAGGGATCTGTCCGCATTTCGTTCCGGCGTGATTCCGAGCTCCGGGCCGGGGATTTCGAGATCGCGTCCTCCACCGAAAAGTCCAAAGGCAACGGCAGCACCCAGCCGTCGCGCCCCACAGTGCCGGCCGCTCCGAGCCGCCAGCCTGTCAGGCTGCAGCCGGTCCTGGACATCGACGGCCAGCGCTACTCCCTGAACGCTCCCTCCATCGTGCTGGGCCGGTCCTCCGAGGCCGATATCCACGTGGAGGACACCGGAGTTTCCCGCCGTCACCTGGAAATCCGCACTGCCAACGGTGCCACCAGCGCCGTGGACCTGGGCTCCACCAATGGAAGCTACGTCAACGGGCAGCGGGTTTCCGGAAGCACCGAACTCACCGACGGCTCCACCATCACGATGGGACGGACAAAGATCATCTTCCGCCTGCTTCCTGCCAACCCTGGTGGCCACGCATGAGCGACCTGACCATCACCGCGCTGCGGTTCGGCTTCCTGCTGCTCCTGTGGGTGCTGATCTTCAGCATTGTCTCTGCCATGCGCCGGGACCTGATGGTGGGCCGTAAGGCTGCCTCCGGAGCCCCCACCGCCCGGGAAGTCCGCAAGAACCCGGATCTCGCTGAAGCTCCGCCGCAGCCCGTGAAGCAGCAGGCCAGGCAACTCGTAGTAGTGGAGGGCCCGTTGAAGGGAACAACCCTTCCGCTGGCCGCCAGCCCGGTCCTGCTGGGCCGTGCCCAGGAAGCCACCCTGGTACTCGAGGACGACTACGCCTCAGGCCGCCATGCGCGGCTGTTTCCGCAGGGCAGCCGCTGGTTCATCGAAGACCTCGGATCCACCAACGGCACGTATCTTGCGGACCAGCAACTTACCCGTGCCCTGCCCGTTGAGCCAGGCGTACCTGTGAGAATCGGCAAGACGGTCATCGAATTGAGGCCGTAGCAGTGGCCGTTTCCGAGACCCCCGCAACCGGGCCCCAGCCCGCGCCGCGGCCCCTCATCATGCGCTACGCGGCCCGGTCCGACGTCGGCCGGATCCGTTCCAAAAACGACGACTCTGCCTACGCCGGCCGGCACCTGGCCGTCGTAGCGGACGGTATGGGCGGACATGCCGGCGGTGACGTAGCCTCCGCTGCCACAGTCCTGGACATGATCCACTTGGACCGCGCGGACTACGAGGGTGACGCCGGCACCATCCTCGCCGACGAGATCCAGACAGCCAATTCCCTGCTCTCCGAGCTGGTCCACATCAATCCCAAGCTTGCCGGGATGGGTACCACCGTGACAGCACTGCTGCTCGCGGAAGGCCAGCTGCACTTTGCCCACATTGGCGATTCGCGCGCCTACCGGCTCAGGGACGGCGAATTTGAACAAGTCAGCGTGGACCACACGTTCGTCCAGCGGCTGATCGATGAGGGCCGGCTCAAGCCTGAAGAAGCGGAAACTCATCCTCACAAGAACGTGCTTATGCGGGTACTGGGTGATGTGGATGCCAGCCCCGAGTTGGATCTGGACACCTTGGAGGCCCGGCCGGGCGACCGCTGGCTGCTCTGCTCCGATGGCCTCAACTATGTTGCCGGCCACGCGGTAGAACGGACCGTCAAGGAAACCCCGAACCTCCGCGAATGCGTGGAAACCCTGGTGGACCTCACCTTGGAGGCCGGTTCCCCGGACAACGTCACGGTCATCATGCTCGAGATTGCGGAGGAAACGCCTGACGACGTCAGTACCGCCGCCGTCGACGTCATTCCCGCCGCCCAGGCCGCCGAGTCCGCTGACGCGCCCGCCGGGTCCGCCGCACCGGCTGCAGAAACCCCGGAGGCCTCCGATTCCGACGCAGCGGATGCCCGTGACACGGAGGCAAAATCCGTGCAGACGGGTGGCCACGCGTCCGGCGGAAGCGAACCCGATACCGAACCTTCGGAAGACAAGGCACCAGACCCGGGATCCACGGATCCCCACCTCGGGGAGCACTTGTCCGCCGAAGTCCTGCGCGAAGAGCTGTCCTCGCGTCCCCATGAACTGGTAGGCGCCGCCGCAACCGCCGCCGAGTCCGGTTCCATCCCCACCATCGCCGGACGTACCGTGGCCCGCAGAGCCGCCACAGTACTCACGCACAAGGCTGAACCGGCCGCCAGTGACGACGACGAAACGCTGGTGCCGCTGAAGCCGCGCCGCTGGATCACCTGGTCCGTGGCGGCGGCTGTGGTGGTGGTCCTGGGTATTGGACTGTGGCTCGGCTATGCCTGGACCCAGACCCGCTACTACGTGGGCGAGTCCGATTCACGCGTTGCCATCTTCAATGGCGTCTCCCAGCGGCTTGGCCCCATCCAGCTCTCCAGCCTGGAAACCGTGACCGATATCCGGATGGATTCACTCCCCCAGTTCTCCCAGCAGCGGGTCCGCCAGACCGTCCCCGCCAGCGACCTCTACGACGCACAGCGGATCGTGAAAAACCTCGAACTTACCGGCACCACTTCGCCTGAAGAGGAGTGCCCCGCAGCTACGGCATCGCCGTCGCCCACCCCGGTTCCCACCACTCCGGCTCCGTCGGCTACGGCGTCAGCGGCAGCACCATCCGCCGCTCCGGCGTCCGGCAGCCCCACTCCGTCGCCGAGCCCCACCGTCAACTGCGAGGGAGCCAAGTGAGCCAGCTCAGCACCGCACTGAAGCCGCGACGCAATGTTGAACTTGCGTTGTTGGTCCTCGCCCTTGCCGTGGGCATCGGCGCCAACATGATGGTTGGCGTGGATAAGGAAAAGGCCTTCGACTCCGATTTCTGGTTCCAGTCGAGCCTTCTTGCGGTGGCAGCCCTGGCCTTCCACGGTGTCCTGCGCTTCCGGGCAAAGTATGCCGACCCGGTAATGCTTCCCCTGGTGGTTGCCCTCAACGGACTCGGGTTGGCCATGATCCACCGCCTTGATCCGCCGGGAGCGGATACTGGCAACAATCAGCTCCGCTGGACGCTGATCGCCATGGCAGTGGCCATCGCCGTCATCTGGTTCCTGAAGGACCACCGCATCCTCCGCCGCTTCACGTTCATTTCGCTGGCCGCCAGCGCCCTCCTGCTGGTCCTGCCGCTCGTTCCCGGCATCAGTGCCGGGGAAATCCTGGGTGCCAGGGTGTGGATCCGGCTCGGCCCCATGACGTTCCAGCCGGGCGAGGTCGCAAAGATCACCCTGGCCATATTCTTCGCGGGGTATCTTTCCTCTAACCGGGACCTGATCCTGCTGGCCGGCCGGAAGATCGGTCCGCTGCAGTTCCCCCGGTTCAAGGACATGGGACCCATGATCGCCGCTTGGCTGGTCAGCATCGGCGTGCTGATCTTCCAGCGGGACCTCGGTTCATCCGTCCTGTTTTTCGGCCTGTTCATTGTCATGATCTACGTGGCCACCAGCCGGATCAGCTGGGTGGTGATCGGCCTGGCCCTGATCCTCGGCGGCGGCTTCGTCGCCTCCCGGGTGTTCTCCCACGTGGAGCAGCGCATCAACGGCTGGATCAACGCCTTCACGCCGGAGGTCTACGAAAACGGCAGCCGGCAGGTGATCCAGGGCCTCTTCGGCATGGCTAACGGCGGCCTGGTGGGCACCGGACTGGGCCAGGGCCGGCCGGACCTGGTTCCCTTCGCCAACAGCGACATGATCATCGCGTCCCTCGGCGAGGAACTGGGACTGATCGGTATCTTCGCCATCGTGCTGATGTACCTGCTGCTGGTGACCCGCGGCTTCCGGGCGGCGCTCGGAACCCGGGACGCCTTCGGGAAGCTCCTTGCCTGCGGACTCTCGTTTGCCGTGGCTCTGCAGTGTTTCGTGGTGATCGGCGGGGTTACCCGCCTGATTCCGCTGACCGGCCTCACCACGCCGTTCCTGGCGGCCGGTGGATCCTCCCTCCTGGCCAACTGGATCATCGTGGGCCTGCTGCTGTTGATTTCGCACACAGCCCGCGGCCCGGTGGACACTACCCCGCTGCCGCCGTCCAAGAGCGCAGACACGACAGGCATTGATACTCCAACCGAGGCGGTGAAGCAGGCATGAACCAGGCCATACGACACTCATGGATAGCAGCCGTGGCCATGTTCGCCCTGCTCTTCGGCGCGCTCAGCTTCGTCCAGGTGGTGGGCGCCGATGAACTGAAGGCCAACCCCCTGAACCAGCGTGCCATCCTGCAGAACTACTGCAGCGACCGCGGCGCCATCATCGTGGGCGGAACCCCGGTGGCCGAGTCCGTGGAAACGGGCTCCGAAACCTGCAAGTTCCAGCGCACCTACCCGCAGCCGGAGCTGTATGCCGGCCTGACGGGGTACTTCTCCCAGAACTACGGCGCCACCGGCTTGGAGCGGGCCATGGGTGAAGTCCTCACCGGTGACTCGGACCAGCTGTTCCTGGACCGGGTGGGCCAGCTCTTCCTCGGCAACCAGCCCAAGGGCGCCTCCGTTGAGCTCACCATAGATCCCCAGCTCCAGCAGCTCACCTACAGCCTCATTCCCGATGGCCAGCGGGGTTCCATCGTGGTCACAAACCCCAAAACGGGTGCCATCCTGGCCATGGCATCGAAGCCTTCCTACGATCCCAACAAGGTGGCTGTCCAGGATCCCGAGGCGGAAAGCGCCAGCATCAACGAGTTCCTGAAGATCCCCGGCATCAACCTGAACCAGAATGTCAGCGGTCCCACGGGTGAACTGCTGGCCCCTGGTTCCGTATTCAAACTCGTGGACACGGCGGCAGCCCTTTCCTCCGGGAAGTACAACGCGGACAGCGTCCTTCCCAACCCCGCCGAAATGCCCTTCGACGGCATCTCCTACCGGCTTCCCAACTACGCCGGGGGCAACTGCTACACCAGGGACACCGCCAGTTTCGCGTTTGCCCTCCAGCAGTCCTGCAACACCCCCTTCGCAAGCATCGCCCTGGACCTGGGCCGTGACGCCATCGCTTCCCAGGCACAGAAGTTCGGCTTTGGCGAGGACCTGGGAGACCAGCTCAAGCTCGGCTACGCCCGCGGCAACGGCTTCCCGGACGAGCTCGACGCACCTGGCCTTGCCCAGTCCGCGATCGGCCAGAAGGACGTACGCGCCACCCCGCTGCAGGTGAACATGATGACGTCCGCGATAGCCAACGACGGCGTGCAGATGCGGCCAAGCCTCATCAAGACCCTCCGCTCGCCGGACCTGCGGGTCATCGATGAGCCGCAGCCTGAGCAGCTCCGGACTTCCACCACACCGGAGATCGCCAACCAGATCACCGATTGGATGGTCAGCGCGGTCAGCGAAGGAATTGCGAACCGAGCAGGCGTCCCGGGCGTCCAGGTGGCGGGGAAGACCGGAACCGCGGAGCTGGGCAACGGCACCAACAACTCCTGGTTCACCGGCTTCGCCCCCGCAAACAACCCGCAGGTGAGCGTCACCATCGTCATGGAGGGCGTGGACATCACCACCGGAGCACAGCTGACCAGTCCGAACGCGAAGAAAATTTTTGAGGCGGTGTTGAATAAGTGAGGCCTACAACCGGAATCACCCTCGGCGGCAGATTCCAGCTGACCACGCGGATCGCGATCGGCGGCATGGGCGAAGTCTGGAAAGCAAAGGACCTCGTCCTCGGCCGCATCGTCGCGATCAAGGTGCTGAAGGAGGAATACACCGGGGACCCCGGCTTCCTGCAGCGGTTCCGCGCGGAGGCCCGCCACACCGCACTCCTGAACCACGTGGGGATCGCCAACGTCTTCGATTACGGCGAGGAGGAGGGCTCCGCCTACCTGGTCATGGAGTTGGTGCCCGGCCAGCCCCTCAGCAGCATCATCGAGCATGAACACGTGCTGTCACCGGACCGCACCCTGTCCATCATGGCCCAGACGGCGCGGGCGCTTTCTGTTGCACACGCCCAGGGCCTGGTGCACCGCGACATCAAGCCCGGCAACCTCCTGATCACGCCGGACGGGCGCGTGAAGGTCACCGACTTCGGCATCGCCCGCCTGGCCGACCAGGTGCCGCTCACCCAGACCGGCCAGGTTATGGGCACCGCCCAGTACCTGGCCCCGGAACAGGCCACCGGACAGACTGCCACGGGATCTTCGGACATCTACTCCCTCGGCGTCATCGGGTACGAGTGCCTGACAGGCCACCGGCCCTTCTCCGGCGAATCCCAGATCGCCATCGCCCTGGCACAGGTCAATGACGCACCGCCGCCCCTGCCCGAGACCCTGCCTACACCGGTCCGCGCGCTCCTGATGTCCATGCTGGCCAAGGACCCGAAGAACCGGCCGGCTAACGCCATTAAGCTCGCCGAGGCCGCTGAAGCCATCCGCAACGGGGACGTCGGCGCAGCCCGCGCCGCAGTACCCGGCATGCTGCTCTTCGACGCGCCGGACACCGGCCCCATCACCGCACCGGTGGATACTGCCACCGCTCCCACCGGCGTGATCGGTGCACAGCGGGATTCCTCACCGACTGCCACGTCCGCGCTCCCGGTGGTGGGAGCCGCCGCAGCCGGAGCGGCCGCCGGTGCTGCCGCAGCGAACGCCGCTGATGGCGACGCCGCGGACGGCAACGCACCCCAGGGCCCCCTGGCCCGCGCCAACGCACTGGCCGCCGAGCGTAACTGGGACCATGAAGAGACCACGTACGACGACGAGCCGGCCGATCAGCCACAGCGCAAGGGCCGCAGCCCGTGGACGTGGCCCCTGATTGCCTTGATCCTGCTCGTCCTGTTCGCCCTGGTGGGCTTCCTGCTCAACAACATGGGGGTGTTCTCGCCGTCCAACAGCCCCACGTCGGTTGCCACCTCAAGCAGCCCGAAGACCACCAGCGCCACACCCACCAGGACATCGCAGGCACCCAGCCCGACCCCGACGCAGGATACGCCCACCCCGACGCCCACGCCCACCCAGGAAACCGTGAACGTGATCCCGGATGCGTACCTCGGCAAGGACTACCGCACCGTCCAGTCGGAACTGTCCGCATTGGGTCTGGTGGTCAATGGCGTCCAGCAGGAGAGCTCCGAAGATCCCGGTACCGTCCTTGACCTGAATCCCACGGGTCCCGTCCCTGCGGGCTCAACCATCACCGTCACCTACGCCATCGCGCCGTCGCCGGCGCCCACCTCCCAGGCACCCACCTCGGAGGCACCGACCGCGACGGCCCCCTCCACCGCGCAGTCAGCTCCCTCCCCGCAGCTGCCCCTGCCCACCTGTTCCACCGGCCAGGAGCCGGGCACCCCGCCCACCTGCGCACGGTAAACGGACCTGAACGTGAACGAGTCATCGCGTGCACCGCTCCACCGGGAGGACAATGTCCCGGTGGACAACAAGCGTGTCCTGAGCGGCCGCTATGAGCTGGGAGGGCTCATTGGACGCGGTGGCATGGCGGACGTCTACAGCGGTACGGACACGAGGCTCGGGCGGACGGTAGCCATCAAGATCCTGCGGCCTGATATGGCCCGGGATCCCCAGTTCCAAGCACGCTTCAAGCGTGAAGCACAGTCCGTCGCCGCGCTTAACCACTCGTCCATCGTGGCCATCTACGACACCGGTGAACAGCAGGTCCACGACGGTTCGGAGGAATCGGTCCGGCTGCCGTACATCGTGATGGAGTTCGTGGACGGCCGGACGCTGAGGGACCTCATCCGGGCCAAGGAAGTCAGCATCGGCCAGGCGATCGACTATACGCTGGGTGTTCTCGGGGCCCTCGAGTACAGCCACCGTGCAGGCATCGTCCACCGGGATATCAAGCCCGCCAACGTCATGTACTGCAAGGCAACCAATTCCATCAAGGTGATGGATTTCGGGATCGCACGCGCCATGGCAGACTCCTCGGCCACCATGACCCAGACGCAGGCCGTGGTGGGCACGGCCCAGTACCTCTCGCCGGAACAGGCCCGGGGTGAAACCGTTGATGCCCGCAGCGACCTGTACTCGGCTGCCTGCCTGCTCTACGAAATGCTGACCTCCAGGCCGCCGTTCATCGGCGACAGCCCCGTTTCCGTGGCTTACCAGCACGTCCGGGAAATCCCGGCGCCGCCCAGCAGCCTCAATCCCGAGGTCTCAGCGGCGCTCGACACCGTCATGGCCAAGGCGCTGCAAAAGAACCGCGACGACCGGTTCCAGGACGCGGCAGCCTTCCAGCGCGCCCTCCGGGCGGCCCGGTCCGGCGTCGCGGTACCCGCGGTACCGGCTTCCGAAGCCCCCACGGACCCCAATGACCATGTACCGGCACCGGACAGCCCGCCAACGGAGGCCTTCGCTGCCGCCGCGGGCGCCGGTTTCCTGGACGATGCGCCCACCGGCCGCCTCGCCGTCACGGGGGGGAACGACGGCGGCACCCGGGCACCGCTGAGCGTTGCGGACGAGCCCGGCGACGCTGAGGCCCTGCCACTGGGCCTCTCCCCGGAACGCGAGCCTTCCCCGCGGCAGAAGTCCCGGCGTCGGGCGTGGATTGCAACCCTGGTGATCTTCACCGTGCTCATCCTGGCCGGTGGCGGCCTGTGGGTTTACAGCGTGGTGAACCGGCCTGCGCCGCCCCCGCCGAAGGTAGACATCCCGGCGGTGGCCTCCATGACAGAGTCCGCAGCGCTGCAGGAGCTATACAACGCCAACTTGAAGCCGAAGATTACGCGTTCGCAAAACGACGCCGTCCCCAAGGGCATCGCGATCGGCACCGACCCGGTGTCCGGCGAGAAACTCGATCCGGGCGCAGAGGTGATCCTGAACATTTCCGAGGGCCCCAGCGCGGTGAAGATCCCGGAAACCATCCCCGGTTCGACGGAGGCCGCAGCCCGTGATGTCCTGCGCCAGGTGGGATTGGTGGGTGCGCCGTCAACCACCACGGCCAACAGCGCAACCGTGCCGGCCGGTATCGTGATCACCACCAGTCCCGCACCGGGGCAAAGTGTTGGCGTTGGCACCACCGTTGAACTGGTGGTTTCCACGGGCAAGGTGGCGGTTCCGGAGCTCCGCGGCCGCACCCGCGAGGAGGCGGAAGCAGCGCTGAAGGACCTGGGCCTGGTGCCGAATGTCGTCGAAACGGAAAACGGCCAGGTTGAGGCGGGCCGGGTGACGGACCAAAGCGACGCCGTCAATGCGGCGGTGGAGCAGGGAAAGACCATCACCATCGTGGTGGCCAAAGCACCGCCGCCACCGCCCACCGCGACTCCGACGCCGACCCCCACCTCAACGAAGGGCAACAGGGACCGGGATTAGCCGGCACCCCGGCGGGATGAGCCGGCCCAGCCGTTCATCCCGGGGATGGGCTCCTCAGTGCTGGATCAGTGGGCTCAGCTTGGCTGCCCGCGCAGCCGCCCCGGCCATTCCCAACGATTCGAGCCAGTTGCCCAGCATCTGGTAACCGCCTTCTGTCAGGACGGATTCCGGGTGGAACTGCACTCCGCACAGCGGGGCCGTGCGGTGCTGCAGCCCCATGACCACGCCGGACGCCGTCTGCGCGGTGACTTCCAGGACATCCGGAATGGACTCACGGACTGCCGCCAGGGAGTGGTAGCGCGTAGCGGTGATGGGGGAGGGGAGGCCGGTAAACACGCTGGTTCCGATGTGTTCCACCTGCGAGGTCTTGCCATGCATGAGCTCGGGGGCATGTGTCACCTTCCCGCCGAAGGCCTCTGCCAGTGCCTGGTGGCCCAGGCAAACGCCGAACATGGGGACGCTGTTTTCACCGCACCACTTGATCAGTTCAATGCAGATGCCCGCCTCGGCAGGGTTGCCGGGGCCCGGTGACACCAGGACGCCGTCACGCGCGCCGGCAAGTTCGATCGCTTCGGCGAGTGTGACGTCGTCGTTGCGGACCACTGTGGTCTCGGCGCCGAGTTCCTGGAGGTAGCCCACCAGGGTGTAGACGAAGCTGTCGTAGTTATCCACCACGAGGATCTTGGTTGTGGTCATGGCTGGCTTGCTGCACCAATCGTTGAGTCGGTGAATTGGGTGTACTCGGACATCCAGGGAAACAGGAACTGGACCATCAATACCAGTGCGGCCGCCACCAGCACCACTGCTGTGACGATCCGCAGCCAGAGCGGCCCCGGGAGGTGGCGGAAGATCCAGCCGTACATGCTCAGCCCTTCCCGATCGCTGCGGCCACCTGCGTGGCAATCTCAGCGGGCGGTCCGGCCGAGCCGGGACGCCAACTGTCCATCAGGGCGTAGGCGATGATGCGTTCCTCCGCGCCGAACCGCGGGTTGCAGCTGGTCATGGTGAGGAACCTTTCCGTGGGGGCCACGCCCTGGAGGGTGGGCACCGGGGCCAGGACGTCGGTGCGCGAAGGCATCACGATCTGGTTGTTCCGGAAAATGTAGGTGTAGTAGCCGTCCTTGGTCTGGACGTAGATCTTGTCTCCCGGCACCAGCGTGTGGATGTTGTCCAGCACCGCACCGTGGGTCTGCCGGTGGCCGGCAACGGCGAAGTTTCCTACGGCCCCCGGCATGGCCGTCGAGTCGTAGTGCCCCAGGCCAAGGGTATCCAGGACATCCTGGCTGGTTCCCTGCACAATGGGCCGTGTGTAATTAGGTCCGAACCTCGGGATGTACATGATTCCGATGGTTCCGGCGTGGCCGGGGGCGGCACCCACCACGGGCTCGCCGAAATCCTCGCCTTCTGCGGGCGGGGCCGTGGGCGCCGGAGCTGGCGCAGCGCCGAGGTCCTGGGCGAATTCCTTGATGACTTCGCTCTGTTTGGCGTCGGATTCAACGTTCGTCCACCACAGTTGCCACGCCACGAACAGCAAGAGGATCACGCCGGCGGTGATGAGCAGTTCACCAGCCACCTGTACTGCGCCGCGAAGGATGACGACGCCGGCAGTGGGCGGGGCGGCGGGCCTCGCCTTCTCCTGCAATACCACGCGTTCTCCTCGGGGGCGGTTCCAATGGGCACCGGCGGCCCGGGAACTCCGGCTAGAATTGGCTGCTAGTAAGAATTGACCAAGATCGAGCAGACCGCTGGCAATTTCCTTCTTGTAGGATATCAAGCCCCGGACGCCGTACTTGACAGCCGCCAAGGAGAGCCAGTGCCCGAGTCAAAGCCCCGTAAGAAGGCCGCCAGCACCGCAGAAAAGGCCGCACCGGACGCCTACAAGCCGAACCCGGTGTGGTTCAAGCCGGTCATGTTCGGACTGATGATCATCGGCCTGTTCTGGATCATCACGTTCTACATCAGCGAGGGTCGTTTTCCCGTGCAGCCGTGGGGCTCCTGGAACATCGTCGCCGGCTTTGGCATCGCCATCGTAGGCTTCATGATGACCACACGCTGGCGCTCCTGAACCATGCCCGCCACGCACCGCCGCAACCGTTCCTGACGAAGGCCGGCCATGTCACCGAGTGCTGACCTCATAGTGGGCGACGACGGCCTGGCGCGGCCGGCGTGGGCCTCCACGGATCCGCTGATGCGGACCTATTACGACCAGGAATGGGGCCTGCCCGTCCGGGACGAGCACGGCCTGTACGAGCGGATCTGCCTTGAGGGCTTCCAATCAGGCCTCTCCTGGGCCACCATCCTCCGGAAGCGGCCAGCGTTCCGCACCGCTTTCGCCGACTTCAACCCCGACGCCGTGGCCTTGTACACGGACGGCGACGTGGACCGCCTCATGCAGGACTCCGGCATTGTCCGGAACCGGCTGAAGATTGTTGCCACCATCAAGAATGCCCGCGCCACCATCGCCCTGCGGGAAGAGGGCGGGCTGGTGGATTTCGTCTGGGGATTCCAGCCTTCCACCACTCCGCAGCCCACGGCGTACGCGGATATCCCCACTCAGTCGGTGGAATCCGTAGCGCTGTCCAAGGCGCTCCGCCGGAAGGGGTTTGCCTTCGTTGGCCCCACCACCATGTTCGCCCTCATGGAGGCCATCGGCATGGTGGACACACACCTTGTGAATAGCCACCGGCGGGGCTCCTCGGGCGTGTGGCCGCTGCCGTCCTGAGTCCTGGGTCCCAATCCGAACCCCCCGTTGCCGGACGCCGGCAGCGGGGGTTTTGTTGTCTCCGGCGCTTTGGCCTGTGGGGAAAGTTATCCACAGTGTTGATAACGCTTGTTCCGTCCTTGGCTTGCCCCTCCAGGCCCGCGGAAGCCGGGCTTTCCGGGAAACCCGCGGCTGGGATGCAGTTATTAACACTGTGGAATACCCTGTGGATAAATCGCCGGCACCGGAGTTACCCGCCGGTACCCACAGGAACGCGGGGCTCTATCCCCAGCTCCGAGCGCTGGAACCTGAATCCGGCGGCCAGCTTGCTGGCGTTGAGCGGGACCTGGGTGTTTTCCACTTACCAACAAAGGAATACCCACAACTTATCCACAGCTGTGGATTCCGTGGAGGCTCCTGCCGCTGAATCCCCCAAACCGCGGTAATCCGGGGATTTTTCACCGTGGTCTTAGAGGTCTGTGACTTATTAACAGTGTGCAAAAGCTGTTGACGGACGGCGCTTGAGCGCTGCAAAAGTGCCAGGTAAAGCCCAATAAGCCAGAGTTATCCACAGCGGAGCCGGGAAGGTGCGGTTTTGTCCACTTAAGCACAGCCCTATCCCCAGCAGTTATCCACAGATGTGGAGAAAATTCGGCTCTGTACTGTCCCTGCCATGCCAGCAGGCGGTTTCACGGCGTCTTGGCTCCGAACTACACGCTTGTAAGTTATTAACAATGTGGATAAGGGCTGTGGATAAAGAAAACCCCCAGTCTCCACAAGGAGGCTGGGGGTTCCGGGCGTCACGCCCGCGTGGACTACATCAGATGGAGACGCGCACCCATACAGCTGCTGCGAGGAGCGCCAGGACCGCCAGCAGGCCCACGGCCTGAACCAGCCCCCGGCGCGGCCCGCGTGGCGTGTACGCGATCACGGCCGCGCACAAGGCGCCCGTGACCAGGCCGCCGAGGTGGGCCTGCCAGGCGATCTGCGGGACCAGGAAGCCGATGGCGCCGTTAATGGCGATCAGTATCCACAGCTGGCGCGTGTCCCCGCCGCGCTGGCGTTGTACCAGGAGCATGGCACCGAAGAGACCGAAGATGGCACCCGAGGCGCCTACCACTCCGTACAGGGGCTGGCCGGGAACGTAGAGGGGCGTGAGGAGCAGGTACCCCACTGAACCGCCCAAGGCAGACAGCAGGTACACCGCCAGGAAACGGACCCGGCCCAAGAGGGGCTCCAATGCCTGCCCAAAGATCCACAGCATGTACATGTTCAATGCGATGTGCAGGATGAATCCCTGGGAATGCAGGAATGCTGCCGTGAGCATCCGCCACGGCTCAAACTCGCCGTACCGCGGTTCGGCGTAAATATTTGCAAAACCCAGGCTTTGATAAACCGCGTCGTTGGGGATGATCCACTGCAGGACGTACAGCACCGCGCAGACCGCGATAATCCCGAACGTCACCATGGGCTTGCCCGTGGCAACGGCGCCGCCGTAGACCGACCGGACTTCCGGCGTCGTACGCCGTGTTTCGTTGACGCAGTCAACGCATTGGAATCCGACGGCGGCCGCCCGCTGGCAGTCGGGGCACGCGGGACGCCCGCACCGCTGGCAGCGCACGTAGGAGGGCCTGTCAGGGTGCCGGGGGCATACCGGGTCCTGGGCGGACGGCTCGGCCGACGGAATTCCGTAGCTCATGGTGCGGGATTACAGCTGTTCGATGTCGATGCTGTTGATGGTGACATCCTCCACCGGGCGGTCGCCCATGCCGGTGCGGACGCCCTCAATAGCGTCAACGACCTTCTTGGATTCGTCGTCGGCCACTTCACCGAAGATGCTGTGCTTGCCCTGCAGCCAGTCGGTGGGGATGGTGGTGATGAAGAACTGCGAACCGTTGGTGCCCTTGCCCATCTGGATGCCGGCGTTCGCCATTGCCAGCTTGTAGGGCTGGTTGAAGCTCAGTTCGGGGTGGATCTCGTCATCAAAGCGGTAGCCGGGGCCACCGGTGCCGCGGCCCAGCGGGTCGCCGGCCTGGATCATGAAGTCCTTGATGATGCGGTGGAAGATGGTTCCGTTGTACAGCGGGGTGCCGGTCTTGGCCTCGCCCGTCTCCGGGTGGGTCCAGTCCTGCTCGCCAGTGGCGAGTCCAACGAAGTTCTTGACGGTCTTGGGCGCGTGGTTGCCGAAGAGGTTTACCACGATGTCGCCGAGGCTGGTGTGGATGGTTGCTTTTGCGGTTGCGATGGCAGTCATAGGGCCCATTCTTCCATGGCGGACTATGACGTTGGCGGCCCCTGTACCAGTTCCGCGCTGGGTGAAATCCCCCTGAAATCCGCAGAGTGAATAGCCCGTGAAGTCTCAGGCACGTAGGCTAACCACAGCACCGTCATATTAATCGGGAGGTAGTTGTGAAGAAGTCTGATCGTATTGCCCGTGACCTTGAGCAGTCGGTCACCCATGCCGTGGAAAATGCCAAAGACTGGGCAACCCCCCGCGTGGAAGCCGCTGTTGACTGGGCAGTTCCCCGCCTGCAGCACGGCCTGGACACAGCATCACCCAAAATCCAGGAGGGGCTGAAGTCCGCCGCCCACAACCTTGCCGACGGCGTGGCCACCGTGACCCCGCGGCTCCAGGACGGCCTGGCGCAGCTGGCGCCCAGGATCAACGACGTTGTCGAGAGTGCATCCCCCAAGCTTCACGAGGCACTGGACAAGGCCACCCCCGTGGTCCTCAATGCCCGCGACCGCGTAGTTGTTGAATACCTGCCCAGGCTCTCGGACCAGCTCGGTGTCGCCTCTGAGGCCGTTCACCGCACGCTCGAAGGCGCTCCGGCCCGCGTTGACGCCGTCGCCCAGCGGCTTGGTGACGCCGGAATCGTTCATTCCATCCAGGAGCAGGCGCAGGCCACCGGCACCCAGCTGAAGGCAGCTGCCGCCGAGGCCGGTCGCAGCGTAGGCATCCAGCTGGCCAAGCCGGAGCCGAAGAAGAAGCGCGGCTGGCTGGTGTTCGGCGTTATCGCCGCAGCGGTCGCTGCTGGAGTTGCCGCCTGGAAGGCCTCAAAGCCCGTCGAGGATCCGTGGAAGACGCCCTCGCCCGTGACGCCCACGCCCGCCCCGGTTCCGGCCACCACGGTCAACGAGGTCAAGGAAACCACCGCCGATGCGGCCGAAAAGGCATCGGACGCGGCAGGCTCCTTCGCTGCGGCCGGCGCTGACAAGGTATCCGAGTCTGCCGATGCGGCCAAGGAAAAGGCAGAGGACGCAGCCGACAAAGCCAAGCACGTTGCCGAAGATGCAGCAGACGCTGCTCCCAAGGTGGCAACCGATGCGAAGACGGCCACCCGCAACATCGCCAACAGCATCCACAACGGGGATAAGGGCACCACGCAGGCCTGATCCCGGTCCAGCACGTCCACAGCAGGGGTCCCGTTCTTCGGAACGGGACCCCTGCTGCTGTTTTCCCAGGCCGTCACGCCGTTTGGGAGAGGTGCCGGCCGGCTCCCGGGCGGGAAAGGCAGCAATGCTAGATTTGGACTGATGTCAGCCGATCAATCCTCTGGGGATCCCTTGAACGACGCAGCCGAGTTGCCCCGCGTGTCCGTTGTGATCCCGGCGTACAACGAGGAGAGCGTCATCCGGCAGTGCCTCATCGCTGCCATCTACCAGTCCGTGCCCGCGCACGAGATCATCGTGGTGGACAACCTCTCAACGGACCGGACCGCCGCCATTGTCCGGCAGATGCAGCTGGAGTACCCGGAAAGTCCCATCCTGCTGCTGACCCAGGACAGCGAGCAGGGCCTCATCCCCACCCGGAACTTCGGCCTCGACCACGCCACCGGGGACGTCCTCGGCCGGATCGACGCGGACTCGGTGGTGGAGCCGGATTGGGTGGAACAGGTCCAGAAGGCATTTCAGGACCCATCGGTGCAGGCCGCCACAGGCCCGGTGGTCTATTACGACATGCCCATGCGGCGCTTCGGACTGAAGGCCGACGACAAGATGCGCCAGCTCATGCTGAAATTGGCGAAGCAGCAGTACCACTTCCTGTTCGGCTCCAACATGGCACTGCGGTCCACCGCGTGGAACACTATCCGTGCCGAAACGTGCCGGGATGAGAAAGATGAGATGCATGAGGACATCGACTTGTCCCTCCACCTGGCCGAGCACGACCTGAAGGTCCAATACTGGCCGCAGATGGTGTCCGGGATGTCCGCACGCAGGCTCGAGGACTCCCCGCGGGACTATCGCTATTACGTCACCCGGTTCGACCGCACGTACAAGGCGCACAACGTTAAAAAGATGGCGCTGAAGGCGCCCATGGTGGTCTTCTTTTCGGTCTACTTTCCCGCCAAGCTGCTGCGGGCCATCCACACGGTCAACACGGCCCAGCCGGTCCGGCGCGGCGGCCAGTAGCCTGCCTTCGCAGGCCCCTAGTCCGTACCGAGCTCCGCGATCCGGTCCGACGCCGGCTCGTCGCCGGGTGCCTTGCTCCGGAGCCGTGCCCTTCCGGACCTTTGCCCGGCCACCACGACGGCGAGCCCCACCATGATCAGGCCCAGCCCGGCGTAAGTCCCCGCCGGCAGGGTCTCACCAAGGAACACAGAGGCCAGGAGGGCTGCACCGGGAATCTCCAGGAGGATGATCATGGAGACCAGCAGCGGGCTCATGGTCGCCAGGAGGTGGTTGAAGGCGGTATGCCCCACCAGTTGGGCGCACACCGTGATGGCGAGGATCCCCAGCCAGCCTCCGGCGTCGAACCCGGCGAGCGGCTGCCCGGTGGCCAGGGCGAGCACCGCCACCAGGGCAGCACACATGCCGTAGCAGAGCGCCGTGTAGGTGCCGGTGGTCATGCTTTGCCGGGCCTTGCCGCCCGCTAGTGTGTACAGCCCCGCCAAGGCTCCGCCGGCCAGCGCCAGCATGTCACCCAGCAGCGCCTCAGGCGACGATCCCATGTCGAATCCTGTGATGGCGACGACCCCGCCGAAAGCGATCCCCAGCCCTGCAAGCACCTGCCAGCGGTGCCGGGTGCCGCGCAGCAGCTGGAAAATGGCAATCCAGGCCGACTGCAGGCAAACGAGCGCCGTAGCGGCGGCCACGGACGTGAGCTGGAGGGACGTGATGAAGCAGGCGAAGTGCAGGGCGAGGGCGACGGCGGCAAGAAGGGACCAGCGGAACTCGCGTCCGGTGATGCTGCCGAACCTGCGCGGCTCTCGGACCAGGGTGGGACCTGCCATCACCACCGCTGCGATGGCGTTGCGCCAGAAGGCAATGGCCAGGGCACTGACGCTGGTGGCCCCAAGGGTGGCTGCGATCAGCGGCCCGGACGATGCAACGCCCAGGACACCCATGGCTGCAATGAACAGGGTCACCGCACTACCCCCTCACGCTATGGCCATCACCGGAAATAAGGCTGACAAAGCAAAAGTCCCGGTCCGCATTTCCGCGGACCGGGACTTTCTTATGGTGGAGGCACGGGGACTCGAACCCCGAACCCCCTGCTTGCAAAGCAGGTGCGCTACCAATTGCGCCATGCCCCCATAAGAAGCAACCCGTCAATCATACCCTAGAACCGCGGAGCCTTTGACCAGCTCCCGGACCGGGTGTCCGGCCTAGTTCACCGTGTCGGTGGACTTGCTCCAGACATCTTTCCGGGCTTCGGATTCCTGTGCTTTCCGGTAGAGCAGGACGCCTGCGATCGCCGCTGCCAGTACAAGCAACTTCTTCACATGCTCCCCGTTCCGGCCTGCTGCAGTGTTCCGCAAACAAACCTCAACTTGAACCTGCACAGGTTCCGTGGGCGTACCAGGACTTGAACCTGGGACCTCTTCGTTATCAGCGAAGCGCTCTAACCGCCTGAGCTATACGCCCCGATGCCTCATCGGGCCGAGACATGACTTTACAGCACATCCCGGCCCGATCTCAAATCGGGCTCTTCCACCGGCTCCGGGGCCGGTGGAAGCGGTGTCCTAATCGTCGGTGAGGGTCACGCCGATGCCGCCCACCAGGGTGGCAGAGATGTTGTAGAGGACAGCCGAGAGCATGGACAACGCGGTCAGCAGGACCACGTTCACCACGGCGATGATCGTGGCGAAGGAGGCTACCTGGCCCAGTGAGGCCACCTTCTTCAGTTCGAAGCCGCCGCCCTCGGAACCTGCCAGCGTGCCGAGCAGGCTGTCCACCTGGTCGAAGATGCCCGTGAGATCCAGGACGGTCCACAGCACGATGGCTGCCACGACCGTGACGATTCCCAGGGCTACAGACAACAGGAACGCCATCTTCAGGACGGACCAAGGGTCTACCTTACTGATGAGCAGGCGGGCACGGCGTGCCTTGGCCTTCGGCGCCGGCTTCACGAGCCCCGGACCGCCCTGGCCCGGGGCACCCTGCGGGCGCGGTCCGGCAGAGGCGGGGCGTTGTCCCTGGGCCGGACGCTGGCCGGGCTGGCCCTGCTGGCTTCCCTGGCCGGGCTGGGACGGACGCTGGCCGGGAACCGAAGGACGCTGGCCCGGAGCACCCGCGGGCGCGGAAGGCCGCTGCTGCGGACGGACAGGGGCATTCACCCGGGGTGCCGCCGAGGGCCGGTTGCCATCGGGAACGGTGCTGTTCGGCTTGGGAAATGAGTCGGAATTACTCACTCGGTTACCTCCGTGTTGTCGTCGTTCGGCTCAGCGTCGCCCGAGGCGTCCTCTGACTCAAAGGCCGGTGATTCTTCAGCCAACGTTACGTCATCCTCCGCTGATTCTTCGTCCTCGAGACCACGTTCGCTGTTGCGGGCAACCTCGATGATGCGGTCGTTCTTATCCGGCTTGGCAAAGATGACGCCCATGGTGTCGCGTCCCTTTGCAGGGACTCCGGCGACGGAGGAACGGACAACCTTGCCGCCCTCCATGACCACCAGGACTTCGTCCTCTTCCTGGACAATCAGGGCGCCCACGAGGTGGCCGCGTTCTTCCTGGTACTTGCCCACTTTGATACCCAGGCCGCCGCGGCCCTGGAGGCGGTATTCCTCCACGGCAGTGCGCTTGGCGTAGCCGCCTTCGGTCACGATGAACACGAAGGACCCGTCGGTGACCACATCGGCGGCCAGCAGCTCATCATCCTCACGGAACTTCATGCCGGTAACGCCGGAA
This sequence comes from Pseudarthrobacter chlorophenolicus, assembly GCF_000962805.1. Lineage (GTDB taxonomy): Bacteria > Actinomycetota > Actinomycetes > Actinomycetales > Micrococcaceae > Arthrobacter > Arthrobacter chlorophenolicus_A. The sequence goes on along the minus strand of NZ_JZTW01000009.1, from coordinate 95,726 downwards.
GTGGCACGCCCCATGGGACGCAGGGCGTCGTCGGTGGCGGTGAAGCGGATGGACTGGCCCATGCGGGATACCAGGAACAGGTCGTCGGTTTCCGAGACCAGCTGGGCGGAGACCAGTTCGTCTTCGTCCCGCAGGTTGATGGCGATGACACCGGCGGAACGGTTGGTGTCGTAGTCCTCCAACCTGGTCTTCTTGACCAGCCCGCGCTTGGTGGCGAGCACCAGGTAAGGCGACTGCTGGTAGTCCTTCAGGTCCAGCACCTGGGCGATGTGTTCGTCGGGCTGGAAAGCCAGCAGGTTGGCCACGTGCTGGCCCTTGGCATCACGGCCGGCTTCCATCAGCTCATAAGCCTTGGCGCGGTAAACGCGGCCCAGGTTGGTGAAGAACAGGAGCCAGTGGTGAGTGGTGGTGACGAAGAAGTGTTCCACCACGTCGTCGCCGCGCAGCTGGGCACCCTTGATGCCCTTGCCGCCGCGCTGCTGGGACCGGTAGTTGTCGCTCCGCGTCCGCTTGACGTAGCCGCCGCGGGTGATGGTGACCACCATCTCCTCTTCGGGGATGAGGTCCTCCATGGACATGTCACCGTCAAAGCCCATCAGGATCTTGGTGCGGCGGTCATCGCCGTGCTTGTCCACGATTTCGCCCAGCTCGGTGCTGATGATCCCGCGCTGGCGCTCTTCAGAAGCGAGGATCGCGTTGTATTCGGCGATCAGGGCCTCAAGTTCGGCGTGCCTGTCCTGGATCTTCTGGCGTTCCAGGGCTGCAAGGCGGCGCAGCTGCATGTCCAGGATGGCCCGGGCCTGCAGTTCGTCAATGTCGAGCAGCTCCATCAGGCCGTCGCGGGCTGCTTCGGTGGTGTTGGATGCGCGGATCAGGGCGATGACCTCATCCAACATGTCCAATGCCTTCAGCAGCGCCCGCAGGATGTGCGCTTCTTCTTCCGCCTTGCGCAGGCGGTAGCGGGTCCGGCGTGCAATGACGTCCATCTGGTGGGTGACCCAGTGCCGGATGAAGGCATCCAGGCTCAGGGTGCGCGGAACACCGTCCACAATGGCCAGCATGTTGGCCGAGAAGTTGCTCTGCAGTTCCGTGTGCTTGTAAAGGTTGTTCAGCACAACCTTGGCCACGGCATCGCGCTTGAGGACGATGACCAGGCGCTGGCCGGTACGTCCCGACGTCTCATCGCGGAGGTCGGCAATGCCTTGGATCTTGCCGTCCTTGACCAGTTCGGCAATCTTGATGGCCAGGTTGTCCGGGTTTGCCTGGTATGGCAGTTCGGTGACCACCAGGCAGGTGCGGTTCTGCAGCTCTTCGACGTTGACCACGGCACGCATGGTGACCGAGCCACGGCCGGTACGGTACGCATCCTCGATGCCCTTGTGGCCCAGGATGGTGGCACCGGTGGGGAAATCGGGTCCCTTTACGCGGCGGAGGAGTTCCTCCAGCAGTTCCTCGCGGGTTGCCGCCGGATTGGCAAGGTACCACTGCACGCCGTCCGCCACTTCGCGCAGGTTGTGCGGTGGAATGTTGGTGGCCATACCGACGGCGATGCCCGAGGACCCGTTGACCAGCAGGTTGGGGAAACGGGCCGGCAAGATGGTGGGTTCCTGGTTCTTGCCGTCGTAGTTGTCCTGGAAGTCGACGGTCTCCTCGTCGATGTCCCGCACCATTTCCATGGCCAGGGGGGCCATCTTGGTTTCGGTGTAACGGGGGGCGGCTGCGCCATCGTTGCCCGGCGAGCCGAAGTTGCCCTGGCCGAGGGCCAGCGGGTACCGCATGGTCCAGTCCTGGATGAGGCGTACCAGGGCGTCGTAGATCGCAGTGTCACCGTGCGGGTGGTACTGGCCCATGACCTCGCCCACCACGCGGGCACACTTGTTGAACGAACGGTCGGGCCGGTAGCCGCCGTCGAACATCGCGTAGAGAACGCGGCGGTGCACGGGCTTGAGTCCGTCCCGGACGTCCGGGAGGGCTCGTCCCACGATGACGGCCATGGCGTAGTCCAGGTAGGACCGCTGCATTTCCGTCTGCAGATCCACCTGCTCCACGCGGTCGATCAGCACATCGCCTTCAAGAACGGTCTCCGGATTCCCGGCCTCGGGGGCCGGGTTCTCGGGTGTTTCGTCGCTCATTTTGTTTTTTCCGTTTCAGGTATATGTCGGTTATCGAATATAGGAGCTATGTCCTAGATATCGAGGAACCTGACGTCCTTGGCGTTCTGCTGGATGAAGTTGCGCCGTGACTCCACGTCTTCGCCCATCAGGACCGAGAAGATCTGGTCGGCGGCGAGGGCGTCGTCCATGGTGACCTGGAGCAGGGTCCGGTTGTCCGGGTCCATGGTGGTGTCCCACAGTTCCGTGTAGTCCATTTCACCGAGGCCCTTGTAGCGCTGGATGCCGTTGTCTTTGGGGATGCGGCGGCCTGCTGCCTGGCCGGAGACCAGTTTGGCGTCGCGTTCGCGGTCGCTGTAGACGTAGTCGTGCGGGGCGTTGGACCACTTGATGCGGTACAGCGGGGGCTGGGCAAGGTAGACGTAGCCGTTTTCGATCAGGGGCCGCATGTAGCGAAACAGCAGCGTCATCAGCAGTGTGGTGATGTGCTGGCCGTCAACGTCGGCATCGGCCATCAGCACGATCTTGTGGTACCGCAGCTTGGCGAGGTCGAAGTCCTCGCCAATGCCCGTGCCGAAGGCAGTGATCATGGACTGCACTTCGGCGTTGCCAAGGGCTTTATCCAGGCGCGCGCGTTCAACGTTGAGGATCTTTCCGCGCAACGGAAGGATTGCCTGCGTCTCGGGGTTCCGGCCGCGCTTGGCGGAACCGCCTGCAGAGTCACCCTCCACAATGTAGACCTCGCACTTTTCCGGATCCTTGGACGAGCAATCGGAGAGCTTTCCGGGCATGCCGAAGGATTCCAACGGACTCTTCCGGCGTGCGTTGTCGCGGGCCTTTCGTGCTGCCATGCGTGCCTGGGCGGCTGAAATGGCCTTCCGGATGACATCGCGGGCGGGGCCGGGGTTGCGTTCCAGCCAGTCGCCCAGGCCGTCCGTCACTACTCGCTGGACGAAGCCCTTGACCTCGGAGTTGCCAAGCTTCGTCTTGGTCTGGCCTTCGAACTGCGGTTCGGAGAGCTTCACCGAAATAACGGCGGTCAGACCCTCACGGATGTCGTCGCCGGTGAGGTTGTCGTCCTTTTCCTTGATGATGCCCTTTTCCCGGGCGTATCGGTTGACCAGGGACGTCATGGCCGCGCGGAAACCCTCTTCGTGGGTGCCGCCTTCGTGGGTGTTGATGGTATTCGCGTAGGTGTGGACGCTCTCGGAGTAGGCGTTCGTCCACTGCATCGCCATTTCCAGGGCGATCTTGCGGTCCTTGTCCTCCGTTTCGAAGGCGATGACGTCCTCGTGGACCACATCGACCTTCTTGCCGGAGTTCAGGTGCTTGACGTAGTCCAGCAGGCCTTCGTCGTACTGGTACACCACGGTGCGGTGCTCGGCGCTGATCTCGCCTTCGGTGACCATGCCGTCCAGGTCCGGATCGGCGTCGGACTCGTCCTGGGTAGCCACGCGCTCATCGGTGAGGGTGATGCGCAGGCCCTTATTGAGGAAGGCCATCTGCTGGAAGCGTGCGCGGAGGGTTTCGAAATCGAACTCGGTGGTTTCGAAGATCTCTGCATCGGGGTAGAAGGTCTGTGTGGTGCCGGTGCGTTCCGTTTCCTCACCCTGGACCAGGCTGCCCTGGGGCTTGCCACCGTTGGCAAAGGACATCCGCCAAACATGCCCCTGACGGCGGACCTCTGTATCCACCCGGCTGGACAGGGCGTTCACCACGGAGATGCCAACACCGTGGAGGCCGCCGGACACTGCATAACCGCCGCCACCGAACTTACCGCCGGCGTGCAGGATAGTCATGACCACTTCAACCGTTGGCTTGTGCTCGGTGGGGTGCATGTCCACAGGAATACCGCGGCCGTCATCGACCACCTTGACGCCCCCGTCGGCCTGCAGGACTACCTCGATGTGGGTGCAGTAGCCGGCCAGTGCCTCATCGACCGAGTTGTCCACCACTTCGTACACCAGGTGGTGCAGGCCGCGGGGACCGGTGGAACCGATATACATACCGGGGCGTTTGCGCACCGCTTCCAGGCCTTCGAGGACAGTAATGTCGCTGGCGCCGTACTCCCGTGGGGTGGCCGCTTCCGCTGGTGCGTCAGGACCGCCGGCATCACCGGCTGCGGGGTCAACTGCCAGAATATCTGTATTGTCGTTAGCCACAGGCGCTGTCGACTCCTCGTTCTCGATGATGGCCGGCCGGTTCCTCCCTGGGTAAATACAGGAAGTCACCTGCCAACAGGCACAAACTTATGGCGCCGGTGACTTGTTGACGTTGTGGGGAACCGCAGACCGCGGACCGGAGTGCGCGGAAAACGGACTCAGTCAACGTCTCACCCGCGCCCAGTTATCTGCAACAATTCTACCGCGAAGCGCCGCATATCCCCGCATTCCAGGGGCGTGGACGCGGTGCCGTGTGGCCATGGCAGGCCGCTGGCCCCGCCTAGGGCGCCCTAATGGAACTGCCTCTTGGTGCCTATACAGGCTCCAGCCCTTGCAGGCGCCTACACGGCCGCAGGCCGATTATCAAGGGATTGCCGCCGGGCTATCCGTAGGTATCCCTCGGTCCGCGGCCACTGACACTTCTTCCGCCCTTGCGCCAGCTGGGCGCCGAAGGACCCAGAACCTGGATGCTGGTAACCACGCCCTCGCCCAGTTCGACCCTGAATTTCTCCAGCAGGCTGGCACTGAGAAGCCGCAGCTGGGTTGCCCAGGCGGTCGAATCGCACCTCACGTGCAGGGTGGTGTCGGTAAAGCTTTCCGGAGTGCAATGTGCCGAGATTTCCGGACCCACGAGGGTGGCCCATTCGGCCATGACGGAACCAACAGCCACGGGCGATGTCCAGCCCCGCTCGGCCACCAGCCGCCCCACCACCTTGCCGAGCCCCAATGGATCGCGGCCTGTGGCATGGAACTGGCTGAAGCCGCGGGTGTCCCGGATGCTGCCCCGGGTCTTTTGTTGTCCGGGCCGCTGTGCCTTACGGCGGATTTCTCCGCGGGCGGCCGCGGCTTCGCGCATCCGGTTGAGCGCGGCCTGCGGAGCATCGATCTGGTCGGGATCCCGTCCGGGCTGCAGCCCGCCGGCATCACTCTCCCTGCTCATCAATGCCTCCCGGGACCACTTTCACCCGCCGTCCGGACAGTTCCTCCGGGATATCGGCGTCGACGGCGGCGGTCACCAGGACCTGTTCCGCGCCGGAAACTATAGCGGCCAGTTTACGCCGCCGCTGGACGTCCAGCTCGGCAAAAACATCGTCAAGGATCAGGATGGGAGCGGAGCCGCCGGTGCGGGCATCGTCGAGCATGACGTAATAGGACGCCAGCCTTAGGGAAAGGCACATGGACCAGGTTTCGCCATGGGATGCATAACCCTTGGCTGGTGCCTGTCCAAGCACCAGTTCAAGATCGTCGCGGTGCGGGCCCACCAGGGAGATGCCTCGCTCAAGCTCCTTTTTCCGTGATTCGCCGAACGCGCGGATATACCTTTGGGTCAGCTCCTCAATGCTGAGGCCGCGGAGGTCTTCGGCAGCGGCAGTGTCCCCCGGCGCCGGCCGGCCCGTGGCACCCAACGATGCGCCGTCGTCGTCCATCTGGTTCTGCAGGGTGGAGCGGTAGGTCGCGTCAGCCGGCTTGGACGCGTCGGTGAGCTCCGCATAGGCGCGGGCAAGGTGGGGCCGGAGAAGTTCCACCAGTTCGAGCCGTGCGTGGAGGAGCTCCGCACCGGCCTTCGCCATGTGCTGGTCCCACACATCGAGGGTGGCTTCGTGGGCGGCGGTCACCCTCCCGGCGCGGGCCGATTTCAGCAGTGCGTTGCGCTGTTTCAGCACGCGGTCGTAATCGCTGCGGGTTGCGGCGTGGTGTGGGACCAGGCTGGCAAGCAGCTCGTCAAGGAACCTGCGGCGGTTGGATGGATCCCCCTTGACCAAGGCAAGGTCTTCGGGTGCAAAGAGCACCGTCTGGCAGATGCCCAGCAGGTCCCGCGCCCGGACCGGGTTGCTGCGGTTGATGCGGCCGCGGTTGGCCCTGCCGGCATTGATTTCCAGTTCCAGCACGGTGGTCTGGCCATTGCGCACCAGCCTCGCCCGCACCAGTGCGCGTTCGGTGCCAAAACGCAGGAGGGGGCCGTCCGAACTGACCCGGTGGGAGCTGAGCGTGGCCAGGTACCCGATGGCCTCCATCAGGTTGGTTTTGCCGATGCCGTTGTAGCCCACCAATACGGTGACGCCGGGGCTGAGGGCAAGGTCCACCTGGGCGTAGCTGCGGAAATCGGTCAGGGAGAGGTGTTCCAGATACACGCGGGCTTCGACAATTCTGGGGACATCGGCGGTCCCCGGTGGGTGCTACTTGGCGGGACGGGTGGCGTGCCCGCCAAACTGGTGCCGGAGTGCGGACACCATCTTCATGGCAGGTGAGCTGTCCTCACGGGACTCAAAACGAGCGAAAAGCGCTGCGGTGATCGCGGGTGCCGGGATGGCGTTGGCGATGGCTTCCTCCACGGTCCAGCGGCCCTCGCCGGAGTCCTCCACATAGTCATCGATGTTCTGCAGGCCAGGGTCTTCTTTCAGGGCCTTGACCAGCAGGTCGAGCAGCCACGACCGGACCACCGTACCTTTTTGCCAGGCGCGGAAAGTGCCGGGAAGGTCGCTGATGATGTCCTTCGAAGCGAGCAGCTGGTATCCCTCGGCGTACGCCTGCATCAGGCCATACTCGATGCCGTTGTGGACCATCTTGGCGTAATGGCCCGCGCCGACGCCGCCCACATGGACGAAGCTGTCCGCACGGTCGCCCTCCGGGCGCAAGGCATCGAAGACGGGCAGGGCAAGTTCCACATCCGCAGCGTCGCCGCCGGCCATCAGGCCATAGCCGTTCTGCAGCCCCCAGACGCCGCCGGACACACCGCAATCCACGAACCGGATGCCTTTTCCGGCGAGGAGTTCACCGTGTCTCTGGTCCTCAGTGAAGCGTGAGTTTCCACCGTCAATCACCAGGTCGCCCTGGTCCAGCTTGTCTGAGAGTTCGGTGATGACAGCATCCGTGACCGCTCCGGCGGGAACCATCACCCAAATCAGCCGCGGTGCGGGAACGGCTGCAAGGAGATCGTCAACGGTAGCCACGTCGGTCACATCGGGGTTCCGGTCGTAACCCGTGACGTCGATGCCTCCATTGCGCAGCCGCTCACGCATGTTGAATCCCATTTTGCCGAGGCCGATCAGTCCAATGTGCATGGTGAACTCTTTTCTGCGCTGGTTGGGAAGGGGTTGCTCAACTGGGTTGATCCCGCGCCGCGAGGGTGGCGGTGGGTGGGGCCTAGTTGGGGAGTCGGACCGGCATCACCAGGTACCGGTAATCATCCTGGTCCTCGCCGTCAGCGTCAGCCTGGGCGGTGATCATGGCGGGCTTGGGCGCTGACGTGAACGAGAACCGCACAAACTTGGTTTCGATCACGCTGAGGCCTTCCACCAGGTAGTGGGGGTTGAACGCCACCGTGATGTCGTCTCCGGAGAGCTGTGCTTCGAGCTCCTCAGACGCCTGGGCATCTTCGCCGGTGCCGGCGTCCAGGTTCAGCAACCCGGCAGTAAACGCCAGGCGGACCGGGGTGTTGCGCTCAGCCACCAGCGACACACGGCGGACAGCTTCCACCAGTTCCTGGGTCTGGACGGTGGCGTGAATGGGGGTCGACTCCGGAAAAAGCGACCGGATCTTGGGGTAATCGCCGTCAACCAGCAGGGATGTGGTGGTGCGTCCCCCGCTTTCAAAGCCAATCAGGCGCGTGTCGTCATCGGACAGCGCCAGGCTGATGTCGCCACTGTTGCCCAGTGTTTTGGCTACTTCGTTGAGGGTTTTGGCCTTGACCAGCGCACTGGTGGAGACGCCCGGAGTGACGGGTTTCCACGGCACCTCGCGCATCGCAAGGCGGTAGCGGTCGGTGGCCAGGAGGGTGATGAGGTCATCTTCGATTTCCATGCGCACACCGGTGAGGATGGGCAGGGTGTCGTCCTTGCTGGCGGCAATAATCACCTGGGAAACGGCCTGTGCGAACGCATCACCGGGAACGGTGCCGCTGATGGCGGGAAGCGCCGGAAGCGGCGGGTATTCGGCCTCAGGCATGGTGGCGAGGTGGAAGCTGCTTCGGCGGCAGGTAAGCGTGACCTTGTTGCCGTCGGTTTCGACGTCGACTGGTGCCGACGGCAGGCTGCGGCAGATGTCCGCGAGGAGGCGGCCCGATACCAGGATGGTGCCTTCATCACGGATGTCGGCAGCGATCTCAAGGCGCGCCGATGTTTCGTAATCGAAGCTCGAAAGGCTGACGGTTCCGGCTTCTGCCTTGAGGAGCAGGCCGGAGAGAACTGGCACTGGCGGCCGCGGAGACAACGAGCGGGCTGTCCAGGTAACGGCTTCTGCCAGGACGTCCCGATCGACTCTGAACTTCACGGAGGGATGCCGCCTTTCATTGCTGCTGCCAAGTAGGCCGGAACCTCCGCAGGGGTGGTTCCGGAAAATGATGCACCCGATTCCGGCAGGTGCATGGTCCGCGCTGAACGGAAACCACACAAAAACCCGGGGATGGGAGCGCTGCTGACAGCTTAGCCGGAAGATCCGGGATTAACCCATCCCCCAAAACCTCGCCGGCCCCTTCAGGGGCCGATGGTCCCCGGATGATGCGAGGGGAAGGATCTTGTTGTTTGAGGGATTTTCAATTTTTTGGGATTCGTAGTGTTAATAACTGCTGTGGAAACTGTGGATAACCCCGTTTCGCGGCGGAGATCCGCGGTTAAGCCCTGTTCACGGACTGTGAGTTAACTGGGTTTTAAACAGGGTGTGGATGGGGACAACCCAGAGGCCGTTTTTTAACGATCCACAGACGCCTTAAGGGTTTTAAGCCCATTAAGCGCGCTTGTCCCCTTAACTATCCACAGGCTTATCCACATGCACCTGTTAATAAGGTATAGAGGCGGGGATCAGGAGTCGCGCTGCTGCTGCTTGATGCGGTTGGTCAGTTCCGTGACCTGGTTGTAGATCACACGCCGTTCTGCCATCAGCTCACGGATTTTCCGGTCAGCATGGATGACGGTGGTGTGATCGCGGCCGCCGAGCTCCTGGCCGATCTTGGGAAGGGACATGTCCGTCAGTTCGCGGCACAGGTACATGGCGATCTGCCGGGCGGTGACCAGTGTCCGCGTCCGGGACTTGCTGCAGAGCTCTTCCATGCTGAGTTTGAAGTAGTCAGCGGTTTGCTGCAGGATCTGGCCGGACGTGATTTCCTGGGCGCCGTCGTCGGTGATGAGGTCCTTCAGGACCATCTCGGCCAGGGCAACATCCACGGGCTGCCGGTTCAGGCTGGCGAACGCGGTGACGCGGATGAGCGCACCTTCAAGTTCGCGGATGTTGCTGGAAATCTTGGATGCGATGTATTCCAGCGCGTCGTCCGGCGCGGAAAGTCCCTCACTGAGGGCCTTCTTGCGGAGGATGGCGATGCGGGTTTCCAGTTCGGGGGGCTGGATGTCCGTCAGCAGGCCCCACTCGAAGCGTGACTTCATCCGGTCCTCGAAGCCGGCAAGCAATTTGGGCGGCTGGTCGGAGGTGATCACCACTTGCTTGTTGTTGTTATGCAGCGAGTTAAAGGTGTGGAAGAACTCTTCCAGCGTCCGGTCTTTGCCGGCGAGGAACTGGATGTCGTCAATGAGCAGGACGTCCACATTCCGGTAAGTGGTCTTGAAGCTGGCGCCCTCATCGTCGCGGATCGAGTTGATGAAGTCGTTGGTGAACTCCTCGGAATTTACGTAACGCACCCGGATACCGCTGTAGAGCCGGCGGGCATAGTGGCCGATCGCGTGCAGCAGGTGCGTCTTGCCAAGGCCGGAGTCGCCGTAAATGAACAGCGGGTTGTAGGCCTTGGCAGGAGCCTCAGCGACAGCGACGGCGGCAGCGTGGGCGAAACGGTTGGATGAACCGATCACGAACGTGTCGAAGACGTATTTGGGGTTGAGCCGGCCAAATTCGTGGGAAGTGCTTGGCAGCATGGGCTGCGGCTTCTGCTCGATCAGCTGGTCCTGCGCATAGGCAGGCTCAACCACGGGCTCGGGCTCTTTGTGGATGGGGACCAGATCGGTGTCGACGTCGATGGCACACCTGATGTCCTCGGAGAAGACGTTATGCAGGGCGTCGTCCAGGGCATCCTTGACCTGCGTTTGCAGCACCTCGCGGGTGAGCTCGTTGGGAACGGCTACCAGGAGGGTGGATCCGATCAGGCCCTGGGCCTGGGCGAGGATGACAAAGCCACGCTGGCGGGGTGTTACCCGATGGTCGTTCTCCAGCAGGCTGATAACGCGCCGCCAGGAACTTCCGACAGTATTGGCGTGGTTGGCTTCGTCTACTGTCATCAATCGGTTCCCTCAAAACTTGCTTTGCCCTGCATTACCTGCAGCCCCGGACCCGGAACCAAGATGCTGGCCCAGCTTCATCCACAGGGTTATGCACAGTCCGTGGATAATCGGCTACTGAGCCACTCTAGGGGATGAAAAGCCTAGAAGATAGCTGGGAAACTGCTTGTGGATAATTACACCGTTGTGGTTCCCGTTTGGTGCCTGTGAGCCACTTCATCCACAGGCACTGATGGGTAGTTAGACACAGCTGGGGATAGTGGTGGGGACCCCGTCCGGTTTGACTGGGGGGTCCAAATTGCCCTAACGTTGTGAAGTCCTTTGTGTCCGCTTTTTGGCCCCGACTGATTCTCCCAAGTGCAGTGCGCCTGGGCAGCAGGGGGAAGCGTACATATACAAAACTTAGCGTCGGCCAGTTCTTCCCCTTATTGATCGGGTGGACGCACCTTTGATCCACTGGAGTAACTAACGTGAGCAAGCGGACTTTTCAGCCGAATAACCGCCGTCGAGCCAAGAAGCACGGCTTCCGCCTTCGTATGCGTACCCGTGCCGGCCGCGCCATCCTGGCAGCCCGCCGTGGCAAGGGCCGCACCGAGCTGTCGGCTTAAATAACTGACTTGTCGGTAGATACCTTCCTTGCGAGTTTAAGGTGCTGGCCACCCGCAACCGCCTGAGGACTTCCGCCGACTTTTCAACAACCGTACGTTCCGGTGTCCGCAATGGACGCCGGAACGTAGTGTTATATACGGCAGCCATTGCTGCCGACGAACCAAGCCGGATTGGGTTCATCGTTTCCAAGAGTGTCGGGAACGCTGTGGTCAGGAACCTCGTTAAGAGGAGACTACGGGAGGCAGGTGCTGCGTCGCTGCGCGAACACGGCACCGGCCTCGCCATAGTGGTCAGGGCGCTGCCTGCGTCCGCTTCCGCCAGCTGGGACCAGCTGCTGGGGGACTATAACGCTGCACTTGAGTCGACGCTGAACCGGCTGGCCAGCCGCCCCCAAAGGGCTGCTGCCAAGGGTTCGTCTGGTACAACACAGAAGGGGACACCGCGTGCCTAATGCCACCGCCGTCGTCGCCCATCTTCATCCTGTTCCCGCCGCCGTCCTGCTGTTCCTCTGGAACGTGCCCCGGAACATCCTCATTCTCCTGCTGAAGGCCTACCGCAAGGTGGTTTCACCCTTGTACGGCCAGGTTTGCAGGTTTTTTCCTTCATGCTCGGCTTACGCCCTTGAAGCTGTCACCGTCCATGGAGCTGTCAAGGGAACCTGGCTGGCCGTCCGCCGCCTGGGCCGCTGCCACCCATGGAACGCCGGCGGAGTGGACCATGTCCCCGCCGGGAAGAGGGAATGGCCTGAGAATCAGACCCCCACAATTGTTGTGCTGAACAATCCGGACAGGTACCTGGTTGCTCGGACTGATGAAGAAGGCCGCAGTGCGGCCTGACGAATAGGGATATCGTATGGACTTCTTTGAAACAATCATGTTTCCGTTCAAGTGGCTGGTTTCCATCATCATGGTGGGCTTTCACGAGGGCCTGACCCTCATTGGCCTGCCGGCCGCAAACGGCTGGACGTGGACGCTGTCCATCATTGGGCTGGTGCTGGTGATCCGCGCTGCCCTGATTCCGGTGTTCGTCAAGCAGATTAAGGCCCAGCGCGGCATGCAGCTCCTGCAGCCTGACCTGAAGAAGCTGCAGGACAAGTACAAGGGCAAGACAGACCAGCTCTCCCGCCAGGCCATGGCCCAGGAGCAGATGGCCATGTACAAGAAGCACGGGACCAACCCGTTCTCTGCCTGCTTGCCCATGCTGATCCAGATGCCATTCTTCTTTGCGCTGTTCCAGGTGCTTTCCGGGATCAGCAACAACGCCAAGGCGGGCCAGGGCGTCGGTGCCATGAGCCACGACCAGGTGGTGCAGTTCGACGAGTCCAGCATCTTCGGGGCTCCGCTCTCCGCCGCACTGCTTCACGGCGGAGCCACCAACGTGGCGGTCGTCGTGCTCTCCATCGTGATGATCCTGGCCATGACGGCGTCGCAGTTCATCACGCAGAAGCAGATCATGGCCAAGAACATGTCCGAAGAGGCCATGGCCAGCCCGTTCATGCGCCAGCAGAAGATGATGCTGTACATCCTCCCCATCGTGTTCGGTGTAGGTGGCATCAACTTCCCCATCGGTGTCCTGATCTACTGGACCACCACCAACCTTTGGACCATGGGGCAGCAGTTCTTCGTCATCCGCCGCATGCCCACACCTGGTTCCCCCGCTGCCAAAGCCCTTGCCGAACGCCGGGCCGCCAAAGGCCTTCCCGCGCTCTCTGTCCTGACCGGAAAGAAGGACGACGCGGCCGACGCTGCAGCCGAGGCCGCGATCGTCGAAGCCAAGGGACAGCGCGTACAGCCACAACGTAAGAACAGGAAGAAGAAGTAGATGTCAGCCGAGAGCACCGAACACGCCCTTTCCGAAGACGTGGTCGAGGACCGCAACGAGTCCGGCACTGCGGACATTTCGCCCGTAAAATCTTCAGCCGCCAGCCGGCTGGAGGAAGAGGGCGACATCGCGGCCGACTACCTCGAGGAACTGCTGGACATCGCTGATATCGATGGCGATATCGATATCGAGGTCCGCAACGGCCGCACGTACATTTCCATCGTCGCTGAAGAAGAGACCGATGGATTGGAAAGCCTGGTTGGTGAGGACGGTGAAGTCCTCGAGGCCCTCCAGGAACTGACGCGCCTTGCGGTCCTGTCTGCCACGGAAAGCCGCTCGCGCCTGGTGCTGGACATCAACGGTTACCGGCAGGAGCGAACCGGCCACCTGCAGAAGATTGCCGAAGACGCTGCTGCGTCGGTCAAGGAGACCGGCAAGCCCGTCGCGCTTGAGCCGATGAGTGCCTACGAGCGCAAGATTGTCCACGACGCCGTAGCCGACCTGGGACTCGTGAGCGAGTCCGAGGGCGAAGGCAACGGCCGCCATATCGTTGTATCCGCTCACTAGAGAATTGCTGCCGCTAACCATGGTTGAGATCACGGCTGCCGAACTGCGGGCTGCTGAGAAGATTTTCGGCGATCGGCTGGATCTGGCGAAGCGCTACGTTGAGCACTTGGCGACGTCCGGAACTGAGCGGGGACTTATCGGCCCTCGGGAGATTCCACGCCTCTGGAGCCGCCACGTCCTCAATTGTGCCGTCATCGAAAGCGAGATTCCGCAGGGAAGCCATGTGGCGGACGTTGGAAGCGGTGCCGGCCTTCCCGGGCTGTGCCTGGCTATAGCCCGGCCGGATCTTGAGCTGACGCTCATCGAACCGCTGGAACGCCGGGTAATTTGGCTCCAGGAAGTGGTGGATGACCTCGGCCTGGACAACGTTACGGTCATGCGCAGCCGGGCTGAGCTTGCCGTGGGCCATGTCGAAGCCGACGTTGTAACGGCCCGGGCCGTATCTGCCCTGACGAACCTTGCCGGCCTCACCATTCCCCTGCTTGGCGGTAAGGGCGAAGTAGTTGCCATCAAGGGCCGCAGTGCCGGTGAAGAGATTGAGAAGGCCGCCAAAGCCATCCGAAAACTGGGTGGCGTTGAGACATCAGTGCTTACCGTGGGTGACAACCTCCTGGAGGAGCCCACCACGGTAGTGCGCATCGTTGTAAACAAGCCCCAAAAGAAGTCCTAGTAAGGGCCCGGTGACCTCGGTCTGCCGGGCGCAGCAGTTAGGCTAGACAACGGCAGCAAAATTGGCTGAACGAGAGTGAGTGTGCCCCAGTGACAAGTAGTGAAGCCTCCACACAACGGATACCGCCGTTTGTGACACTGGGGTCCGCACGTTCTGTCTCTGGCCCGGTCAGTATTCCTGGACGCGGCGGAAACCACCCGAAACCGGTTGCGAACAACTCTTCCTCCGTGCTGGTTTCACGTGAAACCACCGCAGGGGGTCGATCAAACGTTATCGATGCCATTGACGATTCCAGCCCCATTGCCCGCGAGCTCGCCCATGAAACCAAGCGCCGCGAAAAGCTGATGGGCCGGCGCCTGCCGCGTCCCGAAAAGACCCGGATCTTTACCGTGTCGAACCAAAAGGGCGGTGTTGGCAAGACCACCACCACGGTGAATATCGCTGCCGCATTGGCTGCTGCCGGGCTGAACGTCCTGGTGATTGACATCGACCCGCAGGGCAACGCTTCCACAGCCCTTGGCATCGAGCACCATGCCGACGTGGACAGCATCTACGATGTCCTCATCAATGACGTGGCGCTGGCCGACGTCGTGGCGCAGTGCCCCGACATGGAGAAGCTCATCTGCGCTCCTGCCACCATCCACCTCGCCGGGGCGGAGATCGAGCTCGTGTCCCTCGTTGCGCGCGAACAGCGGCTGCGCCGGGCCATCGATGTCTATGCCAAGGCCCGGGAAAAGAACGGCGAGGAGCGGCTCGACTACATCTTCATCGATTGCCCGCCCAGCCTGGGCCTCCTGACTGTTAACGCATTCTGCGCGGCCAGTGAGGTCCTCATTCCTATTCAGTGCGAATACTATGCATTGGAGGGACTGAGCCAGCTTCTCAAGAACATTGAGATGATCCAGAAGCACCTAAATGCCGATCTGGTCGTGTCCACCATCCTGCTCACCATGTACGACGGCCGTACCAACCTGGCTGCCCAGGTGGCGGCCGAGGTTCGCACGCACTTCCCCGAACAGGTGCTTTCTGCAGTCGTTCCCCGGTCCGTACGCATCTCCGAGGCGCCGAGCTACCAGCAGACTGTCATGACGTATGACCCTTCCTCCAGCGGTGCCCTGTCCTACCTGGAAGCCGCTGCTGAAATAGCAGAACGCTAAAATCTTCAATACTGCATCGACCGGAGTCGGGACTACGCCCGGTTCTACCACTGGAGGGATTTACCCATGAGCGAGAAGCGACGGGGCCTTGGCCGCGGTCTTGGCGCGCTGATTCCTAGTTCGGGCTCGTCCAACGGTCAGGGCAATGGTGCCGCTGCGTCGCGTCCGGTGGATCTATTCTTCCCGGAAGGCCGTAAGAAGTCAGATTCCGTTGAAGCAGAGGGTACGGGCACGCCCGACCGTTCATCAGTGGCAGCTCCAAGTGAGCCCGCACCTGCAACTAAGAAGGCAGCGCCCGCAAAAGCTCCCGCGTCCAGGAAAACCACCAGTGCTCCGCGGACCGTCGGCAGCACCACCAAGAAGTCCACAGCGGCCGTCAAGGCCGCCGCGGGTGCAGACGACGCGTCGCCATCTGAGGATGTCCTGGAAGCCCCGTCGGTGCCGGCTGCGCTGGCACCTAAGGCCGACGCACAGAAGACCCCCTCCTCGCCCCCGACAGACAACTCACCGTCCACGGAGGTGGCCGATGTCCGAGCCTCCGACAACGGGGTGGACCTGGTGGAGGTCCCTGGCGCCCACTTCGCCGAAATTTCCGTCACAGACATCCATCCCAACCGGAAACAGCCGCGTTCCGTCTTCGATGAAGACGATATGGCAGAGCTTGTTCACTCTGTTCGTGAAATCGGCGTCCTCCAGCCAATTGTTGTCCGTAAATCAACTGAAGACGGTATCGAGCCGTACGAGCTCGTCATGGGTGAGCGCCGGTGGCGTGCAGTGCAGGCTGCCGGGCTGGACACCATCCCCGCCATCGTCCGTGAAACGACCGATGATGACCTTCTGCGCGATGCCCTGCTGGAGAACCTGCACCGCAGCCAGCTCAACCCGCTCGAAGAGGCAGCCGCCTACCAGCAGCTGCTGGAGGATTTCGGGACGACGCACGAGCAGCTGGCAGACAAGATCGGCCGATCCCGGCCGCAGGTATCCAACACTCTCCGCCTTCTCAAGCTCCCCCCGCTGGTGCAGCGCCGCGTAGCGGCAGGTGTCCTCTCGGCCGGCCATGCGCGGGCGCTGCTGGCCCTGCCAGATGCCGCTGCGATGGAGCGCTTGGCCCAGAAGATCGTCGCTGAGGGAATGTCCGTAAGGGCCACTGAAGAGGCTGTAACCCTGCACCAGGACCCTGCCACCCCGGCCAAGAGCAACGTCCCCCGGCCCGGCGCGCGGCACGAACGGCTCGATTACCTGGCATCGTCTCTTTCCGACCGGTTGGACACCAACGTCAAGATCTCATTGGGAGTCCGTAAAGGTAAGGTCAGCATCGAATTCGCCAGTGTTGAGGACCTGAACCGGATTATGGACGTTCTGGCTCCGGACTCGGCCAACTAGCTGCAGTGAATCACGGGAGGCTCGGTTCTTTTGAACCGGGCCTCTTCTCTTTTCAACATAGTGGACCCTGTGATTGATGCGTCCGATGGGACCGAATAGATGCCAATCACTATGACCAGCCTGCAGTTCAGGCCGAGGAAAGTGGCAGCACTCGTATTGCAACCTCAGAAAGAATTACACGCTGGCGTCTGACGCCATTTCCGGCAAGAGCATCCGCTGAGTGAGCCTGGATTAGTGGCGGGCTTTTGCTGATCGGATGGAGGTGTTTCACGTGAAACAGCTCCAGTTCCTTTGCCCGCCACGTTCAGACCCGTGGCCAATGCGCGCCTGAACTTAGGCAAGCGGTATGTGCCGTGACCCATTGCTATTGATCGTCGGCAGTTTGCTGTGGGCGCAGGCCAGTCTATGGACGGACTGCTCCGATACAACAGATGAATGGTTGCCGTCCCATTCAACGGCCTGATATGTGGCTACCGAGCGACAGTATTCCACTTAGACGGCTCGCCAAGTGAGACTACCGACACTTCCGCGGCTGATCATCTGCCGCCTCCGGGTGACGGGTACCCGTCTTCCATGTCAATTGAACGACGGGAAGATGCTCAAATTCCCGAGTTCTCTTGCATCGATGTCGTATCTGCTTGCTGTCAGGCTAGGGGTGGCAGGCAATCAGACTCACAGCTTCCGTAGACTCGTCAGTCGCAAATTAGCGGCGATTTCCGGGATGGATCTTAGCCTGGGGTTCGACATCGGTTCGCTGCGGAGGTCAGTAGTGCCTTTAAGTGCATAAGCGTTGATGAATTATCGCGACGACTTTAGCCGTGGTACGACCGCAGTGACGGGACATCGTCCTTGGCAGCGCCTTCGGAAGTTGCCAAGAGGTGGGGAGTTCGACATTGACTACTTATTCGGGCGAACTTATGCGCCTAGTCCGTTGCTCAAGGAGTCTGCTTAGCTAGACCGTGTGTCTCGCCTCCGGCACGGCCAAAGTCGACGCACCCCTCGACGCGGCCGTCCATGGACCGCACCAAGGGGAAGGCGCCTCACCACCCGGGGCGAGTGGCTGGGACTCCCCCGGTTCATGTTTGCTTCCCCTGCCCGTCGACTTCGAGAATCGAGTGGTGAATGCGAGCTCTGAGCGGTAAGCAGCAGGAAATCGCAGGAAGTCAACGACAATGTTTCACGTGGAACATCTAGACATGACTCTGCTTGAGGGTCGTACTGGGGAACATTTGAGTCTCTTTCGGGAAGGCGTGCCGTTTCACGTAAAAGTTCCTTGTTCTAGCGTCAGATTCCAGAGCAAAGACCGAAGAAGACAGGCTTCAGCTCCAAGCCCGTGCTCGTTGAATTTTGGCACTGGCCGCAGCTGCCATGATCATGTTTCACGTGAAACTGCGGTGAGGGCCCAATAGCAGTGCATCACTGGTATGAGCGTATGAACTGGCTGGGGGTCATAAGGCCATAACGAGAAGTGGCCAGCGGGTTAGGATTATCTCGGCCCAGCCCAAGTGGAACTGCTCGGCATGTACCAAAACCTTGGCATAGCGAGGTCTATATCGCGCCCTCTGTAAGACAGAGTTGTCCAACCAAAGCGTCCTCTCTACGCCGAGGACTGCAGCCCGTAGGGGTGACTGGACGGACCCTGCGGGGATCCTTGGCGCCATCGGCGGAGTCCGGCCCGCGGAGCACGTAGTAGTCCGTGGCCGCGCCGGGGTGCGCTCTCAGCCAGGTCATGGATGACAACCGGGCCTACCTGTCCACAACCTTCGATCCGACCAGTCATGTCTGTAGTGGAGCACCGGACCGTTGGGTGGGCAGTAACAATTGAACAAGCGGTCCTGCGCTTGGGGTGGCCACAATGTCATAGCGGACTATGAAGGAAATAGTCAGCAGATGGTTTGCCGGCACCGGGTGCGGTGCGCTCGAAATTCCCCCCCCTGCATTCAGCCACGCATCTCGCAATGTCAGGCTCGGACCATTTGCCGCCCCCTCTGAGCCCGTCCCAGGAGTACTACGCTCCCCCGTTTGGTTGCCGAGAAAATCCATGTCCACGTTAGGAGAATGGCTAACCGTACAGACCAATACTGGACCCAGCTTAGGCCCTGAACCTCCTGTGGTGGTCTGTGTGGGCAACACCAAACAGGCCGCTAGGTACCCGGGCGGGCTCAATGAGTCCGGACTTCCAGTGATGATGATCGGGCAGTATGTAGCGCCGATCGCAGTAGATGATGCTAGGGACGGTAAAGCCACCACCCATCGCCCAAGTCCCGGAAGTGGATAACCCTGTGGATAACAATGTGGATAGTCCTGTGCACAAGAGCGGGCCCCGCCGTTTCGATCGTCTACAAGGCTACGCAAAAGTTGGCGCCGGTCTACGAAGAATCCTAGCTGGACGACGGGCGTTTCACGTGAAACCGAACGGACTTTTGGTGGCGTCCGAAGTAGCGACACCATCCCGGTCTTAAAATGCCAAAATAGCAAAGATTTGGCTGATTCCTCGGGCTAGCGGAGCCAGCTCTCGACGTGTCACGGCGTTCCTCTTTCAGCCAAAGTCAGAGGGGTGAAGGATGGCGGGCCGGCAGGTCGTTCGGCCTGAATCACCAAGCGCCGAAGTGCGTCTGGTACCCCACATACTCGTTGTGGATAACTCTGTGGATAGCGGGCGCAGTGCCTGTGGATAAACATGTGGGAAAGAACACACCTGCTGTCGGGCTATCAGGCTGCATGAGAGCTGCCGCTGTTCACAAGAGGGGAGGCATTGGGGTGTGGCCTCGCGGCCCTGCAGTGGCTGCCGGCTTGTTTTGTGGCTCATGATTGACTTACAGAAAGGACTCTCCGCAGCACTTGGATAGGCCCTCGGGTGGCTTGTCCATCCTTTCGGTGCGGGTGGTCACCGGGCTCAATGTTGCGTCGGAAAGCTGATGAGCTCAGTTGTCGAGGTTGTCTCCAATCCGGCTCCAAGGTGCTCTCTGTACGTCCACCAGGGATGCCGAGTTGTCCGGCTGCCCTCAGGTCGTGGGAAGCCGTATACCTGCCCTAGGTGGCGGTGAGCTAGAGAACTCTAGGAATCGGGTAGACATTTGGTGCGCACCTGTTGAGGGTGGTCACCGACGTTGGCTTGTAGGCCGATCTGCACGCCTTCACCGTTGAAAGGACTTTGGATAACGGATCCGCAGCGTCCGCACTGTGCTGCCCGCAACTAGGAGGTGGCAGGTAGTCCCGGGGCAGTTGCCGAGTTTCGTCTCGTGGCATTCTTCTTCTTACCGCAGGCTGACTCTGCCGCGTGTCCTTGTCTTTGCTACTCGCTGTGAGATGAAGAAGGGGTATGGTGCTGAGAGTCCATCAAATGCTGGCTAGGTGTCCATCCTGGGATGCCACCGGTCATTCCGTCCCTGCATGCGCGTGGAGTTGTCTGCTCTTACCCAGTGGTCTCGGAAGGCATCGTCGGCAGGTAACTGGGCCTAGCGGTTGACGTACTTGGTCGGTTGACGGCGCTGGCCGTTTGAGTGGTGTGCCGTGACATTCGATCCAATGAACGTCCTTGCCCCTGGAGAGATGGAGTTCTTTCCGAACCGTGAAAGCTCAGCACACTTAGAAATTGAATAGGCGTATGCGCCCAGCCTGACAGTGCACAGCGCCGGTGCACCCGCTTTCCACCCGCGTCGCGGTGAACGTTTCACGTGAAACTGATAGATCACTAGTAGTCCCCCGACTTGAGGATGGGCTCTATATAGTTTCACGTGAAACACTCTCGCCCCTCCTCTGCCTGCAATTTATGGTCGGTGCAAGGCGGCCAGCTAGCCGGCCGCACTCATCCATCTTGGCGGCTTCATGGTGAGCGCCCGCTGGAGGCGTTCAATATTGGGCGGGTCTGCTTTCTCCACTTGGGTGTGGGCCCCGTAGGACACGCATATCTAGGGTGAGATCTCACGGTCTGCATGTGTGTTTCACGTGAAACCTACTTCGCCGCAGACCGTCCACCCATGCCCTGCGCTGACGACGTTAGTTGGTTGAGGAGACCTTGCGAAACAGCAATAGAGCCATTCAGGCGCGTGCGGCATTCACAGACGGACGCCTCGTACGCTGACTGAATGTCTTCGTGCTGTCCAATAGGCCCTTATGGCGGGGTGATGGCTGCGAAAGGAGCCACATAGCTAGTTGCAGAGGGGCTGTGCCTGACCTACTGCGGCGAGTGGTCCGGAGGTCCATTGACCGCGCGACAGCCAAGAACGAAGAGGGCATTATGGATTTGCATCGGATGCCGGCGGGTGATGCTTCTGAGGAACGCTGGTTGCGTCACTTCGCTTCTTCCGCATGATCCACCGCTGTCTTCGGGGTTCACCCGCGGGTATGGGGCGACTCGCATTAGTGCATGTTCGACGGCATGCGTTCGCTCCGACGTTTGCGACGGCGATGTGGCTCATGGAATGGATGGGCACCGGACCTGGCCACGGGCAGTTGCAGTCCGCGATGGCTTACGTGCGACCCACAACTCCTGGATTGCATCGTCGGAGTCTCCATCTGATTCCGAGTTCCAAGACATCTTGGAAGTAGCCAAGTTGGTGCCTGCCCACAGAATCCGGTCAACGTGCTCTCGGATAGGCCGACTTCCGGCGGAGCAGTGTCTAGTCGTGTCATCCGTGAGTACCGGAAGATGGAAAATCTCATTGCGGGCTGCGGGCTGCGGGCTGCGGGCTGCGGGCTGCGATGCGCGGCGCTGGGCGGGAAGAGCTGCTGCGATAACTCCCTAGAAGGGACTGGTGTTTCACGTGAAACGCCCAGCTCTCAGGGTACGCGCTGTAGTTCCGAAAGTATTCTCTAGGGACGCCGCAGTTTGAGGTACAACACAATGCAATTTCGCGGTTTCTCATCGTCTGCATGTATCCGGCGGTTTCGGCTGCAGGGCGAAGGATCAGACGGAGGCGTTTTCTCGATTTGTCCGTGTCTATTTAGATAGCGGCCGCAAACCCCACGCAGATGGGTTGAGATCCTCAATGTCCCGCAGCGGTCAACGTGATGGGGCGACTAGGTGGCAATGAACAAAGCAAAGCTCAAATGCCCTTAGTGCTGTTTCACGTGAAACCAAGCGCAACGAGTCTGGATCATTTCGTAACCCGTCGCTGACTGTTTAGGAAAGCAACTGTGAGAAGTATCCAAGCAGTTTCTACTGTCTGCTCTTGAAGCCTGAATAGGATGATCAACTAAAAGAAGAGTGGCCACCGCCTAAACGGCGATGGCCACTCAATGAGGCATCAACTCCCCTACCGGGGGATGCACCTAGGAAAGAACGTCAGCAAATTCCTTTTCGAAGAACTGCTTCGGCTTTGCACCAATAACCGTGTTCTTCACTTCGCCGCCCTGGAAGAGATACACGGCGGGGATGGAGGTGATGCCGTATTCGGCAGCGATGGCGGGGTTGTCGTCGACGTTCACCTTGACGACGTCAACCTTCTCGCCGTACTCCACGGAGATCTCATCCAGGATAGGACCCAGCTTGCGGCACGGACCGCACCACTCAGCCCAGAAGTCCACGATCACCGGCTTCTCCGAAGACAGTACGTCGGTGCCGAAACTTGCGTCGGTTACGTCTTTAGCGTTGCTCATAGCCACTCTTTCTTCTCGGTATGTTTTCGTCAGCGTTTAGGCGGGAAGTTCCGCCAGGTAGTGTTCAACGTCAATTGCGGCCACGCAGCCCGAACCGGACGCGGTGATAGCCTGACGGTACGTCGGGTCCACGACATCGCCGGCTGCGAAGACGCCGGGGATGCTCGTTTTGGAACTCCGGCCCTGTACTGCAATGGTGCCCTGCGGGGTGAGGTCAAGGACGTCGCTCACCAAGTCGGTCCGGGGGTCATTGCCGATGGCAACGAAGACACCCGTAACGGCGAGGTCGGTAACGTCTCCGTCCACCAGGTTCTTCAACTTCAGCGCGGTGACTTTCGATTCGCCGATGACGTCTTCCACGGTGCTGTTCCAAATGAACTTGATCTTGTCGTGGGCCAGGGCGCGGTCCGCCATGATCTTGGATGCCTTCAGGGAATCGCGGCGGTGCACTACGGTCACGGACTTGGCGAACTTTGTGAGGAAGAGAGCCTCCTCCATGGCAGAGTCGCCACCACCAATGACGGCGATGTCCTGGTCCTTGAAAAAGAAACCGTCGCAGGTTGCACACCAGCTCACACCGTGGCCTGACAGCCGCTTTTCATTGGGCAGGCCGAGCTCGCGGTACGCGGAGCCAGTGGACAGAATGATGGACCGTGCTTGGAAGGTCTCCCCCGTTGCGATGGTTACCGACTTGACGGCCCCTTCGAGATCCAGAGCGGTGACATCCTCAAACTGGATCTCGGTTCCGAAGCGGGTGGCCTGCTTCTCGAAGTTTTCCATCAGGTCCGGACCCATGATGCCCTCGGGGAACCCGGGGTAGTTTTCCACGTCTGTGGTGTTCATGAGCTCGCCACCGGCGGTAACCGATCCTGCGAACAGTAGAGGCTTGAGATTGGCACGGGCAGTGTAGACGGCTGCCGTGTAACCCGCCGGGCCTGAGCCGACAATGATGACATCACGTACTTCGGACGCGGTGGTTTCTGCGATGGTCACTGAACGGTGAACCTCTTCCTTGTTCGACGTGCCTCCGTGTGAAGGCCGGCCACATGGCACAACTGCTTCTAGATGCTGAATATTCCGGCGTCCAGGCAGAGAAGATCACAGACAGATGGAAAGGAGCTATCTCAGCAGGACGCTCTTTCCAGATTACAGGGCATGCCCGGGCCGGCATGTAGAGGTTACCGTGGCTGGCTACTGAACCTTGATCTCGGCCAGGCGAAGACCGTAGCCGTACCGGGTCTTGGGTGCCGCGAGCTTGGGAAGCGCATTGATGGCGACGATGACGTACTGCGCCTTGACGGGTTCAGCAAGCGGCAGGTTCAGGTCACCGGACGTGAAACTGTTGGTTCCCACGGACTTGGCACCGTCAAGCGATGGCCGGTCATTGGTGTAAACGGTCATGCTGCCGCCCGATCCCCCAAGCTGCGAGAGCGTGATGGAGGAGACCGTGGCCGCACTCTTCAGCTTGACCGCAAGTGTGACGCCGTCGGGTGCGAGTCCACCCCAGTTCTCCGTGGCGAATTCCATGTCAGACCAGTAGCTGGCAGCGTTGCCGTCATAGGCCTTGACCAGGTCGCCGTCGAAGGTGGCTGCAAAGTCGAAGTTGCCCTGGCGGGTCACGCTTTCGATCGCAGGGGGAACTGCCGGTGCGGCGGACGTGGGCGCCTGCGTGGGAGCTGCCGAAGCTTCGGGAGCGCCGGTTGTAGCTGCGGGTGCCGGGCTTCCGGCCTGCGGCTGGGTGAAGAGGCTGCCGAGGTTGGTCACGGCAAAAATCAGTCCGGCGATGAGGACTACTGCCAGGAGTCCCCCAACAAGCCACCGCATGGACCGCGGCTCGCGCGCTGTGTCGTCCTGGTCGTCGTCGTAGTCCTCACGGTCATCGTCATCATTGCCCCGGCCTGCGAAAGACGCGCCAGCGGCGGCCGGTGCTGCCGCCCTGGCAAAGAGTGAGCCCTTCTTGTTGGCCGGAGCGCGCTCCTCAACCGGTTCTTCCTCGTACTGGTAGTCGTAGTCGTCCTGGGTATCCGCCTGGGCGTAGTCGTCGTCGGACCACAGGGAAACCTTTGGACGCCCGGAGTCTGAGGGACCGGCAGTTGGCCCACTACCGTTGGTTTCGGGGGAACGGCCGGCAGAAGGCTGCATGGGGTGGGCAGCAGTGGCCTCGGCATCGGCCTGCGCGGAAGAGGGAGTACGGCCGGCAGCAGCGGCCGCCGCACCCACACCGGCAACCCCGGCGCCGGCGGCTGCAGCGCCGGAACCGCTGTTGCGGGCGGCGGCAGGTGCAACAGGTGCCGTGGCGGGACGCACCGGAGGCTTGGGCGGCACAGTAGGAGCATCCCGGTAGGGATCGACCTGGCTGGGGTGCGTGTCAGAGTAATTGATGTAGCCGGCCTCGACGTTTTCTTCTTCGTCATAGGGTTCGGGCTCGTACGAGCGGGCCTGCCCGAAGATCTCGCTGCCCAGCGTGTCCGTGAAGAACGGCTCCACGTAGGGCGGGTTGGAAGCCACCACGAGGTCCAGCAGGTCTGCTGCCGACGTGTGGTTGGTGATGAGGTACGTGGCGGCCTCGGTGACGCCGAGGTCCAGCACCTGCACCGTGCCGGGACGTTCGCCGGTGGCTACTTCGCGTGCGCTCTGGGCCACCTGTTCGGTGTTCTGGGGTCCGGCAACCAGGATGCTGACCGGGCGGTTGAGGACCTGGTCCACACCATCCAGCACCAGATCGTGGTCATGCGAGGTCAATACCGTGGCCGTAACCTTGTAGCGGCCGCCCAGTACTGATCCGACATCGATCGGGTTGGACACGTGTTCCTCCTAGATTTTCCGGGATTTCCGGCATGGATGACCCTGCCGTCCGCGGACGGCAATACGGCGGTCTCCCGGATACAACTTCCCCCTGTACCCTTCCGATCCTAGCCGATTGAGGGTGGGCGGCTGCGGAGAACGAAGCGCAGAAACAGCGTCGACGTCACTTTTTCCGGGGGCGCCGGCGGCTGAAATAGGGGTTCTGGCCCGCCTTGCCCTGGAAAGTACGCCGGCCCGGCAGCGGAATCTGCTCGCGGAGCAATCCGCCGCGCGCAGTGCTGGACTGCTCCTCTCCGGGCAGGTAGCTGCCGTCGTCCGGTCCCGAGGCGCCGTCGTCGTACTGCGCGCTGGAGGATTCCCGCTCAGGCTCCGGACCTGCCCTGAACGACACGGCATCAAACTCGCCGGAAATGCGCGGAATGAGGCCAGTGTCCACCGAGGTGGTTGCACGGGCGGGACGCTCCGCTGCCGGCCCGGCTTCCACTGAGGGGGTGCCCTCGGGAGCGGACGACGGCGGGACCCCGCCTGCCGCTGCGGGCGCCACTTGGCCGCCACGTCCAAGCCGTCCGAGCAGGGGCCGGAGCATGTCCGTCAGCTCGGAGACGCGGAACAGCCTGAGGAGCAGGAAGTACACGGACAGCATCACGGGGCCCACGACGATGAGCGTCACCAGGGCTTGGATGCGGCCGCTCCAGGCGAAGCCGTCCGGGCTGTAGCTGCCCATCAGCCACAGGGCGCCGGCGCCCGCGATCGCCGCGCCCAGTGCGGCATAGCCCATGCGGATATAGGCATTGGCAATCCGCGGACCGTCCAGGTTGCCGAGCAGGCGCCGCAGGAAGAACGCGCTGATCACCACGGAGAGGATATTGCCCACCATGTACAGGACGGCGATTGCATAGATGATCTGGCCCACCGGCATGAACTGGATGGCAAAGGCCCCCACCACGTACACCACGGCGAGCAGCAGCTGGACGTAGAACGGGGTGCGTGCATCCTCATTGGCGTAGAAGACGCGGGACATCATGAAGTTGGCACTCATGAATGGCGTGCTCAGAGCCAGGATGGTGAGCGTCTGGGCCAGCATGACGCCGTCGTTACGCGAGCCGCCGGAGAAGAACATACCCAGCGGTCCGGCCAGGGCAAAGAGTGCCAGGGCGCCGAAGACGGTGGCCACGGCCATGGTCCGCAGGCCGTGGGAGAGGGCATCCCGCAGCTCCGCCCGGTTGCCGTCCTGGGAAGCCCGGGTCATCCGGTTGAAGAGGACCGTGGCCAGGGACAGGGCGATGATCGAATGTGGCAGCAGGTACAGCTGGCTGGCCACCTCCAGCACGGCGTTGCCGGGCAGCATGTCCGCGGCTGGATTGTCCGCCTGCGCGAGGCGGAGGCGTTCGGCGCCGGGAATCGTGGCGATGCGCATGACGTACAGGAAGGCGAGCTGCCCGACGGCGGCCGTCAGCAGGGTCCACACGCTCAGCTTGGCTGCCTGGCCGAGTCCCACGCCGCGCCACCCGAACCGTGGACGGAGGCCAAGTTTGAGCCGGAAGACCGGAATCATCAGGATGGCCGTCTGGGCCAGCACACCGATGGTGGAGAACCCTGCCACGAACAGCGTCTGCGTGGACCCCCAGTTATCCAGGGTGTGCGGGCTGATCTCATTGGTGCCAAAAATCCAGATGAACATCCCCAGGCCGGCAATGGCCACCAGGTTGTTCAGGATGGGCGCCCACATGGCAGGCCCAAAAGCCCCGTTGGCATTGAGGACCTGGGTGAGGAGGGCATACAGGCCGTAGAAGAAAATCTGGGGCAGGCACCAGAATGCGAAGGTGACGGCCAGGGCCTTCTGCTGCGGACTGTATCCCTGCGTGGTGATGTCGATGACAAGCGGCGCAGCCAGCGTCACCAGTGCAGTGAGACCCAGCAACAGCAGGACTGCAAGGGTCAGGAGGCGGCTGATGTAGTCCGCTCCCCTGTCCGGAGCCTTGCTGGCTTTGATGATCTGCGGCACCAGGACGGCGTTGAAGACACCGCCGGCCACCAGCAGGAAAATCAGGTTGGGCAGGTTGTTGGCATTGATGAACGTGTCGTTGACCGTGGAGCCGAGGCCCAGGGCCGTTCCGAGCATCCAGGTCTTGCCGAAGCCCAGGAACCGGGACACCAGGGTACCGGCGGCCATGATGGCGCTGGAGCGGGTTTCGCTGGCTCCTGAAGATGCTGGCGCGGTGGCCGGAGCCGCAGGTTCTTCGGGGAGGCCTTCCGGCGCGGCATTGCCGGTCCGGCCCGCATTGTCGGAAGGAAAGTTGGTAGCTGACATCGAGTTCATCGTCTCACCCGGAGGCGCTTAACACCGCAACGCCGCTGCACGCCGGGCCTTTCCGCCGTCAGAGGTGGCCGGGCAGGACCTCACGCGCGAGGTCGGCGATGCGCCGCTCATTGGGGAATGAAAGCTTCCTGGCCAGCTCCTGGATGGGAACCCAGGCAACGTCCACGGCCTCCTGGTCGGGATCGTTCTCGATGGTCAGTTCACCGCCGGTGGCACGCAGCAGGTAGTGGTGCACTGTCTTGTGGACGCGGTGGCCGCTGACGGTAAACCAGTAGTCGATGCTGCCCAGGGGGGCCAGGATGGTGCCCTCGATGCCGGTTTCCTCGGCGATTTCGCGGACCGCAGCCTCTTCGTTGTTCTCTTTGCCCTCCGGGTGGCCCTTGGGCAGGCACCACTCCAGTCGTCCCCCGCGGTTAAGGCGGGCGATAATCGCAACCCGAAGCTCGGCGTCGGACGTGTCAACCACCACGCCGCCGGCGGAAACTTCCTCCACCGTTGGCAGCGACGCAGGCGCCGAGTGCGTGGCAGGGGCAACGTGCGCACCGATTGCCGACGGCAATGGTGCGTTTGTCCTCCTGCCTGGAGCGCTCGGTACTGGATGGGCCATGGAGTCCACTCTAACGACTGTTGCCCGTTCGTGATGACCGGAACATGACGCAAACATGGACGGCATATGACGCAGTTTCGCGGCGGCCCGTGAATCCCACGGATCTTGACGGACTTTTTGGCCTGCCGTGCCCCCGGTTTCTGCCAAGCTTAAGTAACTATGGCGCACGCACATCACAAGACTGATTCCCACACCGTCGATTTCCAGGTGGACCCGGTGGTCCTGGAGCTTGGCCAGCGCTTCGTCGACGCCGGCCACGAACTGTCGCTGGTGGGCGGCCCCGTGCGTGATCTCTTTCTCGGCCGGACCTCGCCGGACCTGGACTTCACTACCGACGCCACCCCGGACCAGACAGTTGCCCTTATTAAGAAGTGGGCGGACAACTTCTGGGAAATCGGCCGCGCCTTCGGAACCATCGGCATGCGCAAGGCCGGATTCCAGATCGAGATCACCACCTACCGGGCCGAGGCCTACGATCCAGACTCCCGGAAGCCCGTGGTGGCCTTTGGATCATCGCTAACTGACGACCTGCTGCGCCGCGACTTCACCATCAACGCCATGGCCCTGAAACTCCCGTCCATGGAACTGGTGGATCCCTTCGGCGGGGTCCGGGACCTCCACGCCTCCGTACTGGCGACGCCGGGGTCGCCAGAGGCGTCCTTCTCCGACGATCCGCTGCGGATGATGCGGGCCGCCCGGTTCGCATCCCAGCTGGGTGTGTCCGTCCACGACGACGTCCGCAAGGCCATGACCGGCATGGCCGAACGGATCGGCATCATTTCCGCCGAGCGGATCCGCGACGAACTGGTCAAGCTCATTTGCGGCGCCCGCCCCCGCGTGGGTGTGGACCTGCTGGTGGACACGGGCCTCGCCGAGTTTGTGCTGCCCGAGGTGTCCGCGCTCCGGCTCGAGTCTGACGAACACCACCGGCACAAGGACGTATACCAGCATTCGCTGCAGGTTCTGGAGCAGGCGGCGGCTCTTGAAACAGACGCGGAAGGACCCGTCCCCGGCCCCGACTTCGTCCTGCGGTTCGCGGCGTTGATGCACGACGTCGGCAAGCCGGCTACGCGCCGCTTCGAACAGGGCGGCGCGGTGAGCTTCCGGCACCACGACATGGTGGGTGCCAAACTCACCACGAAGCGGATGAAAACCCTGCGCTTTGACAACGACACCATCAAGTCCGTGGCCCGCCTGGTGGAACTGCACATGCGCTTCTACGGCTACGGGGACGCCGGGTGGAGCGATTCAGCCGTCCGCCGCTATGTCACCGATGCCGGGCCCCAGCTGGAGCGGCTGCACCGCCTTACCCGCTCCGACGTCACCACCCGCAACCAGCGCAAGGCCGACAGGTTGTCCTTCGCCTACGACGACCTCGAGGAACGGATCGCGGCGCTGCGTGAACAGGAGTCCCTGGAGGCGGTCCGCCCGGACCTGGACGGGGCGCAAATCATGTCCCTGCTGGGCCTCAAGCCCGGACCGGTTGTGGGCAGGGCCTACAAGTTCCTCCTCAATGAGCGGATGGAGCATGGACCACTGGCCGCCGACGACGCGGAGGCCAGGCTCCTCCGCTGGTGGGCCGAACAGCCTGAAGCAGCACCTGCCGAACCGGCGGACGGAGAGTCCCCCGCCGGCGTCGTACCGTCCCACGTTGAGGAGTCCAAGTGACCAATCCCGCCCTCGCCCCGCGCCCCCAGCTCTGGATCCTCCGCCACGGGGAGACGGAGTGGTCCAAGAGCGGCCAGTACACGGGGCTCACGGACCTGCCGCTCACCGTTGAAGGTGAACAGCAGGCCGTTGAAGCCCGCAAGGTACTGGATGGCGTTGACTTCGACCTGGTCCTCACGTCCCCGTTGCGCCGTGCGCGCCGGACGGCTGAGCTGGCGGGCTTCCCTGATGCCCAGCACGAACCCCTCGCCGTCGAATGGAATTACGGTGACTACGAGGGCATCAGCTCCGACCTCATCCGCAAGGACAACCCGGACTACCTGATCTGGACCAACGGGGTGCCTAATGGCGAGAGCCTGGACGAAGTGGCGGCGAGGGCTGACAAGATCATCGGCCGGGTCCTCGAATCGGGAATGGACAACGTGCTGGTGGTGGCCCATGGGCATTTTTCCCGCATCCTGACGGCACGCTGGCTGGAACTGCCTCCGGTTGAGGGCCGGCATTTCGTCCTCGGCACGGCAAAGGTATGCACGCTCGGATGGGATAAGAAAACTCCCGCAATTGTCCGCTGGGGACTCTGAAAACCAGTTCCTTAAAGAATTTATGTTTTTCGTGCACAAAAGGATGGCCGCAGCGTAATTCGTGGTGTACCTTTATTCCTAGCCCCAGGACTTTTCTGCCGGGGCATTGCCCGTGCTGCGGCATCCCCACGATGCCGCGAATGAAAGAAGAGGAGGTTGGGAGAATGATGACTTTGACTGGCGAATGGAATGTGGCCGTCAACGCTGCCCCGGCTTCCGCGCACGAGGTGCACTTTCCGCAGGGCCGCGCCGGCCACTAGCCCGTGATCCCGCTGCATTGGCGGCGGATTGCCTGATGCCGGACCTGCCGGAAGCCTGAGTGTAATTTAGCTGAGAGCCGTGCCCTGTGCATGCCGCTATTGCCGGCCTGCCGGGGTTGCCTTGGCTTCCCCTGCACAGGTGCCCGTTCCTCCCGCGGCCGCATCCGGGTCCTGCCTCCTTCTGACGGTATTCCCGTTTATCCGGGCACGCATTTAATTGCCGCCTGATTCACCGAATTTCGATGCGCCATTTTCGGTGATTCCTTATGCCCAAATTCCCTTTCGGCAATGGCTCTATTTGCCGTGCCCAAAATCTTCCTTGCACCTTCCAAAGGGGGTGATTACCTTGATCCGAATAATTCGCAAGCTCCTGGCCCGCATCCGCAGTAGGCCGGCCCAGGCCGGGTTCAACAGCCGGCTGCTGGAACAGCGCCGCGACGACGCCTTCGCACTGATGCACCAGCAAATGGGAGGCCTGCGCTGACACCCGCCCCCGTGGCTTCCCGCCCGGGGGCGGGCTGTAAGCTCGGGAACATGCAGGACACCGAGCCCCGGGGGCACCGTGGACGGTCCAGGCTGGTTGTTCCCAGCCGCAGCGACGTGCTGCTCCGGAACTTCACCGAGCTGGTGGGCGGACCGCTGGGGCGCAGATCGGAGCCGGGAGTGGTATCCCCCGGCCCGTTCACCGTGGATCGTGTGCTGATTCTGCTGACCCTCGCTGCCGCCCTCCTGGGAATCCTTGTTAAGGGGTACTGCCGGGCGTACGGATGGGAATCCCCCACGCAGTTTTACGCCACCTGCTATTCCGACCTTCCCGAGCTGTTCCGCAACCGGGGCCTTGCCGATGGCGCCTTCCCCGTCGTCAGCAGCGCTTTCGAGTACCCCGTTGTGGTGGGCCTTGTTGCGGGTGTGACATCACTGCTGGTCCCGGGCCAGGGCATCTCCGATGCCCGGGTGCTGGCTTTCTTCGACATCAACGCCGTCCTGCTCGCCGTGGCCGCAATGATTGCCGTTCTTGCTACAGCCCGGATTTCTGCCCGCCGTCCGTGGGATGCGGCCATGGTGGCCGTGGCGCCCGGCCTGGTCTTGGCGGGCACCGTCAACTGGGACCTCTGGGCTGTATGCCTGTTGGCCGTCGGCATGTACTTTTTTGCCGCCCAGCGTCCCGTCGCGGCCGGAATCCTGACCGGACTGGCGGTAGCGGCCAACGCCTATGCCCTCCTGTTCCCCGCCGCCATCCTCCTATTGGCCGTACGGACCGGAAAATTCCGGCCGCTGCTCGCCACCGCCTCCGCCGCGGCGGTCAGCTGGGCAGCGGTCAATCTTCCGTTCGCAGCAGCTAATCCCGCGGGCTGGGCCTATTACTTCCAATTTAACGCCAGCCAGGACGCTGGATATGGTTCGCCGTGGTTCGCCTACAACCTTGTGGCGGCCAAGCTTCAGCGGCCCGTCATCAGCCCGGATGCAACTGACCTGCTGTCCACCGGATTGTTCGCCCTAGCGTGCATCCTGCTCGCTGTCGTTGCCCTGTCTGCTCCGCGCCGGCCGCGCCTGGCCCAGCTGGTGTTCCTGCTGGTGGCTGCCTTCGTCCTGACGGGGAAGGCCTATTCCCCCCAGTTCGTGCTCTGGCTCATTCCGCTGCTTGCGCTGGCCCGTCCAAAGTGGCGGGATTTCCTGGTGTGGCAGGGAATCGAGGGCCTGCACTGGGCCGCGGTGTGGATGTACCTTGGGCAGGTGACCAGCGCGGGCTCCTCCCAGCACAACCTGGACATGCCCTACTACGTGCTGGCGGTGGCAGCGCACATGATTGCGCTGGCCTACCTTATGGCCCGGGTCATCTGGGATATCTACGATCCCCGCTACGACCCCATCCGCCGGCACAACCTTGATGATCCGCACGGCGGCCCGTTCAGCAACGCATCCGACCGGCTTCGCCTGGACTTCCGCCGGACGTCCGGGTCGCTGCTGCACTGGAAGGAATCCACCCATGCCTGATGTCAACGTGGTCGGTGCAGGACCCAACGGACTTGCGGCTGCGGCCATCATGGCGCGCGCGGGCCTGTCCGTTGAAGTCTTCGAGGCTGCCGGGTCAATCGGCGGCGGTACCCGCACCGCCGAACTCATGCAGCCGGGCCACTTCCATGACGTCTGTTCGGCTGTCCACCCCATGGCACTGGCCTCCCCCTTCTTCCGGGCCTTCGAGCTCGCACGCCGGGTGGACCTGGTCACTCCTGAACTCTCCTACGCTTCACCGCTGGACGGCGGCCGGGCCGCCCTGGCATACCGGTCACTGGACAGGACGGCGTTCGAGCTGGGGAAAGACGGCGCTGCGTACCGGCACCTCATGGCGCCGCTGGTTGCCCGGACCGCGGACATCATGGATTTCACCCAGGACCAGCTGCTGCGGATCCCCAGCAATCCGGTGGCCGCCGGGATTTTCGGGGCGCGGACCGCAGAGCAGGGATCCCACCTGTGGAACCTTAGGTTCCGGGAAGACAAGGCCCCGGCGCTCCTGAGTGGAGTGGCCGCGCATGCCATCTCCCACCAACCCTCACTGGCGGCCTCCGGCGCGGGCCTGATGCTGGGAGCACTGGGCCACGCGGGCGGATGGCCCATTCCGGTGGGCGGTTCCGCGGCCATCGCGGCTGCGCTGGCACAGGACATCCGGGACCACGGCGGGCTCATCCACACGGACACCCCGGTGGACCGGCTCGCCGACCTTCCGCCCGCGCAGGCATCCCTGCTCAACGTTTCCCCGCGCGGGTTCGCCGGCATGGCCGGCGACGCGCTGCCGCCACGCTACCGGTCGTCGCTGGAATCCTTCCGCTACGGAAACGGCTCCTGCAAGGTGGACTTCATCCTGTCCGGTCCGGTTCCCTGGCAGGCCGCCGGACTGGCTGACGCGGGAACCGTGCACGCGGGCGGGACACGCGAGGAAATTGCACGCTCGGAAAATGAGGTGACCGCGGGACGGCACCCGGACCGCCCATATGTCCTGGTGGCACAGCCCTCACGCTTCGACGCCACCCGAGCACCCGCAGGACGGCACACGCTGTGGACCTACTGCCACGTTCCTGCCGGGTCCACCAAGGACATGACCGAGTCCGTGACGGCCCAGCTTGAACGGTTCGCTCCCGGATTCCGCGACCTGATCGTGGACTCCAACACCGTCACCGCGGCGGAACTCGCCCGCTACAACAGGAACTATATTGGCGGGGATTTCAGCGTGGGGACCATGGACCTCAGGGGCCTCATCCAGCGGCCGGTGGTGTCACCCGTGCCGTGGCGGACCCCGCTGCCCGGGGTGTACCTCTGCTCCTCCGCCACGCCTCCCGGTCCCGGAGTTACCGGCATGCCCGGGATGCACGCCGCCACGTATGCCCTCAGGGACATGTTCGGCCTGGGGCTCCCGACGCTCGGCCTGGGCGGGTCATAGGATCCTCGAGGTCCCACCGTCCTGCCCGTCCGGCGTCGCCGTGGCGTGGGAAAAGCGCATCCAACTCGGTGGATAATGGCGCCATGGGGAAATCAACAAAACTTTCGCTTGCCGTAGCTGCGCTCGTTCTCGGAACGTCGCTGGTGGCGTGCGACGACGGACGGGGCGGCGCTGAAGCCGCAGCCCGGCAGCTGGCATCAGCCGTTTCCGGACTCGATGTTGGCGGTGTCGCCTTTGACGGCAAAGACACTGCGGCAGCCAACGAGCAGCTGAAGAACGTTTTCGCATCCCTGGACCCGGCCAAGCCCACCGTGGAGGCGGGAGAAATCACCCTGGACGGCGACAATGCGTCCGCGCCCTTGACCTACAGCTGGAAGATCGCCGACAGCGACTGGAAGTACACCACGTCCGCTGCCTTCCGGAAGTCCGGGGACAAGTGGCTGACGGTCTGGAACCCTGCCAGCCTGGCGCCGGACCTCAATGACTCGGAGATCCTGACCAAAGGCACCCGGTCGCCCCAGCGCGCCGACATCCTGGGAGCCGGAGACGTCCCGTTGGTCACCTACCGGCCCGTGGTGAACGTGGGGATCGACAAGCCGCAACTGGGCGCCGCAGATCCGGCCGACTCCGCCGCGAAACTGGCGGCCCTCGTGGGAGTGGACCCGGCCGGGTACACGCAACAGGTCAAGGCCTCGGGCGCGGAAGCGTTCGTCCCCGCCATCACCCTGCGCGAAGAAGGCCGCACAGTCACCAACGAACAGATTGCGGCCATCCCCGGTGCCCGCGCCATTCCGGACTCGGTGCCGCTCGCGCCCAACAGGACCTTCGCCCGCGCCGTGCTCGGGTCCGTCGGCCAGGCCACGGCGGAACAGATCGAAGCCTCGGAAGGCAAGCTGACCGCCGGAGATGCGACCGGCGTCGGCGGCCTGCAGCAGCAGTACGACGAGCAGCTCAGGGGAACTGACGCCGTCGTGATCCGCGCCCAGCGCGCTGACCTGACCCGTGAACAGATCCAGTCCGCGGCCACGGACCCGCGCCGCGTCCTCTTCGAAATCGCGCCCCAGCCGGGCACTCCGCTCAAGACCACCCTGGATCCGCGCCTGCAGACCCTGGCCGAGACCACCCTCCAGGACGTGAAGCCGGCCTCGGCGATCGTGGCACTCCGTCCATCCACCGGCGCCGTCCTCGCCGCAGCCTCCGGTCCGGGCAGCAACGGCTACAACACGGCCATGCTGGGGCAGTACGCGCCCGGCTCGACGTTCAAGATGGTTGATTCGCTCGCCATGTTCCGCAACGGGCTGACACCGGACTCAAAGGTGCAGTGCACCCCCACGCTGAACGTCGACGGGCGCACGTTCAAGAATGCCGAGGGCTACCCCGAAGGCTCGCTCGGCTCGGTGACGCTCCGGGATGCCTTCGCGCATTCCTGCAACACGGCGTTCATCGCCGCCCGGGATTCGGTGTCCCAGGGCCAACTGGAGGCAGCGGCACTCGCCATGGGACTGGCCGTTGAAGCGCCGTCCCTGGGCGCCGACGCCTTCCTGGGCTCGGTGCCCGCGGCCGCCGCCGGAACGGAGCACGCCGCTTCCATGATCGGCCAGGGCAAGGTGTTGCTCTCTCCGCTGGCCGCCGCGATGATGGCCGGCGCAGTGGCCAAGGGTGCGCCGGTTTCGCCCCAGCTTGTCCTCAATCCCGACGGCGGTGCTGCCGCCGCCGGGACGGCCAGCGGATCCGCTGCACCGTCCGCGCAACCCTCCGCGACGGCAAGTGCCGAAGCCCCGTCAACCGCGTCGGACAAACCGATCACCGCCGCGGAGGCAGCCTCCCTCGCTGACATGATGCGCGCCGTGGTGACCTCCGGCCACGCCGGGTTCCTGTCCAGCGTCCCCGGCCAACCCGTGGGAGCCAAAACCGGAACCGCGGAATTCGGCAACGAAAACCCGCCCAAGACCCACGCCTGGATTGTGGCCACCCACGGCGACCTCGCCGTGGCAGTCTTCGTGGAGGACGGCGGCCTGGGCGCCACCACCTCGGGCCCGCTGCTGAAGGCCTTCCTCACCGCCGCCGGCTAGAGTTTTCGAACAGATACGGGGACTTCAGGGGTGTGTAAGCCCTGGTATCTGCCCAAAAACTCTGCGGCGGGCGTGGGAAGATGGAGTCCGTGGCTCATATTGACGTTTCCGGCATCGACTACTTCCTCTCCGACGGCACCCAGCTGTTGAATGGGGTGACCTTTAAGGTTCCGGACGGCACCAAGACAGCCCTGATCGGACCGAACGGTACGGGAAAAACCACACTGTTCCGGATTATCGCCGGCGATCTGGTTCCCGACGAGGGCGTTGTGGGCCGCTCCGGGACCATGGGCATCATGCGCCAGTTCGTGGGCCAGGTCCGCGATAATTCAACCGTCCGTGACCTGTTGGTCTCCGCAGCTCCCCCGGCGCTGGCCGCGGCCGCCCGCGAGGTGGACGAGGCGGAGCTGGCCATGATGGAGAACGACGACGAGCCCGCCCAGATGCGGTACGCCCAGGCCATCGTGGACTGGGGCGACGCCGGCGGATACGACGTGGAGACCGTGTGGGACGAGGTGTGCATGGCGGCGCTGGGCCTGCCGTTCGACCGCGCGCAGCACCGCCCGGCGTCGAGCCTCTCCGGCGGCGAACAGAAGCGCCTGGTCCTTGAAGCCCTGTTTGCCGGCCCGGATGACCTGCTGCTGCTCGACGAACCGGATAACTACCTTGACGTGCCCGGCAAGCGCTGGCTTGAAGACAAGCTCAATGAATCCCGGAAGACCGTCTTCTTCATCAGCCACGACCGGGAACTGCTGAACAATGCTGCCGGGCGCATCGTCACCCTGGAACCGGGAATCAACGGCGCAGCGGCCTGGATCCACGGCGGCGGGTTCGGCTCCTACGTGGAAGCCCGGGCAGACCGCAACGCCCGCTTTGAGGAACTGCGCAAACGGTGGGACGAGGAGCACACGAAGCTCAAGGAACTCGTCAATATGTATAAGAACAAGGCGGCCTTCCGCTCGGACATGGCCAACCGGTACCACGCAGCCCAGACCCGGCTGGCCAAGTTCCTTGAGGCAGGCCCGCCCGAGGCCCTGCCGGTGGAACAGAACGTGCAGATGAGGCTCAAGGGCGGCAGGACAGCCAAGCGCGCCATCGTGGCCGAGCGGCTGGAGCTGACCGGGCTGATGAAGCCCTTCTCCACGGAGGTGTGGTTCGGCGACCGCGTGGGAGTCCTGGGCTCGAACGGGTCCGGAAAATCCCACTTCCTGAGGCTGCTCGCCACGGGCGGCACCGACCCCGAACGCGAGCATGTACCCGTATCCGACGTGGAAATCGCGGAGGTCCCGCACGAAGGGACCGTGAAACTGGGTGCGCGGATCCGCCCCGGCTTCTTCGCCCAGACCCACGTCCGGCCAGACCTCCTGGGCAAGACATTGCTGGAGATCCTGCACCGGGGAGACGAGCACCGTTCCGGCCTCGGCCGTGAAGCGGCGGCGGGCGCCCTGGACGGGTACGGCCTGGCCGGCCAGTCGGAGCAGAAATATGAATCGCTCTCCGGCGGACAACAGGCACGGTTCCAGATCCTGCTCCTGCAGCTGTCCGGTGCCACCCTGCTGCTGCTCGACGAGCCCACGGACAACCTGGACCTGCACTCGGCCGAGGCACTGG
This sequence comes from Pseudarthrobacter chlorophenolicus, assembly GCF_000962805.1. GTDB lineage: Bacteria > Actinomycetota > Actinomycetes > Actinomycetales > Micrococcaceae > Arthrobacter > Arthrobacter chlorophenolicus_A. The sequence goes on along the minus strand of NZ_JZTW01000009.1, from coordinate 58,067 downwards.
AGAGGGCCATTGACCACTTTGAAGGCACCGTCCTTGCCGTGACGCACGACCGCTGGTTCGCCCGGACCTTCGACCGGTTCCTCGTCTTCGGCTCCGACGGCAAGGTCTACGAATCCGCGGAGCCGGTGTGGGACGAGAAGCGCGTTGAACGTGCACGCTGACACCTTGCCGGGGGCCACGGCAGGCAGGCGTAACAGCGCACTCATAGCCCCGAACCGAATCCGCAGGTATCCAGTGGAAGCAGTGAACGTATGAACACTAAAAGCGGCACGGTCCGGGAGGCCGGAGTGACGGCTGCGGCCGCTGCCACCTTCGTGGTTTTCGGCATCAACGGACTCGTCTTTGCCAGCTGGGCGGCCCGCATCCCGGCCGTAACTGAAATCCTGCAGATCACTTCGGGCCAGATGGGAACCCTGCTCCTGTGCACCGCAGTGGGATCCTTGCTTGCGCTGCCTACAGCAGGCCTGGTGGTGGGGCGGATCGGAACGGCCAACACCGTCCGCTTCGGCGGTGTGCTGGCAGCGGCGGCCGGCGTGGGCATCGCCGTGTCCCTCTCCGCCGCGTCCATTCCGGGGACTGCAGTCTCCCTGTTCTTCTTCGGGATTGCCATCGGCCTCTGGGATGTCTCGCAGAACATTGAGGGCGCCGACGTCGAACACCGGCTCCGGCGCACCATCATGCCCCAGTTCCACGCGGCCTTCAGCGGCGGAGCCTTCGTGGGTGCGCTGGTGGGTGCCGGGTTGTCCAACCTCGGCGTGGGGCTGCCGCTCCACCTGCTGGTCATCGCAGGCGTGGTGCTGCTGGCAACACTTGTTGCGCCGCGCTACTTCCTCCCCCACGTGGCGGCCGCACTTCCAGAGGGCGAGTCGAAACCAGCCAAGGGGCCGTCCGCGTGGCGGGACAGCAGGACGCTCCTTATCGGCGTGGTGGTGCTCGGTGCCACCCTCACCGAGGGCGCGGGCAACGACTGGATTGCCAAGGCCTCTGTGGACGGGCTGGGAACTGCCGATTCAACCGGCGCGCTGATGTTCGCGCTCTTTGTCCTTGCCATGACGGCGATGCGGTTCCTGGGCGGCCGCGTTATCGACGCGCATGGCAGGGTTGCGGTGCTGCGTGCCAGCATGGCCGCGGCGGCTGCAGGCTTGGGCCTGTTCGTCCTCGCGGACAACGTCTGGATAGCAGCAGTTGGCGCAGCCCTCTGGGGAATCGGTGCGGCGCTGGCCTTCCCCATGGGCATGTCCGCTGCAGCTGACGATCCCGCCCGCGCTGCAGCGCGGGTCAGCGTTGTATCCACCTTGGGGTATATATCTTTCCTGGCCGGCCCGCCCCTGCTGGGCTACCTCGGCGACGTGGTGGGGATCCACCAGGCGCTGCTGGCCATCATGGCACCCATAGTCCTCGCACTGCTCCTGGCCGGAGCCGCACGGCCGCTCAAGACCGACTAGGAGACGCCTGCGGGCCGGGCGGCGGTAGGGTGTGGGAATGCAGAGCACATGGCGGGGCAACCACAAATGGATCAGCCGAATGGACAGGTACCTTGTCCGGCATGTATCAAACCTGCCGGGCGGAAACCATGACGATTTTTTCCGCCGCCTCTCCGCTTCCGCCAACAACGGGAAACTGTGGATAGCGATCGCCGCCGGCATGTCAGCATTCCCCGGCAAGACCCGCAGGGCAGCAGTCCACGGGCTCCTGGCCCAAGTTGTCGCGTCCACCGTCACCAACGTCATCTTCAAAACCCTGCTGCCGCGGCGGAGGCCGCTGCCGGAACATCTTCCAGTGTTCCGCTTCGTGCATCCGCAACCCACCAGCTCATCCATGCCTTCCGGTCACTCCGCCTCCGCCGTGGCCTTTGCTGTAGGCGTGGGCCTGGTGCGTCCGGCCATCGGCGCGGCACTTGCCCCCGCCGCGGCGGGGGTGGCGTACTCCCGGGTCCACACCGGGGCGCACTGGCCTTCGGACGTCCTGTTCGGCTCTGCCCTGGGGGCGGGCGCCGCCCTGGTCACCCGCCACTGGTGGCCTGTGCGGCCACCCATCCCCAAGACGCAGCGCACCGCGGCCTCTGCCCCGGAACTGCCCGGCGGAAGGGGACTCAGCATTGTGGTGAACGCGCTGGGCGGATCATTCACCGATGAGACAGCCGATGCCCTCCGGGAAGTATTCCCTGAGGCGCATATTGAGACAGTGCGTCCTGAAGACGGCCTGGCGGAGCAGATCAGTGCCACAGCGGACCGTCCCGGAACCAAAGCCCTCGGGGTGTGGGGCGGAGACGGTACGGTCGGAGCAGCGGCGGCTGCCGCCATCGAGCGGTCCCTGCCATTGCTGGTGCTCCCCGGCGGCACCCTGAACCACTTCGCCCGGGATGCCGGAATCGGGAATCTCCAGCAGGCGGTGGCGGCGGCGTCCAACGGCGAGGCGGCAAAGGCTGACATCGGGTTTGTTACCGCAGAGCGCGGCCTTGCCGGTTCGCCGGAAGTGTCCGAGCTGATCATGCTGAACACCTCAAGCATCGGCCTGTACCCCAACCTCGTGCGGCGGCGTGAACAGTTGCAGCCGGCCCTCGGAAAGCCGCTTGCGGGTGTAGTGGCCATGTTCCGGACCTTCGCCGCCGGAACGCCCATCACGCTCAACGTGGACGGTACCCCGCACCGGGTGTGGATAGCGTACGTGGGCCGTGGCCGCTACTACCCCAGGGACCATGCGCCGCTGCTCCGGCCCGTGTTGGACGACGGCGTGCTGGATTTCAGGATCTTCTCTGCGGATGAATCATTCGCTCGGTTGAGGTTGCTGTGGGCGGTCCTGACCGGCACCGTGGCGAGTTCCAGCATCACCCACCTCCGGGAAGCAACCGAGGTCACTATCCACGCTGACGGCGCGCCGATGGCCCTGGCAGTGGACGGCGAGGCACTGGCCGGGGTGCGCAAGGTGCACTACCGGGTGGTCCCCAGGGCCCTGGTCTACTACTCGCCGCAGGCTTAAGGTCCGTTGCGGCGCACCCGCCTGCGGGCCGCCGGCAGCATGCCGCCGACCGGACGTCCCGGGGCGGTCATCCGTCGGGACTACCCTGATTCGCCCCTGAATCATCCCTGAGACCGGCGAAAAGCGCGGCAGGCGTCGGTAGCGTAGGGGGTACCACCTCCCAAATGCATTCCGCAGCCCAGCGCTGCCGATCAAAGGAACACTCCATGATTGAGGCAACAGACCTGGCCAAGGCCTACGGCGGAAAGACCGCCGTGGCCGGGGTCAGCTTCACAGTCCGGGCCGGACAGGTTACGGGCTTCCTGGGACCCAACGGCGCCGGGAAGTCCACCACCATGCGCATGATCATGGGACTGGACCGGCCGACGTCGGGCTCCGTCACGGTGAACGGTCTTCCCTACGCCCAGCACAAGGCGCCGCTGCACGAGGTGGGCGCCCTCCTCGACGCCAAGGCGGTGCACACCAGCCGCAGTGCCTACAACCACCTGCTGGCCATGGCCGCGACGCACGGCATCCCCAAAGCCCGGGTCCACGAGGTTATTGAGATGACCGGCCTGGAGGCTGTGGCCAAGAAGAAGGCCGGCGGCTTCTCGCTGGGCATGGGGCAGCGGCTGGGCATCGCCGCCGCCCTTTTGGGGGACCCGCAGACGCTCATCCTCGACGAGCCGGTCAACGGCCTGGACCCCGAAGGCGTGCTGTGGGTACGCAACCTGGTCCGCTATCTCGCGAACCAGGGCAAGACGGTGTTCCTGTCCTCGCACCTGATGAGCGAGATGGCCCAGACCGCGGACCACCTCATTGTCATTGGCCGTGGCAGGATCATCGCCGACGCACCCGTCAAGGACATCATCGCCGGAACCCGCCAGGCCAAGACCCTGGTCCGCACGGATGATGCACAGTTCCTGCAGTCCCTGCTGGCGGGCAATGGCGTGACGGTGGACCAGAGTGAGCCTGAAACCCTCACCGTGACGGGCCTGGATCCGCGGCAGATCGCCCGGGTGGCTCTGGACAACGAGGTGCTGGTCTACGAGCTCACCCCGAAGGTGTCCTCGCTCGAAGACGCTTACTTCGACCTCACCAAGGACGAAGTGGAATACCACTCGCACCTGGCAGGCGGCCCCGCGGGCAGCCAGCCGCAGGCAGCCCCGGCTCCGGCGACGGCAGGAAAGTAAGGACCATGAGCACAACAACCCACAACGCCCCCGCGTCACGTTCCGCTGCCGGCGCCCGGCACAGCCTGACCTTCGGCGGCATCCTGCGCTCCGAATGGATCAAGCTGTTCTCCCTGCTGTCCACCCGCATCCTGCTGGTGCTGACATTCGCAGCCATCATCGGCGTCGGTGTCCTGACCGCGTTCGTCCGCTACAACATCCTCGATTCGATGGCCGCCAGTGCCAGGGCACAGGGTTTGGAACCGTCCTCCGACATGCTGGAGCAGTCCATGCCGCCGGGCTCCGGCCTGGACCTGTACAACCTGCCCAACGCGGGGCTTCAGATCGGCATCCTGATCTTCGGTGCCTTGGCCGTCCTGTTCATGGCCTCCGAGTACGCCACCGGCATGATCCGCTCCACCATGAGCGCCGTTCCGGCCCGCACGCCGGCCTTCGCGGCCAAGGCCATCATCCTGGCGGTGGTGTCCTACGTCATCACCACGGTGGCCGGCGCCGTTACCTTCCTGCTGTCCGTCCCCATGTTCCAGGGCCTGGGACTTGACCTCTCCTGGTCCACTGACGGCGTGGTCTACAGCGTCTTCACCGGAGGCCTGTATGTGGCGGGAGTGGCCCTCATCGGCCTGTCCCTGGGCACCCTGCTGCGCAATTCGGCCGGCGCCATCACGGTGCTGGTTGGCATTTTCTTCGTCATTCCCATCGCCGCGGGCTTTGCCTCTCTGATCCCGGGCGAGTTCTGGAAATACGTCCCGCAGTACATTCCAAGCGAGGCAGGCGGCCGGTTCCTGGCCATCGGCGAAATCGACGCTTACATCGACCCCTGGCAGGGGGGACTGCTCTTCCTGGGTTACGTACTGCTTTTCCTGGTGCCGGCCATGATCGTGCTCAAGAACCGCGACGTCTGACCCTTCGGACGGCATGAACGAAGCATCAACGGCAAAGGACGCGCTGGTCGCCGGCAACTGGCAGGCCGCCGCGTCCTTTGCCGAGCTTAACGAGAGGCGCCGGGGCAGGTTCCGGCGCTACCTCTACGAACACCCGCGCGTCATGGACGCCGTGGTGGCGCTCAGCTACATCCTCCTGGTGGCGCCCACCGCCGTGGATGCCCTGGTCTCCGGCAAGTGGCTGGCAGCCGCGCTGCTGGGGGCTGTGGCCGGAGCGCTGTTCCTGCGGCGCTTCCACCCGGTGGGGCTGGTGGCCTTCGTGGCGGTCATGGAAGTCGCCGTGACGCTGCTGCACCCCTGGGGGTCCAACGTCTCCACCGGCCTGTGGTTCTCGCTGTATTCCGTGGCGGTGGTGCATACCCGGCGCTTCGCGCTCATCACCATGGCGGCAGCCACGGCACCGCTGGCCCTCCTCTACCTGCTGGCCGCCGTCGGGCCCATGGAAAACTCCTTCGTCCAGGACCAGGGTGCCAACCCGGCGGACTTCCGCCTGCTCACCAGCATCGCTACCGGTGCCACCATCGCCCTGTCCAACGTCATCGCCACGGGCATCGGCATCGGGGTGAAGCAGCGACGCGAACACGAGCAGCAGGTTGCTGCGTGGGCCGCGCGGACCGCCCGGCTTGCCTCCGTCAACGAACGCAACCGGATCGCACGGGAAATGCACGACGTGGTGGCCCACTCGCTGACGGTGATGATCAGCCTCTCGGACGGCGCCGGCGTCGTGGTCCGGAAAAGTCCCGAGCGGGCCGGCGAGGTGCTGGGCGAACTGTCCCGGACGGGACGGACAGCACTGGCTGATATGCGGCGGGTGCTGGGCGTGCTGCGCGACGACGCCGGGACGGCCGCCCCGAGGACTCCGCTGGCGGCGGGGCAGAGCCTGGCGAAGCTGCTGGAAGGTTTCCGCACTGCCGGGTTGCCGCTGCACTATTCGCATACCGGCCCGGCCCTGCCCACCGATGCCGCGTTCCAGCTCACCGTGTACCGGATAGTCCAGGAATCGCTCACCAACGTGCTCCGCTACGGGCGGTCCCTGGGACGGGTGGACGTGGACATCGCCCGCCAGGGTGCCACGGTGACCATTGACGTGCACGACGACGGCGCAGGCGGGAGTGCCCACCGCACCGATGACGGTGGCGCCCAGGCCGACGCATCGGCGGGATCGGGTTTGCCGTTTGGGACCGGCCAGGGGCTCGCCGGCATGGCCGAGAGGGCCCGGATCTACTCCGGGACCGTGACCGCCGGGCCGGGCGGGCGCGGCTGGCGCGTCCACGCTGTCCTGACCTGCCCGGCCGATGAACGCCCCGAACCGATCACCGCACCTCCCGAACTCCAAGGCAAGGCATGACTGAACACGCACCGATCACCGTCCTGCTGGTGGATGACCAGCCCCTGTTGCGGATGGGATTCCGCCTGATCCTGGAGGGCGAGGACGACCTGCACATCGTGGGTGAAGCCTCCGACGGCGCCGAAGCCGTCAAACTCGTCCGGAACCTCACCCCGGACGTGGTGCTCATGGACGTCCGGATGCCCGTGCTGGACGGTCTCGAGGCCACCCGCGCCATCACTGCCGAAGGGTCCCCGGCCCGCATCATTATCCTCACCACCTTCGACGTGGACGAGTACGCCTTTGCCGGCCTCCAGGCAGGAGCGTCCGCTTTCCTGCTCAAGGACGTGGCGCCGTCGGAGCTCATCCAGGCCGTGCGCGTGGTGGCCAGCGGGGACGCCGTGGTGGCGCCGAGGGTCACCCAGCGCCTGTTGGAAACGTACGTCCGCGGTGCGTCAGCCCCGGCTCCCGCTGCGCAGTCTCCCGACCCGCTGCTGGGGGACCTGACGCCACGGGAAACCGAGATGCTCGAGGCGATGGCGGAGGGGCTGTCCAACGCCGAGATCGCGCACCGGTACTTCCTGTCCGAAGCCACGGTGAAAACGCATGTGCGCCGGATCCTCACCAAGCTGCACCTCAGGGACCGGGTGCAGGCGGTTGTATACGCGTACGAGACCGGGCTGGTGGTGCCCAGCAACCCGGACTACTGACAGCCGGTGCACAGGAAGGCCCTATGCGGGACATAGGGCCAGGCCCTTTGATGGATCCATGACTTCGCTTCCGCCGCATGAATCCGGTCCTGAGGAACAGCAGCCCCACCCGAACCACGACAGGGGGTTGGAGTTCGACCTGTCCACGATGCTGAGCCGGCGGTCGCTGGGACTGTTCCTTGGCGCCGGCGGTGCCGCGGCTGCCCTGGCCGCCTGCACGCCGGGTGGTTCCTCCACAGCCAGCCAGCCGTCGTCGTCCGCTGCCACCGCTTCGGCCACGGGGTCCGCTTCCCCGTCCGCGGCAACCTCCGCCAGCGCCACTCCGTCTCCGACGCTGACCCGGGCCATCGCCGAATGCGGCGTGGAAACCCCGCAGGAAACCGCAGGCCCGTATCCCGGTGACGGTTCCAACGGCCCCAACGTCCTTGAGGCGTCCGGGGTGGTCCGCAAAGACATCACGTCCAGCTTCGGCTCGGCCTCGGCCACCGCGGAGGGCGTCCCGCTGACATTTACGTTGACCCTGCTGGACAACGCCAACGGCTGCACGCCCATGGCCGGCGCCGCCGTGTATGCGTGGCACTGCGACCGGGACGGCAAGTACTCCATGTACGATTCGAGCCTCAGCAACGAGAACTACCTGCGCGGAGTCCAGGAAGCTGATTCGAACGGCCAGGTCACGTTCACGTCCATCTTCCCGGGCGCCTACTCCGGCCGGTGGCCGCACATCCATTTTGAGGTGTTCGAGTCGATGAACAACGCGACGGCGGCGGGCCAAGTGCTGGCGGTGTCGCAGATTGCGCTCACGCAGGCGGCCTGCGACGACGTGTACGCCACGGCCGGGTACGAACGCAGCGTCTCTAACATGTTGCGCACCACCCTGCAGTCGGACAACGTCTTCGGCGACGACGGCGGCATCTACCAGCTGGCCACGATGACCGGCTCGGCGGCGGAGGGGTACACGGCGGGGCTCAACGTCACCATCTAGACTCGGGAGCATGCCTATCCACGCCTCAGCCGCAGACCACATCCAGGACCTTGGCGCATATGTCAGCGCGTCGCCGTCGAGCTTCCACGCAGCGCACGAAGCGGGCCGGCGGCTGGAGGAGGCGGGCTTTGTCCGGCTGGATGAGCTGCAGCCGTGGAACGGCGGTGCCGGATCGTTCTTCATCATCCGGGACGGCGCGCTGATCGCCTGGGTGGTCCCGGAGAAGGCTGGACCCACAACGGGATTCCACATTCTCGGCGCGCACACGGATTCGCCGTCGTTCAAGCTCAAGCCCAAACCCACCACCGGCGCCTACGGGTGGCTGCAGGCGGGCGTGGAAGTTTACGGCGGTCCGCTGCTGAACTCCTGGCTGGACCGGGAACTGCGGCTGGCTGGCCGGCTGGTGATGCTGGACGGCACCGAGCACCTGGCCGCCACCGGACCGCTGCTGCGGTTCCCCCAGCTGGCCATCCACCTGGACCGTGCCGTGAACGACGGGCTGACGCTGGACAAGCAGCGGCACATGAATCCGGTGTGGGGGCTGGGTAACCCGGCAGACTTCGACGTCCTGCGGGTACTTGCCTCCTCCGTGGAAGGCGCCTCCGTTGATCCGGCCCACATTGGAGGGTACGACGTCGTCATCGCGGACACGCAGGCACCCGCAGTTTTCGGAGGCGCGGGTGAGTTCTTCGCCTCCGGGCGGTTGGACAACCTTTCGTCCACGCATGCCGGGCTCGCGGCGCTGATAGCGCACGCTTCGTCCGGCTCTTCGGGTGACCCTGATGCGCCGATCGCCGTGCTGGCCGCGTTTGACCACGAAGAAATCGGATCCAACTCGCGTTCCGGTGCGTGCGGACCCATCCTGGAGGACGTGCTGGTGCGGATTTCCGACGGCCTCGGCGCATCGGTGAGCCAGCGGCGGCAGGCCCTGGCGGCGTCGTTCTGTGTTTCCGCCGATGCCGGGCACGCCGTCCACCCGAACTACGCCGAGCGGCACGACCCCGCCAACCATCCCGTGCTCAACGGGGGGCCGCTGCTGAAGATCAATGCGAACCAGCGGTATGCCACGGATGCTGCAGGGGCGGCGCTGTGGGCCCGCCTGTGCGGTGAAGCGGGCGTGCCCTACCAGGAGTTCGTGTCCAACAACGCGATCCCGTGCGGTTCCACCATCGGCCCCCTGACCGCCACACGGCTGGGAATCAGGACTGTGGACGTGGGTGTGGCGCTGCTGTCCATGCATTCCGCCCGCGAGCTGTGCGGGGTGAAGGATCCCCTGCGGCTGGCTTCCGTGGCGGAACTGTTCTTCGGGACAGCTTCCTAACTGCCCGTCGGGGGTGCCCACATTGTTCCGTGCGGGTACCCACACCCGGGCCCCTGCCAGCTGGCAGGGTAAAGGCCCCGCCCCTACGGTGGTGCCATACGGGAGCCCCACGGGTAGGCGGTCCACGGTTCCGGGCCGCTTCGGGGGACCAAACGGTCCTACCCAACGGGTCGCCTGTCATAACTGACTGACGCGACGGGTGAGGTACCGGCTCTTGCCGGCCAGGCGGAGATGGGGAGTGCAGACCCCGGGTCCGGCTACTTTCCTGGTCGTGCCGCGACTGATGGAGCCATGAGATGACGTCTGCACCTGGAGTACTTCCCCGGCTTACCATCCGCCGCTGGGTACCGGCCCTGGTTTTAGCCCTGATTGCCTCTATGTTCTCCATCGCCGTGGACCCCTCCTGGCTTCCACCCGCACGGGCGGCGGGCCCGTGCGACGCGCCCGTTGTGAGCAAGGTGGCGTGCGAGAACACGCAGCCGGGGAATCCACCCTCCGAGTGGCAGGTGGCCGGGGCGGGCAATACCACCATCCAGGGTTACGCGACGTCCATGAGCGTGAATATCGGGCAGACCGTCACGTTCAAAGTCAAGACAACCGCTTCGGCTTATCGCATCGACATCTACCGCCTCGGCTACTACCAGGGGCTCGGGGCCCGCAAGATCGCAGCCAACATCCTCCCCAGCGTGCCGCTGCCGCAGTCACAGCCCAACTGCCTGACATTCTCTGCAACAGGACTGATCGACTGTGGAAACTGGGCGGTATCCGCGTCCTGGAATGTTCCGGCGACGGCCGTTTCCGGGGTGTACATCGCCCGACTGGTCCGCACTGACAATAGCGGGGCGAGCGTCATCCCGTTCGTGGTTCGCGACGATGCTGCTCATTCGGATGTTCTGTTTCAGACCTCGGATACCACCTGGCAGGCTTACAACTCGTATGGCGGCAACAGCCTTTACACCTGCACCGTTGCATGCCCGGCAGGCAACCCGCTGGCGTACAAAGCGGCTTATAAGGTTTCGTACAACCGCCCGTTCATAACAGCGGGTGATGCCCAGGGCCAGAACTGGCTCATGTATGCCGAATATCCCATGATCCGGTTCCTTGAGGCAAACGGTTATGACGTCAGCTACTTAAGCGGTCTTGATGCCGCCACCCGGGGTCCCCTGCTCCTGAACCACAAGTCCTTCCTGTCAGTTGGGCATGACGAATACTGGTCCGCCGAACAGCGCACCAACGTGACAGCTGCCCGTGACGCAGGCGTGAATCTCGCCTTCTTGAGCGGGAACGAGATGTTCTGGAAGACCAGGTGGGAACCCAGTTCAGACGGAAGCAACACGGCGGGGCGGACTTTGGTTTCGTACAAGGACACCCATTTCAACGCACCCACGGATCCCATCTCATGGACGGGAACTTGGCGCGACCCGCGCTACGGTACTGCTACCGGCGGAGGCAACCCCGAGAATGCCCTGACTGGTCAGTACTTCGTGGTGAACTCCGGCACCACAGACATAGTGGTCCCGGCCGCTTATAAACAGCTTCGGTTGTGGCGGGGAACGTCCATTCCCAACATGGCTTCGGGAACTTCGGTCACCCTTGGCTCCGGGCTCGGCACCTTGGGCTATGAATGGGACGTCGACGCTGATAACGGATTCCGTCCAGCCGGCACCTTCCGCTTGTCCGAGACCACCAGTACCACCGCAGAGGCCTTTACGGATTACGGCTCGAGCACGCAGCAAGGCGGGACGGCCACGCACAACCTGACGCTTTACAAGGCTTCAAGCGGAGCTCTGGTCTTTGGCGCGGGAACCGTCCAATGGACCTGGGGCCTGGATGCCTACACAACAGGCAAAACGGTCGACCGGAACATGCAGCAGGCGACGGTCAACCTGCTTGCAGACATGGGCACCCAACCCCTGACTCTCATGGCAGGGCTTTCCGCGGCGCAGGCGTCTACGGACGCCACTGCCCCCACGTCGCGCATTACCACGCCTGCCGCCGGTGCCACCGTTGCGGACTCGACTGTGGTTACGGTCTCCGGGACGGCCACCGACAGCGGCGGAGTGGTTGCTGGCGTGGAGGTCTCAACCGACGGCGGCAACACTTGGCGGCGGGCCACGGGAACCAACAATTGGTCATACAGCTGGACTGCCCACGGTAGCCCTACGTCCGTTCTCCGTTCACGGGCCGTGGACGACAGTGGCAACCTGGAAGGGGCCTCTGCCGGGTCCGTCATCAGTGTCTCGTGCCCCTGCTCCATCACGGGGGTGAATAGGGTTCCCGCCATGGCTGACTCCGGCGATACGGCAGCCATCGAAGTGGGAGCCAAGTTCTACTCAGAGGTCGCTGGCACGGTCAACTCCATCCGCTTTTACAAAGCCACTCGGAACACTGGCACACACATTGGGAGCATCTGGAGCAGTTCCGGCCAACGGCTCGCAACCGCAACGTTCACTAATGAGTCGGCCAGTGGATGGCAGTCCGTTGCCCTGTCGCCTCCCTTGGTGATATCTGCAAATACAACGTATGTCGTTTCATATTTCGCACCTGCGGGACGGTACTCCCAGGACACCGGATTCTTCTACAACAATCCATCGCCGGCCGGCGCGGTAAACCAGCTGGACAGCGCACCGCTGCATTTCCCCAGAAGTCTTCCGGGATCTCCCAACGGGGTATATCGATACGGGGCATCAAGTTCCTTCCCAAACCAGGTTTACGACGCTGAGTATTACTGGGTTGATGTGTCATTCACACCCTCAGGGTCCGTACAGCCGGCAGTCTCGTCGGTGTCTCCCATCAATAATGCGGCGGACGTAAGTACCGGAATCAAGCCCTCTGCCACGTTCAACCAGAACGTGACAGCGCCTTCCGTGGTGTTCAGCGTCAAGAGCGCCGCAGGCGCCAACGTGGCAGGCACAACTACCTACGACCCGGCGACAAACACATCGACTTTCACCCCAGCGGCGTCTTTGGGCTATTCGACCACTTACACAGCAACTGTTAGCGGAGCAACCAATTCCGCAGGACAGACCATGGCGTCCGCCTATACTTGGACTTTCACAACCGGAGCGCCACCGCCGGCACCAGCGGTAGCCGCGGTTTCCCCGGCAAACAACGCTTTGGCTGTTCCTGTAGACACAAAACCTAATGCCACCTTCAACCAAGCGGTATCGTCCGGTTCGATCAACTTCGCCCTGAAGGACGCTGGCAACAACCCAGTGACCGGATCCGTTGCCTACGACAGTGCAACCAACACCGCCACATTCGCCCCGGCTGGACTGTTGGCCTATAACACCACGTACTCAGCCACCGTCAGCGGCGCATCCAACGCGGCCGGGCAAAGCATGTCGGCACCCTACTCGTGGAGTTTCACCACGGCTGCCGCTCCTGGTGCCTGCCCGTGTTCTGTCTTCAGTCCAGCGGATACTCCGTCTGTTCCTTCCGAAAATGATCCCGGCGCCGTCGAAGTTGGCATGAAGTTCCGGTCTGACGTGGCCGGAACTGTGACAGGTGTCCGGTTTTATAAGGGCGCAGGGAACACAGGCACCCATACAGGACATCTATGGTCCGCCACAGGAACGTTGCTTGGCACGGTGAGTTTCCAAAGTGAATCAGCCGCCGGCTGGCAGCAGGCGAACTTCACAACCCCGGTGTCCATTGCGGCAAACACTACCTACGTAGTGTCCTACTACGCCCCTAATGGGGCCTACTCCGCCGACGTGAGCTCCTTCAACACGTCTCGCGACAAGGCGCCCCTCCACGGCTTGTCCAATGGCGCTGATGGGCCCAATGGCGTGTACCGCTATGGCACATCGGGCTTCCCGAACCAGACGTACAATGCGACCAACTACTGGGTGGACGTGGTGTTCAGTTCCGCATCCTCCTCCACCGCGCCGCGTGTTACGTCAGTGACGCCGGTAAATCTTTCCAATGGTGTGGACGTGAATGTGAAGCCGTCCGCCACGTTGGACCAGCAGGTGACTGCCTCATCAGTGACGTTTACGCTGCGGGATGCCGCCAACAGTGCCGTTGCAGGAGCCGTCGCTTACGACCCGGCCACCAACACTGCCAGATTCACACCGGCAGCCGCATTGGCATACAACACCACTTTCACGGCGACCGTCAGCGGCGCTACCAACTCTGCGGGACAAGGAATGGCTGGGCCATTCAGTTGGACGTTCAGCACCAGTGCGGCGCCCCTGCTGCCGGCAGTTACCAGTACGTCACCGGTAACCAATGCCAGTGCAGTGCCCGCCAATACGAAACCCAGTGCAACATTCAACCAGGACGTCACACCCTCCAGTGTGCTGTTCACGCTCAAGGGAGCATCGAACAATTCAGTCCAAGGATCGATGACCTACGACGCTACCAGCCGGACTGCAACTTTCACCCCGGCCTCGGCGTTGGCCTTCGGAGCCGCCTATACGGCGACAGTCAGCGGAGCCACGAATGCGACTGGCCAGGCCATGACTGCCCCCTACAGTTGGAGCTTTACAACGGAGACTGCACCCGTGGTCTGCCCTTGCAGCATCTTCAGTCCGGCGTCTGTTCCGGGGACGGTTACCGCCCTCGATTCAAATGCAGTTGAGGTTGGGATGAAGTTCCGGGCTGACACAGCCGGGACGGTTACTGGCATTCGCTTCTACAAGGGGACCTCCAACACGGGGACGCACGTTGGGCACCTTTGGTCCTCAACAGGCAGCTTGCTGGCCTCGGTGACTTTTGCCAACGAGTCTTCGTCGGGCTGGCAGGAAGCGCTCTTCTCCTCACCGGTGCCCCTGGCCGCGAGCACAACCTATGTCGTGTCATATTTCGCTCCAGACGGCTTCTACTCAGCAGACAGCGGGTACTTCAATACTTCGGCCGACAACGCCCCCTTGCACGGCTTGGCCGCGGGTGTTGACGGGCCAAACGGCGTCTATCGCTACGGTGCCTCAGCCTTCCCCAGTGACAGCTACAACAACACCAACTACTGGGTGGATATCGTTTTCACCGCCTCGTCTTCTGGGACAGCACCGGCGGTCGCAGCCGTGTCACCAGCGAACGCTGCCACCGGTGTGTCCGAGCAGGTGCAGCCAACTGCTACGTTCAATCAGTCCGTCACTGCTTCCAGCATTGGCCTTACAGTCAAGAATGCCGCCGGAACGAACGTCGCAGGATCCATAAGATACGACGCCGCTACCAACACGGCTACGTTTGCTCCCCAAGCTGCTTTGGCGTATCAAACTACCTATACCGCCACTGTCACTGCTGCTATCAGCACGTCCGGGACCGCAATGGCTTCGCCGTTTTCCTGGTCCTTCACCACTAAGGCGCCACCGGCAGCCTGCCCCTGCAGTGTGTTCAGCCCGGCTGCCGTGCCTACAACGGTAAACACAAATGATCGCAAGGCTACCGAAGTGGGGATGAAGTTCCGTTCTGACGTTGCCGGGACCATCACGGGTGTCCGCTTCTATAAGGGCAGTTCCAACACCGGCACACACATAGGCCATCTTTGGACGGCGAACGGCACATTGCTGGCCACGACCACCTTCGCGAACGAGTCTGCTTCGGGTTGGCAGGAAGCGCTATTCTCCAGCCCCGTAGCCATCCAGGCCAACACGACGTACGTAGTGTCCTACTACGCACCCGCCGGATTCTATTCATCCAGCCGGGACTACTTCAGTAACTCAGGAGTAGACAACGCTCCCCTGCATGCCCTCGCGAATGGAATCGACGGGCCGAACGGAGTCTATGTCTACGGGGCGAGTGCCTTCCCCACAGAGACGTTCCGCAGCACGAATTACTGGGTTGACTTCGTCTTCAACCGCTCCTAGTTCGAGCCCGTCCTTCGAAAGGTTGCTCTATGACAATGTCTGCTTCACTTCGCGCACTTGTGCAGCCGGCAGCTTGGTTGGATGGGACGACCTCCCGGCATCCTGCCGGAGACGTCAACGCCAAATCTGGCGCGCCCCACCAACTTTCCGCGGACGACGACTGGGTCACACTGGGTGGTTCTCCAGTTCGGCTCCTGGATTTTGAGGAGGCAGTCGAACTGATCATGCAGCGATCACGGCCTGGACGCACGCCGCTGGCCGTGGCCTCCGCGAACCTTGACCACCTCCAGCATTTCGGTGCAGGTGCCCGTTGGGCCGGGATCCTTGAACGGCAAGATACGCCCGAGTGGCTGTCGTTGCTGGACGGAGCTCCTTTGGTCCGCCACGTACAAGGGATGACGGGCCGAACGTGGCCACGGCTCTCGGGCAGTGATCTGATTGGGCCAATATTGGACCGCGCGGAGCTGGCCGGCATCCGGGTGGGCTTCCTGGGCGGATCCGAGGAAGTTCACACGCAGGTACGGTCGAGGTTGGCCACGAGCCATCCAAGGCTCGTGATTTCGGGCTTTTGGTCGCCGGCCCGAAGCGAGCTGGCCGACCATGTGTCTTCCTCGTCCCTTGCCACCCGGATCGCTGCCACCGACACAGACATACTGATTGTGTGCCTGGGAAAGCCGCGTCAGGAACTGTGGATCGCAGAGTACGGATCCCAGACTGGAGCCAACGTGATGTTGGCCTTCGGCGCCGCAGTGGATTTCCTGGGGGGACGTGTCCGGCGCGCACCGGCGGTCGCCCAGAACGTGGGCATGGAATGGGCCTGGCGCTTGGCCTTGGAACCTCGGCGCCTGGCCAATCGGTACCTGGTTCAGGGGCCGGAGGCGTATCTCAGGTTGCTGTCAGTCAGTTCCTTTGGCCGGGAAAGCTTTGCGCCTCGACAACAGCCGCAGGATTACGCCAGCGAAGACCTGACGGACGAAGGGTTTTCACCTCTGACGTCGGAAACGGATGTCGCGGTCATCATAGTCACTTACAACAATGAACGGGATATTCCGCTGCTTCTCAAAAGCCTACGAGGGGAGTCACGGGAGCAAACCATCAAAGTCATAGTCGCAGACAACTCCCCGGGTCCCTCCACACTCGCGGCCCTGGAAGGATTTTCGGACGTGCATGCGATTGCGACCGGCGGAAATTTGGGCTATGCCGGTGCCATTAATTTAGCCATGCAGGAAATTGGTGCTGCCCGTTCCTTCCTGGTACTGAATCCGGATTTACAGGTTGAACCGGGTTCCATACGCGCAATGCGTCATCGGATGGCGATCTCGGGAGCCGGGGTTGTTGTGCCGCTCCTCAAAGACGACGATGGGAATGTTTACCCCTCGCTGCGCCGCGAACCCACCGTGACAAGGGCAATTGGCGACGCGGTCATGGGTAGCAAACTCTCCGGAAGACCAGCCTGGCTCTCTGAAATGGACTTCGACAAAGAAAGCTATATGCACGCCCATAAAGTGGACTGGGCCACAGGAGCAGCACTCCTCATTCATCGCGACGTTGCACAACTAGTTGGGGATTGGGACGAGGTCTATTTTCTCTACTCGGAAGAAACTGACTTCATGCATCGGGTCCGCCAGGCAGGATGGGAGATATGGTTCGAGTCCAAAGCAGTGATGAGCCATTCCAGAGGTGGCTCGGGAACGTCACTGGCCTTAAACGCCTTAATGGCGATCAACCGGATCAAGTACATTCGCAAGTTCCACACCCGACTGTACTCGCGGACATTTCGGAGCGCCGTTATCCTCTCGGCTTTGCTGCGGGTGCCTGTGGCCCGTGGAATCGGAGTCCTCGCGGCGGTGCTTCGTGAAGGATCGTGGGGTGAATTGCCTCACGCCGAGATCTACCCTGAAGGGGTAAGTGTCCCCGTGGCGATACCGACTGGCACGGTCATCATCCCAGCCCATAACGAGGCCACCGTGCTCCGACGGACACTGGACGCTCTTGTCCCGGCCATGGCGGGTGGGACGGTGGAAGTCATCGTTGCATGCAATGGCTGCACCGACGACACCGCATCGATGGCACGCTCCTACAAGGACGCCAGGGTGATTGAAGTTGCGGAAGCCTCCAAGACCGCAGCCCTGAATGCCGGAGATCATGTGGCAACCCGTTGGCCGCGGATGTATCTTGATGCCGACATTGAACTTCCTTTGGAAGCGTTGTGTGCCACGCTGGAGCTTCTGGGTGAGGGCGGAACCGTTCTTTGCGCTCGTCCGGCCTACCGCTATGACTTTAGCGGCGCTTCGTGGCCCGTCCGGGCGTTCTACAGGGCACGGAACCGTCTTCCGAAGCCAGCTGAATCCATATGGGGAGCGGGCGTGTATGCAATCAGCCGGAAAGGGAAGGCGCGGCTCCCCGAATTTCCCTCGGTAGCTGCCGATGACTGCTTGGTTGACCGGCTGTACAGTGACGAGGAAAAGGCGGTTGTGCAGTGCGCGCCCGCGACGGTTCGAACACCCCGCACAACCGGGAGTCTTTTGAAGACGTTGGGCAGGAACTATCGCAGCAATGTATTGTTGCGCGATGTTCCGGGGTCCCACACTATACAGACACTCAGGGACTTAGTCGGTTCAGTAAGCGGTCCGAGATCCGCGGTGGAAGCTGGCGTTTACGCTGTATTTGCCTTGGCAGGCCGGCTTCACGGCCGCCGGTGGGTGGGTCTCGAATCAGCAGCGTGGGAGAGCGACGAGTCAAGCAGGCTGTAAAAGAACGGGGTAGCAGTGGAGCGA
Organism: Pseudarthrobacter chlorophenolicus; assembly: GCF_000962805.1. Lineage (GTDB taxonomy): Bacteria > Actinomycetota > Actinomycetes > Actinomycetales > Micrococcaceae > Arthrobacter > Arthrobacter chlorophenolicus_A. The sequence continues at coordinate 40,042 of NZ_JZTW01000009.1, read as the reverse complement.
TCCGGCCCCTTTATGGAACCGGGGGCGGATCTCCGCCGGCCTCAGCGGCACTCCGCTATGGCGCGCACAGAGTAGCAGCTCCGTCGATTCGATAGAGGTGGACCGAATTCCCGTTCTCAAAGGTGTCGCTGAAGCTGCCGTTTGACATCTCGATGCTGCGGTCCTCATTGAGAACCAATACGGTCCCGCCGCCATTTGCCAGGCAGGGAATGTCGAACCGTGCCTTCTGGGATGCAACCTGGGCGGAACCGGCGAAAATGTAGAGCGACTCGCCATGGATTTTGACAGCGCTTTGTACTTGGCCGGTGAGAGTGAGCGCGCCATCGAGGAATGGGGAATTGAGAACGGGTGCGAGTTCCGCGACCTGCCTATTTAAAGTTGTCACATCAGCCCTCATCTGTGCGGCACATGGTTCGCGGAGGAGATGGAATGAACGGCAATTGCCGCCGAAGCTGTGGTTAAAATAGACGATTCCCCGCGCCCCATGGATAATACTGCTCCACACGGCCGCCCGGATCTGCGCCCCAGTTATCGCCTCCGCCGATGCTTCGAAGGGCTGTCCGAGCTCAACGAAGGACCACACAGGTATGCTGCCTAGTGGGTTGACCAAAGATCGCACACGGTCCACAGTCCAACCATAATTCGCCGCCAAACGGCATTCGGAGTCTGTTAATTGACGATCGCCACCTATTAACGCTCCACCTTCACCTTGGCCGCAGATGTTGGGGTCGGTGAACCAGTAGTTGTCTGCCGATACTACATTCTGGTAATCGTTGATAAAGCGTGCTGCCTGGGCATCAGTTTCCCAGAACGTGACACCTTTGCCGTAGTTGCCATAAATCAACCTGGAGTTTCCAGCGCTGGCGGCGAGCTGTTTTTGTAGCGAATAGCCGCACGGGCTGTTTTCCGGTTCGCAGATGGGACCTTGTCCTGGCCAGTTTCCGGTCCATGCAGCCTCGCCTGGACCGGCCCACATGTCGGCCTCGTCAGCCAGGACGGCGCCGTTATCTCCGGGTGCAGGAGTGCTGGATAGCGCATAAGGCTGGAGGCCGTCCAGAAGGCTGAGGTCGGAACCGGGGGCTAGATCAACGTAGAGGTTGATCCCGGCTTCGCTGTCATTTCTAACATCGTCCTGATTCAGGATGGTTTCCAGCCAAATGCCTACAGGAAAGTAGTCCGGTGTCGCTGGTAGGGGATTATTGAATCTTCCGTAATAGTTCAATCCGCCATCAACGGTCCGTAGAGATCGCGGTGGCGCTAGCTCATTGCGCTCAGTGGCAATTTTTCTAAATTCCTGAACCGCGAGTGAACCTTGGCATGCATTGATGGCTATTGCTGCGGCGGTAAGTGACACCGCTAGAACGGCCCGCTTTAGCGGTTTCATTCACGCTCTCCCAGGATTGATTATCGGACGGGAGACTTTTCGCCTGCCGCCACGAGATGCTTTGTATCGTTCTCATCGTGTTCTGATGCAGCAGTCGCCGTACTGGCATTCCTGTATTCCATATCGGCCGTTACGGCAGGCGGAGCCGTTGTGCTTGCACGCCGTCCGGTCTTCCTTGGTACATGGATTGTCTCTGGCGCAGGGACATCTCTGGGCGTATCTGGGAAAATTTCCACTGAGGGGAGATCAGGCGCCTCCTTCGGAAGGAAGGTGATGCTGTTTTGCTTTCCGTCACGCCGTAAGGTTCTGGCCCGCGCCAGCGACACGGCACCAAAGAGCAATACACTTCCGGCAATTCCGACCATGATCAACGACCTTAAGCGGTTTGAGAAGAGCTCTTTTGCCGGACCGGGGCCGCGGACCAGGATGGGCGAGTACAGATAGCGGTCATCAGCCTTATTGACCTTCTGTACCGAATACAGGGTGGATGTGAATTGTTCGCCAACGAGCTTTGCGGTGGCCACGGCTTCGGTCTCGGAATCCGCGGTTGCTGTTACTGTCACCAAGCCCATTCCAATACTTGAAACAGGTGCGATCTTGAAGTCACTGGCCGAGCCCGCCTCTTTAAGTTGATCGACGTATGCCGGATCGGAGAGTTTGGTGATAACAACCTGAGCAAGGAGGGAACTGTCGTTACTGCGCAGGTACGGGTTATCAGAATTCAATTTGGCAAGATCCGGGTCCCTCTCCAGTTCCAGATTTGAGGGGACATCGGGTGCCGTCAGGGCGTATGACACCGTTGCCTCGTAGGATCTAGGTGCGAAGAGATAGACATAGACGCAGGCGCCGATTGTCAGCAGTACTACGGGCAGGGCCACCCACTTGTGCCGCCAAAGGGTGGTCAAGACTGTCAGCGGGTCCATATTGTTCCTTCCCCAGTTCTTCTACGTTCTGGCGGCGGTACCGCCGCCAGTGTGTGATACGAAAAGTTGATTCTTGACCAAAAGCCAGACCACGCCGCTGAGCCCCACGAAGAAGGGGCAAAGTAAGGCGAACGTCTGGAATGACAGGGCGTCAAAGGTTCCCGCAGACACGGCGGCCACGAGCATTGCGGCACCTACCGCTCCTGCCAGCACCCGCGTCTCAGGTGTCTTTGCATGGTGCGCTGCAGTGAGGCTGGCAAAGAGTGGGGCCAGAAAATAGGCCAGCAGTGCCGCAAGTCCTATTCCTCCCATTGTTGCTATGGTCAGCAAATATTGGTTGTCGAAGATGTCCTTTGCATCTGTAGGCAGCCAGGACCCCGGTCCCAGACCAAACCATGGACGATCGAAGAATAATTGCCAGGCCAGCGGGTAGTCGTCAGTCCTATAAGTTATTGAAGAGTCCGATGAACCTGCTGTAGCGGAAGAAAAGAGAGTGGAAACCATCCCGGGAACCAAGAGGAAGAGACTTACGATTCCCAGAGGAACCACCACCATGGCCCATCGCCTCGCCAGGTCCGGCAGGTACGGGATGAGGATGACTGCTGCAATGGCTAAACCAATGAGGCCCGTGCGGGACACGGTGATGACGTTCCCGGCAAAGATCAGTATCGGTAGCAGAACACGGGCTGACTTTCGTGCTGCTGAATCGAACAGACTCCACCAGATGGCCAAAGGCAAAAGCATGGAACAGACAACACCCAATTCGATCGGGTGCATCGTAGTTCCAGCAACACGCATGAATGCCTCCCGCGCTTGGAAAGCGGTGCCGGAGCCGTTGTCCTCAAATCCGACCATCATGGAAGCCACCCATTCCATGGGGTTTATCCGCAGGGCAAATTGGACCAAAGCGACGACGCAGCAGAAGGCAGCCCCGGCCATGACCCACCGCACAATGGATTTAACAGATTCAACTGACCGGACCGTTTCGGTGGTCAGCAAAGTCACGCCGGCACCTGCCAGCAGCAATATCAGCCATCGATCGGCTCCGGCTCTGCCGGCGGCGTCGTTGCCGCCGCTGAAACCGGCAAACATCGCTGCATAGCTGGCACAGCTGGCGATGATCCAAAAGAGCATGGCTGCCCTGCCGGGATGACCAAAAGGCATCGGGTCATGCAGCCCTAACCCCGACGCTACTAGCCATAGCAGGAACGTCCCTACTGCCAGAACCTGGCCTGCACTTCCGCTTGCGCCGAGGGCCGGGATAACCATATACGAGGGCAGAACAAGAGTGGCCAAAAGGACAAGGTAGAGGACTGCCGGAGGATTCCCCTTCGAAGCGCGGGCAATGTTCCATGTCATGTGTGGACATCCCCCGGTTGAAGCCTTCCGAACGATTGCGCCTCTATAATGGCGGCAGTTTTCGCCTTGGTTAGCTCCCATGACTTCCGCGCTGAGGACGCTGAGTGCGCGGCTTCTCCGGGCGAGGGAGGGTCTTCGACGGCCCGGCAGAGTGCGTCGGCTATACCACCAGGGGTTGCCGGTGCCCACCGGACACCTGGGGTGCCAAGATCTTTCCTCGCGAAGGGATGGTCGTTCACTATCGGTGCCATCCCGCAGGAAAGCATTTCTTCCGCCACCAAGGAAATATTGGTGAAGGAAAGGGCCAGCCCTGCCAGACATTGGTTATATAGGCGGTTCAACTGAACCGGCGACAGCTTCCCGTGATGATGGTGCGGAACCTGCCATGACGGAAGTGGATCGCCATACACGTGGATCGGCTGCTCCGGGTGCCGCCTGTGAAAGTCTTCCACTGCAAGTTCACCCAACAACGTGCCTCTGCGGTCCACACTTTCGCGTGCGTAGAAGACCACGCCGCTCCTCGTGCCGTGGTTGTCCAGGACATACGTGTCTCCGTCGCATCCGAAGGGAACTGCAGCAGACGAGACGCCCGCGTTTTCAAACAACGCGTCGGCCACCATGTTTCCCAAGGCTATGTGCGTGAAGCCAAGCTGATAACTGTCCTCTGCCAGGCTGTACAGGCTACCCCTCGGATAGAAGAAGGGTTCGTAATCCTGAATGAAATAGAAGCGATGGATCGCTGCTGCAGCGCTCCGGCGCGCAAGGACATGTGCTGTTTCCCAGGAGCTCGCCACACACCCATCAAATCCTTGGATAGATGCTGGGATTACACGTATGTCGGCGTGCAGCCAAGGCCAATACTCGCGGACTATCGCGGCTGCACGTGACATGTTGGTGCCGTGGCGATCGTACAGGAGGAGCGTGCACTTGTGGCCCCGATCCTCCATCCCTTTCACCATTCGGAAAAGAGTGGTGTGGCCGCCGGATCCCGGACCTGGTGGGGTGCAGAGCCACGCCAGGTTCAGGGCTTCCTGCGACGCTCTCTTCCCTGGGGGCGGCGCCAGGCAAAGTGTGGTTGAGTCAGCGACATCCTGTGCCAGAAGCGGGAAATCAAGGGCTGAGGTAGCGAAGGCAACGGCAAGATTGTTGCTAAACCGCCGCACGGCTCTGCGGCCGATATCCCCGGCACCGTGGGTGCGAATTCTTTCGACTAATTCCCGAACGCGGGTTTCAGTCATTTGATCACGTCCTCGTCTGAAACTAGGGAGGGAAAGGTGGCCTGGGTCCGCATCTAAAAGACCCCTGTCCTGTGCCACCTATGCCACGCCAAATCGGATTTGATTCGCCCCCGCAGTCGCAAGGCGACGGCTCGTGGCCTCAACAGGGGTGGTAGGAACCATTCAGCCGGCGGCCGGTGAAGTCGGTTCCATTCAGGACTGCCGGTAATTGCAGGATCCATGGCCGCGGACAGATCCAGCCAGGTTGTTCGCAGCGATGAAAACTGTATGCCGCGGGCGAGTTCGTGCCGTGTTTTCCAGAGTGCTTCTTTTGCCAACGATCTCCGCGCCAGGGCATGAAGGCTGGTGGAATCGGGGTGTGCGCCGGCAGGCCCTTCAAAAAGGATCCTGAAGGCGGCCGCACGTTCCCTAAAATCGACAAGGTCATTGACTGAAGTCGCCGACAGGCTTCTGGCGTGCTCGCGATGCCACGCCTGGTCGGCGCCGTGGATGTAGGCCACATCGGAGAACGCAGACAGCCTCAGCCAGAGCTCCATGTCATGGCTGTGGGCCAACGGTGACAGATAGCCGTACCTTTCGAGCAGGGAACGGCGGATAAGGACTTCCGGTGAGGTGATGACGTTCTTGCCGGAACTGCAACGATCGGTCAGCCACTCATTCCCTGGCCAAATGGTCCATGCGGTGGGCCGTACACGTGGGGTTGGAAGCGGCAGATCCGAAAAGTGGAGGGGATGCCCATAGACCAGTCCCACCGACGGAAAAGCCTGGGCAACCAAGGTGGCGCGCCCCAAGGAACCGGGAGTCAGCAAATCGTCCGCATCAAGCCGCACCAGGAATTCGCCGGTGGCCACGCGCGCGCCGTCGTTGAACGCTTCCACCGGCCCACCGTTCTCTGGGCGGTGGATAAAAGAAACGTTGGGATGCTGTTCCCGGAGCAATTCTGCGACAGCAAAGCTGTCGTCTGTGGAGGCATCATCGACAATGATGATTTCCACGTCTACGTCCGATTGGGAAATGCAACTCTGCACCGCGTTCGGAAGATATCGGGCGTAGTTGTAGCAGGCAATAACTACTGACACCTTCGGTTTGTGGGGTCTGGTCCTTTGCGGTTTGACCCGAATTCGTTGTGACACGCGCTCAGACGCCTCCTGGAGCGTACTCATGCTCCTAGCACCCTGCGCAGGCAGTCGGCCACTTGTTCCTGTTGCCCGGCAGTAATTCCCGGAAACAGCGGAAGAGACATGATTTCTGCGGACTGTTCCTCAGCAGTTGGAAAGTCTCCCTTTCGGTGCCCCAAATGCGCGTACGCCTGCAGGAGATGCACTGGGCTGGGATAATGGATTCCTGCTCCAATACCGGCCGCATTCAGTTCCCTTACCACCCTGTCCCGGTCTGGCACCCGCACCACATACAGGTGAAACACGTGGCCGTTGCCAATCGCCGCCTTGGGAAGCGTCACCATCTCCAGGTCGTCAAGGAGTTGCTCGTAGCGCATTGCGGCTTCGACGCGCTGCAAGTTCCATTCGTCAAGGAGTGCAAGCTTCGCATTCAGAACTACGGCCTGAAGCGTATCCAGCCTTGAGTTGAAGCCCACCACGAGGTGTTCATAGCGCCTGATTCCGCCATGGTTCCGGAGCTGTCTGACCCGATCGGCGAATTCCGGCGTGGCACACATGACGGCACCGGCATCCCCATAAGCGCCCAGGTTCTTTCCCGGGTAGAAGCTGGTCGCTGCCACATCACCCAAGGCACCCGCGCGCACGCCATTTCGCGTGGCCCCCTGCGCCTGCGCCATGTCCTCTACGACCGCCACCTCCGGCGGGGTAGCGCTGCGAAGCTCCTCAACTGCTGCGGGTTGTCCGTACAGATGGACTCCAATGACTGCCCTCGTTTTTGCCGTAACCCTGTCGGTGGCTTGGACGGAGTCGATCAGGAAATGCTCATTGCAGTCCGTAAGCACCACACGGGCGCCACACCTTTGAACCGCGCCTGCCGTAGCCACAAACGTGTTGGCCGGCAGTACAACCTCTGTACCCGGGCCGACTCCGGCGGCTCGCAGCGCAAATTCGATAGCGTCAGTCCCGTTGCCGACACCCATGGCGAAGGGAACACCGCAGTAGCGTGCCCAGGCTTCCTCGAACTCTCCTACCTGAGGTCCCATGATGAAGCTTGATTCGGCGATTACGCGGTTGAAGCCTTCGCGAATGAGATCGTTGATTTGGATTTGCTGGTGAGACAAATCCACCAAGGGAACGACCGTCTTTGTCATGGCATACCTCCAGAAGGTGTGGACAGCGGTACTTGGTCCGCGGGACGAAGCGGATCGTTTGTGGGCACTTCCCGCAGGAAGCCGGCGGCATCTACCAGTTGCCGGCGGAACCAACGGAAGAGCAGCAGGACGTACATACAGGTGCCGGCTACGGCTCCCACGAGGACAGCCGCCGCTGGCGCAGCGACAGCTTGGGTCACAAAAAGCGTTACCGCGGCAGAAGGAAGGGCCGCCGCCAGGGGTGGCCAGATCTTCGCTGCCACGGACCGGACGTCTGCGCCGGCCCGGCGGAGGGCGAGAACGTATGCCGGAGACACAACCAGCAACCCCGTGAGCAGGTGGGCGAGGGCAACTCCGGTTGTTCCGCCGGTCAGCATTGCGAGGACAACTGCGGGGGTCAACCCGGCTATCCAGGCCACCTGCACCAGGAGGGTGCTGTTGGCGGCGCCCCGTGCGAGGAGATACGAAGCGGAGAGGTCAAAGAGGGTCCTCAATGCGCCAAAGACTCCCAGCCAAGCAAGTATCGATGCCGCCGAAAGCCAACGGCTGCCGTAGACAAATTCAATGAGTGGTGCGGACAGGACGGCGAGTATCAGCCCCGCTAATAACGCGATGGCCCACACCGGCCCCATCATTGCGGAGAGACTCTTATCTGACTTTCCGGAGGCAACTCTGGCGAAAGCGGGGATGGAAATGGAGCGGACCACCTGGCCAATGGCACTCATCGGCCAGTTGGAGATGTTGAATGCGAGGAAGTAATAGCCAAGCGCAACCGGACCGGCAAGCCGCGAAACGACTACATTATCCAGATTCAAAAGGGCCCAGGACAGGACGTTGGCCCCGGCCACAGGCAGTCCGTAGGCGAGAATTGCCGGGGCCACGGTCTTGTCAAAGCCCGGCCGCACCCGCTCGCCGGAGAATACGAACTGGAGTACAAGCGTGACTGATTGGGCACCTATCCTCCCCACCGCCAAGGCCATGACGCCCAAGCCACCCAGGACAAGCAAGACAGTGAGCATTGCGCTGACAGCAAAGTCTGCCAGGGCGATGATGAACAGTTCCTTCTGTGCAAAGCGCCTTTGCAGTGAAGCGTATGGAACAACTCCGGCTCCTGCGAGCACCAGTGAAACAGCCATAACGGCTATGACAGGGCCTGCTTCGGGGGTGCCCATCAGCGCGGCCAGACTTGGGGCGGACAGAATCAACGTGACGGTGAGCAGTGCACCGGAGCCGAAGCCGAACGTGGCGATGGTGGGGGCAATCTTTTCGGGAGCAGCTGATCGGACTAGGTCCGCTGTCATCCCGAGGTCGGCAAACGACATAAGGACAAGCTGCACGGTCAATGCGACGGCGAAGACACCGAACTGCTCCGGAGCAAGCAGCCGGGCCAGAACAATCCCCATCGCGAAGGTCCCAAGCTTGAGGACCATGCTGTTGACGCTGCTCCAAGCGATTCCACGCCGAACCTGGGAGTCCAGGTTTCCTTCGGTCGCCGGCACGTCAGGTTCCCCCTGGGGAGCTGTTCATGCGAACGGAACGCATCTGCCTTCGCATTGAGAGTCGGAATTTCGCCGTCTCGAATCCAGATCGGGCGACAGAGGCGGCATGGGCGACGGGTTTCCTGGGCGCGGAAAGCTGGGCGCGGTATATGGAGACGAGACGTTCCGCTGCCTGGGCCAGGCCGAACCTCTCTTCAACCAGGCGGCGCCCGTAGTCTCCGAGCATCTCCCGCCGTGGCGCATCGGCCAAAAGCTCTGACAGGGCTCTTTCGAGTTCGACTTCACCGGCGCCCACGGTCCCGAACCATCCGTCTTTCAGGAATGGTGCTTCAGTTTCCGGACTGGCCGTCCGCCAGAAGCCGCAACGTCCTTGCACGATCAGGGGCTTAGCGAAGGCCATGCCTCGAAGCGCCGAACTGCCCATGCCAAGAACGATGTCGGCCGCGTCATAAACGGGGCGGGGATCCAGGACGTTTCCCAGGACGCGAACCAATTCTTTCCCGTGGTGTTGGTTCACGCTGGATGCGAGCCCGCGCACCTCCGTGGACCCCTCACCCTCACCGGCAATGGCCAGGATAACGTCCTGTGCATGGGCAAGCCTGTCGACGACCCTTATGGCAGCCAGCACACCGTCGAGTTTGCCGAGATCCGTGGTGAGCCGGCCAACAATACTTATGACCAGAGACTGGGAGTGAATTCCGATTTGCCGGCGCGCTCTTACTTTCCCCGTGGATTTGTTAAGTTCGGTATTGATCGGGGGCTCGATGACATGGATGTCATCCCGGCGCTGCGCCTCCATTTCGGCGAGTCCTTGTGTACCCACGATCATGGGAATATCACGTGGAAGAAAATTGGGAACATCCATGGAAAGCACCGTCATGACAGCTTTGTGCTTCCCCGTGAGATGAGGACCAAACGCGGTATTAACTATTGCGGTCCATTCATAAGCGTGCACAATATCGATATTCATTTGTCGGACCGTCGAATTCAGTTTCCGTATGGTTCTTGGGTCAACGGAGAACCGGCTCCGCGGTGCACGGATGTAGGGCAGCCCCAGTTCGTTCACTTTGTCCAACAGGACGCCGTCTGTGGCATAGATGAATACGTCATGCCCGAGTTCGCGGACAGCGGCGGCAAGATCAAGGGCGTTGATTTGGCTGCCGCCCATTGCCAGTTCATGTGGGTAAACCAGGATCCTCATCCTGTCGTTCGCCGCCGGATAGCCAGGTTCTTGAGAGACTGCCGCGCGCAGGGCCCGCCGTCCCATAACCCCAGCACTCACAGCGCACCTCCATACGTGAAAGCCGCCCGCTCGATCTCGTGGGCCGGCACCCCAACCCAGGTCTCGCCGTCGGGCACGTTGCTGAGGACGGCCGCGCCCATCCCAACGGTGGCGTAGGCACCCACCGACGTCCGTTCGCGGACGCTGGCGTTCATGCCGAGGTAGGCTGCCCGGCCAACCCGGACCCCGCCGCCCAGCGACACCCCCGCAGCGAACGTGGCGAAGTCGGCCACGTCGTCGTCGTGCGTGAAGGTCACCGACGGCATCGCCACAACGTGGGCGCCGATGGTTACGGCCGCGGTCAGCGTGACGTTGCGCAACAGGATGCTACCCCTGCCGATCCGGCACCCCTCCGGGTATTGGACGGTGGGGTCGATGGCCGTGGCGTAGCGCGATTCACTGAACCCCATGGCGGTCAGCCGCTCCACCACAGCCTCGCGCGCCCTGCCCGAGCCGATGCACACCAGGACGAACGCGTGCTTGAAGTTCACGGCGTCCTCGATCGTCCCCAGCACCGGTGCACCGTCCACGGACACACCCGCCATTTCCCGGTCGTCATCCAGCAGGCCGACGACGTCGTACTGGCCACTGCTGCGCACCATCGCCAGGACTTCGCGGGCCAGGCCGCTGGCAGCGATCAGGATCAGCTCGCTCATGCGTCCGCTCCGGCCGCGGCGCCGCGGATGGTACTGATGACGCGGTTCAGTCCTTCATCGTCGAGCTCGTGGAAGACCGGCAGGATCAGCGTCCTGTCGTTGAGCCGCTCCGTCTGCTGCAGGCAGGCGTTGCCCGTGTCACGCCACTTGTAGGCGGGCTGCCGGTGCGCGGCCATGATGCCCCGCCGCGCCGAGATGCCGGCCTCGGCGAGGCGCTCCAGCAGGCCTTCGCGCGTGGTGCCGAAGGTGGGCAGCACCTCGATCCAGAAAGACTGGAAATTCGAGGTGCCGTAGGGCGGATCAGATACCAGCCGCAGCCCACGCAGGCCGGACAGCCCTGCCACATACCTGGCCGCAATCTCCCGCCGCCGGGCCAGCACCTCCGGGAGCCGGCCCAGCTGCACGATGCCGACCGCGGCCTGCAGGTCCGTCATCCGGTAGTTGAACCCCACTTCGAGGAAGAACTCGGGCGGTGCCAGCATTGAACCGTGCCGGTCCGCCGCGGACACGCTCATCGAATGCTCCCGCAGTGTCCTGGCCCGGGCCGCCCAGTCTGCCCTGTTGGTGGTCAGCATCCCACCTTCGCCGGTGGTGAGGATCTTGCGCGGGTGGAAGGACCAGACAGCAACGTCCGCGCCGACGCCCACGGGCCGGCTACGGTATGTGGATCCCACCGCGCAGGCGGCGTCTTCGATGATGGTGATCTCGTGCCGGTCGCACAGGACACGGATCGGGTCCAGGTCCAGTGGCACGCCGCCCTGGTCCACCACGATCACGGCCCGCGTATCCAGTGTGAGCGCTGCGTGGATGGTCTCCGCCGTGACGTTGCCGGTAACCGGATCCACATCGCAAAACACCGGCCGCGCGCCGAGGTAGGTCACGGCGTTCGCCGTCGCAATGAAGGACAGCGACGGCACCACCACATCGTCCCCGGGGCCGATGCCGGCCACCGCCAGCGCCAGGTGAAGTGCGGTGGTGCAGCTGGAGGCCGCCACGGCGTGGCGCACCCCCTGCGCCGCTGCGAACTTCTCCTCGAACTCCTTCACCTTGGGCCCCTGCGCCACCCAACCCGAGGCAACCACCTCGGCCAGGGCTCGCGCTTCTTCCTCCCCCAGCCACGGCTTCATGACGTTGATCCGCGAAAGCACCGCTTCAGCACTCATCACACACCGGCCTTCCGGGACGCAGCGATCTCTTCGCGCAGCGGCCTCCACCAGGCCACCAGTTCCCGGAGTCCGTCCTCCAGACCCACCTCGGCCTTGAAATCGAGGTCCCGGGCAGCGGCGGTGGTGTCCGCCAGGCGACGCACCACCCCGTTAACCTGCCGGGCGGGACCATGCTCCACGGCCAGGCCGGAGCCCATGACCCGCAGCAGCGCCTGCGCCATCTCCAGGAGGCTCGTCTCGGTTCCGCTGGCGATGTTGTAGACGCCCTCGTGTACGTCGCCGGCGGCGGCGAGCACGTTGGCCCGGGCCACATCCGTGGTGTACACGAAGTCCATGGTCTGCAGCCCGTCGCCGAAGATCAGCGGCGGCTGCCCGTCCATGATCCGCTCCATCCACCGCACCAGCACCTCGGTATACAGCCCGTGCACGTCCATCCGGGGGCCATACACGTTGAAGTAGCGCAGCAGCACGTAATCCAGCCCCGTCATCGCGCGGAAGCTGCGGGCCATGCCCTCGTTGAACGACTTGGCAGCCCCGTAGAAAGTGTCATTGTTGGCGTGGTGGTGCCGTTCCGCCGTCGGGAATTCCTCAGCCATTCCGTAAACGGAAGCACTGGAAGCCGCCACCAGCTTGCCCACCTTGTGCGCGGCCGCCGCCTCGATGACGTTGAACGTTCCGTCAACCAGCACCTCCAGCGCCAGCCGCGGCTCTTCAGCGCACTGGGTTATCCGGATGGCCGCCTGGTGGAACACCAGGTCCTTACCCTTGACCAGGTCGTTGACCAGATCCCGGTCCTGGATGGTTCCCCGGACCAGCTCCACGCGTCCGGATGAAAGGGCAGCGTCAAGGTTCCCAAGCCGGCCGCGGACCATGTTGTCCAGGACATCGATCCGGCCCGCGCCTGCCTGAAGCAGCGCATCCACCAGTGTGGAGCCGATGGTCCCGGCCCCGCCCGTCACCAGGACATTGACCCCCTCCAGCCGGCTCACCGCACTCCCTCCATCTCTTGAGCGAGCTCGGATCCCGCAACGGCCGCGGGCTGGCCGTCCTGCGTCAGGCTACGGGTCACCGCTTCAAGCACGGACAGCACGCGAAGCCCGGATGCGCCGCCCGTCCTGGCCTCTTGGCCGGTGCGGATGCAGCAGGCCAGTTCCGCCACCACCTGGCTGAGGGCTTCCCGTTCCGGCAGCGCCGGGGACCACGTGTCGCCCAGCCGGTAGGAGATGTTGGTGGAGGCCTTTTCCCCGGCAGTTTTGGGTTGCCGGTCCAGGCTGACGCCCCGGTCGTACACGCTGAGCCGCTGCTGGGGGTTGAGGTCGTCCCAGACCAGGGTGCGCAGCGATCCGCCAATCACCATCTGCCGGATTTTGGTGGGGCTGAGCCAATTCACGTGCACGTGGGCCGTGGCGTCATTGGGAAGCCGGAAGTTCAGGTGGCCCACGCAGTCCCGCCCGGTACCCAGCGGGTCTGCCCCGAAAGCGGAGACCTCGGCAGGGTTGAGCCCGCCCGGAAGGACGAAGTCGAGGATGGAAAGGTCATGCGGGGCCAGGTCCCAGAACACATTGACGTCCGGCTGCACCAGTCCCAGGTTGATCCTGGTGGAGTCCACGAACAGGATCTCGCCCAGCGACCCGGACTGGACGAGTTCCTGCATCTTCAGGACGGCGGGTGTGTAGCAGTAGGTGTGGTCCGCCATGAGGACCAGGCCGTTGGCTTCGGCCTCAGCCACCATCTCCAGCCCGTGAGCCCGGCTGTCCGCCAGCGGTTTCTCTACCAGGACGTGCTTGCCGGCGCGCAGCGCCGTCATCACGGTGCCATGGTGGGTGCGGGCCGGCGTCGCGATCGCCACGGCGTCCACGTCGAACGTGTCCAGCACTTCGTCCAGGGATTCGACGGCGGGAATCCCACCCACCGACGCCGCAAGCTTGCGTGCGCGTTCCAGGTCCAGGTCGCAGATGGCAACGAGGTCCCAGTCGGGGCTGGCGTGCAGGTTGCGGGCCAGGTTGGGCCCCCAGTACCCGGCGCCGACGACGGCGATGCGCAGTTTCTGCGACGGTTGCCGGTGGGTGTGGGCCTGGAAAGGATTCGGGAAGGATCTCATATCACTTTCTTTCCGGAGTGCGGTTGGGTCAGTAGGCGCCGGACGGCCGGACGACTGCCCGGAACGTCCGCCACAGAATCAGCAGGTCCCCGGCTAGGGACCAGTTTTCGACGTAGTAGAGGTCCAGCCGGACGGCCTCGTCCCAGGGGAGGTCGGAGCGCCCGTTGATCTGCCAGAGCCCCGTGATGCCGGGTTTGATCAGCAGGCGGCGGTGGGTGTGGCGTTCATACCCGCTGACCTCCCGTGCCAGCGGCGGCCGCGGCCCCACCAGGCTCATGTCGCCGCGGGCCACATTCCACAGCTGCGGCAGCTCATCGAGGGAGTATTTGCGCATCCACCGGCCGCAGCGTGTCACCCGTGGGTCGTCGCGCATTTTGAACAGCACCCCAGCGCCCTCGTTCTGCGCACCCAGCGTTGCCAGCCGGGCTTCCGCGTCCACCACCATGGACCGGAACTTCAGCATGCCGAATGCCTGGCCGTCCCGGCCCACCCGGTCCTGGCGGAAGAACACCGGGCCCGGGCTGTCCAGGCGCACGATGGCCGCCAGTACCAGGAGCAGTGGGGACAGCACCAGGAGGGCTGATAGCGCCATCCCCACATCCATCACCCGCTTCATCGCGTGCTTGGCGCCCGTGTACTGCGGGATGTCGACGTGCATCAGCGGCAGCCCCTCAACCGGCCGCCAGTGGATCCGGGGACCCGCAACGTTGGTCAGCGTGGCCGCGAGGATCAGTTCCGTTGACGATTCTTCAAGCCGCCACCCGAGCTCGCGGATGAAACGGTTGCCACCGGGGAGGGGCCCGGCGATGATCACCGAATCAGCCTCCGCCAGCCGGACCGTGCGGGCGATGTCATCCGTGGAACAGAGCACCGGAATGGCCCGCCCGTCCACTCGGAGGAGGGCTCCACGCCGGGCACCCGGGAGGCACACACCCAGGATCTGGTACACCGGTCCCGATTTCCGAAGGACCTGCTGCACCACGTAGCGGACGTCGTCAGGATCACCCACCACCAGCGCCCGGGACAGGCACCGGCCCCGGGCCTTCTGGGCCTTCAGCCGGCGGCGGAACGCCCACCGGTTTGCGGTCAGCCCCAGCAGGCCAAGCGGCAGCGAAACCGTAACAAAAGCGGTTGCACCGTGCAGGGAGAACAGCACGGCGGCCAGCCCCATCAGTCCGAAGACCCGGAGGGTTGCCGAGGTGACGCGCTTGAATTCGTCGGCGCCGATCCCCAACAGCTTGGCATCCCGTGTCCGGTAGACCTCGAGGCCGATGAGCCACAGGAGGGCAATCACAGCTGCCGAGGCCACCGTTCCCGCATCGCCTGGGTCCGCCGGTGCGAATCCCACGTAGGACAGCTGGCAGCCGACGGCCACCGCCCCCAGGACCAGGAACGAATCAGTCACCCGCAGCAGATTGACGTGGGTGGAGAGCCATGACACTGCCGCCCTGTTCCCGCCCGCCGGAGGAAGGGCCCGGGAGTTGGAAGTAGCGCTGGCCGGATGTGCAGTTGGCGGCCGCAGAAACCGGGTTCCTGCGGTATCCGCCGCCGCCAACTGCGGTGTTGTCATCCGTTGTGCAGCAACGGGCGCAACGGGCCAGTGAAGGCCGGCACGCCGGGTTCTGGCTACTGGTATCTCTGCCATGGTGACCCCTTCCCGGCATGTCCGCTGACGTCTGGCCGTGAAGAAAAACTAGCTTTCAAAATGCCGGCCCGGCGGGGTTCAGAAGGGGCTTTGTGGGTCTGTCCGGGGATCAGTGTGGATACTGCGGATACCTGCATTTACAGGCTTTGGGGCCTACAGGACGGGCAGCACGTACGGCTCCGACGGCGTCGGTTCCTTCGTGCTCGCAAGGGCTGTCAGTTGCGCGCGGGACTCCACGCCGAGCTTCCGGTAGATGGCCGTCAGCCGCACTTCGACCGTCCGGACCGACACATAGAGGGTTGCCGCGATCTCCTTATTGCGGAGCCCCCGCGCCACCATCCGGGCCAAGGCACGTTCATGGTCGGCCAGCAGCATCATGGCCGGGTTGCCCTGCGGCCGGGCAGGTTCCACCCGTTCGTCCAGCAGCAGCACATCCACGTGCTGGGTCCACGCATCTGCGCCGGCCTCGTCGAACATCACCTTGGCGCGCATGAGCGCATCCCGCGCGTCCCGGAGCCGTCCGAAAGCGCTGAGTCGTTCGGCGTAGCACAGCAGGGTGCGGGCACGCTCAAGGATCGATTCATGCCCGGTCCTGGCTTCGAGTGCCCGGGCAAAGAGCTGCAGGGACTGTTCCCCGTCGGCGAGCATGGCGCGGCTCCGCGCCACGGCCATCATCAGCCAGGGCGACCGCAGGCCCACGGAGCGGCTTTCCAGCCGCTGCAGGGCCAGCGTTGCCTCACGGTGCCGGTTAAGCCGCACCAAGACTTCCACCAGGTCCGCTTCACAGCGGAGCAGGGTAGGGTTGCCGAAGCACATCCCGATTTCCGCGGCCCGGGACAGCTGGGCGCAGGCTTCCGCCAGGTCGCCCCGCAGGAGCGCAAAATGGCCCTGCATCGCTGCCAGTTGGGCTGAGAGCGCGGGATGGTTTTCGGACGCTGCGAACCGGTGGGCCTCCGTGGCGTGCGTGGTGGCCTGGGCTTCGTCCCCTAATGCGTGTGCCCGCCACACCCGGAAGAGGTGGCGCATCCCGCGGAAGTACTTGATCTCAGGCTCCTGCGCTTCCAGTTCGTCGATGAGCCGGACCGCCACGCGGATGTTGCCCGCCCGCACCTCGTTGTCCACTGCCAGGAACATGGCGCACTCCCGCCAGTTGGTGTCACCGGCCTCGACGGAACCGCGCACCATGGCGAAGGCCTCCGCCGCGTGCTCATACCGCTCGGCGTAGCTGAGGGCCCGGCCCTGCACCAGCAGGCACAGTGTCCGGGCTTCCCCGGCGGGCTCATGCTTGCGGGCAAGGCTGGCGGCGTCCCCGCCGATGGAACCTGCCAGGGTCTGCGCCCGTTCTGCGATGGCCAGGCACTCGGGTGACGCCGCATCCCGGAAGCCGGCGCCGCACCGGAGCACCTCGGCTGCGTCCGCCAGTTCCCACCGTTCCGCGTAGTAGAGGGCTGCGCCGGCCAGCAGGGCCGCGGTGAAGGCGGGGTCGTGCCGGCCGAACTCCTTGGCCAGGCGCACCACCATGCTGGAGCGCACCGAAGCGCCCTGGGCAAACTGTATTTCGAACGCCAGGCCGGTCAGCCGCAGGATGAGGGCCGGATTGTGGGTGACCCGGCGCGCCCAGTCCAGATAGCGGCGGGCATAAACGAATTTGCCCAGGCTGAAGAGCAGTTCGGCAATGGCCGCGAGGCGGGCAGCGGTCTCGGCCTCCCACGGGTTGAGGGTCAGCGCCCGCTCAACGTACTCGACGGCGAACGGCACATCGCCGCCGCGGATCAGGTCCACCGCGTGCCGCAGCAGGCTGAATGGCGTTTGGCGCTCCAGCGCCGTGTAGCTCAGGTGCCAGCGCCTCGCGTACGGATCAGAGGACTCCGACGCGTTTGCCAGCGCACGGTGGCTGGCTGTCCTGGCCGCAGGAGTCATGGTGGAAAAGACGTAACCCCGCAATAACTGCTCGCGGATCTGCAGATGCGGTCCCGTTCGGCTGACCAGCCCTTCGGACAGCAGTTCGTCGACGCCGGACCATACGTCCCCGCAGACCTGTTCCAGTGCTCCGATGTCGGTCCGGCAGGACAGGGAGAGAAGGTCGAGGATGCCGCGTGCCACCGGAGTCAGCCGGCCCACCACCGCGGCAAATTCCGTTTCAAAGCTGCCCCTGCAGGGCAACGGGATGGGCATGGCGTACTTCCCGTCGGCCTGCCGCTCAAGCAGGTGGTGGTAAAGCTCGACGGCGGCGAGCGGATTTCCCGTGGTGGCCGAGGCAACCGCGTGGGCGGCCGCCGTCGTGGCCTGCTTTGCGGGGATGGCCTCCAGCATCCGCACCGTCTCGTTGTAGCTCAGCGGACTTAGTACGAGCGACTCCAGTCCGTTGAAGGGGCTGTCGTGCGGGGCGCCGCGGGCGCTGAGGAACAGCGCAATGTCGGTTCCGGTCAGCCGCCTGGCCAGGAAACCGATCACTGCCTGGCTCCCGGGGTCGAGCCGGTCGGCGTCGTCAATGGCAATAACCGTCCGCGATGACGACCGCTGGAGCAGGCCGGCGAGGAGCGTCGCCGAGAAAGCGGGGACGTTCAGGGTGCCCGCCGCGTCCCGCAGGAGCTCGTCCGCGATCCTGTTCAGGACCGGGTCGTCCATCCTGTTCAGGAGGGCCGTGATCCCGGAGAGCGGCCAGTCGGACTCGGACGTGCTGGCGCTGAGGAACACCGTGGGGTAGTCGCACAGGGCGGAGATTTCGGCAAGGAGTGCAGATTTTCCTGCTCCCCTGCTGCCGGACACCACCAGGGCGGAGTCCTTGGGTCCGCGAATCACCGACAGGATCCTGTCCAGTTCCTTACTCCGGCCTACCAAAGACATGAGGTCCCCATCCTGTGAAGAACGAGACCGCATTCTTGCGCGAGTACATCCGGCACTGCAGCCGTACCGCCGGTCCCGCCCGGAGGTCCGGCCCGGCTGGTTCCCGCCTCCAGCGCGAAACCCAGCCGTAGAAAGGAATATATAGCGGCTGCAGTTCGGGCTGCCATCCAAATAGGCGCTGGATTGGCTCAAGATTGGACGCCTCGTTTCTTCGAGATTTCGGTGTTGCCCTGCATGCATCTTTTGATGCCTTCAGATGTCCGCAGCTGGAGGAAGTTCTGATTTGGATACTGCGAGCTTGTGCCGATGCACATAATCCTCGAAGCCGGAGCGGGTCTAGGGTGGGAGAAACTTGTGATCCAACGCACTGGAAGGGCCCCGGGGAACCTCCGCCGCCGCCAGTAGCCCCAACTCCACGCAATAACCAGAAGGACGGCGCACGCATGCCCGCTGACCAGCAACTGTCCAAATCGCTCAAACCACGGCACCTTTCCATGATTGCCATCGCCGGCGTCATCGGCGCCGGACTCTTCGTCGGATCCGGTGCCGCCATCCAGCAGGCGGGCCCGGGCATCCTGGTGGCCTACATGGCCGCAGGCATCGTGGTCATCCTGGTGATGCGCATGCTCGGTGAAATGGCCGCTGCAAACCCCGAGACCGGCTCATTTTCCACCTATGCAGACAAGGCGTTGGGCCGCTGGGCCGGATTCAGTATCGGCTGGCTCTACGCATGGTTCTGGATCATCGTGCTGGGTATCGAAGCCACCGCCGGGGCAGCCATCATGCACCGGTGGGTTCCGGGCATCGACCAGTGGGTCTGGGCATTGATCCTGATGGTCCTCCTCACCCTGACCAACCTCGGTTCGGTGAAGTCCTACGGGGAATTCGAGTTCTGGTTCGCGTCCATCAAGGTCACGGCCATCATCCTGTTCCTGCTGTTCGGCGTGGCGGCAATCCTGGGCCTCGTGCCCGGTGTCCCCGCACCCGGCCTCGACAACCTGCTGAACAACGGCGGATTCATGCCCAACGGTCCCGGCGCTGTCCTCGCCGGCATCCTGGTAGTGGTGTTCTCCTTCTTCGGCGCCGAGATTGCCACCATTGCCGCCGGCGAATCAGAGAACCCGGTGGATGCCGTCAAGAAGGCCGTCAAGTCCACCGTCTGGCGCATCCTCGTTTTCTACATCGGTTCCATCGCCATCGTGGTAACCCTTCTGCCGTGGAACGATGCCAGCGTGGCGAAGAGCCCCTACGTTGCCGTCATTGAGCTCTTCGGGATTCCGGGTGCCGGAACCATCATGGACATCGTGGTGCTGACCTCGGTCCTGTCCTGCCTGAACTCCGGGCTCTACACCGCCAGCCGGATGCTGTTCTCGCTGTCCAAGCGCGGCGACGCCCCCTCGTCCTGGACAAAGATTTCCCGCCGCGGAGTGCCGGTCGCTGCGGTCCTCGCCTCCACGGTCGTCGGCTTCGTCACCGTGGGCCTGAACTACATCGCACCGGACACGGTATTCCTGTTCCTGGTCAACACCTCCGGTGCCATTGCGCTGTTCGTCTGGCTGGTCATCGCCTCCTCGCAGCTGATCCTCCGAAAGCGGATGGGCGCCGCCGCCAAGGACCTTGCCCTGAAGATGTGGCTCTTCCCGTACTTGACCTGGCTGTCGATCGGCAGCATCGTTGCCCTGCTCATCGGCATGGTCATCCTGGATTCCACCCGCGAATCCCTGCTCCTGTCCGTGGCGCTTGCCGCGGTGGTGGTGGCAGTCGGAGTCCTGCGCTACCGCCGGCGCGGAGCCTCCGCAGGCCAGGCCGACGACGTCCCGGCCAAGGCGGGCCCGGCGTCGTAATCTGCTGCTTTTCCACATAGGAGAGCCCGTGCTGCCATCCCGGCTGCACGGGCTCTAGCCTTGAGTCAAGCGCGAATCGCCTATCCCGTCCAAATGCACTAAGATATTGAAGTCTGTGCTGCGCCCCAGCCACCGTTCCGGCGGCGGGGCTTGCATGGAATCGCAAATGAACCTCCTGTTACGGAAATGCCGTAACCGCTTAGCCCAAAGGAGGTGGGTTCACATATGCGTCCTTACGAATTGATGGTAATCATCGACCCCGAGGTCGAAGAGCGTACCGTTGAGCCGTCGCTTCAGAAGTTCCTGAACGTCATCACCAACGATGGTGGAACCATCGAAAAGGTTGACATCTGGGGCCGTCGCCGTCTGGCTTACGACATCAAGAAGAAGTCCGAAGGTATCTACGCCGTGGTGAACTTCACCGCCAAGCCGGAAACCGCCAAGGAACTTGACCGCCAGCTGTCTCTTAACGAGACCATCATGCGCACCAAGATCACCCGCCCCGAAGAGCAGAAGGTTGTTGCCGAGTAATTTCGGTATCACTCTTCATTCTTCATCCCGCAGGACTCGAATCTTCACCCAGGATCGAACAAGGAGGCAGTAGATGGCAGGCGAGACCACCATTACGGTCATCGGTAATCTCACCAATGACCCGGAATTGCGGTTCACACCGTCAGGTTCGGCAGTAGCGAACTTCACCATCGCTTCCACCCCGCGCACCTTTGATCGCCAGTCCAACGAGTGGAAGGACGGGGAAACCCTGTTCCTCCGCGCGGCGGTGTGGCGTGAAGCGGCCGAGAACGTCGCGGAGTCCCTGACAAAGGGCATGCGCGTCATCGTGACCGGCCGCCTGAAGAGCCGTTCCTACGAAACAAAAGAAGGCGAAAAGCGCACCGTTATCGAGCTTGAGGTCGACGAAATCGGCCCCAGCCTGCGCTACGCAAACGCCAAGGTCAACCGCACCCAGCGCTCCGGCGGCCAGGGTGGCGGCGGCTTCGGCGGCGGCAACAGCGGCGGTGGCTTTGGAGGCGGCAACTCTGGTGGAAACCAGGGCGGCAACTCCGGCGGCAACTGGGGTGGCGGCGGCAACCAGCAGGCTGCACAGGACGATCCCTGGGCAACGCCCGGCGTCTCCAATGCAGGTGGCTGGGGCAACGGCCCCGACTCCGAACCGCCCTTCTAAAAAATCATCTCGGCCCGGCGTCGGGACCTCATCATGGTGCCTGTGGGCACTGTGGCGGGCATCGCCGTCGGACCACCACCATCCCGTGGATCAATATCCACGGGCTCCCTAGAATAGGAGCTCCACGATGGCTAAGGCTGAACTCCGTAAGCCCAAACCAAAGTCCAACCCCTTGAAGGCCGCTGACATCACTGTCATCGACTACAAGGACGTAGCATTGCTGCGCAAGTTCATCTCCGACCGCGGAAAGATCCGCGCCCGTCGCGTCACCGGCGTCACGGTCCAGGAACAGCGCAAGATCGCACAGGCAATCAAGAACGCCCGCGAAGTTGCCCTGCTGCCTTACTCCGGCGCTGGCCGCGGTTAAGGAAGGGATTTACTAACATGGCAAAGCTCATTCTGACCCACGAAGTCACCGGCCTCGGTGCTGCTGGCGATGTTGTCGAGGTCAAGGACGGTTACGCACGTAACTTCCTGCTGCCCCGCAACTTCGCCCTGACCTGGACGAAGGGTGGCGAGAAGCAGGTTGAGTCCATCAAGGCTGCCCGCGCCGCCCGCGAACACGCTTCCCTGGAAGATGCTCAGAAGCAGGCCGCTGCACTGCAGTCCAAGCCTGTCCAGCTGGTAGTCAAGGCCGGCGAAACCGGACGCCTGTTCGGCACCGTCAAGCAGGCCGACGTTGCCAACGCTGTTGAGGCCGCAGGCCTGGGCAGCATCGACAAGCGCAAGGTTGAACTGCCGGTCCACATCAAGTCGGTTGGTTCCTACCAGGCCAACGTCCGTCTCCACGAGGATGTTGCCGCTGTGATCGAACTCGACGTCGTAGCCGGAAAGTAATTTCTGACTGCACCGAAGACCCCCGCTGCCGGATAACGGCGGCGGGGGTCTTTTGCATCTGCGGTCAGGGCCGGTGGAGTTCGGCCATGACGTGCTGGTAGCCGCTCCTGACCATGGCCTCCAGTACTTGGCGGTCAACGTCTGCCAGCCTGTTGATGTACAGGCAGGCGGCCCCGGCTTTGTGCTTGCCGAGGGCTTCAAGCTGCGGACCGGCGTCGGGCCCGTACGTCAGCCCGTAGAGGGCAAGGTTGGCCTTACGCGGGGAGAATCCGACTGCGGCCGAGTCGCCCTCCCTGCCGGTGGCGTACCTGTAGTGGTAGCTGCCGAAGCCCACGATTGTGGGTCCCCACATCACCGGATCCTGTCCGGTGACGTTCCGCATGAGTTCCAGCAGTTCGAAGCCGTCGGCCCTGCGGACCGGGTGTTCCACTGCTGCCAGGAATGCGCTGACGTCAGCCCCGGTGGGGGCGGTCTTGTTCTCTGCCATGGACGTAGTGTTGCAGACGCATCCGGGGTGCGGCCACACCGGTGATAGCCTGCACCGGTGACCAACCAGAGCATGCGAATCCGCCCGTTCCACCAGGCCGACGTCTTTTCCGCCGAACCGTACCGCGGCAACCCGCTGGCCGTGGTGGTTGACGCCGATGACCTGTCCGCGGGGCAGATGCAGCATTTCGCCAACTGGACGAATCTCTCCGAAACCACGTTCCTGCTGCCGCCCACACACCCTGAGGCGGATTACCGGGTACGCATCTTCACCGGCACAGAGGAGTTTCCTTTTGCCGGGCACCCGACGCTGGGGTCGGCGCATACTTGGCTTGAGGCCGGCGGTATCCCGAAGTCAGCCGACTGGCTGGTGCAGGAATGCGGAGCTGGCCTGGTGAGGATAAAGCGCGACGGCGGACGGCTCGCCTTCGCCGCGCCGCCGCTCACCCGCTTCGAACCCGTGGACAGTTCCGTCCGCCGGCAGTTGTCCGCCGCTCTTCGGCTGCCGGGGCCCGACATCCTTGACGCATCCTGGCTGGTCAACGGCCCCGAATGGATCGGCGTATTGCTGGAATCTGCTGATCTGGTTCTGTCCCTCGAACCGGACCTGGCTGCCATGGGAAGCCTGAAGATCGGGGTTATCGGCCCGCACCAGCCGGGTGGCGACGCCGATTTCGAGGTCCGGACCTTCATTCCGGGTGATGCCATGGTGGAGGATCCGGTGACGGGCAGCTTCAACGCAGGCGCGGCCCAATGGTTGATCGGCACCGGGCGGGCGCCGGAGCACTACGTGGCGGCGCAGGGCACCATCCTGGGCCGTGCAGGCCGGGTCCACATCTCCGCTGAGGGATCGAACATCTGGGTGGGTGGCCACTCCGCTACCTGCATCCGCGGGACCGTCATGCTTTAGGTCTCCTACCCCGTGCCGGGAATACTCCGTAAGCAGCCCCTGTTCAACAAGTAGATGCAAATGCATGTACGATCTATGAACCAGCAACAGGAGAATGCCATGGAAACCCGCCGCATCACCGTCCTTTCCGCCGGGCTCGGCGTCCCGTCGTCGAGCCGCCTGCTTGCCGACCAGTTGGCGGCGTCGGCCAAGCGGCAACTGGAGGCCGCCGGATACGGCGCGGAAGTGGAAACCGTCGAGCTGCGTGACCTGGCGGTGGACATCGCCAACAACTTCGTCACCGGCTACGCGGCACCGCACCTGGCTGACGTGATTGCCGCGGTTGAAGCCTCGGACGGCATCATCGCAGTGTCCCCGGTCTTCAGCGCCTCGTACAGCGGGCTTTTCAAGTCGTTCTTCGACGTGCTGGACCCCAAATCCCTTGACGGCAAGGCGGTCCTGCTCGGCGCCACGGGCGGGACGGACCGGCACCAGATGGTCCTGGACTACGCCATGCGCCCCCTGTTCAGCTACCTCCGCACCCGGATCGCGGCCACGGCCGTGTTCGCCGGGCCGCAGGACTGGGGCACCGCGGGCGACGCCGGCACCTCCCTGGCAAGCAGGGTGGACCGGGCATCCGGCGAATTTTCGCAACTCCTGGAAGGGCTGCAGCCGGGCCGCAAGCTGGCCCCCATGGAATCCCTTCCCTTCGAGCAGCTGCTCGCGGGAATCTCCGGAACCAACTGACCAGCAGCGTAGCTTACCGCCGGCCCGCCCCTAGTCGTCGAGGAGTTCGATGAACTCCCGCGCCTGCGTCATCGAGATGTCGGAGTGGCGCGTCAGGGCCACAGCTGCCGCCTCTGCGTCTCCGTTGCGGGCCAGTGTGCGGATCCTGCCGTAGATCTCGTCATTGAGCATGTTGCTGCTGACTTCACGGGTCACATCGCCCTTGCTGGCGATGGCCCGGTAACGGTACGGGAAGCGCTGGGGCTCGTCGTCCTCGTCGTCCGCCAGCGCGCTTCCGGGCGCTTCCGGGCCGCGGTAGGGCTGCGGGTGGGCGGCCAGTGCCCCGACGGCGTCGCGGGAGGCCCGCAGGCCGTCCCCGGTCGCCTCGTAGTACAGCTTGATGGCGGCCATCGCCTGCCCTTGCGCGATCAGCGCGTAGATACGCCGGTGTTCGGTCTCGGACAGCTTGGCCGCTGCCGCACGGGCGAGTTCCGCGGCGCCGGGTGCGGCCTGCCGGGGAGTGGCGTCATGAGCAGCCTTCTTCTTGCCCAGCGCCCGGGAAACCAGCACTACGGCCACTGCCACAGCCACAAGGATGAGGGCGGGGATGACAAGCGATTCCATGGTTCTAAAGCCGTTCTCTTTCTACCTGCTGCTGCGGACGTGGCCGGGATCGCTGTGGAATTGACCCGGGGCCGGCGGCCGTTGCAAGACCCCGCATCATCAGCACCAGGACTGTCGCAGGCAACAGAACCAGGAATAGTTCGGCCATACCTACGAGCTTAGGGCAGATCCGGGTTATCCACAGCAATATTCACCGCGTTGCATGCTCGGTCCACCGAGTGGCCGGACAGTCCTTCGAGGGAATATGACAGCCGTCCCCAGGCCTGGATGAGCTGTATCACGGATGCCGGCAACACGCGCAGGAGCGGCATGTCCCGACACGCCGCTGTGGATGAAATTCCACAGAAGAAATATTTGCTCCACATGTTTCACGGCGAGTTTTCGCAGGTCAGAGCCATGACTAGGGTCAAACTTTTTTCTTTTCCACAACTTTCCACACAGGCTGTGCACAAGCTATGCCGGTTAGTGCACAGGTTATCCACAGGCATTCACGGCGGTGGACTTTGCGGTGGAGCCGGAGGCCGCTAGCGTGGCGGGGTACCTGTTCCGGGGATCAATTGCGGCCCGCGGACCTGCATGGAACGCAGGCCGGACAGCAGCGGTAAACCCCGGGGGAGGGGTCCCTGTGGAAAACCTGTGGATTTGGGGATAACTCCTGTGCACAAGTGCGGTCTGGGGCCGGGCCGGCCGCAGTGTCGGACCCTGCCGGTAGACATTGGACAGGTGGCGGAACCCGGATTTCCGGCGAAGCCTATGCAGGACGGCAACCACCGGGCGGGCCCGGCAACTATGGAGGACGGCAGCTTTGTCAATCGCGCATCTGGACGAGGTCGAAACCACCCGCGGATCAGACGCGAGCCGAAAGCCTCCGCAGGACATCCCGGCTGAACAGTCCGTCCTGGGCGGCATGATGCTGTCCAAGGATGCCATCGCGGACGTCGTGGAAATCCTTCGCGGCCAGGACTTCTACCGCCCCGCCCATGAAACCATTTACGAAGCAATCATCGATCTTTACGGCCGCGGTGAGCCCGCGGACGCCGTCACAGTCTCCGACGAGCTGACCAAGCGGGCCGAGATCAACAGGATCGGTGGACCCGCGTACCTGCACGAGCTGATCCAGACTGTACCCACGGCAGCCAACGCCGGCTACTACGCCGAAATCGTTGCCGAACGCGCGGTGCTGCGCCGCCTCGTCAACGCCGGGACCAAGATCGTCCAGCTGGGCTACGGCTCTGACGGCGAAGTGGAGGACCTGGTCAACCAGGCCCAAGCAGAGGTCTACGCCGTTGCCGAGCGCCGCACGGCGGAAGATTACGTGGTCCTCAAGGACGTCATGGAATCCACCGTGGACGAGATCGAGGCTTCCGGCCACCGCGGCGAAGGCATGGTGGGTGTGCCCACCGGCTTCTATGAGCTCGACGAACTTACCCACGGCCTGCATCCGGGCCAGATGATCGTCATCGCCGCCCGTCCCGCGGTGGGCAAGTCCACCTTCGCGCTGGACTTCGCCCGCTCGGCCGCCATCAAGAACAACCTGGCCACCGTCATGTTCTCCCTGGAAATGGGCCGGAACGAGATTGCCATGCGCCTC
Organism: Pseudarthrobacter chlorophenolicus; assembly: GCF_000962805.1. GTDB lineage: Bacteria > Actinomycetota > Actinomycetes > Actinomycetales > Micrococcaceae > Arthrobacter > Arthrobacter chlorophenolicus_A. Next base: position 13,493 of record NZ_JZTW01000009.1, on the reverse strand, counting down.
CTCTCGGCCGAGGCCACCATCGGCCTGCAGGACCTCCGCAAGGGCACCATCAAGGACGAACAGTGGTCCAAGATCGCCACCACCATGGGCCGCATGAACGACGCTCCGCTGTTCATCGATGACAGCCCCAACATGTCCCTCATGGAGATCCGCGCCAAGTGCCGCCGCCTGAAGCAGCAGCATGACCTTAAGCTCGTGATCCTGGACTACCTGCAGCTCATGAGTTCCGGCAAGAAAGTTGAGTCGCGCCAGCAGGAAGTTTCCGAGTTCTCCCGTGCACTCAAGCTCCTGGCCAAGGAACTCCAGGTTCCGGTGATTGCTCTGTCCCAGCTGAACCGTGGATCCGAGCAGCGCCAGGACAAGCGGCCCATGGTCTCCGACCTGCGCGAATCCGGCTCCATCGAGCAGGACGCGGACATGGTCATCCTGCTGCACCGTGAGGACGTCTACGACAAGGAATCCCCGCGCGCCGGTGAGGCCGACATCCTGATCGCCAAGCACCGCAACGGTCCCACCAAGGACATTGTGGTGGCGTTCCAGGGCCACTACTCCCGGTTCGCCAACATGGCCGGTGACGCCGGCGGAGGCGGAGGCTTCTAGGCCCGACGCCGGAGCGGCCCGCCCAGGGTCAGTCCCCGGCCAGAAGGTGGTTCGGCAGCCGGTTCCCAGGCGCCGTGCCCCTGATCTCCAGCAGTTCCCGCGCGTGGGCGTGAAGCCGCTTGTCTTCGTCGCTGACCGGCACCCACGCCGGGATAGGCACTGAGTTGCCTCCGCCGTCGCGCGCCACCATGACCGTGAGGCAGTACGTGGTGAGGTTCAGTTCACGGCCTTTGGGATCGCCGGAGCGGACGTGGACGGCGATGTGCATCCCCTTGGTGCCGGTGTAGACGAGGCGGGCCTCCACTTCCACTACGTGCCCGATCAGGAGGGGCCGGTAGAAGCGCACCCCGCCGGAAAACACTGCCACCGTATCCTGGCCGCAGTAGCGCGACGCGCAGACGTACGCGGCCTCGTCGATCCATTTCATGACAATTCCGCCGTGGACCTTGCCGCCCCAGTTCACATCGGTGGGCGCCGCCATGAACCGAAGCGTCACCCGCTCGGCAGTGCCGGCATCTGTATATTCCTGATGGTTCATAGCTTCGACGATCTGTTCCCGGACCTTGATCCGGGCCAGGGCGTGGTCGCGCTGTTCGATCTCTGCGTCACCGACAGGCTCAAACTGCTTGACGGGGGTGGGCTTGCCGTCCTCGCCCACCGCCACGAAGATCACCATGCACTGGCTGCGCATGGTGGCGGGGCCGCCCTTGGGGTCGCTGGAGGAGACTACGGTGCGGATATGCATGGAGGACCGGCCGGTGTAGACGATGGTGGCCTCCACCTCCACCATGTCGCCGCTGTTCACAGGGTCCGCGAAGTGGATGTTGCCCACGTAGGCCGTGACGCAGTAGGACTTTGCCCACCCTACAGCGGCGGCGTAGGCGGCCTTGTCCACCCACTCCAGCACTGTCCCGGCGTCCACGGAGCCGCTGTGGCCAACGTCGGTGGGTGCCGCCAGGAAGCGGAGGGTCACGGAGTTGGGCGTGCCGGTCTCAGTCATGCTGCCGATCATACTGAGGCTCCCGGTTACCGGCCGGTTCGGCCCCCAGCGTTAGCCGCAAGAGACGTGTGACGGGCCGTAACTTCGCGAAATCGCTGGAACGGCGCCAGATCGCTGTAGCGGAACAGCGAATTCGCACCGTTCCAGCGTCCCGGGTGGAGTTAAACCACGACGGCGGCCACGCACCGGGGTGCGCGGCCGCCGTCGGGCGTTTTGGCTTAGGCCAGGACTGCCAGCTTGGAGTTCCGGCGTCCGAAGGGGGCGCGGTCCACGGAAACGCGGCCGGCGCCGGTGAGGGCCAGGGCGAACGCCGCCGCCGCGAGGAGCAGCACCAGCTCGTAGCCGCCGTTGGCAGCGAAAACCCCGGCGGAAGCGTGCACCAGGAAGAGGGCGCCCAGCATGTCGAGGGCCAGGAGGGCGGCCACCACGCGGGTCAGGATGCCCAGGATCAGGGCGATGCCGCCGGCGAGTTCAAGGACGGCAACGGCCGGGGCCATGACGTCGGCTGCGGGCACGCCCATCTTGGCGAAAGACGCCTGGGTGCCGGCGATGGTCCATTCGTTGAACTTCTGCCAGCCGTGGGCTGCGAAGAGGAAGCCCAGGACAATCCGGAGGGCTGTGATGGCGGTGGTGGTCAGGCGGGACTGGTTCATGGGGTTTCACCGTTTCGGATATCGGTCGGAGCTGGACACATGCAAGCAGGGGCCGGATCGCAGCGTTGAACCCTTCCAGTGTTTCGCAGGATTGGTTGAAGAGTCAACTAATCGAAGCGTTCTGTGGGACATGTCATGACCGTGACGTCACAGTCAGCCGCCTCCCCGCTCTATGGCCGTTAAGCTGGCACGGTGTCCCATCCCTCCACCTCCGCGCCTCTAGCGTCGCGCCGGGGCAATGCCCGCGAGATCCTCCGTCTCGCTGTCCCCGCGTTCGGTGCACTCGTCGCCGAACCACTGTTCCTGCTGGCGGACTCTGCAATTGTGGGACATCTGGGCGTGGCCCAATTGGCAGGTGTGGGGCTGGCATCGGCCGTGCTGCACACCGTCGTCGGACTGATGGTCTTCCTCGCCTACTCCACCACCCCAGCGGTGGCCCGGGCCATCGGCGATGGCCAGCTCGGCAAAGCCCTGGCCGCAGGGCGCGACGGCGTCTGGCTGGCCCTGCTGCTGGGCGTCGTCCTGGCGGCGGCAGGCTTTGTGGCAGCAGAACCGCTGATCGGGCTCATGGGCGCAGAAGGCGAGGTGCGCGCCTTCGCCGTCGACTACCTTCGCTGGTCCATGCCGGGACTTGTGGCGATGCTGCTGGTCTTTGCCGGGACCGGTGTGCTCCGCGGACTCCAGGACACCCGCACACCGCTGGTGGTGGCCACCGCCGGTTTCGGGCTGAACATCGTCCTGAACCTTTGGCTGGTCTACGGACTCAACTGGTCCGTCACCGGCTCCGCCGTGGGCACCAGTGTGGCGCAATGGGGCATGGCGGCTGTCTACGTGCTGATGGTGCGGCGCAACGCCCTCCGGCATGGCGTGTCTCTGTTGCCCAGCTGGCACGGCATCCGCAGCATGACCCGGGTGGGATCCTGGCTGATGCTGCGCACCCTCAGCCTGCGGGCCGCAATCCTGGTGACGGTCCTGGTGGTGACCGGCCAAGGCGCCGTCAACCTGGCGGCACACCAGCTCGCCATGACCATCTTTTCCTTCCTGGCATTCGCCCTGGATGCCCTGGCCATCGCGGCGCAGGCACTGATCGGCAAGGAGCTGGGCGGATCCAACGCGGCCCGGGCACGGCTGCTGACAACCACCATGATCCGGTGGGGCATCGGCTTTGGCGTGGTCACGGGGCTGCTCCTCGCGGTGGCGGCACCATGGGCCGGCGCCCTCTTTACCCCGGACCGGGAAGTGCAAGCCGCTTTGGCCGTCGCCCTGTGGATCCTGGCCGCCAGCCAGCCCATTGCCGGATACGTCTTCGTGCTGGATGGCGTGCTTATCGGGGCCGGGGATGCCCGCTACCTGGCCCTGGCCGGCCTGCTGAATGTTGCCGTGTATGCCCCACTGCTGGCGGCTGTTGCGTTTTCCGGGGCCTCAGGGATTGCGGGACTCGGCTGGCTCTGGGCAGCATTCGCCATCGGATACATGGCCGCACGGGCGCTCACCCTGGGCCTGCGCGCCCGGAGTGACAGGTGGATGGTGCTGGGTTCGGCCTAACCGGGGCGCGCAACTAAACTGGAGCCGTGACACAACCCTTGACGCCCGCAGGCGCCGCCCACGGAACCGCCCCCCGCACCGACCTGTGGAAGCCGGTCCTGCTGCGCTCCGCTGCCTCGCTGGTGTTCGGAGCCGTAACGATCTTCTGGGCCACGCCCTCCGTGGAAGCCATGGGCTGGGCCGGCGGCCTGTACCTCCTGGCCATCGGTGCCGTCACCCTCTGGGGTATCCCGGCCACCGGATTCGGGCGCGACTCTGTGGCCGGGAAGATACTCTCGGCTGCCGGATCGGTATTGGCGGGAGCAGGATTCGCGGTGCTCCTGCTGCACAGTGACCTTCTGTTCGGTGTCATCGCGGCGCTGGGGCTCGGCGTCGCCGGAGCCCTGGAGCTGGCGTGCGGTCTCCGGAACCGGGGCCGGCACGTCCTGGCCCGGGACTGGATCACCTCTGGACTCATCAGCCTCGGAACGGCGGCGATCCTGCCGTTCTTCATCAGCCTCGGTGCGCACGCCCTGCTGGGCGTGGCCGGCGGCGGGGCCATCATTCTCGGTGTGCTGTGGGCATTGTCCGGGCTGACGCTCAGGCACGATTCCCGCAGTACGGCCGCGAAGCCGTAAACTAGGAAGGTCCCGGTTCTACTCGCTGTAGAAATTTCGCCGGGACCACCCACAACGTACACCGGGCCGGCCATCCATGCCGCCCGCAGGGAGGACTTACCGTGGCAGACCAGCACCAGGGAAAACCGCGCAACCTGCGGACCTCTGTGAAGGGCCCGCTGATGTTCTCCGCGTTCTGGGCTGTTGTGGCCTTCTTCGCCGTGGTGATTTTCGCTTCCGGCGGCAGTGCCCGCGCTCCGCGATTCGACCTCGCCTTCACGGCTGCCGGCATCGCCTTCATTGTCACCCTGGTGATTGCGGCCATGCTGTCGATGAGCTACAAGGAGAACGCCGAGCACCTGGGCAAGGGATCCGGCGTCAACCTCAGCTCGGCCAAGAACACGTCCCACGGCTTCGGTGGAACCAGTGCCTCCGGCTCGCCCGGGCAGCAGGACCACGACGGCGGCACTGAAGGTTCGGCGGGCCGCTAGCCCGCCGCCGCCTGGCGTGCCCGGTAGGCCGCCACATGCGCCCGGTTGGCGCAGTTGCCTGTATCGCAGTACCGCTTTGACCGGTTTCGGCTGAGGTCCAGTACCGCCGCGTCGCAGTCCTCGGCCTCGCAGACGCGCAGCCGGTCCATCTCCTTGCTGCGCACCACATCCGCCAGCGCCATTGCCGCCTCCGTGCTGATCCGGTCCGCGAGCGGGGCCTCGGGTGTGGTGGCGTGCAGATGCCAGTCCCAGCCATCGTGCCGCACCAGCTGGGGGAGCGCGTTGGCGTCGCGGAGCAGGCGGTTGATGGTCTCCACCGCGCGGTCTTCCCCCGCCACCCAGGCCCCGGCCAGTTCGCCGCGCAACCGCCGGACGCTGGCCAGCTCCGCCTCATCCCGCACCCTGGAGCCTGAAAACTGCTCGGCCGCCAGGAACCTGTCCAGATCCCGTTGGGACTCCAGGTCCTCGCGTCCGTTGGCACCGGAATTGATGAGGTTGACCACGCTGCGCAGCGCAACCTCAGTGTCAGGGGCAAATACCATCTTGACTCCTTACAGCGCCGAAGCGTACTGTCATGACCAATACCCCACTTTACTCCTGACAGGAGGCGACGGTGCCTGCCGCAAAGAACCATCCCGCCACGACAAGTCCGGTGGCACCCCGCCGCAGCTTCCTGGCCTCCGGCCTGGGCATCGCCCTGTTCTCCTCCGCCGTCTTCGGCACGTCGGGATCCTTCGGCAAGGCGCTGCTGGAAACGGGATGGTCCCCGGGCGCCGCCGTCACGGCACGGCTCACCGGCGCCGCGCTCATCCTCGCCATCCCGGCGGTCATCGCCCTGAGGGGCCGCTGGCACCAGCTGCGGGACAACTGGCTCACCATCGTGCTCTTTGGCCTGATCGGCGTGGCAGCATGCCAGCTGTTCTACTTCAACGCGGTGGAGCGGCTCTCCGTGGGCGTCGCCCTGCTGCTCGAGTACCTGGCTCCGGTGATCATCGTCCTGTGGATCTGGGCAGCCAGCCGAAAACGGCCGCGCGCGCTGACCTTCGGGGGAACCCTGCTGTCCCTGGCGGGCCTGGTCCTGGTGCTGGACCTCACCGGGGCCGTGAAGGTGGACCCGGTGGGGGTCCTCTGGGGCATCGCCGCAGCGGTCTGCCTTGCCATCTACTTCTTCATCACCGCCAAGGAAAATGACACCCTGCCGCCCCTCGTACTGGCATCGGGCGGCCTGATGGTGGGCGCCGCCGTCATGTGGCTGGCCGGTGCCACCGGACTGCTGCCCATGGCGTTCAACACTGCAGACACGAAACTCGGGCCCTGGGTGAGCCCGTGGTGGGTTTCGCTGGCCGGGCTGGTGGTCCTGGCAACGGTGCTGGCCTACGTCTCGGGGATTATGGCGGCGCGCGCCCTGGGCTCCAAGGTGGCCTCGTTTGTTTCACTTACCGAGGTGCTGTTCGCCGTCCTCTGGGCCTGGCTGCTGCTGGGCGAATTGCCCGGTGCCATCCAGCTTGTGGGCGGAGTGCTCATCGTAGGCGGCGTCCTCCTGGTCCGGCTCGACGAACTCCGGGCTCCCGCGGTGGAACCCGCGCCCGGCCAGCCAGCGGCGAAGGCAACCTCACCGCTCGAGCACGCGAACGACGTCGAACCCGTGCCCTGAGTGCCCCAGCGTGCGCGGATGCCCGCGCACCCTCGCCCGCCGCAGGTCCGGCACTTTATACAGCGGTTAAACGCGCGAGGGCCCGGACACCTTGCGGTGTCCGGGCCCTCGCCGTTACAAACAGGTGCCTGGTGACAGGTCCTGCGCAACCGGGGCTTAGCGGGAAGCCTGGTCCTGCTCTTCAGCGTTGCGCTTGGCCTTGTCGCCGGCTTCCTTCAGTGCTTCGGCAACCTTGGTCAGCATGGTGGTGTGCTGGCCCGACCATTCGTTGCGGAACTTGTCAGCGTCGGGGCCTTCCCAGTTGGTGCTGCTCAGAACCTTGGTGAGAGTGGACTTCTGCGTCTCGATCTCGGACGCACCTGCCTGAAGCTTGCTGCCCAGCTGACGAAGCTGCTGAACGTCTGCACCCCAAATAGCCATCAGTATCTCCTTGTTGGTAAGTGGATCCGAACCAGGTCGGCATCCCCAGCGGCCCCCCGGCTCATCCGGAAGATCCATTGCCTAAAACCTATCCCGGCGCTCAAAGGAGTGTCGATGGGCACCCCTGCCCATGCTGTCCTCCCCATGGACGGGCCCGCTCAACCTGCTGATAAAGCAAGCCTAGAAGGGTCGATCTTAGGCGTTCCAGAGCCTAGCATGGGCCTATGTGCCGGAACATCCGAACCCTTCACAACTTCGAGCCGCACGCCACCTCCGAGGAGGTGCACGCCGCCGCGCTGCAGTACGTGCGCAAGATCAGCGGCAGCACCAAGCCGTCCAAGGCCAACCAGGAAGCGTTCGATGACGCGGTCCACGAGATCGCCCATATCACCCAGCACCTGCTGGACGCGCTGGTGACCCAGGCGCCGCCCAAGGACCGCGACGAGGAAGCCGCCAAGGCCCGGGCCCGCGCCGCCGTCCGCTACGGTGCTGCCTGAACCCAGCCCCCTAGAGGTGAACCGCTACTTTCCGAAGCTCCGGAGCCGCAGCGAGTTGGCCACCACCAGCACCGAACTGGCGGCCATGGCAGCGCCCGCGATCATGGGGTTGAGCAGGCCGAGCGCTGCCACCGGGATCCCGACGGCGTTATAGAAGAAGGCCCAAAACAGGTTCGTTTTGATGGTGGCCAGGGTCCTGCGGGACAGCTCGATGGCCTGTGCCACCTGGGCAAGGTCGTTTCCCATCACCGTGAGGTCCGCGGCCTCGATGGCCACATCAGTTCCGGACCCCATCGCGATCCCCAGGTCCGCCTGCGCGAGGGCGGCAGCATCGTTCACGCCGTCCCCGGCCATGGCTACGGTTGCTCCCGCGGCCTGCAGTCTGCGTACGGCCTCCACCTTGCCTTCCGGCAGTACTCCCGCATACACGTCTGCAGCGGGGATCCCGACGGCGGCAGCCACCTGGGCGGCCACGGCGGGGTTGTCTCCGGTCAGCAGGATGGGGCGCAGGCCAAGGTCCTTCAGCCGTTTTACGGCGACGGGTGAGCCTTCCTTGACCGTGTCCCGGAGGCTGACGATTCCTGCGGGGACGCCGTCAACGGCCAGCCAGACGGCCGTGGCGCCGGCTGCCTCCGCTTCCGCCAGTGCTTCCAGCTGCCCAGGAGAGGGCTCCACCCCGTTGTCGCGGAGCCAGCCCGTGCGGCCGGCCAAAACCAGCAGGCCCTCCACCGTTCCCGTGACTCCGCCACCCGGAGCCGAACGGAAGCCATCGACGGCGGGCAGGCGGCCGTCGTCGTCCGCGGCACCGCCCGGGCGTGCCGGAACGACCTCCTTCGCCGCCGTCGCAATGGCCCGCGCCACGGGGTGTTCGGACGCAGACTCAACGGCACCGGCGAGACGCAGCACCTGCTGCCTGTCGAATCCGCCGAAGGCGACGGCGGACTCAACCGCCAGTACACCGGTAGTCACGGTGCCCGTCTTGTCCAGCAGGATGGTGTCCACCGTGCGGGTATCCTCCAGGACCTGCGGTCCCTTGATCAGGATCCCCAACTGGGCGCCGCGCCCCGTTCCCGTCAGCAGGCCCACCGGGGTGGCCAGGCCCAGGGCGCACGGGCAGGCGATGACCAGAACGGCGACGGCGGCGGTGAAGGCGGCGCGCAGCCCGCTGTCCGTTCCGTCCGGTTCCGCGATGAACAGCCACAGCAGGAACGTCGCCGCGGCAATGGCCAGCACCACCGGGACGAAGACGGCACTGATGCGGTCCGCCAGCCTCGCGATGGGCGCCTTGCCGGTCTGCGCCTGTGAAACCAGGCGGGCCATCTGCGCGAGCGTGGATTCGGCGCCCACGCGGGTTGCCCGGACCAGCAGCCTGCCCGACGTGTTGATGGTGGCTCCGGTGACCTTGCTTCCAGGGCCCACCTCCACGGGCACCGACTCGCCTGTCACCAGTGAGGCGTCCACCGCCGAGGACCCGTCGAGGACCACGCCGTCGGTGGCGATTTTCTCACCCGGGCGGACCACCAGGACATCCCCCACCTGCAGCCGGTCCGCGGGAACCCGTTGTTCCAGCCCTTCGCGTAGGACTGCGGCGTCCTTGGCACCCAGGCTGATCAGGGCCTTGAGGGCGTTCCCGGCCTTCTGCTTGGCGTTGGCCTCCAGGTAGCGGCCCAGGAGCAGGAAGGTGGTGACCACCGCTGCCACCTCAAAGTAGAGGCCGCCGGCGTCCATGCCTTCCATGCCCGGGTGCTCGGTCATCCGCGGATCGGCTGCCAGCTGCCAGACCGAGAACAGGTAGGCCGCCGTCACGCCGATGGAGACCAGCGTGTCCATGGTGGAGGCCAGGTGCCGCGCATTGACGGCCGCGGCGCGGTGAAATGGCCAGGCAGCCCAGGTGACCACCGGAAGTGCGAGGGCTCCTGCTGCCCAGCCCCAATGAGGAAACTGGAACGCGGGCACCATGGATACCAGGAACACAGGAACAGTGAGGATGGCCGCCAGGATGAGGCGCGGACGCAGCTGCGTGGCCGTGCCGCCGTGCGCCATGTGATGGTCAGTTCCACCCGCCTCCGGTCCGCCGGTGTCCGAGGGTGCAGGCGGCGTACGCACGGTGGCGGTGTAGCCGGCGGCATTGACGGTAGCCACCAGCTGGTCGTCGGTGATCCCTTCCGGAGCCGTGACGTGGGCCGATTCCAGCGGGAGGTTGACCGAGGCTGCCACACCTTCCAGTTTGCCGAGCTTCTTCTCCACCCGGTTGACGCAGGAAGCGCAGGTCATGCCCTGGATGTCCAGTTCCACCACGCGGGTGCCGGGCGGTTGCAGCAGTTCCTGGTGGGCCATGCCGTCCTCTCAGGGGTTGGTACGGTGCGCGGGGGTCCCTACGCTTCGTTGGCGACGACCAAGTAACCGGCCTCGGCCACGGCTTCACCGATTTCGGAGGGTGACAGTTTGCCCGTGGAGGTGATGGTAACGGTGGAAATGCCGCCGGCGTTGAGGTCCACGTCCACTGCTTCCACACCGGTGAGGGCCTCGAGCTCCTCACTGACAGCGGAAACACAGTGGCCGCAGGTCATGCCGGAGACGCTGACTTTGGTGGTGGTGGGGGAGGTGGTGCTCATGGCTGCTCCTTCGTAGCTTCCGGCGGTGGCCGGTATGGATGGTGGTTCAGGCGTGGGGGCTGCTGTCAGCGCAGCAGGCGGCCGATGGCTTCCGCGGCTTCCCTGACTTTGGCATCGATTGCTTCGGCGCGTGCCTCAGGGTCCGGTTCTGCAGCGGCACCCACCACGCAGTGGCCGATGTGCTCTTCCACCAACCCCAGGCTGACGGCGTGCAGGGCTTTGGTGACGGCGGATACCTGGGTGAGGATGTCGATGCAGTACTTGTCCTCGTCCACCATGCGCGCGATACCCCGGACCTGGCCCTCAATGCGTTTGAGGCGGCGCAGGTAGGCATCCTTGTTGGCCGTGTATCCATGCTCGGCCGCACGCTGCGGTGCCAGCTCTGTGGGTTGCGCGGTTACGGCCTCTTCGATGGCGTCCATGCCTTCAACCTATACCCCGTTGGGGTATGGACGCAAGTACCCCCAGGGGGTATCTAAGCTGGCTAAGTCAGGACACAAAAAAGCTCCGGAGTGCGTTATTGGGGGATACGCACTCCGGAGCAGCTCTTGGGCAAGCCCGGCATCTACTCACTGCGGAACCGGCCTGCAGGATTTAGCTTACTGTCTGGTAGGGAACTCCGCCAGCACCCGGAATAAGTACTTTCGCTTTATTATTTGGGACCTGGATTTAACGTGCTTTCAGCGGGTGAACGCCGGAACTCAGCTGTCCTGGTGCGCCGGCATCCTGTACGGAACCACCAGTACCGGCAGGCTCTGGTGATGGCTGAGCCAGGCGCCCACCGATCCGTTCAGTGCCTCCGATAGCCGGTGCGAAAATCCCCGTTCGGAGGTCCCCACCACGATCATGGGCGCATTGGTTTCGGCTGCCAGGCGGGCCAGCGCCCGGGCGGGGTCGCCGGCGAGCGTGCGGAGCGTCCATTCCACCGTTCCACTGCCGGCAGGAACCTTTTCCACGGCTGCCAGGATGTCCGCCTTCAGCCCGGTGGTCAGTGCCCGGATGTCTTCGTCGTCGGCGTCCGGATGCAGGGAAAGCCGGTGGGCGGACCGTGCGGGGTCCCATTCCACCAGGTAGCTGGCCTCGTCCACATACGCGCAGAGCAGTGGCTGGCCCAGCCTGGCGGCCAGGCTGGCAGCGGTGTGGAGGACTTCCGGATGCTGCTTTGGCATGATGCCCACCAGAAGCGGAGCCGTACCGCTGAACCGTTCGGATGTCATAGCCCATTGTCCGCCCGGGACGCGGCAGGTGAACAGGTCCCGCCGGCGTTTGTCAGGGGCCAGCGGGAGAGGCGGTGACCACCACGTTCTTGCCCCACGGATCCTCCGTATAGCAGCTGATGAGGACCACCCTGTTGGGGACGATCTCCCAGATGGGGCTGTCCTTGAGGCTGGCCTTCACGTAGGTGGTCACGCTGTCCACCCGGTAGGGGATGGCTCCGGTGCCGGTCTCCATAGTGAAGCTGTCGCCCACTTTGGCGGCTGAACTCAGGTGGTTGAAGGGGGCGTCTGCGCCGTCCCAGCTGTGGCCGATGACGTACGTGGTGTTGGCGGAGTGGTTGCCGGGTACTCCGTACGGAGTCAGCCAGTAGGCGTCCTTGGTTTCCGGCGGAACGATGGTCTGGCTGGCGGCCGCGGCCGAGTCGGGTTCCAGCGGGTGGACCGGCACGTCGAGATCGGCGGCCGGGTAGCTGATGCGGACCGGGGCCGCCGCCTCCGGAAGTGCAGGTCCCGGTGTCGCCTGCCACGGTGCCCCTGTGGCAAGGGGGTCAAGCGCCGGTGCCGTGCTGCTGGGTGCGGCAATGGGAGTGGCGGAAGGGACAGGTTCGGCGGTGGCCGGTGCGGCCGCCACGGCGTTGACGACGGCGGGAGGCTGGCCCTGCTGCAGGAGCGGCGTGCCGAACGTGATGCCCAAGGCTGCCGTGACACCGCACAGCAGGATTGCCAGGTCAGCGCGGTTCAGGAGATGCCACGGCCGCTTTGGTGGCTCCGGGCGGCTGTTCTCCTCGGCCATTTTGCTCCTCCGGTGGGTCACTGGTGAAAGGAAGGAAGGCGTCCCGCCGGGCACTGGCGGAACGCCTTCCTTGTCAGGGGCCGCAGCGTTGCGGGGGTGACGACGGCGTCAGCGGGCCATTGGCGAGGAAGCAGACCGGCGGCGGATGGCCACCGCAGCCCCGGCCGCAGCCAGTGCGCCGATGCCGCCCAGCCAGGCGGGTGATGCCGGGTTGGCGCCGACGGCGGTCTGGGCGTTGTAGCCCTGGTTGGTGCCCTTGCCGACGGGTGCAGCGGCCACCGCACCGGTTGCCTGCTGCACCTGGGTGGCGGCGGGCTGGGCGGGCACTGCCGGAGTCACCACGGCTGGTGTTGTGGCGGGTGGGACAACGGGCGTCACCGCGGGCGGGTTGTTGACCGGAGGGTTGTTGACCGGAGGGTTGACGACGGGTGGGTTGTCCACGGGCGGGTTATCGACAGGTGGGTTGTCGACGGGCGGGTTGTCGACGGGCGGGTTGTCGACCGGCGGGTTATCGACGGGCGGGTTGTCCACGGGTGGGTTGTCGACCGGAGGCGCCGCAACGCAGCCGTTGTTGTAGATGGCCTGTCCCGCAGCATCCCAGTTCTGCCCGTCTTTCAGGCCGTCGTTGGGCGGAATGATGTCGTTGCCGTGCTTGTCATGACCGTTCAGTGACGGGACCGCAACCGCGTTCACGGTGTAGTGATCGGCGTTCGAGCCCGAGCCGGCATGGCAGATGATGACCTTATCGTCATCGCTCCAGCCACGGTCGGCTACTGCGGGGGCGGCGACGACGAGCGCCGCCAGGCCTACGGCGCCGAGGGTTCCTATGGTGCGTTTCATGGTGATCTCCCCAGTTTGATTGCGTGAAACGGACCATGGTTGGGAAAGGCCAGCGGTGGCGCCCGTATGCCCCAGCGGCACGGTCAGCTTGCTTGAGTTTTCAGGCTAGGGGCGGCGCCAGGGAAGGTCCTCAGTAGGGTGTACTCGTCTTTCCCGGACTGAAGCCCGCCAGGTTACTTGCCGGTACCCGATCTGTGCCCGGGAGTAGTACCTGTACGGGCGGGCGGAGCCTTGTCCCGGGATTCGCCCGCGCCTAACGTTTAAGTCAACGAAAGGCAGGTGGATCTGGCATGGAAATCTTCATGTGGTGGCTGGACCTAGACCTGGACAGCAAGGAGTGGCTGCGCGAGAACCTTCGGACGGGTGACCTGCCCCTGCCGGTGCTCCAGGGCATCGCTGAAGCGGGCGGACCGCACCCGGACAATCCTGCGGCAGTGCTGACGGCAGCTGACTGGGACTTCATCGAAACGCAGTCCGAGTTCGTCGACTAGGTGTACTGGGTCAGGACGTTGGTTACATCGTGAATAGGTGAAGACCTCTTAGGTTGGTGGTTACCACACACAGCCAACGAC
>NZ_JZTW01000008.1 GCF_000962805.1 Pseudarthrobacter chlorophenolicus | reverse complement strand
TTGGCTGTGTGTGGTAACCACCAACCTAAGAGGTCTTCACCTATTCACGATGTAACCAACGTCCTGACCCAGTACACCTAGGCGCTGCGGCGGCTCACGACCTCGTTGATCCACGCCGGCGCGAACGGTGACGTGCAGTTGGGCGGGGTGGGGTAGTCCTTGAGGACCTCCAGGCGCTCGCCGATGCTGATCGCCCTCGCCCGCTGGGCCGGGTGCTCGATCCCGATCTGCGCCAGGGTGTGGTTCATGGCCCACTGCAGGCGGTCCGGGGCGGCCTTCATCTCCGCTTCGATGGTGTCCAGCAGCCCCTGCAGGTCAAGTCCTTCCGGCTTTTTGGCCACCCGCTCCGTGGTGAGGGCCCAGCCGGCACTGGCCACTACCGGGTCAGGGTCTGCCGTCCAGGCCACGCGGAGTGCTTCGGCGTGCGGGCTCTTCTTGGCCACGTAGTTGACCAGCCAGTCGTGGACTTTCGGTGCCCGGGATTCGCGCAGCATGCCGTCCAGTTCCTCACGGCTGAAGTCCTTGGGCCTGCAGATCAGCAGTGCCAGGAGACGCGCTGCGGTATCCCCGGTGGCCCATAGCTGCCGGGCCAGGTCCTGCTGGGTTTTCAGCCGCTTGGCCACGGCCCGTAGCTTGGAAAGGTTGACGCCGTGATCGTCCCCGCGCTTTTCGTTGGCTTCGCGAAACTTGGGATCTTCGAGCTCCGCCAGTTCGGCCAGAACTTCATCCACCTGGGACATCCCTTACCTCCGCATGCATCGCCGTGAGCTATCAGCTTATGTCCGGGCTCCGGCCCGCCCACGCCCGGACCCCGGCTACTGACCCAGGTCCAGCCGCATCAGCACCCGCGGGAAGCCGTTGAGCACCGATTCCGTGTCCGCGGCCTTCGCAAAACCGGCATCTTCGAAGAGCTTCCGCGTACCCACGTAGGCCATGGTGAGGTCCACTTTCTGGCCGGCGTTGTCCACCGGATACCCTTCTACTGCGGGTGCTCCGTAGGCTCGTGCCAGGTCCACGGCCCCTGCCAGCAGCGCGTGCGAGATGCCGTTGCCGCGGTGCCCCGGCCGGACGCGGATACACCAAATGGACCAAACGTCGCTGCCGTCCACGTGCGGGATCCGCCGGTTGGTGGCGAAACCCGTGTCCGCGCGGGGGTGGACCGCTGCCCACCCAACCGGCTCGCCGCCGTCGTACGCCAGAACTCCCGGCGGAGGGTCCTCCGCCACCAGCTTCTTCACGAACGCCCCGCGTTCCGTTCCGCGGAGCTGCTGGTTCTGCTTGGACGGGATGCGGTAGCTCAGGCACCAGCACACGTTCGCGTCGGGCCTCTTGGGGCCAACGAGGGCCTTGACGTCCGCGAAATCGGTGGCCGGACGGATTTCGATCGCCATGCCGCCATCCTGTCACCGGCCGGCGGGTGCGGCAACGGTTCCGCAGGCGCGTCCGCAACCGGGACCGGACAACGCCGCCGTCGCCTGCAAACGGAGAACGCCCCCGCACGTTCGGCGCGGAGGCGTTCTTTCGATGACGGGTTTCTCATCGGCGTCTGGTGTGGACGCGTTACCCGTCAGCTCAGGCTAGAGTCCCAGGGCTTCCTTCAGCCGGGCCACGTGGCCGTCGGCCTTCACCTGGTACTGGGCCAGGACCACCTTGCCCTCGTTGTCCACCACAACTGTGGAGCGGACGATGCCCTCAACGATTTCGCCGTTGACCAGCTTCTCGCCCCAGGCGCCGTAGGCGAGGGCTACGGCGTGGTCCTGGTCGGAGAGCAGCGGGAACGTCAGGGAGAAGTCGCCGCTGAAGCCGGCAAGGGCTTCCTGGGCGTCGGGGGAGACGCCTACGACCTCGTATCCCTGGCCCTGCAGCGCGCCGAGGCTGTCGCGGAAGTCGCAGGCTTCGGTGGTGCAGCCGGGGGTTGCGGCCTTGGGGTAGAAGTACACAATGACATTTTTGCCACGGTAATCTGCCAGCGAGACGTCCCGGCCCTGGGCATCCCGCAGGGTGAAGTCGGGAGCCGGAGTTCCGGGCTGAAGCTTGGTGGTCAAGGTCTGGCTCATGGCGTTCCTTTGGAGATTCGGTCAATAATGGCCAACATCAAGTGAAGCTGGTTTCCGCTACCAGCAACAACTCCGCCGTCACACCCGGTATTCCTTGACCCGCGCCTTGGGTACCTTTCCGGCAGCCTAGACCTGGTCCTTCAGGGCGTCCGTGCGTTCCTGGATGAAAGTGCGCAGGGTTTGCGTTTCACCAGCCAGTTCCTCGGCCGTGAGGCCATCGCTGAGGGGTACGACGGCGGCAATTGAGTCCAGGAGGCTGGCTGCGGTTCCGCTGGCGTACAGCTGCGCGTAAAGATCGCCGTAGGCGGCGTCATACACGGACTGGAAAGCCTGCGAAGCAAGGAACCTTTCCTTCAATTCGTTGCCGCCGCGGCCGCCTCCACCTGCACCTGCTGCAGCTTCGGGGGCCGCTCCGCCCGGCCCTGTTCCGCCCGCTGCTCCTGCCGTCCCGCCAGCATCAGCCGCGGCGCCGGCAAAAGGTGCCCAGCCGCCGTCGTCCGCTCCCGGAGGCTGCATGCCGCCGCCCGCGCCGCCTCCGCCGATGGACAGCTGCGCTTCGGGCGATGCCGTGGCGTCGCCGTTCATGGCGAGGTTAAGATCCCAGGAGACGACGGAGATCTTCTTCGTGTCCAGGCTGTACCAGAGGTAGTAGTTCTGGCCGGGTCCGGCCATGTCATCGCCGTTCACCAGCAGGTTCATCGTTGCGGTGTAGCGGGCAAAGGATTCCACATCCACGCGCTCCGCCAGGCCGGCGTCGAACTCCTCGTCGGTAGCTTCGGAGAGCCACTTGAGGAAATCGACGATGGGCTGGACAGTCTCGCTGTCCTTGTTGTTGAGCTGTTTGAACTGGTCCTCGTAGGTGGCCAGGTCGTCGCCCTGGTAGGTGAAGCTGGAGTCGGCATCGGCCTTGTAGAGGACCCCGGCGGTATCGAACAAAGTGTCCGCGTAGTTCTCATCGGGGTTTTCCACGAGCAGCCTGGTCTGGGTGGGGCTGCCATTCACCGAGTAGGTGGTGTAGGCGTACCGCTGCGTGGCCTGGCCGCTGGCTCCGGTGAGGGCCAAGGCCAGCGCCTCGTTCAGGACGGGGGAGCCTGGCCGCAGCGACACCTCGCCCAGCCCCTGGTAGGTCTGGCCGTCCACGTACTTGTCGAAGCGGATCAGCAGGGGCAGGGACTCGGGGACGTCGGAGGAGATCCCCGAAGACGCCGCGTTCCCGCCCATGCCGCCGCCCGCGCCGCTCCCGTTGCCGCTCAGGCTTCGAAGCGTGGAATTGCCTTTCAGGCGCACGCCCACGTTGGACACAGTGGTGCCGTCGATGGTGATGTCTGCAGCGATCCAGTCCTTGGACCCGTCGGCCTCATAGGCGGCGATCAGGGCGGCGTAGTCGGCCTCGTTCCACGTGACGCTGACCGTGTGGGAGGCGCCGTCCGTGAACAGGGTGGAGTCCGCCGTCGTGGTGTCCGTGGTGCTGATGCCGGCGTCAACTCCCGCGTTAGCGGACGCTGCGGACGTGGCCTGCGTGCCGGACGGCTCCGCACCTGCCCCAACGCCGCACCCGGTCAGGGCAAGGGCCGCCGCCAGGGCGGATGCGGAAAGGATGGCACCGGGGAAACGTCGCATGGGTCCTGCTTCAGGCTCGGGGATGTGTTCCATCCACGTTCCCCGGCCCAGCTGTGCCGTTGCTGTGCTGGTGCCATGCGGCCGGTATGCAAACCGGATGCGCTATCAGATGTGGTTCCTAAAACCCGGGTTTAGGAACCACATCTGATAGGGCAACTACCCGGTTGGCGCCACTGATGGGCGGGCGTTCGGGCTAGAGGCCGAGTTCTTCCCGCAGCGCCGCGACGTGGCCCTGGGCGTCCACCTGGTACTGCGAGAGGATGGCGCGGCCCTCCGGCCCGACCACAACCGTGGAACGCAGGACGCCTTCGATGATCTCGCCGTTCACCAGCTTCTCGCCCCAGGCACCGTACGCCCGGGCCACTGCATGGTCCTGGTCTGAGAGCAGTGGGAACGTCAGGGAGTGGTCTGCGGTGAAGCCGGCCAGGGCCTCGGGGGCATCGGGGGAGATGCCGAGGACCTCGTAGCCGCGGCCCTGCAGTGAGGCCAGGTTGTCGCGGAAGTCGCACGCCTCGGTGGTGCAGCCGGGGGTGGCGGCCTTCGGGTAAAAGTACACAATCACGTTCCGGCCTTGGAAGGACTCGAGGGAGACGGGGTTCCCGTCGGCGTCCGGAAGGGTGAAAGCCGGCGCCGGGCTGCTAGGCTGGAGCCGGGCGGTATAGGGCACGCTGTTAGTGGGCGCGGTGGTCATGCTGCTCCTCGGTGGGGTTTCAGATGGAGTATTCGGCGGGCCCGCGCACGGTGGCGTGCGGGCCGGGGATGAACTGGTATCCGCCGCCGCGGACGGTGGCCACGGCGTGGCGGGCGTTGCCAAGCTTTCGGCGGATCCGGCCCACATAGACGTCGATGGACCGGGCGGTGGCGCCGGGGTAATTCAGGAACTCCAGGAATTCCTGAAGCTCCTCCCGGCTGACGGTACGGGACAGGTGGGTGACCAGGAACCGCAGCACCTTGTATTCGACTCCGGTCAGGGACACCGGCGAACCGTCCAAAAGGACGGTATCGGCAGCGAGGTCCACGGCCACGGTGCTGACGGGCCCGGCCGACGGCGGGAGGTGGCTCCCGTCGTCGTCCGCGCTGCCTGCCGTCCCGGCTTCTGCCGCAGCCGTCCCGGCAGCGTTGCCGCTGGGCAGATCCGTTGGACCGCCGGTTGGATGTCCCGATGAATCACGGGCTGCATCGCCGGGGTCCTCCGCCGTGGAGGGAGTGCGGGAGGAGTGGTCTGTGGCTCCCTCCGCGGCGGAGGCCCCGGACGTGGGGGCTCCGGCGGCAGGCCAGTGGACTTCCGCCTCCGGAGCAGTTTGCAGGGCACGGGCGAGCACCAGTTCGGCGGCCCGGGCCAGGATTTCGGGGCTGGTTCCTTCTTCAGGCACCACCCACACGGCCAGTCCGCGGGCCACAGCTTTCGGCTGCGCTGATCGCGGGGTCCGGCCTGATCGAGGGGGCTGGGTCATGGAAGGCTCCGCCGTCTGCCGGCTGTGGGGCATCCGCGGGCGGGAAGGCATCCCCGAGGGGAAGGCCGCCCGCGGATGATGTGCTTCCACGGCCATGGCGCGTCCCTAGACGCCGCCGCGGCGGATCAGCCTGCCCGTGGGGGTCTGGCCGTCCACCACGGCGCCGCGCAGGAAGGTCTTGCGGACCACGCCCGCCAGGGTCTTGCCGTCGTAAGGCGTGATGGGGTTCTTGTGCTTGAGCTTGGATACGTCCACCACGAAGGCCTCATCAGGGGCGAAGACGGCGAAGTCGGCGTCGTAGCCCAGGGCCAGCTGGCCCTTGTTGGTGAGGCGGGCCAGGTTGGCAGGCTTCTCAGCCATCCAGGACACCACCTGTTCCAGCGGGATGCCGCGGTGCCGGGCTTCGCTCCAGATCAGGGAGAGGCCCAGCTGCAATGACGAGACGCCGCCCCAGGCCACGGCAAAGTCGCCGTTTTCCAGGTCCTTGAGGTCCAGGGTGGAGGGGGAGTGGTCCGAGACGATGCAGTCGATGGTGCCGTCCTGCAGGCCCTGCCACAGCAGTTCCCGGTTGGAGGCCTCGCGGATGGGCGGGCAGCACTTGTAGGCGGTGGCGCCGTCCGGGATTTCCTCCGCCATGAGCGTCAGGTAGTGCGGGCACGTCTCCACCGTGAGCTTGACGCCGTCGCGCTTTGCCGAAGCGATCATGGGCAGCGCGTCCGACGACGAGAGGTGCAGGATGTGCGCCCTCGCACCGGTCCAGCGGGCCCGTTCGATGACCTCCGCGATGGCCTTGTTCTCCGCGCCGCGGGGGCGGGAGGCAAGGAAGGTTTCGTAGTGGTCGCCGCCGGGATGCGGTGCGCGGTCGATCGCGTGCGAGTCCTCGGCATGGACGATCATGAGCGAGTCGAAGGACTTCAGCTCGGCCATGTCCTCTTCCATCTCGTCAGCGTCCAGGTGCGGGAACTCGTCCACGCCGGAGTGGAGCAGGAAGCACTTGAAGCCGAACACACCGTCGTCGTGCAGAGGGCGCAGGTCCGCCTTGTTGCCGGGGATGGCGCCGCCCCAGAACCCGACATCGATGAACGCCTGGTCCTCGGCCACCTCGCGCTTGAGCTTGAGGTTGGCCACCGTGGTGGTGGGCGGGACGGAGTTCAGCGGCATGTCGATGATGGTGGTGACGCCGCCGGCTGCTGCGGCGCGGGTGGCGGAGGCGAAGCCTTCCCACTCGGTGCGGCCGGGCTCGTTGACGTGGACATGGGTGTCCACCAGGCCCGGGAGCAGGGTTTCGTCGTCGGCCAGTTCGACGATCTCGGTACCGGCCAGGCCGTTGCCCAGCGGCTCGATGGCGACGATCTTGCCGCCGCGGACGCCCACTTCGCGCGGGGCGATGCCGGCGGTGGTGAGAATGCGCTGGCCCCGGATGACCAGGTCAAAACGTTCTTCAGACACGGAGGTCCTCCTTGGTACTTCCAGCGCCGGCGGCCCGTCCGGCCGCCAGCCGCTTGCTGATCTGGGTGCCCAGCTGCACCAGAAGCTCGCCGGCCTCTGATATGCACCTGTTTACATCGGTTTCGAGCTCGGTCAAAGCGTAAACGTCTTCGAATCCTGCAGCGGCGGCCTGGCTTTTTTCCAGGGTGGTCCGCCCGCAGACCGCGATGACGGGAATGCCCCGCGCTGCTGCGGCCCTGGCAACACCCATGGGGGTCTTGCCGAGCAGGCTCTGTTCGTCCAGGCTGCCTTCGCCGGTGATCACCAGGTCGGCGCCGGCCAGCCTTTCGGCCAGTTCAGTGAATTCGAGGACGACGTCGATTCCCGGCCGCCGCGTAGCGGCCAGGGCCGCGATGGCGGCGTAGCCCACGCCGCCGGCTGCCCCGGCTCCGGGAGCCTCGGCGGCCTTGACGGCGCGGAATCCGATTTCCCTGACCAGGACTTCGACAAACCTGGCCAGGGCGGCGTCGAGCATGCCGACGTCTTGTGGTGTGGCACCCTTTTGCGGGCCGAAAACCGCTGCGGCGCCCTGGGCGCCCAGCAGGGGGTTGTCGACGTCGGATGCCAGCACAAAGCGGGTGTCCACCAGGCGGGGTTCAAACTGGGTGAAGTCGATGCTGTGCAGGTTGGCCAGCGCAGCCCCGCCGGGGGAAAGTTCGTTGTTGCGGCTGTCCAGGAAGCGGGCGCCGAGGCCCTGGAGGAGCCCCGCACCGCCGTCGGTATTCGCGCTGCCCCCAACGCCCAGCACGATGCGGCGGCAGCCCGCGTCCAGTGCGGCACGGATGAGCTGCCCGGTGCCCAGGCTGGTGGCCGTGGTGGCATCCGCCGAGGCGGGGCGGCCGCCGTCCTGTACCCGGGGAACCAGCGCCAGCCCGGAGGCTGTGGCCATTTCGATGACGGCTTCGTGGCCCCGGACGGCGAACTCGGCTTCCACCGGCTGCCCGGTGGGCCCGGCCACCGTGGCCGTGCGCCGGGTGAAGCCGGAGCCGACGGCGGCGTCGAGGGTACCCTCGCCGCCGTCGGCCACCGGAATCTGGACGATGTCAAGGTTCCCGCCAGTGCCGCGTTGCAGGCCCCTGTCGAGGAACCTGCACACCTCCGGGGCGGACAGGGATCCCTTGAACTTGTCCGGGGCAATCACGATCCGCATGGTTAGGCCTGCAGTGCCAGGATGGCGGTGGGAGCGTCGGCTGCGGATTCCGCCAGTTCCTCGAACTCGTTCACCGCGTTGATTTCCACGCCCATGGAGATGTTGGTGACCTTCTCCAGGATCACTTCAACCACCACGGGAACCTGGAACTCGCCCATCAGGGCCTTGGCCTTGTCGAACGCGGCGCCCAGATCGTTGGGGTCCTCCACGCGGACGGCCTTGCAGCCCAGGCCCTCGGCCACCTTCAGGTGGTCCACGCCGTAGCCGCGGGTCTCCTCGGACAGGTGCGAACTGTTGATGTTCTCGAACGCCAGGGACACGTTCTGCTCCATCTTGAAGCCGCGCTGGGACTGGCGGATCAGGCCCAGGTAGGAGTTGTTCACCACCACGTGGATGTACGGCAGGTTGAACTGCGCGCCCACGGCCAGTTCCTCGATCATGAACTGGAAGTCGTAGTCGCCGGAGAGCGCCACCACTGTCTGGTCCGGGTTGGAGCGGGCGACGCCGAGGGCGGCCGGGGCGGTCCAGCCCAGCGGGCCTGCCTGGCCGGCGTTGATCCACTTGCGCGGGCCGAACACGTGCAGCATCTGGGCGCCGGCGATCTGGGACAGGCCGATGGTGGACACGTAGGTGGTGTCGCGGCCGAAGGACTTGTTCATCTCCTCGTAGACGCGCTGCGGCTTGATGGGGATGTTCTCGAAGTGCGTCTTGCGGTGCAGCGAGGCCTTCCGGTCCGCGCACTCGGCAACCCAGGCGCTGTAGTCCGGCAGAGACCCGGCCGCAGCCCGCTCCTTGGCGAGCTCTACCAGCCCTGCCAGCGCCGCGCCGGCGTCGGACGCGATGCCCAGGTCCGGCGAGAACACGCGGCCGATCTGTGTGGGCTCGATGTCGATGTGCACGAACTTGCGGCCCGCGGTGTAGGTTTCCAGGCCGCCGGTGTGGCGGTTGGCCCAGCGGTTGCCGATGCCGATCACGAAGTCGCTCTGCAGGTAGTTCTCGTTGCCGTAGCGGTGCGAGGTCTGCAGGCCCACCATGCCGGCCATCAGCTGATGGTCATCCGGGATGGTGCCCCAGCCCATCAGCGTGGGGATGACCGGAACGTTGAGGGTCTCGGCCATCTCCACCAGTTGCGCGGAGGCGCCGGCGTTGATGATGCCGCCGCCGGCAACGATCAGCGGGTGCTTGGCGGCGAGCAGCATGTCCAGGGCCTTTTCCAGCTGCTTTCGGGAGGCCTTGGGCTTTTCGACCGGCAGGGGCTCGTAGGTGTCGATGTCGAACTCGATCTCCGCCATCTGCACGTCGATGGGCAGGTCCAGCAGCACGGGGCCGGGGCGGCCGGAGCGCATCAGCTGGAAGGCCTTCTGGAAGGCGCCGGGCACCTGGCCGGGCTCCAGGATGGTCATGGCCATCTTGGTGACGGGCTTGGCGATGGACTCGATGTCCACGGCCTGGAAGTCTTCCTTGTGCAGCTTGGCCACCGGCGCCTGGCCGGTGATGCAGAGCATGGGGATCGAATCTGCCCAGGCGGCGTACAGGCCGGTGATCATGTCGGTGCCGGCGGGGCCGGAGGTGCCGATGCAGATGCCGATGTTGCCGTCTTTGGCACGGGAGAAGCCGTCGGCCATGTGGCTGGCGCCTTCAACGTGGCGGGCCAGCGTGTGCCGGATGCCGCCGTGGGCGCGCATGGCGGAGTAGAAGGGGTTGATGGCCGCGCCTGGCAGGCCGAACGCCTCGATGGCGCCTTCCTTTTCCAGGATGGCCACCGCTGCATCAACGGTTCGCATCTTGCTCATGGGGTGCTCCTTGAAAGCTTGAAAGTCTGTTTTTGGGTGTGCTGAAGGAAGGCCCGGTGATGTGGGCCTGGAACCTATGCCTCGCGGGATGGAGTTTTTGGGCAGATACCGGGACTTCAGAGGCCCTTAGGTCCCGTTATCTGCCCAAAAACTCTGGGGGGGTACTTGAGCTCTGTCCTATTTCCTGCCGCTGAGCTGCAGGACCTGCTTGAAGAGTCCGGAGTGGTCCAGTGCGCCGTCGCCCTGGTTGACGGTGGCGGCGACGAGCTGTGCGACGACGGCGCCGAGGGGGACGGCGACGTTGGCTTCGCGGGCGGCGGAGGTGACGATGCCCAGGTCCTTGTGGTGGAGGGCGAGGCGGAAGCCGGGGTCGAAGTTGCGGTCCAGCATCTTCTGGCCCTTCTGGTCCAGGACCTTGGAGCCGGCCAGGCCGCCGCCGAGGACCTTGAGGGCGGCGTCGGTGTCTACTCCGTAGGCCTCGAGGAACACAATTGCTTCTGATAGGACCTCTATGTTGACCGCCACGATCAGCTGGTTGGCTGCCTTGACGGTCTGGCCGGATCCGGACGGCCCGACGTGGACGATGGTCTTGCCGACGGCGTTCAGGACGTCCTGCGCTGCTGCGAAGTCCTCAGCGGAGCCGCCGACCATGATGGAGAGGACGGCGTCGATGGCGCCCTGTTCGCCGCCGGAGACTGGGGCGTCGAGGGGGCGGATGCCTGCTTCTACGGCTTCTTCGGAGAGTCTCTTGGCGACGTCGGGGCGGATGCTGGAGGCGTCGATCCACAGGGTGCCTTGCTTGGCGTTGGCGAAGACGCCGTCCTTGCCGCTGACGACGCCTTCGACGTCGGGGGAGTCCGGCACCATGGTGATGACGACGTCGGCCTCTTTGACGGCGTCGGCGATGCTGGTGGCGCCCTGGCCGCCCTCGGAGACCAGCTTGTCGATCTTGTCCTGGCTGCGGTTGAAACCGGTGACGGTGTGGCCGGCCTTGACCAGGTTGATGGCCATGGGCAGGCCCATGATTCCGAGTCCGATGACTGCAACGTTGCTCATGATGGTTCTCTTTCTAAAGTCTTTGATGGGGCTGGAGGTTGAGCTTGTCGAAACCGGTGTTCAATTTCGACAGGCTCAATCACCGGTTACTTGGCGGCGTGTTCGCGGATGGCCCAGCTGAAGGCCGTTTCCTGCGGTTCCTTGTATTCGAGGCCGATGTAGCCGTCGTAGCCGAGTTCGCGGCTGCGGGCGATCCATTCGCCCAGCGGGAGGGTGCCGGTGCCGGGTGCGCCGCGGCCGGGATTGTCCGCGATCTGGATGTGGCCGAAGTCCTTGGCGTGGTTTTCGATGACGGATTCGACGTCGTCGCCGTTGACGGCCAGGTGGTAGAAGTCGGCGAGGAGCTTGATGTTCCCGACGCCGGCCTCCGCCTTGACGCGGGCGATGACCTGGAGTGCGTCGCCGGCGGTGAGGAGCGGGTACTTGGGCGCGCCGCTGACAGGTTCGAGGAGGACGGTGCCCCCGATGCGGGCCACGCCTTCAGCTGCCGCCGCGAGGTTCCTGACGGCAAGCTCGTCCTGTTCTTCGGGGGTGAAGTCGTCCTGCCGGTTGCCGTAGAGGGCGTTGAAGGCCGTGCAGCCGAGGCGCTCGCCGATGCCCGCCACCACGTCGATGTTGTCCTTGAATTCGGAGCAGCGTCCCTTCCAGGAGACCAGGCCGCGGTCGCCGCCGGGCATGTTGCCGGCGTTGAAGTTCAGGCCGGTGAGCTGCACGCCCGCGTCCGTGATGGCGTTCTCGAACTTGGCAATCTCGCTGTCCGCGGGAACGGAGGTGTCGAAGGGCCACCAGAACTCGACGGCGTCGAAGCCCGCTGCCTTGGCTGCCGCGGGGCGCTCGAGCAGGGGCAGTTCCGTGAGGAGGATGGAGCAGTTCACTGTGTACGTCATCGTAGGTCCTTCCGAGGGAGGGGCTTTGATCTATCTTCCCTTGCATGCGGTGCGGGTACCGTTCCAGGTCCTTCGTATATTCCGCTTTGTGGAATTTAGATTCTGCTTTATGAAAAGTGTAGGGAAGGGTGGGTATGGAGTCAAGGGGGCCGGAGGCTGTGAGGGGCCCGGGCGGCCGCATGCCGGGCGGCCGGCCAACATATACTCCGAACATGCCAATCACGCGCCTCATCAGAGACACCCAAGTGACGCCACCAGCCCCCATGCGATTCGGGGCGGAACTGTGAGCGGCGGCCTCGTCGCCCTGCTCGACGACATTGCGGCCCTGGCCCGGATAGCAGCCGCATCGGTGGATGACGTTGCCGCCGGGGCGGCCAAGGCAGGTGCGAAGGCTGCGGGTGTGGTCATTGACGACGCCGCCGTCACCCCCCAGTACGTATCCGGGGCCGACCCGTCCCGCGAACTGCCGATGATCAAGAAGATCTTCTGGGGTTCGTTGCGCAACAAGCTCCTGATCATCCTGCCGGCGCTGCTCCTGATCAGTGCCTTCGTCCCGTGGACTATTCCGTTCATCCTGATGCTCGGTGGCACCTACCTCTGCTACGAAGGTGCGGAGAAGGTGTGGCACAAGCTCCGGGGCCACCACTCAGCGGACGAAGATTCGCCTGCCGTTGACCGGGGTCCCGAAGCGGAATCCAGGGTGGTCAAGGGTGCCATCACCACCGACTTCATCCTGTCCTGCGAGATCATGGTGATCGCCATGAACGAGGTCCCCGATGCCTCCTTGTGGGTGCGGGCGCTCATCCTCGTCGTCGTTGCCATCGTCATCACCGTTGCGGTCTACGGGGCCGTGGCGCTCATCGTGAAAATGGACGACGTCGGCATGCACCTTGCCGCCAAGGACTCCGCGGGTTCCCAGCGCTTTGGCGAGCTCCTGGTCCGGGGGATGCCAAAGGTGCTCGGCGCCATCACATTTATCGGCACCATCGCCATGCTCTGGGTGGGCGGCCACATCATGCTGCAGGGAACGCACGATCTCGGCTGGCACACCCTGTACGACCTTGTCCATGCCCTCGAGCATCCGTTCGCCGGTATTGCCGTGGTGGGCGGCTTCCTGGCCTGGCTCGTGAACACCCTCTGCTCCGCAGTGCTGGGTCTCATCTGGGGCACCATCGTGATGCTGGTTGTCACGCCGTTGATGAAGGCACTGCCGGCCAACAAGGCCAAGGCGAAGGAGGGCCACGGTCACAACGGGCACGCAGACAGTGCCGCGAAGGACGGCAACCACGCCGCCGCGGCCCAGCCGCCGGCGAAGAACGACGGCGGAACGGCCTCCTAGCTGCGGCTCACCGCTGCGGTGCGAAAGACAACAGAACAACGACGGCGGGCTCCGCACCAGATCAGGTGCGGAGCCCGCCGTCGGACGTGCAGCCGGTGCGGGCCTAGTGCGTCAGGTCCTTGCCCTTCGTCTCCGGGATGCTGAAGACGAACGCGGCACTGATGACCAGCAGCACCACCGCGTACGCATTGAACACCTGCGGCGCCCCGAGCGAGGTGCCCAGCCACTGCTGCAGGTAGGGTGCCGTGCCGCCAAACACTGCCACGCAGATGGAGTAGGGGACGCCCACGCCAACGGTGCGAATCGACGTGGGAAACAGCTCGGCGTACACGGCGGGAACAATGGCGGCGCTCGCGGCGATGAAGACCAGCATGACGGACATCGATACCGCCAGCTGCCATGCAGAATCCTTCAGCAGCCAGGTCATAGGGAAATGGAACACCGCTGAGCCGATGGCGCCGGCCCACAGCACCTTCTTGCGGCCGATGCGGTCGCTGAGCTTGCCCCACACGGGAAGGGCTGCAATAAACACGATGTTGGCAACCACGCCGGCCCACAGGGCTTCGCCGCGGTCAATCTTCAGCGCGGTGGTGGCGTAGCTCGGTGCCACGACGCCCCAGATGTAATAGATCACGGTGAGTCCCACGGTCAGGCCGATGACCTGCAGCGCCTGCTTGCGGTACCGGACAACCTGCGGCCAGATCGGTGCCTTCTTCTCGGACTTGGACTCGCCCTCGAACGCCTCGGTCTCGTGCAGACGTGACCTCATGATCAGCGCGTACAGCCCCATCGCGGCGCCCAGCAGGAACGGGATCCGCCAGCCCCAGGCGTTCATGGCCTCCGCGGTGAGCGCCATGTTCAGGACCGCGCCCAGCAGGGTGCCGAACAGGATGCCCACGGTCCCCGACGTGTAGATGAGGGTGGCCCAGAATCCGCGGTGCTCCTTGGGGGCCATCTCGGACAGGTACGTCTGCGACGACGGGAGCTCACCGCCGTGCGCCAGGCCCTGGATCAGCCGGGCCACCAGGAGCATCAGGGATGCCCAGGCGCCCACGGCAGCGAAGGTGGGCGCAATGCCGATCATCAGGCTGCCCAGCGAGGCGAGGCCGACGGCGAGGGTCATGGACGCTTTGCGGCCCACCCTGTCGCCGATCCAGCCGAAGAGGAAGCCGCCGAACGGGCGGGCCACGAAGCCGACGGCGAAGATTGCCAGGGTGGACAGCACGGCCGAAGCCGGGTCCTGCTTGCTGAACAGTTGGCTGGCGATGAACGGGGTGAAGGTGGCGTAAATGGCCCAGTCGTACCATTCGACGGCGTTGCCGATGCCGGTGCCGACGACGGTCTTGGCGGTGGACATGCGTCCAGTCTGCTGCTTGGTTACTGCAATGGACATGGTGGCTTCCTGGTGGTCGGTTCGGATGGTGGTGCCGGGCAGCGGCGCTGCTGCCGGCTGTGACTTTTGCCGGCTAAGACGCTGTTGCGAGGGAATCCAGCCGTGAGGCTGCGAGCTGGGCGTAAAGGGCTGCTCCGTCAGCCAGCACGCCGTCGTCGAACGTTGCGTAGGGGGAGTGGTTGAACGGTGAGGTGCCGTGGTCGGCGCCCGGTGCGACGGCGCTGAGGCCGATGAACGTGCCCGGCACTTCCGACAGCACCCGGGAGAAGTCCTCCGAGCCGCTCAGCGGGGTGGCCCAGCGGGAGAGGCGGCGCTCGCCGAAGAGATCGCCGATGACCTTTTCTGCGGTGCGGGTTTCGTCCTCGTCGGTGATGGTGAGCGGGTACTCCTGCAGGTAGTCGACGGCGACCTCCACCCCGTGTGCGGCGGCGATTCCCTTGAGCAGGCGCGGCACTGCCTCCATCATCTTCACGCGGGACGCCTCGGAGAACGTCCGGATGGTGGCCTCGATGCGGGCCGACTCCGGGATGACGTTCCGCTTGGTGCCGGCATGCAGCACGCCCACGGACAGCACCACGGGGTCGAACATGTTGAACTGCCGGGTGACCATCACCTGCAGTGCGGTGACCATCTCCGCTGCGACTGTCACGGGGTCCTTGGCCGAGTGCGGTGCCGAACCGTGGCCGCCGGCGCCCAGCACCGTGACCTCCAGCCCGTCGGAGGCGCTGAGCATGACGCCCGGCTTGGTGCAGAACGTGCCGTGCGGCTCCAGCGAGGAGAATACGTGCATGCCGTAGGCCGCCTGGACGCGGGGGCCCGCTGCGTCCAGGACGCCTTCGCGGATCATATAGCTGGCGCCGTCGAAGCCTTCCTCGCCCGGCTGGAACATGAGGACGACGTCGCCCGCCAGCTGGTGCTGTTTCTCGGCCAGGAGGGTGGCGGCTCCGGCGAGCATGGAGGTGTGCAGGTCGTGGCCGCAGGCGTGCATGGCACCCTCGGTCCGGGAGGTGAAGTCCACCCCGGTCTTCTCCTGGACGGGAAGGCCGTCCATGTCCGCGCGGAGCAGGACCGCGGGCCGTCCGGCGGCTTCTTGGCCTTCTCCCAATCCGCCACCACCGCGCAGCACGGCGGTGACCGACGTCGTGTCCTTGCCCAAGGTGATCTCGAAGGGGAGCCCGTCCAGCGCCTTGAGGACCCGTTCCTGGGTGCGGGGAAGGCGGAGCCCGATTTCCGGCTGCCGGTGCAGGTCGTGGCGCAGGCGGACCAGGTCTTCCTGCAGGTCCTTGGCATCGGTGGTGATCGTCATTCCAGCTCCTCGGCGTCAGTCGGTGTTACTCGTGGACTATTCTGGAGTGGCGCAGTTCACATTTCAGTTATGCGCAGGAATTATGCGTGAATTGCCGCTGCTTAGCAGGATTCATGCAGGAGGTAGTAATTGTCAGTAGAGCTGAGTGAAGATGACCTGGCCCTGATCCAGGTCCTGCAGACCTCACCAAGGATCGGATGGGCCGATGCGGCCAAGGTCCTCAACGTTCACGCCACCACGCTTGCGGCGCGGTGGGAGAAGCTGAAGTCCACCGGTTCGGCCTGGATCACGGCCCACCTGGCTGGCGATCCACACCAGATGCTCCTGGCATTCGTGGCCGTGGACTGCGAGATGAACCTGCGGGATGCTGTGACCGCGCAAATCACTGCCATCCCGGAGATCGTCACCGTTGAGGAAGCCGCGAGCCACCGAGACCTCATGCTGACCGTGATCACGAAAACGCTGGAGGAGTTCAGCGAGAAGGTGGTGGCCCGGCTCAAGGGCATCGACGGGCTGACCAAGTACCAGACCGCCCTGTGCACCCGGCTGCACAGCAGCGGTGACGCCTGGCGGCTCAACATTCTGGACAAATCCCAGCTGGCCACGCTGCGGACGCTGGGGAACCATGGAGTGGCTGACGGCAGTCCGGCCACCGCGCCGCTTCCCGCCAGCCACCTGGACCTTCTGCCCTACCTGGCGCGGGACGGCAGGGCCACCGCGGCGGAAATTGCCCGCGGCCTGGGCCGCCAGCCTGCCACGGTGCAGCGCCAGCTCAACCGGGTGCTGGGCAGCGGCATACTGCTGTTCCGCTGCGAGGTGGCCCAGGGGCTGTCCTCCTACCCCGTGACCTGCCAGTGGTTCGCCAACGTGCCGGCAGGCAGGCACGAGGAAGCAGCAGCGGCCATCCGCACCATCAGTAATGTCAGGCTCAGCGCATCCACCACAGGGCCCACGAACTTCGTGATCATCATGTGGCTGCATTCCCTGGCCGATGTCATGACAGCGGAACTGACCCTGCAGCAGAAGGTTCCCGGTATCGACCTGGTGGAAAGCGTGGTCATGCTCAGCACGGTCAAACGCGTGGGCTGGCTGCTGAACCGGGATACGACGGCGAGCGGCGCCGTCGTCCATTCCGGCGGCCTGGAGATGGCCGGCTGAGGTAGTCCCCGGCGGCCGCTGCTTGCGGCGGTGACAGAGGTGAGCCAGGGGCTGGCGCCCCTGGCTCGGGTGCGGGTGAATCCTTAGACGTTCACGACGCTCTAGCGGTACACGTCTGCTACGGGGCTCTTCTCCCACCGGGTCCAGTCGGACCAGTGTCCCCTGTCGTCCCTCACGCGGAAGGAGACGACGTGGTAAACCTCTTCGCCGCCCCTTCGGTCAAGGTTCGGCACGCGGTCAACACTGTGGAGGGTCCTGGCACCGTCGTGCCGGTTGAAGTGCTCGTAGAAGTTTGAGCCGCCCAGGAAGTCGTCGCTGCGGCGCGGGCCGCGCTCGTCCTCGTAGCGCAGCTGGCGGATCTGGACGGTCCGCTCCCCATAGCAGTCAACCTTGATCTTGAAATCGACTCTCTTGCCGCGCAGGTCTGTCGGCTTCAGCGGATCAACGGTACAACCGTCTCTGTGATTGTCGTTGGCCTGGGCCGGTGCGGCGACTGCCGCAGCGCCTCCAAGCAGACCCAGGGTGAGAGCTGGAACCAGCGCCATTTTCGCCCTGATGGACCGGGTTCTGGTTGTTGGAGTGATTGACATTTTCTTGCTCCTGGAAAGGATGCGTTTTCCCATTTGTGCAGGGTGCGAGTTTCCCTGCGAAGGCAGCGCTGAGCGCGCGACCGGGCAAGTCGCGATTGACCAGTATGGCGGCCGCAGCCTGCCTGTCCCATTTCAAACAGCACGCCCGACTGAGCCGGGGGGCTTGACTCCCCGGAGTTCGTGATCCGGTCATTAAAGCGTGGACCCGAACGCCGACTTATTCCATATGCCGAAGTACCTTTTTGGCGGCTTTTCCCGGCCCGCCCAGGGAGTCGAACGGGGTGCCGCGGGTGCCAGGAATTCCCCATTGACTTCAGACCTGGCGGGTCTACGGTTAGAGGTATCCAGCTGTCTGGTAAACGGGTGTGCGCCGGAGGTCTTTGGCGCATGCGGAAACAGGTCTCGCTTCACAAAACCGCTTTATCGGTATCCGATCCATGGCCCGCCTAAGGCAGGGCTTCCGTCCCCTGATCCACAGAATGTGTCCGGTGACCGCTAATTTCATCAGAGCGTTGGCAGTGAAATCGCTTGATCTTCCGGACCGGAAGCGCTGCCCGGACAAGGCCGAGTTCGACCTTGTCACCGTTGACGACTACACCGTTGCCCGGTTGATCCTGGCCCCTGGCTGGCGCTGGTCGGAATCCGCCAAGCCCGCCGAGCTGACGGCCTTCTGCGAACATCACCATCTCGGCTACTGCATTTCCGGCCGGCTGGACATCGAAACGGCTGACGGCGCGTTCTCGTCAATCCACGCGCACGATACCTACGCGCTGCCGCCTGGGCATGACGAGTGGGTGGTGGGCGACGAGCCGTTCGTCGCCGTCGAATTCCTCGGCGCTGCATCCTTCGGGCGGCCGCGAAGCTATGGGATGCATGCGCTGATGTAGCGCTTGGCAAGTGCCCGCCTGCGCCGGCCAGCGCGGGTCGCCAATCAGCTCTTCGGGATCCAGGCTTCGTGTATCCGGTCCTTGGGCCGCAAACAGCCCTATTGGACGGCAGGGTTCCCCGCTATGCTCTGGGTGCATCGACTGCATACGAGATTTCGGGGTAAGGGAGTTCCATGAAACCGCTGCCTGCACTTGAGCTAGTGACCCGCTTTGAGGATGCCGAATGGCTTGATCCAGTGGCCAAGAGCGTGCGGAAAGCAGTCAAGAAAATCATCCCGCCCGGCTGGATGCGCGATGTCCTGCACGGCGTCCCCGTAGGCCACCCCGTGCATCCATTGGCCGTTCAGGTGCCCATGGGCGCGTGGATTTCCGCCGCAGTGCTCGACGCCGTCCCGGGGACGGAGCAGGCGGCCAAGATCCTGGTGGGTGTGGGGGCCCTGAGCGCTGTTCCGTCGGCCGTGGCTGGATTCACGGACTGGACGCAGTTGCATCCCCAGCAGCAGCGAGTGGGTTTGGTCCATGCGGCCGCCAACATCGCGGCAACTACCCTTTACTCGGCATCGTTGGTCCAGCGCGCCAAGGGCAGCCACGCGAGCGGCAAAGTGCTGGCCTACCTGGGCCTCGCCGTGGTGAGCGGCGGAGGTTTCCTGGGCGGCCATCTGACGTACCGGCAGGCGGCCGGCGTGAACCACAGTGAGGAGATTCCGCACCGGTTCCCGTCGGGATGGCATGAACTGGCACCGCTTGCGGAGCTGCCCGACGGGAAGCTCGACAAACGCGTGGTTGCCGGGCTGAACCTTCTGGTCTTCCGTGAAGGGGGCAGCGTCAGCGTGCTCTCCGATGTCTGCAGCCACCTCTCCGGACCCCTGCATGAGGGCAAGCTCAAAAACTCCAACCTCGCAGACGACGGCGGCCCCTGCGTCGTGTGCCCCTGGCACCGCAGCACGTTCTCCCTTCATACCGGCGAAGTTGTGGCGGGTCCGGCCACAGCGAAGCAGCCGCGGTTCGATACCCGCATCACCGATGGCATTGTGGAGGTCTGCCTTCCCGGCGCAGACGGGTAACACCTGCCGACGGATCACACCTGCCGATGCACCGCCGTTTCTGTCCGGCCGTGGCTGCGGACGCCTCACGCGGCGATGCCTGATGGCTGAGCAGCAGGCTCACCCGCGACTGCCTGGATTCAGGCGGCGAGGTAGGCCGTGAGGGCGCGTTCGAGGGGGCTTAGTTCGTCCGGTTGGTCGATTGCCGGCACGCCCAATTCGCCGTTCGAGCCCGACTCACCAGCAGCGGCAACGTCTCCGGCTGGCGCGTGGTCGCCTACCGGCTCACGGTCTCCAACAGTTTTTAGGTGTCTGTCCGCTGCCGTGTCTGAGGCGGCGCGCGGCTCTCCAGCCGCGCCAACGTCCCCGGTCAGGGCCCGCTCCTGTTCGAATTCGAGGAGTCCGGGTGGCCAGTGTGGTGGTTGTGAGTCGGGGTGCTGGGTTGGGTAGTGCCGGCCTGTGGGTGAAGTCCAGCCGGGTTCGGTTGTGGTGGCTCCTGTGGGGGTCCAGCCGCTGTTGTGTTTGAGACGGTGATGTTTCGGGCAGAGCTGTGCCAGGTTACTGACGCCCGTTGTGCCGTGGTGTTGCCAGGCGGTGAGGTGGTCGGTGTCGTTATCCGTGCTGGGATTGCTGCAGCCGGGGAACGTGCAGTGTCCATCGCGCATCCTGATCCAGCGTTTCATCGCTTCGGTGAGCCGGTAGCTGGTCCGTCCGATCTCGAGCGGTGCACCGTCACGCGGGTCGACGAGGACCCGGTGAAACGAGGTCGCCCCGTCAGCGACGAGTTTCCGGGCCATCGCCGCGGGGATGGGCCCGTACCCGTCTAGGTCGGCCGGTTCGTCGGTGCTGCCCAGCATTGTAAATATCGGGATGGTGACCAGCACGTCGGCTTTCGGCGCGGGGACCTTGCTGAGGTCAACCGCGTAAGGGCCGCTCCCGTTGCCACTGGCACCGTCGTTGCCGCCGGGAACTCCGTGGACGCCAGCCACATCACCGGTTTGTTGGCCATCGACAGCTCGGCCCGTGGCAGCGGCTCCGGTGTGGGCGCCCAATAGAAGTGCTGCGGCGGTGTCGGGGCGGAGCTGGGTGAGGGTGCGGGTCTCGCCGGGTCCTTGGAGGCCGCGGGCGATGGCGGTGGTCTTGTTCCAGATGGCGCAGGCGGCGTCCCCGGGCAGGACCAGGGTAATTGAAGCCATCCCGTCGGCGGCGGGCCGGTATTCCATCCGCCGCTCCGCCACACACTGGACGTGCCGTTCCTGGACTGAGGCGGGGTGGGTGCGTTCGCGCCAGTTCCTGACTTTCCTCCGGAACAGGTGCGCCACAAGGTCACCCGGCGCCGACCCGCGGGCCCGGTTGGGGGCGTGAGGGTCGAAGAAATGCGCCACCAACGTCTCAGCACCCTCGGGGGCGAGGCAGTCCGTTTCGTCCGCGACGATCACCGCGTGCCGCCACGACACCACCCCTGCGGCCAGCGCACCCAACACCGGCGGCATGGCACAGACCTTCCGTGACTGGCTGATGAACGCCGCCGCCGCACCCGGGCTGAGCGTCAGGACCCCGGCGATCTCCGCCGTCGTGGACATCTCCACGAACGCCCGCTCCGACCCGGTGGCATCCGGCGGTGTCATCGCCTCCTGAAACTCCGCGAAATCCGCCGCGTCGCGGGCCTTACCCGCCGCGACCTGGGCTTCAAGTCGGCTCCAGAACGCCAGCCGCTGCAGCCGAAGCTCCGACTTCCGCCCCAACACATCAACCGCTTCGCAGTCCACGGCATGAGAGCCGGTCCGGTCCAGCTCGACGTCCTACAGAAGCAGCGCGTCAAGGCTTGCCATGGAGGCCCGAAGACCCTCCATCGCTGCTGCTTCAACGCCTGCATTTCCCATAAAAGAATTCTCGCGCGAGGGTCTGACATTGAGCTGCAGCTCCAACTCATCACCGGACTCTCACCAGCCGCGCAGCAACCTCGCATCGCAGCACCTTTACACCGGCGGGGTAACCCAATCGCCATGCCGGAGCACCCCGGTGAGCCTAAGCCCGGAATCAACTACAACAACGTCTGCCAGCATCCCGGCGGCAAGGTCGCCCACCTCGGAAGAGAGGCCGAGGACTTCAGCCGGAACACTGCTTGCCGCCAGCACCGCATGCTGCAGCGGGACCCCGGCGTCCACGGAAACCCTCACCACATCCAGCAGTGTGGCCGTACCGCCGGCGATGGCACCCGTGGCGTCCACCCGCGCCACGCCCTGCTCTACGGTGACCGCCAGCGTCCCAAGCCGGTAGCCGCCGTCGTGCAGTCCCGTGGCGGCCATCGAATCGGTGACCAAGGCGACGTTCCCGGCACCCACCAGGTCGAACACCAGCTTGATGGTCTCCGGCGCCACGTGGACGCCGTCGCCGATCAGTTCCACCACTGCCTCTCCGGCGCGGGCGGCACTGAGGCTTGCAGCGACAGGGCCGGGGGACCGGTGGTGCAGCGGCGGCATGGCATTGAACAGATGCGTGACCGTAGGCCGCAGCCTGCCCGTGGCAGCAAGTGAACCACGCAGTTCGGAGGCTGCCCGGTCAAGGAAAGCCGCGGCCGTGGAATGCCCGGCGGCCGTGTGCCCCAGCGAAGGGATCACCCCGCGGGATGCCAGCAAATCGAGCAGCCCAGTGGCACCCGGAAGCTCTGCGGCAAGCGTCATGGATCTGAGGGAGGGCCCGGCGGCTTCCAAAAGTTGATCCATCAGGGCGGCGTCCGGGTCCAGCAGCAATCCGGGGTCGTGGGCGCCGCATTGGGACGATGCGAGGAACGGTCCCTCAAGGTGGGACCCGGCAGTCAGAACTTCCCCGGCCACCGTCCGCAGCACACTCAGGTTGCGTATCAGGTCCTTTGGCGACCCTGTCACCAGGCTGGCCAACAGGGTTGTGGTGCCCCGGCCGTGGAGGT
Organism: Pseudarthrobacter chlorophenolicus; assembly: GCF_000962805.1. Lineage (GTDB taxonomy): Bacteria > Actinomycetota > Actinomycetes > Actinomycetales > Micrococcaceae > Arthrobacter > Arthrobacter chlorophenolicus_A. The sequence continues at coordinate 171,657 of NZ_JZTW01000008.1, read as the reverse complement.
ACCGCGCCGCGGCCCGGGCGCCGTCCAGGGAACCTTCCGAAAAGTCGTTTCCGTGGGCGCCGTGGCAGTGCAGGTCCACCAAGCCGGGAAGGAGGATGCGTCCGGCGGACGCGGTGTCGCCCGCGGGCAGGGACAGCCCAGGGAAGTCCGACGCCGGACCCGCGTACGTGATGCGGCGGCCGTCCACAGCCACCACAGCGTCGGCGATGTCCAGGCGTCCGGTGACCACGCGCCCGCGCAGGATCAGTTTGTTGCTCACGTCGTCAGGCCTCCCGCAGCGGATTATTCCACAGCAGGATGCCCCGGGCGGGTACCGGCCGGGGGCATCCTTGGTCCAGTCCAGGGACCTTGAGTCCCAGCGCGATGAGCGGACGGGACGGTACACGCACCGGTGGCGCATGAAACAAGCGGCGCATGAAGCAGGCGGGCAGGACCCGATTGTCCTGCCCGCCTGCTGTTGGTTGCTCGCCGCTGAGAGCGCGGCCGGGTTTCTGACGCCTAGTCCGGGCTGTTGTCCGTGCCGGCGCGGGTCGACTTGCTCATCTGGAACCGCGGGATGTCCCCGGGATTCGGGCCGCCGCGGAACTTGGGTGAGGGCTCCTGGCCCTCGCTGATCCGCTGCAGTTCCTGGTCCTGGAAGTCTTCTTCCTTCCCGAGCATCACCGCGGAGTCGTGGTTGGTGATCTCGCCCTTGAAGGCCCGGACCATGACGCTGCGGTCAAACTGGCCCTCCCACTTGGAGACAACGAACGTGGCCACGCAGTTGCCCAGCAGGTTGACCACCACGCGCATGGAGTCCATCAGCCGGTCCGCACCGAGCAGGAGCGCGACGCCGGCCACCGGGAAGATCCCCAGCGCAGCGGCCGTGGCGGAGAGTGCCAGGAAGGACGATCCCGGGACTCCGGCCATGCCCTTGGAAGTGAGCAGCAGGACGCCCAATGCGGCGAGCTGCTGGCCGAGGTCCAGGTTGTGGCCGAAGGCCTGTGCCAGGAAGAGCAGCGAAATGGAAAGGTAGATGGCTGCACCGTCGAGGTTGAAGGAGTATCCGGTGGGAACCACCAGGCCGGTAGTGGCGCGGGAGCAGCCGGCATTGGTCAGCTTGGTCATGATCCGGGGCATGACTGCTTCGGTGGAGGCGGTGCCCAGGGCCAGGAGGAACTCCTCGCGGGTGTATTTGAGGAACTGCCACAGCGGCACGCGGGCGGTCATCCAGGCGACGGCGAAGAGCAGTCCGATGAAGACGACGGCGGCTCCGTAGCAGGCGGCGATCAGCACGGCGTAGGTGCTGAGCGTGCTGAGGCCGTACTGGCCGATGATGAAGGCCATGGCACCGAAAGCACCGATGGGTGCCACCTTCATGATCCAGGACATGATCTTGAAGATCAGCTCCAGGACGGTTTCCATCAGGCTGATGACCGGCATGCACCGCTCGCGGCCGATGACCACAATGGCTGCACCGAAGAAGACCGAGAAGAACAGGACCTGCAGGAGGCTGTTGCTGGCGAAGGCGCCGATCACGCTGGCGGGGATGACGTCCAGGATGAAGGATGCCGCATCCTTGGGTGCGGCAGAGCCGGTTTTGGCGTCGAGGTCCGCCTGCGACAGGGTGGCGGGGTCAATGTTCAGGCCTGCTCCGGGCTGGACTACGTTGCCCACCACCAGGCCGAAGAGCAGTGCGAACAGGGTGGCCGCCGTGAAATAGACCAGGGCCTTGACCCCAACCCTTCCAACCGCTTTGACGTCGCCTACGGCCGAAATGCCGGTGACGATCACCAGGAAGATCAGCGGCGCGATGATCATCTTGATGAGTTTGATGAAGCCATCTCCGAGCGGCCTCAGCTGTGATCCGAGGTCCGGCCAGAAATGCCCTATGAGGACACCTGCCACGACGGCGATCAGAATCTGGAAGAAGAGCGACTTATACAGCGGCTTCCTCTTCGCGGGCACCGAACTCGCCTTCAGTGCCTCAGGGTTGGGGATCTTCATTGACCTTTGCCTCTTCGATTCGGGAACAGCCCGGGGACGCCCGGGGCTTATGGCAAAAGTAACCCCGGTCACATCAATTCCGCAAGGGGAAAATCCATTTCCACAATGCGAAATGCTTAAATTCAGTTTGTGACTGCTGCGCCCTTCCCGGAGTCGCCTGGGCCGCCGGGAAGCGTGTCCACAGCCTGCAGCACGCGTTGCGCCAGTTCAGCGGCGGGAAGGGACGCATCCACCCGGATAAAGTCGCCAAATTCCGGCAGCCCCGCGTAGGCATCCCGGAAGGCGGACAGGTCCGCAAGGGTTTCGGAATCGGTTCCGCGCGCCGTGATCCGGCGGTGCGCTTCGGCCGGCTCCAGGTCCAGGTGTACGACGGCGGCGGGCTGGGGAAGTGCCGCGAGAAGCCAGGGCAGGAAGCGCCCGCGCGGCAGTCCCTTCATGGTGCGCAGGGCAAGCTGGCAGTGGAGGTGGCGGTCCATGACCACCACGCCATCGAAGCAGTGGGCCCGGAGGTGGGACACCAGCACGTTGGAGACCCGCAGGAGTGTTTCGGCGGCGTCCGCGGCCTTGACTGGCAGTTGCACACCCCACCGGGCAGCCAGGACGGACATGGTGCGCCGGCCTGCATGGTTGCTCAGGAGCATTGCCCTGCCGCCGCGTGCCCGGACAGCCTGCACCAGGGCGCGGGCCGCTGTCGACTTGCCCGAGCCGTCGATGCCGGTGAGGACGATGATCATGGGGCCTCCTTCCGCCACTTCCTACAACGCAGGCAGGCCGGCCATCGTCCCGGCTGAGGCCGAACTCACAGAAAGCGCCACAGAAAGTAGGCTGGAACCCGCGGCGTGCTTCCCCGGAAGCGCCCGCAGGACCAGCCAGCAACAACGGAAGGCAGGATCATGACCACACCGAACGACGAGCCGCGCAACACCGCGGACCTCCGTGGCCCCGGCGACCCGGACGAAGCCCGGGACAACGCGGAACAGGTCACCGAAGCCCCGCAAAGCGGCCAGCACCCGGAGCAGCCCCACGCTGCCAACATCCGGGAAGAGCAGCAGGCCCACGCTGCCGGGGCCGTGCCGGCGTCGTACGTGGGAAGCGGCGGGACTGCCGGCAGCGAGGATGCAGACCCTGCGGACGGCGGGCAGGAGCGCAAGCCTGAGGAAGCGCTGAAGGATCCCGGGACCTGGGACGACGACGTCTAGGATGATCAGCCGTACCGATGTGGATGAGGCCGCCCAGCGGATTGCCGGCCTCACCCGGCTGACACCCGTGCTGGAGGCAGACAGCAGCCAGTACGCCGGCCCGGTCTGGTTCAAGTGCGAATTCCTGCAGCACACCGGAAGTTTCAAGGCGCGCGGTGCGCTGAACCGGATCCTGGCCAGCCAGGAACGCGGGGAGCTGACCCCGGCGGGCATCGTGGTGGCTTCGGGAGGCAACGCCGGGCTGGCCAACGCCTACGCAGCCGCCCGGCTTGGCGTGCCTGCAACGGTCTTCGTCCCCGCCGCGGCACCCGCCGTCAAGGTCGCGAAGCTCAGGGACATCGGCGCCGCCGTCGTGCAGGGCGGCGCGGAATACGCGGTGGCTTACGAGGCAGCGGTGGCGCATGCTGCTGAGACCGGCGCGGTGTACTGCCACGCGTATGACCAGCCGGAGATCGCGGCTGGCGCGGGGACGGCGGGCTTGGAACTGCTGGACCAGGTGCCCGGTGTGGACACGGTCCTGGTGGCCGTGGGCGGTGGGGGGCTCATGGCCGGAATTGCCGCGGCCGTGGAAGGGCACGCCAAGGTAGTGGCGGTGGAGCCCGAAGGCGCACCCACCCTGCACGCTGCGCTGCGCGCGGGGAGCCCGGTGGATGTGGCCGTGTCAGGGGTCGCGGCAGACTCGCTGGGTGCCCGAAGCATCGGGGCGATCGGCTTCGCGGTGGCGGTCCGCGCCGGCGTCGAAAGCGTCCTGGTGACGGATGCGGACATCATCGCCGCCCGGAGCGCACTATGGAACAGCTACCGCATCGTGGTGGAGCACGGTGCCGCGGCTGCCTACGCGGCCCTGCTGTCCGGCGCGTACGTGCCGGGACCGGGCGAACGCGTGGCCGTGGTCCTTTGCGGCGCCAACACGGATCCGGCCACTCTGTAGGCGGCCGGATCCGCCGCGCCAAAAACCGTTGGGCTGGCTAGCTGCAGAAGCGGCTGTAGGTGCCGCTGGCCTGCTCGTAACCGGACTGGAGTTCGGCCAGTTTGGCCTCGTCCGGGGTTTCCTTCGCCTGCTCATCCGTGTACTCCAGGATGGACTGCAGCGCGGGCTTGAGGTCATCCGAGGCAACCGCGTGGATGGGGCGGATCTGGTTGGCCAGGCGGTTCATGCCCGTCTTGCCGGCACCGTTGGCGGGGTTCGACACAACGGACTGAATACGCTCGCAGGTTTCGGTGGTGGAAAGCTGGTGGGAAGCGGAGCAGGCCGTGGCGGAGGCAAGGAGGCCTGCGGCGAACAGGACTGTGGCGAGTTTCTTCATGGATCCCTCAGTAGTCGATTGAGGGTTCGATTGTAAGCAGAATGGGGGCTTCGATGCCTTGGCGGTCATGATGCAGGCGCTTAAAATTACTAGACCATCGTGCGGAGCTGCCGCAGATTGGCCCCGCGCATCACCCGCCAATTAAGGATCCAGCATGCGCCGAACAGTTCATCGCCGCACCGCCGCAGGACTCATCGCCCTCTTCGCGCTGCTAGCGCCATCCGCCGTCCCCGCCTCGGCATCGCCGCCTTCCCGCGACGTCATAGTGCTCGACGGCGCCAATTCCGCCGAGGGCATCGCCGAGGGCCGCGGGACTACTTTCTATGCCGGCGAGCTGATGACCGGCGACATTTTCAAAGGCGACATCCGTGGCGGGAAGGCAGAGCGCTTCATTGACGTCTCCACCTTCGATTCAAACCCCCGGATGGCTGTGGGGCTAAAGTATGACGAGCGCACCAACCTGATCTTCGTGGCTGGCGGCGGTACCGGCAAGGCCTTCGTCTATAACGCGAGGACCGGCAAGGACGCGGGCGCCGTCGAGCTGGCGCCTGGCTTCATCAACGACGTCACCGTCACCAAGGACGGCGCGTGGTTCACCAACTCCAAGCGTCCGGAACTGTACTTCGTCCCGGTCAGCCGCTCGGGCAAGTTGGGGAAGGTGGAGACGAGGACCCTCAATGATCCGTCTCTCGCCCTGTCCGATCCGGCAAACCAGTTCGGCCTCAACGGCATAGCATCGGCCAAGGGCGGGAAAGTCCTGATCGTTGCACATACGTTCAACGAGGCCGTTTATGCCGTGGATCCCGAGACCGGCGATACCGCGAAGATCGACACCCCCGCGCTGCCCTACGTTGACGGCATCCTGGTGAAGGGCCGCACCCTGTGGGCCGTCCAGAACCAGCAGGACAAGATCGCCCGCATCAAGCTCTCCGGCGATCTTTCAGCCGGCACGCTCAAGGAAGAGATCACCAGCAAGAACTTTGACGTCCCCACCACTGTGGCCAAATTCGGCGATACCCTTGCCGCGGTGAACGCCAAGTTCAACAAGATGCCCCCACCCACGCAGTATGAAGTGGTGCTGGTCCCCGCCCGAAGCCACGACGACGGCAGCAGCCACGGCCAGGACGAGGACTGACAAAACCCTGGCTGGCAGCAAACCGTCGCCAAAACCGGGTTTCGCGGCGGCTGCTGCCAGTCAGTTGGGGCTGGTCTAAGCCAGGTCAGACGGTGCGGGGTGCCTTCGCCAGGTTGTCCTTCAGCTCGGCGGCGTTCTGCCGCTTAACGTAGGCGGGCCGGTCGCGCTCAACACGCCAGCTTTCCTCCAGCAGGCCCACATTGACGGTATCGAAGCCGAACTCGTCGTACAGGTTGGCCACCAGCTCGGCGGCCTCCGGGTAGTCGCTGGCGGTGGCCAGGGCGCGGCGGTTGTCCGTGCCTGCCGGGGTGCCGTCCGTGGTGATGTCCTTGGCCATGATGTGGTTGAAGCCCTTGGCCACCTTTGACTGGGGCAGGTGTTCCTGCAGCAGGCCGGAGGTGGTGGCTTCGCCGTTGTCCAGGGCCGGGACGCGGCCGTCGCGCTCCCAGTAATAGTTGTTGGTGTCGATGACGATCTTGCCTGCCAGCGGCTCCGCCGGGACGTCCTTGTAGTTCTTCAGCGGCACCGTGACCACGGCGAAGTCGCCCGCCGCGGCCGCCTCAGCTGCGGTTGCCGCCCGTGCCTTCGGACCAAGCTCTGCCACGAGGTCCGCAAGGGTCTCCGGTCCGCGAGAGTTGCTGATGACTACGTCGTAGCCCAGCTCCACCGCCTTCCGGGCAACCTGGCTTCCAATATGTCCTGCACCGATGATTCCGATTGTTGTCATACGTGCGGCAACAGCGGCTTCCATGAAGTTATTTCAGGCAACTTTCGGGAATAAATCGGCCGGTTGGCAGCTACTTTCCCAGGTAGCGTCCGGGCCGGTGGTTCAGCGCCAGGATGAGGTTCAGCAGTGTGGCGCCGGCTGCGGAAAGAAGCACCATCAGCGGGGACACCACGGCAAGTGCCGCCAGCACGATGGCCACGTCCAGCACCATTTGCACATACCCGGCACGCCATTTCAGCTTGTCCTGGAGCAGCAGCGCCAGGATGTTGAAGCCGCCCAGGCTGGACTGGTGCCGGAACAGGATCAGGAGTCCCACGCCGGCCAGCAGGTTTCCGGCCGCAACGCCGTAGGCGGGGTCCAGCTCCAGGGACCCGAAGGCCCACGGGTGCAGGCTGGCCATCACCGAGACCAGCGCGATGGCCGCCCCGGTGCGCAGGGCGAAGTTCCAGCCTTTCTTCCAGATGGCGAGGGCGAAGAACGGCAGGTTCACGGCCGTGAAGATGACCCCGAACGGCAACGGGACGGTGTAACTGAGCAGCAGGGCCAGCCCCGCGGTGCCGCCGGTCACGGCCTCACTGGACTTGAGCAGGAAAAGGCCCAGCGACGCGGCGAACGTCCCGGTCAGAATGCCCAGGACATCCTCAATCACCGAATGGCGGACGGCCGACGGCGGGGCGGCGGGTACCGTCGTCGTCATGCCCTGCGCGGGCGTTGCGTCTGCCGGGGCCGGGGTGGGAAGGGTTGAGGTACTCACTGGGCGGCGAACCGTTCCCGGTGGGCGAGGACAGCCAGCACGCGATCGTTCGTTGCCTGGTCCGCGAGGCTGATCCGCACACCGTCACCGGCATAGCCGCGGGCCAGGATGTCTGCCGCGGACAGGGCGTCCAGGAGCTGCCCGCGCAGTTCGTCGGAGGCGCGGATCCAATAGAAATTGGCCTGGCTGTCCGGGACGTCCCAACCGGATTCCCGCAGGCTTTCAATCACGCGGGTGCGTTCCTCCACCACGGTGTTGGTGCGGTGGGCAAGCTCGTCCGCGGCTGCCAGCGAAGCGATGGCTGCGGCCTGGGCCATCCGGTTCACGCCAAACGGAATGGCAGTCCGGCGCAGGCCGTCCGCCACTGACGGGCGGGCAATGGCATAGCCGATCCGCAGCCCCGCCAGGCCGTAAGCCTTGGAGAAGGTGCGCAGGATGCAGAGGTTGGGGTACCGGCGGTAGAACGACAGCGAGTCCAGGCCGGAGCCGCGCTGGTACTCCACATACGCCTCGTCCAGCACCACCACAACGTGCGGCGGTACTGCCCGCAGGAACTCCTCCAACGCGTCGGCCCCGATGGACACTCCGGTGGGGTTGTTGGGCGAGCAGAGGAGCACCAGCCGGGTGCGGTCCGTGATGGCGGAGGCCATGGCCGGGAGGTCGTGGTGCTCGGTGTCCAGCAGGGGAACGGGCACCGGCCGGGCGCCGGCCACCGTGACCAGGATGGGGTAGGCCTCGAAGGAACGCCACGCGAACACCACTTCATCACCGGCGTCGCAGACGGCTGTGATGATCTGCTGCAGCACGCCGGAACTGCCCGGCCCCGCGGCGATTTCATCCGCAGTGACGCCCACGTGCCGGGCAATCGCCTCCCGCGCGTCCACCACGCCCATGTTCGGGTACCGGTGCATCCGGGAGACCTCGGCGGCCACCACGTCGACGACGGAGGGCAGCGGAGCGAAATGGCTCTCGTTGGAGGCCAGGGCGGCGGTCAGTTGGGACTCGGCGCTCTTGCCGGCAACGTACGCGGGAAGCTGGGCGACGGCGGCGCGAAGCGCGGGAGCGGCCGCTTCGGGAAGGGTGCTGGTCATGCCAGCATCGTGGGGCAGAATCGGGCTTCTGCGCAACACAGCCGGTTCCAACAGGACAGATCATGATGTCCTGGTGGTTTTCGGTGGCAAAATGCTCACTATGCACCGCATCGACGCCCTTGACGCAGAGATCCTCCTCACACTCGACCAGGACCCACAAGCCACAGTCCTTTCGCTGTCCCGGTCGCTGGGGGTGGCCCGCAATACCGTCCACGCCAGGTTGCGGCGGCTGGTGAACGACGGCAGCCTGGCACCGTTCAGCCAGCGGGTCCGCACCGAGGCCCTGGGGCTGCCGCTGATCGCGTTCATCTCGATCTCCATCAGTCAGTCCGCCAGCGACGAAGCCACGGCGGCGCTGCGGACCGTTCCGGAAATCATCGAGATGCACGCCACCACCGGCGACGCGGACCTGCTCGCGAAAGTCGCCGCAAAGGACCCAGCCGACTTGCACCGGGTGACCAACGCGATGCTGGCGATTGCCGGCGTCGTACGCACCAGCACGGCAATGTCCCTGGTAGAGGTCATGCCTACCCGGACGCTGCCCCTCCTCGAAGCGGTGGCCGCCCGCAAAGCCGGTGGCTGAGCTTGCCGAAACCATCAACGCGCGCTCACTGGTGGTGCCTTTTTCGCGGAAGCGCGCTCACTGGCAGAGGATCAGGCGAGTAGCTCCAGGGCGTCAATGAGCTCATCCACGAACGCCGTGAGGATGGCGGGCTGGGCGCGGCCGGTCATGGTCTGGATCTGCCCGTGCCGCTGCCGCAACACCGGATGGTCCAGATGAACCGTCACCAGTTCCTCGCGGTCCCGCCGGTCAAGGGACAGGCCGCCCACCAGGGACACGCCGACGCCGGACCGGGCGAACTGGATCACCGGGTTGATGTGGTCCGACTGCAGCGTGATGGACGGGGTGAGGCCTTCGATCTGCATGGCGAGGTCGAACAGCTCCCGCTGGCTTGACCCGGGAGCCGTGACCGCCAGCTTGTAGCGGCACAGGTCCTTAAGGGTGGTGGTCTGCTGCTCGGCGAGCGGGTGGTCCGGAGAGACCAGCGCGAAGGCCACGGGTGTTGGGGTGGAATGCTCCACGGTCACCTTTGACTGCGGGCCCAGGGAGAACACCACGGCGACGTCGGCCTCGCCCTCCGCCACGCGGCGGGTCCCTTCGGATGAGGAAACGACGTCGAGGTGGAATTCGACGTCGTCATGCTGGCGGCTGAGCCCGGCGATCGCCGAGGGGACCCACACCCTGGCGAAGCCTTCCGCGCAGGCCACCCGCAGGGTCCTCGTCTTCCGCTGCATGGAGACCAGCAGCTCCTCCCGGACGGCGGCACCCTCCGCCTCAGCCCGCCGCACGTAAGCCAGCAGGAGCCTGCCTGCCTCCGTCAGTTCCACGCCCCGGGCATGCCGGTGGAACAGCGGCATGCCGAGCGAAGTTTCGAGCTTGTTGATCTGGCGGCTGATGGCGGATGCGGACACGTGAAGCTTTGTGGCGGCCTCGGTGAGCGTGCCCTCCTGCGCCACGGCGTCAAAGTACAGCAGCGCCGGAGTCAGCATGTTCATGGTCGCAGCCTGTTCTGCAGGTTTGCATGAAAGTCAACGCTCATCGACAAAACGATACTGGTTGTTTGCGCCTGGGACACCTAACTTTGGACTCACGCCATAAGAACAGAGGAAGTACGTAATGCAGGAACGCAAGCAATTGTTGGCCGCAGCAGCGGAGTTTGTGGACTCCGGCCGCTTCCGGGAGGATTTGGCCCGGCTGGTCTCCTACCCCACGGAGAGTTTCAGTCCGCAGGGACGCATTGCACTGAAGTCATACCTTGATGACGTTATCGGCCCTGCTTTCCTGGCAATTGGCTGCACCGTAGACCGGTTCGACTCCTGGCGGGGCGGCACCAACTCCTTCCTGGTGGCCACCCGGCACGAGGATCCTGAGCTCCCCACCGTTCTTTGCTACGGCCACGCTGACGTCACCGACGGCCAGGCCGGAGAGTGGAGCGCCGGCCGTAACCCCTGGACGCTCAGCGACGAGGGCGACCGCTGGTACGGCCGCGGCGCCGCCGACAACAAGGGCCAGCACTGGATCAACATGGTTTCGCTCCGGCTCCTGCTCGAACAGCAGGGCCGCCTGGGCTTCAACCTGGTGTTCCTGCTGGAAGGAGCAGAGGAGATCGGCTCCCCGGACCTGGCCGACTTTGCCGCGGATCACCAGGACCTGCTCCGGGCCGACGTCTTCATCGGCTCCGATGGTCCCCGCCTCGCCGCCGGGAGCCCCACGGTCTTCCTGGGCGCACGCGGCGGCGTCAGCTTCGAACTGATTGCAGACCTCCGCGCTGGCTCGTACCACTCAGGAAACTGGGGCGGGCTCCTGCGGAACCCGGCCACCACGGTGGCGGCCGCAGTCGCTTCCCTGGTGGACGGCCACGGCACTATCCAGCTGCCCGGCCTGCTCCCGGCGGGCATCCCGGACTCCGTCACTGCCGCGCTGGACGTGCTGGACCTGGTGGCGAATCCCGGCGACCCCCAGGCGGATCCTGCCTGGGGAGACCAGACGCTGAGCCCGGCTGAGCGCCTCTACGCGTGGAACACCCTTGAGGTGCTGGCCTTGGGAGCAGGCAATCCGGACAAACCCGTCAATGCCATTCCGGGGACCGCCCGGGCCGCGTTGCAGTTGCGGTTCGTGCCCGGGACGGACGTGGCCAACCTTGATGCGGCCATCCGCAAACACCTGGACGCCGCGGGCTTCGGCATGGTGGAGCTCAAAATGGGCACCTCATTCGCCGCCAGCCGCATCGATCCGGACAATCCCTGGGTAGCCTGGGCCGCGAACTCGCTGGCTGCAAGCACCGGCCGTGAGGCCACTGTCCTGCCCAACATCGGCGGCTCCCTGCCCAGCTACGTCTTCGCTGATGTCCTGGACCTCCCCACCCTCTGGATCCCGCACTCCCACCCGGGGTGCCAGCAGCATGCCCCAGACGAACACCTCCTGGTGGAAGTGGCCCGGGAAGGCCTGCAGATCGCCAGCGGCCTGTTCTTCGACTTCGCCAATTCACACAGCCCCGCGTCTACCAGCGTGGACCGGCCCGCCCTGACCGTCAGCTCCGTATCCTGAACCCTGGAGTTCCCATGACCATTCCCCAGCAAAAGAACCAGAGCACGGCCCGCGCCGCCGTTGAGGCGCCTGGCGCAGCGCCCGATTCCAAGGCAGCCACCCGGGGGATTGTTGCCGCCACCATCGGCAACGCCCTCGAATGGTTCGACATTGCCATCTACGCGCTGCTGGCCATCTACATCGGCCGGAACTTCTTCCCCAGCAGCGATCCCGGCGTCGAACTCATCCAGGCGTTTGCCGTGTTCGGCGTCTCCTACCTCATCCGTCCCCTGGGCGGACTGGTGCTGGGGTCGTTTGCCGACCGCCATGGGCTGAAGAAGGGCCTGACTGTCACCATCCGGCTGATGGTCCTGGGCACCGCATTGCTGGCGTTCATGCCGAACTACGGCACCATCGGGATCCTGGCCCCCATCGGCATCGTCCTGGCGCGGCTTATCCAGGGCTTCTCCGCCGGCGGGGAATTCGGCGCCGCCACCGCCTACCTCATCGCCCAGAACGGCAAACGCAAAGGCTTCCTTGGCAGCTTCCAGTTCGCCAGCCAGGGGCTGGGAAGCCTGCTCGCAGCAATCTTTGTCGCCGTCCTGACCACCGTCCTGACCGATGCGCAGATGACCGAATGGGGCTGGCGGATTCCGTTCCTCTTCGGATTGCTGGTGGGACCGGCAGGATTCCTGATCCGCCGGGAGATGAAGGAAGTGCCTGTTCAGGGGGGCGCCGCGGAGGAAAAGCATTCCCCCATCCGGGACGTGTTCGCCACGCAAAAGACAGGGATGCTGCTGGCCGGCGGAGCCCTGGCGGTATCCACAGCGCTGAACTTCATCCTGCAATACATGCCCACCTTCGCCATCAAGGAACTGGGGCTCGAGCCAGGTATCTCGTTCACCTCGCTGATCATTACCGGTGTCATCCTGACCTTCGGAACACCAGTGGTGGGGCACCTCTCGGACAAATACGGCAGGCTCAACATCATGGTGCCCACCGTGGTGGTCCTGCTGCTCGCCGTCGTACCCCTCTTCATGTGGGTCATCAATGCGAAGTCCTTCCTGGTGCTGGCACTGGTGATGACCATCCTCGGCCTGCTCAAGGCCGCCTATTTCGGCGCGCTGCCCTCCGTCATGTCGGATTCCTTCGACGTCCGGACACGCGCAACGGGGTTGTCCTTCAGTTACAACACGGCCGTGGTGGCCTTCGGCGGATTCACGCCGATGATTGCCGCCTTCCTGGTGCAGCAGACCGGGCAGGCCGTGGCACCGGGCTACTACCTGGCCGTGGTGGCCATCATCAGCCTCGTTGCCCTCGCTGCCGGTGTGAAGCTCCGCGGCATCCGGTAAGCCATCCGGCGCCCGCTCACCGCGGCGCAGCTTCCCGCGTCACCCGCGCAGCGCTGGCAGATTGTGGGAAGACGCCCGCTCACCTCTTTCCACTCGGAGCAGGGGTGAGCGGGCGTTTCGGCGTAAGCAGCCAAAGATGAGAGAACGTTCGGCCTTTGAGCCCGGCAAGTGAGCGCGCGTCGCAGGGGAGAAGGAACGTAACGGAACAATTTCTCCCAATCATTAACGGTCAAACCCTTGACCAGCTTTGTCATCCATTGATAAACCAGAAGGGCAGAAAGCGTTTACCATCCAACGCGAACTCCCGGCCCACCTTCACGAAACGGTGCGCTTCCGCATGGTTGAAACGTTCCAAACTGTTGAGCGGCAGACTCAGCTGCCGCCGCATCAAAGGAGATGTTCTTTTGGTTTACCACTCGCAGTGTTCCCCCATATCCCGGGCCGGCAGGGCCCGGAAAGCAGCACCCCTCGCAGCAGCTGCGGCGTCCCTCACCGCCGCAGCACTGGCCTTTGCCGGAGTTCCGCTGGCCCAGGCAGACCAGGCCACGGCATCGGGACAGTCTGCAGCACAAGGCCAGTCCACAGCACCGGGCCAGGCCGCAAAGACGGCCCTCAAGCGCCAGGTGGAAAACCTGGACCGGGCACCCGTGGCCGTGCTGACAGACCAGGGCGTCACCCTGGGCTGGCGCATGCTCGGGCTGGACAAGGACAGCGTGGGCTTCCAGGTGCTGCGTGACGGCAAGCAGATCACAAAGGAGCCCATCCGGGACACCACTACTTTCGTTGACCCCGACGGGACGGCGCAGTCCAAGTACGTCATCAAGACAGTAGGCAACGGCAATGGCCAGGTCAAGCTCAGCGCCGAGTTCACCCCGCTGGCGCAGAACTACCTGGCCATCAAACTGGACAAGCCGGCGGACGGCGTCAGCAAGGACGGGAAGCCTTACACCTACAGCGCCAACGACTCCACGGTGGCGGACCTGGACGGCGACGGCGCCTACGAGATCATCCAGCTTTGGAATCCGTCCAACGCCCAGGACAACTCCAAGTCCGGCTTCACGGGCAACGTCTACGTCGATGCCTACAAGATGGACGGCACCAGGCTCTGGCGCATCGACCTGGGCAGGAACATCCGTGCCGGCGCGCACTACACCCAGATGCTGGCCTATGACTTCGACGGCGACGGCAAAGCCGAGGTGTCGTTCAAGACAGCAGACGGCACCACGGACGCAGCCGGCACCGTCATCGGCGACGCCGCGGCGGACTACCGCAACAGCGCTGGCTACGTCCTGTCCGGCCCCGAATTCCTCACTGTCTTCAACGGGGCCACGGGCACCATCATGGACACCGTTCCCTACGACCCGCCCCGGGGCAGCGTCGCTGCCTGGGGAGACAACTACGGGAACCGCGTGGACCGGTTCCTGGCCGGCGTGGCCTACCTCGACGGCGAAAAGCCGTCCATGATGTTCAGCCGCGGCTACTACACCCGCACCGTCCTGGTCACCTATGACCTGGTGGACGGCAAGCTGGTGAAGCGCTGGACCTTCGACTCGGACATCGCCGGTGCCGAATACAAGGGCCAGGGCAACCACAACCTTTCGGTGGCGGATGTGGACCAGGATGGCAAGGATGAGTTCGTCTTCGGCTCCATGACCATCGACGACGACGGCAAGCCCCTCTACAACACCAAGCTGGGCCACGGCGACGCCATTCACACCGGCGACCTGGACCCGTCGCGGCCCGGCCTGGAAACGTTCGCGGTGCACGAGAGCATGAGCCAGAGCGGCAATCGCGGCGCCACCTTCCGGGATGCCGCCACCGGGGAGGTCCTGTGGAGCATTCCGGCCATCAAAGACACAGGACGCGGCGCCACCGGAGATATCGATCCGCGCTTCCCCGGCTCGGAAAGCTGGGCCGTGGGCGGGGATGCCGCCTGGAACTCGTCCGTCGGCTACCTGATGTCCGCCAAGGGCGAGCGGATCTCGGACAAGATCCCGGCCGCGAACTTCATGGCCTGGTGGGACGGCGACCTGCTGCGTGAAATCGTGGACCATGAGTTCGACACCGAAGCGGGCATGGGCGTACCCACCATCTCCAAGTGGAACTGGGAGACCGAAACCAGCGACCGGCTGCTGACGGCCACCGGCGCCCGCACCAACAACCACACCAAGGGTAACCCGTCGCTCCAGGCCGACCTGCTGGGCGACTGGCGCGAGGAACTGGTCTTCCCGTCCACCGACAGCACCGAGCTGCGGATCTACACCAGCACCTCGCCCACCGAGGTCCGGCTCCGCACGCTGATGCACGATCCGATGTACCGGACCGGCGTGGCACGCGAGACCGTGGGCTACAACCAGCCGCCGCACCCGAGCTTCTTCATTGGCGAGGGTATGGAGACGCCGGCTGCGCCGTCCGTCTTCTACGCCGGCAAGGCGAAGTAGCAAACACCGCTGGACAGTAAAGCACCGCCCGCCTCGGGAAGAGGCGGGCGGTGCTTTGCTTCGAACTAAAAACGTACGACGACGGCACTCGCCTGGGCGGGCCAACTGCCGGACGCGTCGGTCCGTCAGTGCTGGCCGAGGTTGCCGCTCACCGGGGGCAGGCCCCCGTCCGGGCGGCGCTCATCTTCGCGGCGTTCGCCGGCGCTGAATTCTTCGCCTTCGCGCGTTTCGTCGGATTCGCCCGTGGTGTCCACCAGGCCGTTGGTCTGGTCGAACGGGTGGCCAATCCTGTCATCGCCCAAATCCGCAACCGAACCGTCGGCAACTGAACCTTCCGAGACCGGACGCTCGGCGGCAGGGCCGCTCAAGCCGGCTGCCGCCGTCGTGCCCGTGACATCTGTCCCGCTGTCGGCAACGCCTACCCCGCTGCCCGTGGCGTTTATGGTCGTGTCGGTGGGGATCGGCGTGACGGTGACGGGCTCGCCGGTAGCCACTGGGGTGACCGTTTCGTCGGCGCCGACGGTGGTGTCCTTGTTGCCGCTGGCAGCCATGGCCGCTGCAGCGCCGGCCACTGCGGCTACGCCGACGCCGGCCGCCACCTTGCCCGAGACGCCTGCCTTGCCTGAGTCACCGCGGGAGGCGCCGGCGTGCTCAACACCGGGAGTACCCTGTGATGCGCCGGGGTTCACGCTGCCGCGCCAGGCTCCGCTCGCATAGCGTTCGTCCTCGATGAATTCCTTGAATTTCTGCAGGTCGGACTCGGCCTGGCGGTCCACGACGTGGAGCTTGTCGCCGATCTTCTCCACCACCCCTTCGGGCTCGTACTCGAGCGTCAGTCGGAGGGAGGTCTGGCCGCCGCCCACATCCTCGAATTCGACGGCTCCAGCATTGGTTGCGCCTTCCGTGGCGGCCCAGGAAACCTTCCGGTCCGGTACCTGCTCCAGGATCCTGGCCTCCCACTGCCGGCGGATGCCTCCGATTTCAGCCACCCACTCCAGCCGGTCGTCACTGAGTTGGGTGACGCTCTTGACGCCGCCCATGAAGTGCGGGAATTCCTCGAACTGGGTCCACTGGTTGTAGGCCGTGCTCACCGGAACGTTCACCAGAATGCGCTTTTCCACCTTCGTGCTCATAACGTCTCCTTCGCTCTGCTACCGGAAGCTGATGGCTCGGTAGAAATCATCAGCATGCTTACCAAGTTACCTTCCGGAGAAGCGGGTTTCCACCCCCTGATTTTGGGCGGCGGAGTGCCAGTGGAAGCACACGACGGGGACAGGGTCATGCGGCGGCTTCGGTCAGGGTGCCACCACCACCCCGTACGAGCCCTCGTTCAGCGGGTTGGCTGTCGCGGAGGGTGCCACCACGCCAAAGTCGTAACCCCGTGCCCGCAGAGCGTCGATGGTCCGGGCAAGGTAGGTCCACTGCGACGCGGGGCAGGACAGGACGTCGTTGCCGTCGTGAAGCAGGATGATCGCACCGGGTGCCGCTTCATCCAGGACGTACTTCTGCACGCCGGCCGCACCGGGGCATTCGTAGTCGCCGGGCTGGCCCACATGCCAGCGCCACTGGATGCCGCCGCTCATGCCGATGCTCCTGATGTAATTCAGCGAGTAGGACGTGCTGTTGCCGAACGGGAAGCGCATCAGCTTGGGCGTTGCGCCGGTGATGGCAGTGATGGCGGAGTTGGTGCGGTCAACCTCCTGCCGCTGCCTGGTCTGGCTCAGTTCCGGGAAGTTGGCGTGATCCCACGAGTGGTTGCCGATCACGTGCCCCTCGGCCTTGATCCTGCGGACGAGGTCAGGGTACTGCTGTGCGTGGTTGCCCTGGAGGAAGAAGGTGGCCTTGACCCCCTTCTGCTTGAGGACGTCGAGGACGAAGGCCGTGCGCTGGGCCGACGGGCCGTCGTCAAAGGTAAGGCCGATCAGCGGTTTGTCCGCCGCGTTGGCCGCCATGGGGCTGCCCACCAGCAGGGCCGCAGCCAGGCTCGCGGCAGCCAGGACCACGGCGGCAAATTTGCTTTTCATGGTGCTTGTTTCCCTTCCCAAGATCCTCGTGAACCTTGTTTAGGTGAAGCACCCTATGGCGCCCCGAAAGGCGGTGTAAACACGCTCCGGGCGTCGACTGGGTAACATCTGGCGACGCGAAAAGGCCGTTACGTGGGCGTTATGTTGAGTGCCTTAGAGGGCAGCGTGGGGGAGGCGGACGACGGCGGCGCGCGGCCTTGGATGAAAGGTCCGGCTGCCGCCGTCGCGTGTTATTTCAACTGTGCGGGAATCAGCGCAGGTGGCGGCCGATCAGCGCCAGATTTTGGATGACGGCCAGGCCGAACTGTGCGGTGTCGTTGGTTGAAACCGTGGGTGCTTCGTCCACGGGGAGCAGCACATGGGGCGGCTCGATGGTCCGCAGGGTGAACGCAGATTCGTGGTTCAGGTGCTCGCCGCCTTCGCTGAAGCTCTCCCACGCACGGGCTGCCAGGTCACGATCCTGCAAACGCGCCGCCGCGTAAGCGCTCAAACGGCTATGCGCCTGGGTGAGGTAGATGCCGGCCAATGGTTCACCCACCTCGGCCACCTGTTCTTCCTTGGTGCCCAGGAACAGCCGGCAGTACTGCAGCCAGGCGCGCTCGAACTCCGGATCATCCACCAGGTCCACCAGCTCGCTGCAGATCTCCACCAAGCCAAACACGGCGGACAAATGGGAAACCGAAATCATCTCCCGGCCCGTATCGAAGCGGCCCTTGCCCAGGTCATACAGGGCTTCGCCGGTGAGGAAACCGTATTTCAGGGCGCCAATATCCGCCATGGTCCCCAGCAGCCTGTCGCGGGAACGCGGGTTGCCGGTGCGCTCCCAATCGGTGAGCCAGGTGGCGGCGAGCGAGCCCCAGTCCGTGCCCAGCCCCACGCCCAGGGCACCGCGGTTGGGTCGGTAGGTGTCCGCATCCGGGCGGACCTTGCGGACAGGGTCCAGGCCCAGGAAGTTCTGGTCACTGTCCACCAGCTCGGTCAGAAGGTCGCCGGTGCGCTCGTCCGCCGTGAGGTAGTAGTAGAAACGTCGGTAGGCGGGCGTGCTGATGCGCAATTGCTTGGCGCTGCAGCCCCAATGCTGCACGTTGTGCCGGGAACCCAGGCCCTTCCACGGGCCCAGATGGTAGACGTCCACCTCGCCGGTGTGCCGCGTCATGGCTTCGGCGAAGCGGAAGATGTCGGCCCGGCCGGAGCGCAGGTAGGAGTACCAGAGCCAGAGGTCGGGGGAGAGCTCCGAGTTGTCCCAGGCGTAGCCGCCCACGTCGTACCGCCACACGTGCCGGTCAAAGTCGTAGGTGTGCATCACGTCGCCGAAGTTCCAGAACCCATACCAGCGCCGCTGTTCAACCTGGCCTGCGTAGAAATCGAACAGGAAGTCGAGGTGGTCCTCGAGCCGTGCCCGCGCGGGGGTGGCCCGGTCCACCGGATCCCAGTCGCCGAACACGCCCACCGAGTGCAGGTACTCCGGAGTGGCCTGGAGCAGGGCAGGCGAGGAAGCCGCAGCGGCGTGGGCGGCGAGGCTTTCGGTGGACGGAGTGGCGTCGTAGGCGAACAGAGTTAACTCATGTGTGCGGGCAATTCCGGTGGGGTTTCCGAAGCCAGGTTCGTAGTCCTCGTAGGTGATTTCCAGGCCTTCAAGCTGTTCCTCGAACGTGTCCTGGCCCAGGCCGTCGTGGTAGAACCGCAGGTCCATGGGTTGGGCCTCGGGGGAGTAGAGCCAGGCTGTCACGGCGGCCTCGTTTCCGGCGGCGCCGCGGATGTCCAGCTGCCCGGGGTGGGACTGCCAAAAGTCCTTAACGCCGATCCCCAGCCCGCCGCGCGTATCGCTCAGGGAGCAGAAGCCGGCCGACCGGGTCCCGCCGGAGATGCCCACCCAGCCGTGGCCGGGTGCTGTCCGTTTGCGCAGTTCGAAGCCGTCCGCGCTGAGCTGGGTCAGCGTGTAATCGCCCCAGGACGGGATCAGGTGGAGGCGTTCGGAGACTTCGGGGTTCCAGGTGTCCGGTGCGGGGGTGGCACGTCCGCCGATCTGGGCGGCGCGCACGTCCGCACCCGGATCCCGGCGCAGCCCGGTGAGTCCGCGGACCGCCTCGGTGAGGAATCCGCCGTCGGCCCCGGCGATCCGGATGTGCCGGTTGTGCACCTCGGATTCCAGTGGCACGGTGAAGCGGACGCCCAGGCCGGCCAGGAAGTCGCGGTCCGCGTCGCCGTCCCAGATGAAGGAATGCACCATCCGCACGCTGCTGGCGTTGGCGTAGAAGTAGAAGCGGACCACGAACGGCAGCCAGCTGCGTCCCTCGCTGCCGGTGTGGTCCTGGCGGTGGCGGCCTTCCAGCCGGACCACGGCGCGGACCGGCCCGTCCTGTTCAAGCTCGACGGCGGTGACCTCGCCGGTGAACTGCCGGCGGCTGGCGGTGCCCGCCTCTTCCGGGATGCCGTCCTGCAGGAGGCTCACCAGGCGCGCGTCGCGTGCCACGGTCCGGCCACCGCGGGTGAGGCTGGTGAAGAGCGTGGAGCCGCTGCGGCTGATCACCATCTGCAGTGCTCCGGTGTCCACGGTGAGGGCGCCGGCGCTTTCGGTGACAGTGACACGCTCGCCGCCCAAGGCTTTCTGAGTATCCAGTGCTTTAGAGGCGCCCGACGGCGGTGCCTCGCCTACTGAAGGTGCGGCGCCGCCGTCGTACCTCACCCGGTAGCTGGCCGACGGCGAGTCCGTTGCCGGAAGCGCGATCCCGGCCCATTTCAGCGAGCCGTCAGGCCAGGTGGCCAGGGGCCATGCCTGGCTGGGAACGCGGGCGCCGGCGGCATCCGTCACCGTCAATGCGTCCGGCCCGTGGACGGTGCCGCGGGGGAAAGGCATCCCCCAGGTGGTTCCGTCGCTGGTCCCTGCCGGTGCTTCGCCGTCGATCCACCTGATGAGGGTACTGTCCGTCATGATGTCCGTTTCCGCTGGTTTTTGGCGCGCAGCTTCATCCCTGCCCACGCAAGGGAAAGCGCTTTCTTGAATGGTTTCAAACCTACTGCGCGGGCTGCGGGGTGGCAAGGGGTGGCCGAAAATTCGCGGGACTTTCGGCCTCGGATCAGGGCCTGGGGTGTGGTCCGTCGGGAACGTCGAACCTCTGGCCGGGGCCGGCCTTCTGTGCTGGACTGGGGGTGCACTGAGCACCACCGCCGCCGCTGGTCCTGTCCAGGGACGGCAGTTTTTCCAGGAAAGGCAATCCAGGCAGCACGTGGCCGGCCCGGGCCGGACACCGGAAGGAACACTCATGGCACCGTTCAAGATCGGCTACTTCGTAGGGAGCCTGGCAACCGGCTCCATTAACAGGGTCCTCGCCAACGCACTGATCAAGCTGGCCCCTGAAGACCTGAAATTCTCGGAGATCCCCATCCGGGACCTCCCGCTCTACAGCTATGACTACGACGCCGACTTCCCCGCCGAGGGCCGCGCCCTGAAAGAAGCCATCGAATCGTCCGACGGCATCCTCTTTGTCTCGCCCGAATACAACCGGTCCATTCCGGGCGCGCTGAAGAATGCCATCGACTGGGGGTCGCGCCCCTGGGGAAGCAATTCCTTTGCCCGCAAGCCCACCGGCATCATCGGCACCTCGCCGGGCAGCATTGGCACGGCCGTGATGCAGTCCTCCATGCGCAGCGTGCTCAGTTTCCTGGATGCGCCGCAGCTGAACGCTCCGGAGGCCTACATCCAGTACAAACCGGATGCCTTTGACGACGACGGCGAGCTCAGGGATGAGGGCACCGCCAAGTTCCTGCGCCACTACATTGAGGAATACAGCGCCTTTGTTGCCCGGGTGCTGGCCGCCAACGCCCCCGGCCACATCGGCGACCTGGAGCCGGACGCGGACAAGCTGTCCCGCTAGTTCCCTGGTACTTCCACGGCTGCTGCCGAAGGGCTCGTTGGGACGCTTCTGTGGACATACGAATGCCCGCCGTCCCAGCGACGGCGGGCATTCGAGTCTTCTACGGCCCCTGCGCGGGGCCGGGCTGGTGCTGCCGGGCTCAGTCCAGCGGCAGGGTGACCGTCACCGAGGTGCCGTGGCCGGGGCGGGAATCGATGTCCACGGAGCCGCCCGCTTCTTCCACCGCAACCGCCATGAGACGGAGGCCGTAGCCGTGGTGCCGCCCACGGTTGGCGCGGCTGCAATCAAAGCCCGTGCCGTCGTCGGCCACTTTCATCCGGATCCTGTGGTCCACCACGGCAAGCTGCACGCTGAGTTCGGAGGCGTCCGAGTACTTGTAGGCGTTGCTGATCACTTCGCGTGCCGACTGGTAGAGCAGGGACGCGCAGTCCGCCGGGATCTCGATGCCCCAGTGCGGAGTATCCCAGCGGACCGCGGTCCCACGTTGGCGGAGGGGCCCGGTCAGCCGGTCAATGCAGCCGGCCAGCCCCAGGGTGTGGAAGTCGAGCGGGTGCTGGTCCGTGAGGACCCCTCCCACCGCGATGACGTCCTTGTCATATGCTGTTTCGTTTCCCATGACTTCCTGCTCCCCAAGCTGGTTTGCCCTTCTTCGTCCAGCGTGGACCCGCAACTGCAGGGGTCAGTAAGGTTTGGGTCAAGATCCCATCAATTCTGCGTGCGGGACGTGCCTTCGGCGCGCAT
Source organism: Pseudarthrobacter chlorophenolicus (assembly GCF_000962805.1). Lineage (GTDB taxonomy): Bacteria > Actinomycetota > Actinomycetes > Actinomycetales > Micrococcaceae > Arthrobacter > Arthrobacter chlorophenolicus_A. Next base: position 149,937 of record NZ_JZTW01000008.1, on the reverse strand, counting down.
GTTTGTGTAGGAGCTGTTGCTTAGGACCCGTCCCCGGGGGTACGCCTTGTGGGACATGGCTCCCGCTGGGGGAGCCGGAAAGTAGGAAACATGCCCGAATGGCTGCAGGCCCTGATGTGGGGGACCATCGCCGGTGCCGCCCTGGTCCTGGGCGCAGCACTGTCCTGGCGGTGGTCGCTGCCGTCCAAGCTGGTGTCCTCCATCATGTCCTTCGGTGCGGGAGTGCTGATCTCCGCCCTCGCGTTCGAGCTGGTGGACGAGGCCGTCCAGGGCGGCGGGCTCTGGCCCACTGTGGCTGGCTTCCTGGCCGGCGCCGTGGTGTACGTGGGGGCCAACATGCTGCTTGCCCGGGCGGGCGCCAAGCACCGGAAAAGGTCCGGCGGCCAGCAGCCCTCCGAAAAGGACAATCCGGGCAGCGGAACGGCCATTGCCGTCGGGGCTCTGCTGGACGGCGTGCCCGAGTCCGTGGTCCTGGGTGTGACCATGCTTGCCGGCGGCGCGGTCAGCCCGGCCATGATGGCTGCCGTCTTCATCTCCAACGTTCCCGAAGGGCTGTCCGGAACAGCCGGCATGAAGAAAGCCGGCAGGAGCGCGGGGTACGTCTTCGGGCTATGGGGCGGGATTGCGGTCCTCAGCGGCCTGGCCGCGCTCATGGGATACACGCTGCTGGAAAACGCACCGGAGGAGCTGGTGGCGTTCATTACGTCCGTGGCCGCCGGCGGGATCCTGGCCATGCTGGCCGACACCATGATTCCGGAGGCCTTCGAGGAACACCACAACCTGACGGGGCTTACGGCCGCCGTGGGTTTCCTGACCGCCTTTACCATCCACCACGTAGGCGGATAGCGTTCCCGAAAGAAAAGGTGACAAAGCAAGACAAAGGACGTCCCATGTCCTGTACACTGATTCGAGATGAAGGCCGCCACGGAGTGTGGCCGAAGGAGATGACGTGACAGCAACACCCGCGGCGGTATCGTCAGCCAGGTTCAGCGCCCAGATCCGCTCCCAAGCGCTGCAGACCCGCATCATGGAACTCATCCTCGAACGCGGCCTGGACGTGGGCGATGCGCTGCCCACCGAGAGCGAACTCTCTGCCGAACTGGGAGTTGGCCGCAACACCGTCCGGGAATCCCTGAAGGTCCTGCAGGCCCTCGGCGTCATCGAAATCCGCCACGGCTTCGGCATGTTCGTGGCCCCCAATAACTTCAGTGCGCTGGTCTCCGGGCTGACGTTCCGTGGCAGGCTCTCGCTGCGCCACAAGGGCGAAGAAGCCATGGAGCTCATCGACGTGCGGCAGGCGCTCGAGTCCGGCCTGGTGGGGTCCGCCATCGACCTCCTGACGGACGAACACCTCGCCGACCTGCGGGCCGCCATGCAGGCCATGGAGGACGCCGCCGCCAAGGGGGAGTCCCTGGTGGAGCACGACGCCGAGTTCCACCGCCGGCTCTACGCGCCCCTGAACAATGAGCTGCTGATCAACCTCATGGATGTGTTCTGGCAGGTTTACCGGCAGATCCACGAAGCCCTGGGCTCCGGGCCGGTCAACCTGGAAGAACAGGCCCGGATCCACTGGGAGATCTATGAAGCCGTGGAGGCCCGTGACAAGGCATTGGCCTCCGAGCGGCTGCAGCGGCACTTCGATGGCATCCGCCTCAAGCTCAAGGACGTCGCCGCAGCCTAGCTGCACTCCCGGCTTTTCCATGCGTCCCTGTTACGGGCGCTGCCCGGCCATGCCCTGGCCGGTGCCATTTTTTGTTCTCGATTCGCGTAGAGAGTGACTTTGCCGTGGAAATTTTCGTAGTGCCAACAGCCTCCGCCACCGGTTCCGTCGCCGCCGGCATCCTGGCCGCCGTGGTCCGCAGCAACCCCGACGCCGTCCTGGGGCTTGCGACGGGAGGCTCGCCGCTGCCCATCTACAGGGCGCTCGCAGAACACTCCGTGGAGATGGGCGCCGTCCGAGGGTTTGCCCTTGACGAGTATGTTGGCCTGCCCGCCGGGCATCCCGAAAGCTACGCCGAAGTCATCCGCCGTGAGGTGACCGTGCGGCTGGGCCTGGACCCGGCAAAGGTTGCGGTGCCCGACGGCGGAGCCCCGGATCCGCGACAGGCTGCGGCAGATTACGACGCGGCCATAGCCCGTGCCGGCGGCATTGATGTGCAGATCCTGGGCATCGGCCACAACGGGCACATTGCCTTCAACGAGCCGGGTTCGGCCCTCGATTCGCGGACTCGGGTGGAAGTGCTCACCAAACGCACCCGGCAGGCCAACGCCCGGTATTTTGCATCGCCGGACGATGTCCCCGCCCAGTGCATCACCCAGGGGCTGGGCACCATCATGGAAGCCCGGCAGCTGCTCCTGGTAGTCAGCGGGGCGGACAAGGCAGAGATCCTTGCGGCAGCCCTGCAGGGGCCCGTGTCCGCCGACTGCCCGGCGTCAATCCTGCAGCGCCATGCGCATGTCACCGTTGTGGCGGACGAAGCCGCCGCGGCCAGGCTGGCCCCCGGAACCGGCGAGGTCACCGTGCGGGTGGCCGGTGCCGCCGTCGGCGTCTGACTCAGGACGCGTCAGCGGCACCCGGCGGGGTGCGTTCGTACTCCTCGATCACCACTCCTGACTCGAAAGTCCGCGACTTGACGGGCTGGAAACCTGACGGTGCAAAGGCAGTGTTTCCGAACAGCGGGATGCCGGCCCCGAGGACAACGGGGTTGCGTTTGAGGATGATCCTGTCGATCTCGGGGAGCAGCGCCCCGGCCAGCGTGCCGCCGCCGCAGAGGTAGATGTCCAGGCCTTCCTCCCCTTTGAGGCTTCGGACGGTGGCCAGGGCGTCGTCGGTGAACGTGACTGCCGGGTTGGAACTGGTCCTGGTGCGCGTGGCGACGTACTCGTTCAGGTGGGCGTAGGGGCTGTCGATGCCCAGGGCGAGGCCCACGTTGTAGCTGTTCCAGCCCTGGATGACGGTGTCGAAACGGTTCTTTGGCGCCTCAATGCCCAGCCCTCCCAGGACGTGGGTGGGCAGGGCGTCGGCGAACTCGGTGAAGAGCACCTGCATGTGGTCGCCCTCGACTGGGAAGACATCGAATGAGCCGTCGGGTGCGGCGATGTAGCCGTCAACCGATGCTGCGACGTAGTAGACAAGTTCCCGCATAATTTCCCCAATCGCGGACGGATGTTGTCTTTGGACCCTACAGGATGGCATCTGGCGATGAAGCTGGCCGGCGCCGGCACGTGTAGCGTGCAGGGAGATCAATCAGCCTGAGGGGGCAGCGCGTTGAACATCATTGACTACCTGATCATCGCCATCTTCCTGGCGGTGGCCGTGCTTATTGCCTTTGTCATCCACAAGCACCGGAACGCCCGCCGGGTTACGGCCATCCTCGCCGTTATTGGGGCTGGCCTTGCCGTGTTCCAGTATGGGCGGTGGGAGGTCACGCCCACCCTGAAAGTCCTTGAACGGGCGGCCTCTTCCGACGACGTTGTCACGGCCAACTTTTCGCTGTACGGCGGCATCAACACGGAGTCTGCCCGGTACCTCGGGACGCGGGCAGGATCCAAAATCTTTGTTGCCACGCGCGACGCGAACGGCGAAGAGATCATCTGCCTGCTGATCGAACCGGGTGACACGGCCTCGCCGCCTGCCGCCGGATGTGCCGGAATGCGATCCGGCCACGATCCCATTGTCACGCTGAGCGACCAGGCAGGACGTGAACTGACGCTTGTCCCCGACCAGTACGACACCAACGAGCTGCAGGCCATTGGCTGGACGAAGATCAGTGACAACCTCTTCAGGGGACGGCAGTGACCGCGGCCACAGTGGCACCGATGAAGGTGCCGTGAGGGGCCGGCCCGTTCGTACCTGCGGGCAGGAAACCGCATGACCTCCGGCCGCAGGCTGGCCGTCAGCCGGACCTTGGTGTGGGCGGCTGGTGTTGCCGGCACGGTGCATGCAGCATTCAGTGCGTACTGGGCCGCTGGCGGTCAATGGCTTCTGGCAACGGTTGGCACCTGGGCGGTGGACTTGTCGGCGGACGCGCCACTTGAGGCGGGGCTCGCGTTGGCTGGAATTGCCGTGGTGAAGTTGCTCGCAGCCGCAATTCCCGTGGGTGCCGCCTACGGGCGCGTGCCCTGGCCCGGGCTATGGCGTCGGGTGGCCTGGTGTGGAGGGTCGTTTCTCGTCGTTTACGGCGGTGTGAATGCCGCAGTAAGCAGCGCCGTCCTTGCGGGCTTGATCAGGCCTGATGGCGGCTACGACCGGGCCGCGATGATCGGCCACGCATGGTTGTGGGACCCGTTGTTCTTCGTGTGGGGTGCGGCCCTGGTGCTGTCCCTCTGGTTCTCGCGAGATTCGAGTCAGGATATGGAACATGGGGAATAACAGCGATACCGGCCAGCTGGTCCAGTTGGGCAGCTGGGACGTCTGGAAGGGTGCGCTTGCAAAGCCGGGCGCCTCTTGGGAGGGCATCCTGGCGGGGCGCTTAGCGGACAGGGACATCATGCCCAGGTGCGCACCCGAGGACTTCCCGATGTCGGGATGGAGGGTGGTGCACACCGCCGAAGAACCTTGGGCGGAAAAAGTCCTGATCCTGGCCGCCCCGTCCGCCAGTATCGCTGAACGCTGGGTACTGATCCAGCTCGCAGGCGGCCGTGAGGGCTGGTGGCTCGGAGGACCGGCCAGCCATGTTCCCGTCCCGGTGCGTGAAATGCGGAGGCAGGGACTGCACTTACAGTGGGCGCGGGACGCGTTTTCTGTAGAACGGGGGTCCACGCCTGATGCGGCCGTCGAGTTGCTGAACGTCGGTGACAAGGTGTGGGAGCCCACTGAGGAAGACCGGCGCCACGTGCAGGGAATGGTTCTTGACCTGCAAGGCGAACAGCTCGGAACCGGGTGGTATGCCCACGGGCTCACTGACCAGTTGCCCACGCTAATGCCTGGCGCGCGGATCACCTTGCCGGTCTCGTTCAACCACACCGAACTACGGCACTTGGCGCCGGGGAACTGCTTGCTCGCGGCAAATCTCAGTTCCCTGCACCTTTGGACCGGCACCCGCGCCGCGCTGCGCATCATGTAGGTGGAAGGGTGGCGCAGCGGGCGTTGCCCTGCGGCAGTGTAACGTGCAGGAAGATCACCAGCCTGAGGGGGCAGCGCTTTGAACCAATTCGATGATCCGTACGGGGGCCCAACGGGCCGGCCTGCCGGCTGGATGGCCCAAACGACTCCGCCTTGGGCTGAGGTCCCTGGGAGTCAAGGTAGGGCGGCGCCGCTGACGGCGTTCTGGAAACTCATGGTTGTCCTGGCGGTTGTAGCTGGCCTTGGGACGTGTGCTGTCCTGGGGCTCGCCTACACGCGGTTCTTCATGGTGGTCCCCGGTACGGTGGAGGTCCTGGAGCGGCAGTTGACGAAGCAGGATGCCGTCCCGGCTATCCAGGACGATAGCGGGGACGCGCGGATCCGGGAATCCAAGTTCCTGGCCACATACGAGTCGATGTCCTATTACGCCGCACCAGGTTTCGTCCCCGGGGTGGCATGCCTGGTGGGTACGTACCCGTGGGACGACGAATTCGGTTACTGGGAAGCATGTACTGAGATCGGCGACGGCCGGGACTTCCTGGTGGATGTGGCGGATCCGGATGACAGGGCTGTTCTCTTCGTACCCGATCAGTTCGACCACACCCCGCTGGAGCGTGATGGCTGGGTGACGCTGCACCGGAACCTGCTGATCCAGCCCCTGGTAGAAGCGGAACGGCCCACACAACCGCTTACCCGTGCCGCCGGATATTAGGAGAGAGCGGCCCCAGGTTTTGAAGGTGAGGCGGGCCGAGGTGGTCCTGGTCCACGGACTTTGGCACCAGCCGGCACACTTCGAGTGAATCCGACTCGTAGGTTTTCTGGCTTAGCCCAGCTTTCTCATCCGTATCGAAAGCCCTAGGATCAGGTGATCTTTTCGAGGCAACTGGGCGATACAACCCTCTCGGCGCTGGCCGGATTATTGATGAGGGCAGCAGCCGGGCGGACGGGGCGTCGCTGAAGATCTCCTCCGCAGTTTGGACAAGCACGATTCGGGAATCGTTCAACGCAGTCCGGACACCAGGTGCACTCAAAGGTGCAAATATAAGCCGCCGCAGACGGAGCTATGTCTACGTCGCAACATTCGCAGTTCGGTCGGATCTCAAGCACTCAGCAACTCTATCTTTGGGAAGCAAAATGGTGGTCGGGCCATTGCGGCATGTCGGCCCCACTCTTGGAGCTAAAAGACACAACGATGGAATTGATCATGAAATGGTATCGATATGTGCACCCGCTGATTTTTGTCGCGTCATTTATGCCGCTGGTGTTGTCGCTGGTTCCATTCTGGCAAGGTGTGGTGATTCCACTTGCCGCCCTTCTGCCATATGCCGCCAACGAAATAGTGCTGGCTCGAAGGGAAAAGATGGGCAGGAGGAAAGCGGCCGTTTACCGCTAGGCTTGGCGGATGGCGTTGGGGGACGCGGTGCATCCGCATGGCAGGCAGGCATCCAGGGTGGTGCTCGATGCCTACGGCTTTATCAAGGGCTGGATGATCGCGACGTCACTGTGGGTGGGCGTGCTGCTGCTGGTCGTGGGGACCTACTTCGGTATACCAGCAGCCCGCACAGGACTTGAGGCGAGCCAGCTGCTGGGCATCTTGGGCATGGCAAATTTTTACGGTTACGGGGTCTCCTTGTTGTTCGCAGCTCCGCTGGGGTGGTTTCTAAGCTTCCTGTTGCGTCCGGTCGGCCGGCAGTCGATTCACATCGGGGCGTTTTTCGCTGTGCCCACCATTGCGTTCTGGCTTGTCGGCAATGCCCTGGGGCTGGGGTGGCAGCCCTGGCGTCTCATCCCTAGGTCCACCGTGGGCGCGGCTGCGGCCGCTGGCCGGTGGGCCGTCCCTAATGACGTCCTGTACGTGGATCCTGACGGAGCCCGGCAATGACCCGTTACCGCTGGGTTCCCTTCTCAATTCTCGCCGTTGTCCTGATCCTGATCGCGTGGGCAGGATCAGTTCTCTGGAGCGCAACTGATGAGGGCGCGGTTCCATCCGACTCGGACTTTCCACAGATTCCACCTGCGGGTGAGAGGGTGCAGGTCTCCACGCAGTGCGGATCTGGTGGATGCTGGCGGGAAATGGTCATAGACGTTGAATCGCCAGAGACCCCAGAGTCACTCGGGGCAGCTATGGGCTTGGTGCCGGAACGTTGCGGGCCTTTGAATCTGTGGACGCTGCGCAAGACGTGCAGCGGCATTGCCTCATCCACCGGAGAAGACCTCTCGATCTACCTGATGTACTCCCCGCTGGTGTCCAAATATTAGGACCCTGGACCGGGGAACAGGCGCAGATCCTTTTCCTTGCCGGTTCTAAACAGGTCCAGGTCCAATTCAGCTGCGGTGCTTCTGCCATTGCCACGCGTGCCAAAACAGCAGGCAAAGAATCAGCACCACTCCGATAATCAGGGTATGGGGAGCGAACGTCATCATGAGGAATGGAAGGGCACCCGGACCGTTTATGGGCCCCGCGGTAAACATCATTGTCGAAAGGGCCGATATTCCGGCCCCGACCAATAGCGCAGCCAAGAGCCACAACACCGCGATGAATGGATTGAACAACCACCGGGTCTTCTGCCCGGCCAACTCATGTTCTGCCGGAGCCGCGTAGACCCCGGATTCCCCATCCTGGTCAACTTCCCGAAAATTGATTCCGCTCGCCGTCGGCTGGTTCATGATTCCCCCCCCATGGAACTGCAACGGCTATTGCCGCCGAAATTCCACCTTATCGCTCAAGACCGTCGACGGCTTGGCCGCCGCCAGCGGGTGGGCCCGGATAACCGGGCCCACCCTGTCAAGCTAGCCAGCGGCCAGCGGCCAGCGGCCTCGAGTCCGGGACCGGTGCTACGCCCGGAACCGGCGCAAAGCCAGGGTGACCAGCCCTCCGAAGACGAGCAGTCCCAGGCCCACCAGCAACAGGCCGGTGTTTGCACCTGTATTGGCGAGTGCCGTCGGAACCGTTGACTGGGTAGCCGCAACGGGGACGACGGCGGCGGCCTGGTTTTTAGTAGTGGCGGCCGGAGGCTGCACCGTGCCCGGCGTGGTGACGGCCGGGGTGGTGACTGCCGGCGGGTTCACGACCGGGGGAGTCACTACCGGAGGGGTGACCACAGGCGGGTTCACTACCGGGGGAGTCACCACCGGAGGGGTGACCACGGGTGGGTTCACTACCGGGGGAGTCACTACCGGAGGGGTCACCACTGGGGGAGCCACCACTGGGGGGTTCACAACGGTGGCGGTGGAGTCACCGACCAGGCCCACGGACGTCGCACCGAGGGAGATGGGCAGCGTCACGGGTGCAACAATCTGGGTGCCGGAGAGGACCCCGTCCGTTCCGCTGGTGCTGGCAGGGCCGGCCGGGGACGTGGTGTTCCCGTTGTCGGCGTCTGAGCCCTCAACGCTTGCTGCAGAGTCACCGATCAGGCCTGCCGATGTGGCACCGAGATTGATGGGCGCCGTGATGGGGGCAATCACCTGGGTGCCGGACAGTATTCCATCTGTGCCGTCGGTGGCTGCGGGGGCCTGGCCTGCGGGTGCCGGCGGGGTGCTGCTGGTTCCGGCGCCTTCGACGCTGGCCGCTGAATCTCCCACAGCGCCAACCGACGTGGCACCCAGGTTGATGGGCGACGTAATGGGTGCCACCACCTGGGTTCCGGAGCCGATGCCGTCAGTGCCGTCGGTAGCCGCCGCTGGGGCGGGTGACGGAGCGGGCGCCGGCGCGGTTCCGGTGCCCTGCGTGTCCGCTGCCGAGTCACCAACCGCGCCCACGGATGTGGCCCCGATGGTGATGGGAACCGTGACCGGTGCGATGACCTGGGTTCCCGAGAGGATCCCGTTGTCACCGCCCGTAGACGCAGCGGGTGCTGTGTACGCGGCCGGTGCCGGGGCCGGTGCGGCGTTCGTAGTGCTGGCCGCCGAGTCGCCCAGCAGGCCCACGGACGTGGCGCCGAGATTGACTGGAACGGTGACCGGAGCAATGACCTGGGTTCCGGAGAGGATCCCGTCGTTGCCAGCCGTTGACGCCGGGGCAGTAGACGCGGCTGCAGCGGGTGAACCGGTAGGTGCATTGTCGGTGCCCGCCGTCGAGTCCCCCAGCAGGCCAAGGGATGTGGCGCCGAGGTTCACCGGGATGTTGATGGGCGCCACTGCCTGGGTGCCGGACAGCAGCCCGTCCGTGCCTGAGGTGGTGTTGTCTGCTGCGTTGGCGGCCACGCCGCCGAACGCCAAGAGGCCGCCAGCGACGGCGGTGCCGAGCAGGCACCTGCGGATGTTGCGATGCATCATGGGAGTGTCTCCTGAAAAGTTGGTTGGGCATTTTGCCTAGCCCTGGGATTGGCTCGTATCCCGCAACGAAACGCTGCGGGGAGGGGCCTCAACTAGTCAGGTGAAGAACCGGGGTCAAAGGACACCGGGGCGGGGGCAGCGAGTATCAGGCCCTCGACGGCGGCTGTTCCGTCCGCCGGGACATGGAAGTTGTACGTGCTGAGCCAGGCAGGACCTGCCGGGCCGTTGCCGCCGGATGTGCCGGCTCCGCCCGTGGTGGACGCGGGGGTACCAACCAGCGGTTCACCCGGGATGTGCCCCGGTGCGGGAACCGGAAGTTCCCCGGACGCCGCGGCAACCGTCGCGGCTGCGGGAGCCAAGCTGTGGGGCTGGCCGGCGGCGGTCAGGGAAAAGTCATGGGCGGGAGACGCCGCAGGAGCATTGACTGCCGTGGAGGCCGGCTGCGCCGGCGCAGGGGCGGAGTCGCTGACCGGGGCGGAACCCTCAGCGGCGGGGACCTCCGGCGCGGGAAGCAGAGCGGGCACGGGAACGGCGCCAGCGGGATCGGCCAGATCCGGGGTGACAGGAATGGCAGGAGGCTCTACGGCTTCAGTGGGTGGAACCGGTATGACCCCGGTGACGGGAGCCAGGACGGGATCCAGTGGCGTCAGCACGGCCTCCGTCACGGGGACAACCGTGCCGCCCACCGTCGAGTCGACCACGTGGTCTACCGTACTGGCGACGGGGTCGAGGACCGCCGGAACGGTGCCGGCCGGCACCACTTTGTTGACTACGGGAAGGCTCTGGACTGCCTTGTCAGTCAGCGTGGTGACGTCTTGGACCACCGGGGCCAGGGAAGGCGTGGGGACCAACGAGGCAACCGTGGAACCGGGCGCTTTCGCCAAGCCGCCACCGAGCCCGGCCTTCACCGGTTCCAGGACGTTTTTGGCCTCGGCCGTGACGTGGCCGGTCACTGAATTCAAGGATGAGCTGACGGAGCCGAGCAGGGGATCGCGTGATGGGCCCTGGTCTGCGGATGCTGCACCGGCAGTCAATGCCAGCCAGGACGTGGCGGCGGCTGCTGCGAGAAGAACCGGGCGGAGAAGCGCCCAAGCCTTGTGTTGCGACTGCACTTGAAAACTCCTCCCCCCAGAGATCGTTGTTAGCAACGCTTAAGACACTAACCAGACGGCGGCAAGGTTGTCCAGCAATTGGAGAAACAAAGTGAGAGGACACTTCGCAGATGACTACCTACCGCAGTACCTCGCCGCCACGCAGGACAGTGACCGGCCGAAAGCCCGGATCCACCACCACGACGTCGGCGCGCAGCCCGGCGCGCAGGCTGCCCACTTCTTCGCCAAGACCGAGGATCCCGGCCGGAACCGCTGTGGCGGACAGGACAGCGTCCGCAGGATCCACGCCGGAGGCGACTGTCCGCCGCACCACGTCCAGCAGGGTCGCCGTGCCGCCGGCCAGGGCGCCGTTGCTGCGCAGCCGCGCCTCCCCATCCCGGACAACCACTCCCGCAGGGCCGAGGTCGTATTCACCGTCGGGCAGACCCGTGGCCGCCATCGAATCGGTCACCAGGGCGACGTTCGCAGCTCCCACCAGCCCAAACACCATCCGCACCGTCGCCGGAGCCAGGTGCACCCCGTCGGCTACCAGTTCCACCGCAACCCGCCCTGCGGTGGCCAGTTCAAGGCACGCGGCCACCGGACCGGGGCTGCGGTGGTGCAGCGGCGGCATGCCGTTGAACAGGTGCGTCACGGTGGGGCGGGCACCATCAGGAGCAGAAACAGTCAGCAGCTCCGCCGCCTTGGCGAGCGAGTCCGCCGTCGTGCGTGTGTCTGCGTCGGTGTGGCCCAGCGACGGAACGACTCCGTGTGACGCCAGCTCCCGCACCAGCCCCTCCGCCCCCGGCAGCTCAGGGGCGTAGGTCATGGTCCGCAGGTGACCGCCGGCCGCATCCAACAGCTCGGCAAGCAAGTGAAGGTCCGGGTCCCGCAGGAACCGCGGATCCTGGGCGCCGCACCGGGCCCGGGACAGGAACGGGCCCTCGGCGTGCACGCCTTCCACCAGGCCCTCGTCCGCCAGTACCCGCAAAACACCGAGGCTCCGCAGCAGGTCCTCCGGCGGCGCGGTCACCAGGCTCGCCAATACCGTTGTGGTGCCGCTGCGGTGCAGGAACTCGACGGCGGTCCGCGCGGCTTCAGGTTCTCCGCTGGGAAAGTCCCCGCCGGCCGCCCCGTGGCAGTGCAGGTCCACCAGGCCGGGCAAGAGAATGCTCCCCGGCGGAAGCTCCATGCGAACCAACGAGGGCAGGGCCGCACCGTCCAAACCCGCGCCCGGCCCGGCGTAGGCAATCCGCCCGTCAACCACCGCGACGGCGGCATCCCCCAGCTCGGTGCCGTCCGTCAGGAGGGTGCCGGTCAGCAGGCAGGAAGTGGTCACTTGAGGGCGTCCGAGAACCAGCCGGTAATGGTGGCCGGGTGCGTGATGGCGGTGCCCACCACCACGGCGAAAGCCCCGGCGTCGAGCGCCTGGCGGGCCTGGGCAGGCGTGTGGATCCGGCCCTCGGCAATGAGCGGGACGTCAAATTCTGCAGCCGCAATCTCCGCCAGCAGCTCCAGGTCGGGGCCCGGTGTTTTGGGCCGCTCGCCGCTGTAGCCGGACAGGGTGGTGCCGATCAGGTCCGCCCCGGCCTCCACGGCGCCAGCGGCATCCGCGAAGGACCCACAGTCGGCCATTACCAGCGCATGCGATTCCGCATGGATCCCCGCCACCGTCCGGGCCAAGGAAAGACCGTCCGGACGTTCACGGCGTGTGCCGTCAATGGCCACCACGTGGGCTCCGGCGTTGGCCACCGCCAGCGCATGCCGGAGCGTGGGGGTGATGAAGACACCGCTGTGCCCGTCCTTCCAGAGCCCAATCACCGGAACCTCCACGGCCGCGCGGGTGTGCTGCACGTCCGCCAGGCCCTGCACGCGGACCGCCGCCGCCCCGCCAATCACGGCCGATGCCGCCACCTGTGCGGTGGTCCGGGGATCGCGCATCGGCTCGCCCGGGTACGCCTGGCAGGACACGATAAGGCGCCCGCGCAGGGATTCGAGGGCATCGGGGGGCAGGAGCATGGTCAGTTCCTTCGGGACGTCAGGGCTGAAGCGAAACCGGCAGGGCCTAAACCGGCAGGTTCAAGGACAAGGCGGGCGGCGCCAACAATGGCCGCCGTATTTCCCAGCGCGGCGGGACGCACCGGAATGCCGGACAGGGCGGGCAACAGTTCGGCGCGGAGGGCGGCTTCCATCGGCTGCCACCAGCGCTCGCCGGCGTCGGCCAGGCCGCCGGATACCAGCACTACCTCGGGGTCAAGAATGTTGGCCAGGCCGCCCACCGCCTGGCCGGCAGCTGCGGCAGCGGTACTGATCGCCTCGGCGGCGACAGCGTCAGCTGCTTCGGCCAGGCCGAAGACGGCCCGGGTGTCCGCAGCAAGGGATGAGCCGCCGCGCCGGACATAGGACTCACGGATTGCCGGACCGGACGCGATGGCCTCCACATGCCCGGCACCGCCGCAGACGCACGGGAGGGGGCTGCCGCCGTCGTACGCATAGGGGGACGCGAAGTGCCCCACATGCCCGCCGGCGTAGCGGTGCCCCAGCACAGGGGCGCCGCCCAGGACGAAGCTCCCGCCAACACCGGTGCCGAACGCCACCAGCAGCGAGCTGGACGTCCCGGCGGCCGCACCCGTCCACGCTTCGCCGAGGGCGTGCGCGTGCACGTCGTTCACGGCCAGGACGGACGACGCCGGCAGGTCCAGCCGTGCGGCCAGGCCTGCGGTGAGTGCCGTCCCGGCCCAGCCGGTGATCGCGTCCGTCGCGGAAACCACCACGCCGCGCGCGGCATCGATGACCCCGGCGGACCCGACGCCGACCAACCCAACGGTGATCCCGGCGTCGGCCGCCCTGTCCCGCAGCCCGGCAATAAGGCCGGCCGTGGCGTCGAGGACCGCGGCGGAACCTTCACGGTTCAGCGTGGGGATGGTGTCCGAAAACAGCACCTCCCCGTTGCCGGAAACAACCCCGGCAGCCGTCTTGGTGCCCCCAAGGTCAACACCAATCGCGTACATCATTTTCTTCCTAACAGGGGATCTCGACAGGCTCGATCACCGGACGGCCAAGTAGGCGGGTGGTGGTGGCATTTTCGTAGGCTGCGTTGCTGCGTGAGGAACGAGCGCAGCAGCCGGAAAATGTCGCCACCACCCGCAGCAACTAGACCAGGCCGTTGCGTTCGAGGATGCCGCGGATGGCTTTGGTTTCGTCCTCGTTCAGGGCCGGCATGGGTGCGCTCATCGTGTTGGACTCGATGACGCCCATGACCTGCAGCGCGGTCTTGAACGCACCCAGGCCCGCCGCACCGCCGGAGACGCGGCCGTTGGGGGTGTAGACAATCTCGAACAGGTCGGCCAGGCGGTCCTGCTCGGCCGCGGCCTTGGCCCAGTCGCCGGCCCCGGCGGCATCCACCAGGTTGCGGTAGCCGCGCGGGTCCACGTTGCCCAGGCCCGGAACCACACCCTGGGCGCCGCCCAGGAGGGCGCCGTCCACCACTACTTCGTGGCCGGTGAAAATGTCGAAGTTGTCGATCTCCCGTGCCGCGAGCAGGAGCTGGCGGAAGGAGACGTCGTCCCCGGAGGAGTCCTTCACGCCGGCGATGACACCTTCGCGGCCCAGCCGGACCAGCAGGTCTGTGGGGAGCTTGAAGTGAGTGCGGACGGGCACGTCGTAGGCGAAGATCGGCTTGCTGACGGCGGCGTGGATGCTGCGGAAGTGGGTCTCGGTCTCCTCCGCGTTACCGATGGCGTAGTACATCGAGGTGACCACGATGGCGTCGGCGCCGAGGTCGATCACGCGCTTGGCCTCCTCGATCACCCGGTTGGTGGTCTGTTCGTTGGCGCCGACGATCAGCGGGACGGCGCGGTCGCCAGCTGCGGCGTTGGCCTCGGCGATGGTGCTGACCACAAGGTCTCGCTCACTGTTGGTCATGTACGGCACCTCGGCGGAGGAGCCCAGGACGAACAGCCCGGACACGCCGCCGTCGAGCAGGTGGCGGGTGAGGTTCTGCAGGGAGGCGGTGTCGATGCTGCCGTCTGCGTGGCGGGGGGTGACGACCGGCGGGATGACGCCGGAGAACTGGGAAGGCAAAGGAATACTCCGATAACTGGGTTGGATAAAAAGGGGGGATGAGCGGGTCAGGCGTGCAGCAGGCTGGGGGCCGCGCCCAAGAGCTTCTTGGTGTAGTCGTTACTGGGGGTGTCGAACACCTGCGCCGCCGGGCCTTCCTCCACGATCTCGCCGAAGTACATGACGCAGATGCGGTCGGAGACGTAGCGGACAGTCTGGATGTCGTGGGAGATGAACACCATGCCCAGGTTTAGCCGGGCCTTGAGGTCGGAGAGCAGGTTCAGGACCTGCGCCCGGACCGAGACGTCCAGGGCCGACGTCGGTTCGTCCGCCACGATAATGTCCGGGTCCAGCGCGAGGGCCCGGGCGATGGCAACACGCTGCCGCTGGCCGCCGGACACCTGCGACGGCGTCACTTCAGCCGCGGAGGCGGGCAGGCCGACCAGCGCGAGGAGTTCCTTGACCTTGGCCGCGCGGCTGGCGGCGTTGCCGATGCCGTGCACCTGCAGCGGATCCGTGAGGATGTCCTGAATGGTCATGCGCGGGTTCAGGGCGGTCGCGGGGTCCTGGAACACCACGGAGACGGACCGGCCGAACTCCTTGCGCATGGCGGCGTTCCGCTTGATGGCGGGTTTGCCGTGGAACAGGACCTGCCCGGAGGTGGGCGCCTGCAGGCCCACCAGCACCGAGGCGAGGGTGGACTTGCCGCAGCCGGATTCGCCCACGATGCCCACGGTTTCGCCGCGGCTGATGCTGAAGTCCACGCCGTTGACGGCCTTGACGATGTTCGGGCGGAAGAGGCCCCCGGTGCGGGAGCGGTGGTGGACCTTGACGTCCTTGAGCTCGATGACGGGCTGTCCGGTGGATGCGCTCACTTGGCGTCCTCCTTGCGGTGGCTGGCCCAGAAGTGGTCCGAATCCCCGCCGTGCGCCGAAGCCACGGCGGTGAGGACCAGCCGCTGGTTGGGGTCGGCGTCGCTGCGGAGGGACCGCGGTGCGAACCGGTCCCCGGGGGCGAAGTCGCTGGGGGAGGGGACCGTGCCGGGGATCTGGTGCAGGCGGGCAGCGTCGGCCTCGATGGAAAGCACGGCGCCGAGGAGACCGCGGGTGTATTCGTGCTTCGGGTTCTGCAGCAGTTCGGAGGCCTGGGCGGATTCCACCACCTGGCCGGCGTACATCACCGTGATGCGGTGCGCCAGCGACGCCACCAGGGCGAGGTCGTGGCTGACGAACACCATGGCGAAGCCCAGCTGCTCGCGCAGTTCATTCAGCAGGTCCACCACCTGTTTCTGCACGGTGACGTCCAGGGCCGTGGTGGGCTCATCCGCCACCACGATCTTGGGCGAGCGGGACAGCGCCATGGCGATCAGCACGCGCTGCCGCTGCCCGCCGGACAGCTCGTGCGGGTAGCTGGCCAGGGTGCGGACCGGGTCCAGTTTCACCATTTCCAGCAGCTCGGCCGGGGTCTTGCGGCCCCCGCGCCGGGTCAGCTGCAGCATCTGGTCCTTGATCTTCATGGACGGGTTCAGCGAGCTGAGGGCGTCCTGGTAAACCATGGCTATCTGCTCGCCCCGCAGGCCCTGGTAGGCCTTGGCGTTGCTGTGGCTGGTGTCAGGGTCGAGGAGTTCCTTGCCGTCGAAGCGGATGGAGCCGGTGATCCTGGCGGTCTTGGGCAGCAGGCCCATGATGGCCAGCGACGTGATGGACTTGCCGCAGCCGGATTCGCCCACCAGGCCCATGGTTTCGCCTTCGCGGACCGTGAAGGAGACGTTGTCCACGATGGCCGTCTCGCCAAACCGTCCGGGGAAGCGGATGGACAGGTTCTTCACTTCCAGTACCGTGCGGGCGTCCGCGGGGACCTGGGGGAGGCGGTCCGTGCGGGTGGCTTCGACGGCGGCGAGCAGTTCCAGCTCGCGGTCCAGCAGGGCGTGCGGGTTGGCCGCGGCGGTGCGGACATCGGTGAGTACCGCTGAGGTGTCCTGCCGGCCCTCGGTGGGGGTTGTTCCGGAAGCCGGCAGGACGGCGTCGAGCTCGTGCTGTTCCACGATCGACGGCTGGGCAACCGAGGTGGCCACTTCCGTGTCCACCGCGGAGCCGGTGACGGCGGCGCCGGCCACTGAAGCGGCAGCACCGTCGTCGTCCTTCACCGCCGGCGCGCGCCGCAGCCGGGGGTTGACCATGGCGTCGGTGAGTCCCTCAGCGAGGATGTTCAGCGCCAGGACGGTGAGGAGGATGGTGAGGCCGGCGAAGGTGGTGGCCCACCAGCCGCCGGACAAAACGAGGTTGCGGCCGTAGGAGATCACGTTGCCCCACGACGGCGCGGGGTCCTGGACGCCGGCGCCCAGGAAGGACAGTGACGCCTCCAGGATGATGGCGTCCGCCACCATCACTGTGGCGAACACCAGCACGGGGGCGGCGGTGTTGCGGACGATGTGCTTGGCCAGGATGTAGAACCGGCCGGCGCCGATGACCCGCTCGGCACGGACGTAGTCCTCGCCGTACTGCGAGAGCACGTTGGCGCGGACCACCCGGGCCAGCTGCGGGGTGTAGATGATGGCGATGGCAACGATGATGGTGGGCACCGAGTTGCCGAACGCCGCCAGCAGCACCGCGGCCAGGGCGATGCCGGGGAAGGCCATCAGGATGTCCATGATCCGCATGAGCAGTTCGTTGACGGCCTTGCTGGACGTGGCGGCCAGCGAACCCAGGAGGGCACCCACCAGCACTGCCAGGCCCACCGCGCCGAGGCCGATCATCAGGGAGGACTGCGAGCCGTACAGGAGGCGGGAGAAGATGTCCCGGCCCAGCCGGTCGGTGCCGAAGAAGTGCTCGGCGCCCGGGGGAGTGGCCGGCATGAAGGTTTCCAGCGGATCGTGGGGTGCCAGGACCGGGGCGAAGACGGCGGCGAAGGCAATCACCACCAGGAAGGCGAGGGCCAGCCGGGAGCCCCAGGGCAGCGCCTTGAAGCGGAGGCCGGGGGCGCTCAGACGTTCAGCGAGTTTGCTGCGCATGGGTCACACGGTCCTGATTCGGGGGTTGATGAGCAGGTAGAGCAGGTCCACGGCGATGTTCACCAGGACGAAAGTGACGGAGATGGTGAGCACCACGCCCTGGACCAGGTTCACGTCCAGGTTGGTGATGCCGTTGAGGATCAGCTGGCCCATGCCGGGCAGGGCAAAGATCATCTCAATCACGACGGCGCCACCCAGCAGGTAGCCGATCCGGAGTCCCAGCACGGTCACCGGAGTGACGAGTGCGTTGCGGAGCACGTTCTTGGAGACCACTTCGCGGTAGGGGACGCCGTTGCCGATGGCCGTGCGGACATAGTCCCGGTCCAGTTCCTCCACCATGGAGGTGCGGACCACCCGGATGAGGGACGCTGAGACCGGGATGCCCAAGGCCAGGGCGGGCAGCGCCATCGAGTTGAGCCAGCCGCCAAACCCGGACTCCGGGGTGGCAATGCCGCCGGACGGAAACATCGCTGCCGGACCCAGGGCGAACCACTGGATCAGCAGGATGCCCAGCCAGAACGACGGCGTTGCCACCGCGGCGATGGAGAAGACCCGGACCAGCTGGTCCTGCCACTTGTCCCGGTACAGGGCGCCGATGATGCCGAAGACCAGGGAGACCACGATGGCGATGATGACGCCCAGGAAGGTCAGCTGCAGCGTCAGGGGGAACGCCGAGCCGATCATGCTCGCTACAGACTTGGCCGGCGGCGTGGTGACGCCCAGGTCGAGCTGCAGGAGCTTGCCCAGGAACCGCACATACTGCAGCAGCAGCGGATCGTTCAGGCCGTTCGCCTGGCGGTACTGTTCCTTGGCTTCCTCGCTGGCGCCTTCGCCCAGGGCGCTGCTTGCCTGGTCTCCGGGCGCTGCCTGCAGGACCAGGAACACCAGCAGGGTGATGCCCAGGACCATCAGCGGCAGGGCTGCGAGCCGTCGGCCCAGCAGTCGCAATATGGTGCTCAATGTAGTCTCCGGTGGGTAGGGCTAGGCGGTGCGGCCCACACCAACGAAGGACACTCCGGTGGTGGGAAGGGGTTTGAAGCCGCTGAGTTTCTTGGAATCCCAGGCGCTGGGGAGCTGGCGGTGGAACAGCGGGTACAGCGGGACTTCCTCTGACACCAGGTCCACGATCTCGCCGGTCAGCTTCTTGGCATCTTCCTTGGCGGCGCGGCCGGCCTTGGACATCAGGTCAACCAGCTGCGCACGTTCCGGGGTGTCGGCCCAGAAGGCGCGGTTCTTCATCCAGGTGTCACCGGCATAGAACCAGCTCAGCAGCAGGTCCGCGTCGTTGCCGAACACCGAGGGATCGCCCGGTGCGGCAACCACCTTGTAGTCGCCCTTGGCCACGCGGTCCGTGTACAGCGCACCGGACTGAAGGTTCTTGAGGGTGACCTTGACGCCCGGGATCTTGTTCCAGGATTCGAGCATTAGCGGTGCCACGTCCTTGACCCAGGCGGTGTCCGTAGTGAGCAGCTCGAACTCCAGGCTGGTGACGCCGGCTTCCTTGAGGAGGTCCTCGGCCTTCTTGGCGTCGTAGCCATAGACGTTCTTGGCCTTGACGTAGTCCGGGTGGCCTTCCTGGAAGTAGGAGCTGGCCGGCTTGGCGTTGCCGAACAGGGCCTTCTTGATGATGGAGTCCTTGTCCAGGCCGTAGTGGAGGGCTTGGCGGACTTTCTTGTTGTTGAAGGGTGCGGCGTTGCAGTTGAACATCATGAACAGCAGGCCGAAGGACTGCACGGACTCAACCGTGGCTGCAGACTTCAGTCCCTCCATGTCCAGGTAGGGGACGTCCTCGATGGCCTGGACGCGGCCTGACTGCATGGCGGTGACGCGGGCGGCGGCATCGGAGAGCAACAGCCAGGTCATGCCCTTGGCCAGTGCCGGCATGGGGCCGTTGTAGGCCTGGTTGGCTTCGAAGACGATCTTGTCGTCCTTGACGGCGGAGATGAGCTTGTAGGGGCCGGTTCCTACGGGCTTCGCGTCGAAGGACTTCAGCTGATCGGAACCGAACGGGAAGTTGGTCAGCGCCTTGGGCACCACCTTCACTACGGAGATGCGCGGGCCGAAGCCGGGGAACGCGTACTTGAGCGTGAACTCCACGGTCTTGGCGTCGAGGGCCTTGACCTCCTGGATGAACGGGATGAACTGCGAGAACAGCGACTTGTTGGCCGGGTCCATCACGCGGGTGAAGGAGAACACCACGTCCTCGGCGGTGACCGGCGTACCGTCGTGGAAGACGGCGCCGTCCCGGATGGTGACCTGGTACTGGGTGTCGCTGACCTTCTTGGGGTCCGCGGCAGCCAGGGCGTTGTACGGCTCGCGGGTGGCCGGGTGCAGTTCGATGAGGCCCTCGAACACGTGCAGGTTGGCCGCCATGGGGGTGGCACCGGAGGAGGAGATGGGGTCGAACCCGGTGGACAGCGCGTAGGAGATGCCAGCCTCAATGGTGAGGTCCTTGTTCACGGGTGAGGTGTTCTCCGTGGCGCCCGTGGTGGTCGCGGCAGGGCCGCCGCAGGCGGACAGGGAGGTGGCGAAGGCTGCGGCCAGGCCCATGGCCCCGCCGAGCTTCAGGAAGTTCCGGCGGCTGGCGTCATTGACCAGCGGCAGGTTCTTGATGTTGTTCATGTGCCTCACCATTCAAAAGATGTTTATCGGATGTAGGATGTCCTAGCTCGTAGAATGACTGTAAGGGCGATCACAGCCACCCGTCAAGTGCGACGGCTCACGTGCACCGGACCGCCCTGCAAACAAACCGCTTCCACGCAACGGAGTTCGAAAATGTCCCTCATCGTCGGCGCCTATCCGGCCCAGCCCGCCGCTTCGCAACAGGAGTTCTACCGCGGGCTCGCAACCGTCCCGGCCGTACGGGGACTGGAACTTCCGTACGGGCCGCACGGCGGCAGCCCCTGGCCTGCAGGGGCACCCGCGGATTGGTCCGCCGTCGTGACCTCAATACCGGGCACCATGCAGCGGCTAAACGCATCGGCGGCGTTCGGGCTGGCCTCCACGGACGCCGGCGGCCGGAAGGAAGCCCTCGAATTCGTGGCCAGCCTCCATGCCTACGTGCTCAGCCTCAAGGACGACGGGCGGCAGGTGGAAGCCGTGGAACTGCATTCAGCGCCTTATCCCGGCGCCAATGCGGCCATGTTCGGGGCATCGCTGAGCGAAATTCTCGAGTGGGACTGGGCAACCACCCGGGTGCTGGTGGAACACTGCGATGCGCCACGGCCCGGGGGCACGCCTGAGAAGGGCTTCCTGGCATTTGCTGATGAGGTGGATGTGATCCGCCCACTCCGGGAACAGGCGGCTGGCCAGGTAGGCGTCGTGGTCAACTGGGCCCGGTCCGTTATCGAAACCCGCAACCCGGACACTGCCGCCGAACACATCGCACTGGCCCGGGAGGCGGGCGTCCTGGCAGGCGTCATGTTCTCAGGCTGCTCACCGGACACCACGGAATTCGGCTACCCCTGGATCGACGCGCACCTTCCGCCCGTGGAGGTGGATGGTGCGCCGCCAAGCTCCCTGCTCAACCGCGCCGAGATCCAGCGGTGCCTGGCAGCTGCCGGCGCCGCGCCGTTCATCGGCTTTAAGGTTGGCCTGCCGCGGGAGGGGCTGACGGCGCAGGACCGTGTCGACCGCCTGCGGCAGATGTGCGACCTTATCGAGGGGAGCTGACCGGGGGAACGTCTTCCACGCTGACATCCCCTGTGGCTGTGGTGAACCGGAAGATCCTGGACATTTGCCACGCCGTCTCCCCGGTGCTTCCTTCCACGGTGAAGGTGATGTCTACGGCTTCCTGCTCCACGTCCTCCGCCGTCAGGGTGTACGACGGCGTGAAGTACAGGGCCGCTTCCCCTGGCAGGAGGTCGCGGGACGGGAAAGCCTCTGCCCCCGGCCCGGCGAGCGTGACCCCTGTAACTGTCGCGCCGCCGTCGTTCCGTGCCCTGCCCGTGAACGCGAGGATGTCGCCTGCCTTGTAGCCGGGGATGATGGGGCCGTAGTTGAGGTCCTGTGCCTCGCGGGTGCCCAGCACCTGGGCCTGACCGGCGGAGTAGCCCTGCCCGATTTCCTTTGAAGCCGGGCCCCAGTCGCCGCCGCCGTCCGTCATGACGTGGAACTCGCCGGCGTTCCGCCATACCTCCGGGAGGCCCGGTGTGATGGACCGCAGTTCCATGTCGAAGGTGAACCCGGCGGCCGGTTCCAGGCTGGAGGGCCGGCTGTGCGGAGGCGCTGCCAGCTGGTCCGTCAACTGCCGGGAAGGAATGGCGGCGAAGACGATTTCCCGGTAGCCCTGGCGTTCGTACAGGACGCCGATGTTCCCGTCCGGCAGCCGTGTGGCCGTGGAGTACGCCGAGCTTCCCGCGCAGAGCACCAGTCCGGCGGGCCAGGTGCTGCCGTTGTCCGGCGAGAGGCTTAGGACGGTGTTGCGGCGCAGCGTGGTGTCCCGGTTGTTCGTGGCCAGCAGCCACCGGTCAGTCGCCGCGCCGGCATAATCCGTGACGGACGGGAGTCCGTCGAAGCGGGCCAGCGAACCGTTGTCGCTGGGATCGGGGAGGTCCTCGACGGGTGCCAGCGGGCTCCAGCTGTGGCTGCCGTCGGTGGAGGTGGCGGCCAGCCGGTGCGGGGTAGCCCGGGTGTGGAGCAGCAGCCGGCCGTCGTCCAGGGCAACCACCTTGTTCTCATTGGGCGCCGCGCCGTGGGTTCCGGCGCTGATGAATTCCCCGAGCTTCCAGCTGTCGCCGTGGTCATCGCTATAGGCGGAGGCGGCCATGATGTCGCCTCCGCACAGGAGGACGAACTGCTGCACCAGCCGGCCGGTGAAGGGTCCGGCATGGATCTGGATGCCCTGGCCGGCCGCGGCGAAGATGCCGGTGACGTTCCGGCCGGCGGGGGAGCTGCCCTTCAGTTCCGCGGTGAGGCGCCGGTGCTGCCAAGTGACGCCGTCGTCGTCGGACCAGCTGAGGTCGGTGTGCTGGATGGCGGGGTCATCCGGCGCCATGCCGGTGGCTGACTCGAAGAATCCTGCGCGGGTTCCGGCCGCATGAAAGAGGAAGATGCGGCCTGTTGCGGCGTCTACCAGCA
This sequence comes from Pseudarthrobacter chlorophenolicus, assembly GCF_000962805.1. GTDB lineage: Bacteria > Actinomycetota > Actinomycetes > Actinomycetales > Micrococcaceae > Arthrobacter > Arthrobacter chlorophenolicus_A. Next base: position 127,355 of record NZ_JZTW01000008.1, on the reverse strand, counting down.
GGCTCGGATCGCCGAACCCCTCCAGGCCTGCGCCGCTCCGCACTACCTCCTGTCCGCTCCAGGTCTGCCCGCTATCGGTGCTGCGCCGTATCAGCAGATCGATGGGGCTGGGCAGGTCATCGAGGTTCGGCCTGCCGTCGTAGGCGGCCAGGACTGTGCCGTGTGCGGTGACCGCGAGCGCCGGAATCCGGTACTGGCGGTAACCCCCGCGGCCCCGGACGGCGAGGACGTGCTCGGCTTCGGGGACTGCGACGGGAACCTCTGCAGCCGAAGGAGAAGGGTCAGAGTCTAGGAGATAGGACGTCACATGTTGAGTCTAGCTTTCCCGTCCCTCGCTGCCTAAGGTGGTAGGACGTCGTATGTAGCAGGAATCACACTTAGCTTCGGCACTGCGGCGTTGTTACCTCCATTCGAGCCGCAGCGCGGCGTCCAGAAAGGGACATGGGTTTGCGAACTACCACCAAAAGAACCAGGAAAAGATCGATGGGGCAGGCTGCGGGCATAGGGGCCCTCGCCGTGGCCCTGCTCGCCGGATCAGGGCTGCCGGCACAGGCGGCACCCATCCCGTCCACCAGCCCCACAGCGCCTCCCGGCTCCTTCCAGGAAACCAACCTGGCTGCGGACCGGACCGCCAGCAACTTCTTCTACCGGATCCCCGCCCTGTCCTACCTGGGCAACGGTGTGGTCCTCGCCGCCTGGGATGGCAGGCCGGGCAGCTCCGCCGACGCCCCCAACCCCAACTCCATCGTGCAGCGCCGCAGCACCGACGGCGGCCGGACCTGGGGCCCCGTGCAGGTCATCGCCGCCGGGCACGTGGGCGACGCCTCCGGCCCGAAATACGGTTACAGCGACCCTTCCTACGTTTACGACGCCGAGGCCGGGAAGGTCTTCGCGTTCTTTGTGTACGCCAAGGACCAAGGGTTCGGCGGCAGCCAGTTCGGCAACGATGACGCGGACAGGAACGTCATCTCCTCCGCAGTGATTGAGTCCTCCGACGGCGGCCTCACTTGGAGCCAGCCGCGCCTCATCACTGACGTCACCAAGCCGGGCACCAGCAAGACCAGCCCGGCCGCCGGCGATGTCCGCTCCAACTTCGCTTCCTCCGGCGAAGGCATCCAGCTCAAATACGGCCCGCACAAGGGCCGCCTCATCCAGCAGTACGCCGGAGACATCCGGCAAGCGGACGGCAGCAACAGGATCCAGGCCTACAGTGTCTACTCCGACGACCACGGCGCCACATGGAAAAAGGGCGCCAACGTGGGCGACCGGATGGACGAGAACAAGACCGTGGAGCTCTCGGACGGGCGCGTGCTGCTCAACTCCCGGGACAATGCCAACCAGGGCTACCGCAAAGTGGCCGTCTCCACCGACGGCGGCGCCACCTACGGCCCGGTCACGCAGGACACCGAACTGCCGGACCCGGCCAACAACGGCGCCATCGCCCGGATGTTTCCCAACGCCGCGCAGGGCACGGCCGATGCGAAGAAGCTGATTTTCACCAACGCCAACTCCAAGACGGGGCGAGAGAACGTCTCGGCCCGCGTGTCCTGCGACGACGGCGCCACCTGGCCGGGAGTGCGCACCATCCGCCCCGGCTTCTCCGCCTACTCCACCGTCACCCGGCTGGACGAGGGCCGGTTCGGCGTCCTGTACGAGGGCAACTACACGGACAACATGCCGTTCGCCGCCTTCGACGACGCGTGGCTGAACTACGCCTGCGCACCGCTGTCGGTGCCTGCCGTCACCACCGCACCCGGTGCCACCAAGCAGGTGGCCGTCACGGTCACCAACCAGGAAGCCGCCACGCTTTCCGGTGCCACCGCCACCGTCTACACGCCGAGCGGCTGGTCCGCCACCACGGTGCCCGTGCCCGACGTCGCACCCGGCGCCTCCGCCACCGTGACCGTGGACCTCACCGCGCCGGCCAACGCCAGCGGTCCGCAGAACCTCAACGCAGCGTTCACGACGGCGGACGGCCGGGTTTCGCAGGCCACCTTCACGGCCACCGTCCCCGTGGCACCCCAGGTGGGCCTCACCATCACCGGAGCCGCGCCGGACCGTGACGTCGCCGCAAGTCCCTACAAGGCCGGCGACGTTGTCAGCTACACGTTCAATGTCAAGAGCACGGCCAACGTCAACGCAAACTCGGTGCCGCTGTCCGGTACGTTCGACGCCGGCTTCCTCCCGCCGGCCCCCGGGGCACCAAGCAGCCCCAACTGCCGGTACAACAACCTGGCCGCCGGTGCCAGCTATACCTGCACCACGGCCCGGCACACTGTGACGGCCGAGGACATTGCCCGCGGCTACTTCGTGCCGCGGGCCACCTTTGGCATCACGGCCAGCGCGACGCCGTCACTCACCAAGACGGTGGTGTTCACCGGAGCGGCAGTGGCCCTGCGCGACGGCCTGGTTTCCGCCACCATCACAGGCAGCCGTAACGACGCCGGCCGGGACCTGGCCGCGCAGCCCTACTCGGCGGGGGAGGCCTTCCCCTATAAGTTCGATGTCACCAACACCAGCCCCCTCGTGGAGAAGGTGGTGCCTGCAGCGGGGAACTTCAGCCCGTTCGTGCCGGACGGTCCCGGCAACTGCCGGTACAGCGTCCTGCCCGCCGGCCAGTCCTACACCTGCGCCACGCCGCGGCACACTATCACCGCGGATGAAGCAGCCCAGGGCTTCTTCTCCCCGGAAACCAGCTGGGACGTCAGCGCCGCCGGCCAGAGCACCCGGACCTACGCAGTCAACGGCGGAGAAGTGGACCTCAAGGTGCGCGACGCCAGCCTGGACGGCACCATCGCAGCTGAATGGACCGACAAAGACGGCGACCGGTACGCCTCCGCAGGCGACACCGTGACGTACACGTACACCCTGGGCAATGCAGGCAACGTTCCGCTGACCGGGGTGGCTGCACCGGCCGCGGGCATCAGCGAACCCTCCCTGGCGGCCGGCAGCACAGTGACGGCCACCCGGGACTACGTGCTGACGGCGGCGGACATCACCGCCGGGAAGCTGGACGCAGTAAGTTTCAGCGCCACCGGGGACAACGGCACCAGGCGTGCCACCGCTTCCGTGAGCGGCGGCGGAATCCAGCTTGAGCTCCAGCCCGCCCAGCCGGAGTCCGAACCCGCGCTGACGGTTCAGGACTTCGACGGCCAGACGCCGCCGTTCGACCTGAAGACGCTGGACAGGTACCGGAACGGCCAGAAGGTGGTCCTCGAAGGGCTCGACTACGGGCAGTGGTACTACGTCTACCTCAACAAGCGCAGCCAACGGATCGGCTGGCTCTTCCCCACCACCGCCAACACCGTGGAGTTCATCCTCCCCGCCGGGATCCAGAACGGCCGCGATGATGTGGTGGTCCTGGACAAGGACGGAAAGCAGGTTTCGTTCGACCGGCTGCAGGTGACCCCGAAGGGTTAGCCCGCGGCCCCATCAGGACCGCAGAGTAGCCCCGGCGGTTGATAACCGCCGGGGCTGCTCTGTGTTGTTGCCGCGCAACCAGGTGCAGCTAGGCGCCGGCCAGGACCGGTGCCGTCAGCTGCCCGTCCCGCATGGTGGCTACGGCGTCGGTCAGCGGCAGGAACTCGGTATCGTGCGTGACCATCACCGTGGCCACCGAGAATTCCGTGGTGACCTGGCGAAGCAGCCGGACAATAGCCTCGCTGCGCTCATGGTCCAGCGCCGCCGTCGGCTCATCCACCAGCAGCACTTTGGGGCTTCCCATCAGCGCGCGGGCGATGTTGACGCGCTGGCGCTGCCCGCCGGAGAGCTGGTGCGGGAGCTTCCCAGCGCTCGCGGAGAGCCCGACGACGTCCAGCAGCCCCGCTGCCCTGTCCCGGGCGGCCCGTGCAGGCTTGCCGCGGAGGTGGTCGGTGATGATGAGCTGTTCCGCGGCCGTCAGGGAGGGGAGCAGGTTGGGCTGCTGGAAAATGATGCCAATTTTGCTGCGCCGCAGAGCCGTCAGCTCCTTGTCCTTGAGGCCGGTGGTGTCCGTGCCGTCGATGAGGACCTGGCCGCTCGTGGGCCGGACCAGCGTGGCGGCGGTGGCCAGGAGGCTGGATTTCCCGGAGCCCGAGGGGCCCACGAGCGACACCAGCTGCCCGGCGTGCGCGGTGAGGTTGACCCCGTCCAGTGCGGTGGTGGTTCCGGTGCCGTCCGGGTATTCGAGGGTCACGTCAACAAGGTCCAAGGGGGCGGAGGTGGGGTAATCAGACATCGGGTTTCCTTTCAGGAAATGGGGTTTTCAGTTGCCGCCGAGGGCCAGGAGGGCATCCACCCGGGTGGCGCGCCGGACGGCCAGGGCGGCACCGGCGAGGCCCAACACGCTGATCCCGACGACGGGAAGCACCGTGGTGCCAACGTTCAGCAGGAAGGGGGCGGCCTGCGCGGCCAGCGTTCCCGCGGCAATACCTACGGCACCGCCGGCTGCGGCACCTCCCAGCAGGACGATGGCGGCCTGGGCCATGGCGTCGCGGAGGATGTAGGACGCGGGCGCTCCCATGGCCTTCAGCACGGCAATGTCCCGGGTCCGCTGGATGGTCCACACGGTCAGGAACGCCACGATCACCAGCGCGGCGATGCCGTAGAGGAATGCCTGCATGAGGGTCAGCGACCCGTTCTCGCTCTTGTAGGACCCCAAAGCCTGGAAGGACCCGGTGCGGGATTCGCTGACCGTGCCCGCCGCGGCATTGGCCGCTGTTTCGTCCACCTGGGCACCGTCCGCAAAGGTAACGGCAACCACCGTGGCCAACTGTCCGCCGTCGGACACGTGCGCCACCGTGGACCACTGGGGAAGGTCCGTCCACACCACGCTGGTGTGCGAATACCACTGGTCAGGGACCACCGCGGCGACGGCGAGTTCAACGCCGCCTACGCCTACCGTGTCGCCCTGCTGCACGGACAGCGCGTCCGCCACAGAGGCGCCCAGCACCGCCGTCCCGGGCGCCACAGAGGAAGGCGCCAGGGCGCTGCCGGCCGGGACCCCGAAGACGGCAACGTTGGCCGTCCCGGAACCATCGGCGGTCTGCAGCCGGGTCTGCGTGATGCCCAGCGGCTCGGCGGCGGCCACCCCCGGCTGGTCCTTCCAGCGGTCCACCTGCCCGGCGGTCACTGAACTCTCCGTGTACGAGGCCTTGGCGGTGCCAGTGCCCGGTGCGCCGAACACTACGGCGTCAACGGGCCTGGACCCGGCTGCTCCGCCGAGCTTGCCGATGGCGGACGTGGACTGCTCGGCCAGGCCGGCCGTCAGGCCGGTCAGCATCACCAGCAGCAGGGTGATCAGGGCTACGACGCCGCCCATCATGGCGAACCGGCCTTTGGCGAAGCGGATATCGCGGATTGCCAGGAACACGTTGTTCTTCTCTCAGCAGGAGTGGAATTGAGTAATTCCACTCTCCCGCCGGGACCGTGCCGGGACATCGCGGAGACGGTTGATCCCAGCCCGCCAGGGGGTTGATTCCAGAGTCAACCATTTGATTGATCCGCCGCCCGCAGCCCCGGCATAAGCTGGGGGAATGCCCGCCGCGCCCCTAACGACATCCCCGGACCGAACCGGCGCAAGCCCGTCGCGGGGACCGCTGGGCGCCGTGGAGAATGCATCATCCGCGGCAATCCTGAAGGTTCTGCGGGTCACCCTGCACACCGGGTTCGCGGCGCTGCTGGGCGTGGCCCTGGTCCGGGTCCTGATGGCCGGCAGTCCGCTGCGCTGGCTCTGGGCGGGGGTGGCAGTGGTTCTGGCCGGGGTGTACCTGGCCGGAACGGTCCTCGAGAAGCGCCACGCCGAGGGCCGGACCAGCATGGATCCGCGCCGTTTCGCCCTCCTGTGGCTGGGGCTGGTGACGGGGCTGTGGGCCGTGCTGCTGGCCGGCAGTGCCGACTTCGCGTGGCTGGCGTTCCCTATCTTTTTCCTGCACCTTCACCTGCTGCCCCGGCGCACGGCGCTGCTGACCATTGCGCTGATGACGGTGGCGGTGATCGCCTCCCAATGGGTTGCCAGCGGTGCCCCCGTTCCGCATGTGGCCGCCGTTGTGGGGCCCGCGCTTGGCGCCATTTTTGCCGTGATCACGGGCCTGGCCTACGCCGCCCTGTACCGCGAGGCCCTGAACCAGCGGCGGGCGGCCGACGAGCTGCGCCGGACACGCGAGGAGCTGGCCCGGTCCCAGCATGAAGCCGGGGTGCTGGCGGAGCGGGAGCGGCTGGCCCGCGAAATCCACGACACCCTGGCCCAGGGCCTGTCCAGCATCGTGCTGCTGGGCCGGGCGGCCGAACAGTCCCTGGCCGGCGGCGACTCTACAGCGGCTGCCTCGCAGCTGGAGCTGGTGCAGCGGACGGCGGCGGAGAACCTGGCCGAGGCCCGCAGCTTTGTCCGCGGATTGTCGTCCCCGCAGCTGGAGGGGAGCACCCTGGTGGACGCACTGCGCAGGCTCTGCGCTGCCACCGAGACAGGGGCCGCAGCCTCCGGGTTGCCGCTGCGCTGCCGGGTGGAGGTGGACGGCGACCCCCTGGAGCTGCCCCAACCGGTCCGCGTCACCCTGCTTCGCGCGGCCCAGGCGAGCCTCGCCAACGTCCGCGAACACGCCGGGGCGCGCACCGCCGTCGTAACCCTGGCCTTCCTGGGCAGCGAGGTGACCATGGACATTTACGACGACGGCGCGGGCTTTGATCCGGACGCTGCGGCGGCTGCCGCGCGGGGCGGCGGTGGCGGGTTCGGGCTGCGCTCGCTGCGGGAACGCGTGGCCGCCCTGAACGGCACGCTTGAGCTGGAATCCGCACCCGGCGAGGGCACCGTGGTGGCAGTTCGGCTGCCCTTGGAGGGCCGGTGACGTCCGCGGGCGAGGTCCGGGTGCTGCTGGTGGACGACCATCCCGTGGTCCGGGCCGGGTTGCGGGCCATGCTGGCAGGGTTCGAGGGGATCGCCATTGCGGCTGAGGCGTCCGATGGGCGGGCCGCGCTGAAGGAACTGGACCGGCTGTCCGCGCTGGGGGAGCCGCCCGATGTGGTCCTCATGGACCTGCAGATGGGGGAGGGGATGGACGGGGTTACCGCCACCGCCGAGATCCGCAAACTGTCGGCGCCACCGCCGGTGCTGATTCTGACCACGTACGATACCGACGCGGACATCCTCGCTGCCGTGGAGGCCGGCGCGAGCGGCTACATGCTGAAGGATGCCCCGCCCGAACAGCTGCGGCAGGCGGTGCTGCAGGCAGCGGCCGGCGGCACGGTCCTGGCGCCGAGGGCTGCAGCGCTGCTGATGGACCGGGTCAGCAACCCCGGCACGTCGCTGACCCCGCGGGAGGTGCAGCTGCTGGAACTGCTGGCCACCGGCCTGTCCAACCGGGCCATCGCCAAACAGCTCTTCGTCTCCGAGGCGACAGTGAAGACGCACCTGGTCCACATCTACGGCAAGCTCGGCGTGGACAACCGGACCGCGGCCATCGCCGCCGCTACCCAGCGCCGGATCATCCGGCCGCCCGGGGCGAACGGCTAGCCGGGTTTAGGTCCCTGGTGGCCTGCGGGAACCAAGGCTCTGTTGCGCTGCGGCTCTCCGGCCTAGAATCACGGCCATGGCCACCCCACAGCAGCAGCCGCAAGCCGAAACCCTCAGCGAGGACGAGTGCTGGCGATATTTGGAGTCCGCGTACATTGGCAGGTTGGCGGTGATCAACCGGGCGGTGCCGGAGATCTTCCCGGTCAACTTCGTGCCCGTGGACCGCACCATCCTGTTCCGCACGGCCCCCGGCGCGAAGCTCAATGCCCTGCTCAGCAGCACTCCCGTCGCCTTCGAAACGGACGGGCTGGGCACTTACAGCACGGAGGTGTGGAGCGTGGTGGTCAAGGGCACCCCCGGGCAGGTGCCGGAGGGTGAGGCGCCGGTTGAGCTGGCCGACCCGGACCGTGAACCGTGGCTGCCCGGACCCAAGGACCACCTGATCCGCATTACGCCCACCGAAGTCACCGGCCGCAGGTTCCCCGTGCACTCACGGACCCGCTGGTGGCCGCCGCTCGACTTCTCCTCGGATTGGACGTGAGGAATCTAGCCGTTGAGCGCCGTGCCGAAAGCACACCTTCGTAGGGGTTCGAGGGCAGCTTCACGCAGTGGCCCTTCGCGACGTCTCGCCGGGAATTACCTGGGCGCTTGAGAAGTGAACCCAGTCATCGGTCCGGCCCTCATCGAAAAGGCGGCGTGCCGTCATCTGGCACTCCTGCATGTCCCGTCGTGAGCCACGCGGGTCGTAGCCGACGGCGCCACCCAGAGTATCTTGATCCACGAGTCGGGTAACGCCAGGTGCAGTCATCACCTCGTACATGGTCCGGCCGCGCCGGAAGGGCCACTTGCCAGTTGGGACCTCCACCAGGCGAAGGTAGGAGTATCCGTGGGCGAACATGGTGTTCCCCATTTGCTGGATCAGTGGCGACAACGGCTCGGGCCCACCATTAGCGACGGCGGTCAGTTTTTGCAGTAGCTCCTGATAACGCCGGGTGAGCACCTCGTCCACCGCCCCGTCCGTCGTCTGCACGTACATGTCACCGAGGCCACCGGCACCTCCCTGGAGAGTCAGGCGAACCCATGCACGGGTTTCCTCAACATCTTCGGCTGGAGGATTGGATAGAAGGTACTTCGCCCGTGCCTCATAGTTCGCGGCCAACTGCGGCTGACGGATGATTTGAAGCAGCCCGGAAAACGTCAGCATATCTAGGGCCAGCGAATTTACGTCCGTCGTCATCTCCGACTCCATTTCAGATGTTTTGCACTGAGGCTCAGGTCAAATGTAATGTCTGCCCTCAATTTCGCGGCCCGCGGCTCCCCCTGGACCCGGACCACGCACCTCGATAGCGTGCACCCATGACCATCAAACTTGAAAACGTGGGCATCGCCGTCCGGGACCTGGAAGAAACCATTGCCTTCTTCACCGACCTCGGCCTCACGGTGGTGGGGCGGGATAGGGTCAGCGGCGAATGGACCGACACCGCCGTGGGCCTCGACGGCAACCACGCCAGGATCGCGATGCTCCAGACGCCGGACGGCCACGGCCAGCTGGAACTCTTCGAATACATCCACCCGGACGCGATCGAGACGGAGCCCACGCTGCCCAACGAAATCGGGATGCACCGCGTCGCGTTCTCCGTGGACAACATTGACGAAGCCCTGGAGATCGCCGCGAAGCACGGCTGCCACCCGCTGCGCGGCGTGGCCACCTACAAGGACATCTACAAACTTTCCTATGTGCGCGGGCCCAGCGGCATCATCGTCATGCTCGCCGAGGAGCTGAAGAAGGACTGACGGCGGCGGGTTGCGGCTTTTCCGGAACCCGTTCCCGGTGCCGCGTGCCGCCGTCGTCTGTTCGCTTCGGAAGGTGCGGCCTACTGGAGGCCCTGCCGCGCCAGGTCTGCGGTGACGATGCGGGCGAGTTCGGTGGCGCCGGCCCGGTTGGGGTGCAGGGTGTCGCCGGTCATGAAGAGGGCCAGCGTTGCCTCCGGGCCGATTCCGGTGAAGTAGGCGGACGAGAGCACGTTCAGGTCCACCAGCGGGATGCCTTCCTCCTCTGCCAGGGCAACGGTGGAGTGTCGGTACCAGCGGTCCACGGAGGAGTGCACACCATCCACGAAATCGGTGGCTCGGCCCTGCGGCGTCACCAGGACCGGGGTGGCGCCGGTGGCCGCCACCTGGCGGACCATATCCCGCATGATCTCCTTGAACTCCGCCTCGGTGGTGGCGTTCTTTGCGGCGGTGTCATTGATGCCCATCTCCAGCAGGAATAGGTCGCCGGGCTTGCTGTACTGCAGGATGGCCTCGAGCTGGCCGTCGTTGCGGAAACCGCGGGCTATCTGCCCGCCGGTGGCCATGTTGCGGACGTCGAACTTTTCCGCATCGACGAACTCCGGCAGCAGTTGGCCCCAGCCGCCCTGGACGCTGGAATCCAGCGGGTAATAGCTGGCAACGGTGGAGTCGCCGCCCACCCAGATGGTGGGGTCCATCTCCGGATGGCGTGACACCTTCTCGATGTCCAGGGCGCTGAGCGTAAAGGCCGTGCCCACCTTGCCTTCCGTGACCAGGAGATTGAGCTGGCCGTCGGTCACCGGGATCTCGAAGGATGCCGTTGCGCCGTTGCCGGTCAGGTTCATCTCCTGGAAGACGCCTTCGGCGGCAACGCTTGCCCTCGACGTATCGCCGAGGGTGACGGTCACCCTGTACAGGCCCTCCTTGAGATCCACGTTGAAGGTGTTGCTGCTCTTGGTGCCAAACTCCAGGAACCGGACAGCGTCGCTGCCCAGCCCGGTTCCCTTGGCAGCGACGTTGGCCATGTGTTCGGGAGTGTTGAAGCCGTACCGCCGTTCCGGTGTGTAGGCGTCACCGGCGCTGACGCCCGTGTAGCCCTTTTCCACCGGTCCGCTGCCGAAGTCGAACCTGTAGTTGCTGGGTTCGGCCTGGGCTGCCGGCGCGGAAAACGCCAGCCCGGCGCCGCTGGCCAAGGCGGTGGCGGCGAGGCAGCAGGCCAGGGGCTTGCGGTACTTCACGGAGCGGGTGTCGCGGGCAGGACGGGTTTCAGTCACGTTGATCTCCTTTGATAACGGTTGGGTGGCGCTGGATGGCGTTGTATCGATTCAAAATCCGGACAGCCAAGTCCCCGGGATGCTGAAGGGAAAGATGCGAGCCCGGAAGGTCCAGCCGCTGTTACAACAGTTGTAACAGCGGTCAACTTTCCCGGTCAAGAGATTTTGATCGTTTTCTGTGATGTTTTGGTGTTTCATGTTGCTGGGTGCAGGGCGTCCGGAGGTGCGGTCTGCCGGTGATTCACGCGCGCCAGCCGCCCGGGCACCCGAGCCGCCGCTCGCCGTCGTACGACAAAAAGTTGGCGCCGGGCCGGAGCCTTTCGCGCCGGGGGCTGTTAGCGTGGAGGCCCGGCAATTGAGGAGCAACGATGACCACCAATTCACCCGACTCACTGCCTGATGACGAGTCCCAGGCGGGGGAGAACCAGGAAAAGCGCGACGGCGGGGTGCCCGGCAGGAAGGACGGCGTGGGCATCGGTGCAGACGCCGAGCCCAACACCTTCGAGCCTGAAGAGGACCCGGATGCTACACAGGAGCCGAAAGGCGACTGAACCGCAGATTCTGCCTGTGCACGGGCTCAAATTTGAGTCAAGATTCCGGGCGGAGGGCTGAATCGGCGTTTCCCGAGGTTACCAGCGGGTAGATTTTAGTGTGCTTCCAATTCCCCCAATGCGGAAGCAACAAAAGGCCCCCGCGCTCGAGCTTCGACTCGCGTGGGGGCCTTTCCTCATGGTCCAGGCGGGCACGCGCCGCACCCGGTCCCGGCTACCAGGCCAGGTCGTCCCCGCCGAGCGAGCAGAACCGGGGTGAGGTCCGGCAGCCCGAATCCACAAGCTCCCGCAGTTCCCTTGCCGCAACGGCGGGACTCTTGGAAGCATCGGACTGGCCCATGGCCGTGGCGAGCTTGCCGGGGTGCACCGCCCAGCAGCGCACCCGGCCCCGGAGTTCCTGGGCCAGCGAAACCGTGAGCATGTTCTGTGCGGCCTTGGACACCCTGTACGCGTAGCTGGTGGAAAGGTCCGCGAAGTCGCCGTTCGCCTGCGCCGACACAGAACCCAGCCGGGAGGACACGTTGACAATGACGGGATCGGGCGCGGCCAGCAGGTTCGGCAGCAGGAACTGCGCCAGCCGCAGCGGTCCGGCCACATTCACGTCCACAGCATTCAGGAGGCCGTCCGCCTCGATGGCACCCAGCGTGCCGTGCGGGGCACCCTGCGCCGCGTTGTTGACCAGCAGGTCAACCGGCCGCTGTCCCACCGCCGCCGTGAGGGCGTGCGTCGATTTGGACCGGACGTCATGCAGGACGGGTACGACGCCGGCTGGCCAGGATGCGTCCGCAGGTTCGGCGGAGGTGCGGGTCAGGGCGAGCACGTCCCACCCGTGCTCCGCGAGTTCGTGGACAATCGCGTACCCCAGTCCGCGGTTGGCCCCGGTGACCACAGCGAGCCTGCCCACCGGATCAGGCCGGGTCTTCCGGGGCCGCAGCGACTGCAGGCTGGGCAGACGTCACCAGGTTGTAGTGCTCTACCACCGGGAAGGGCTCGTAGAACCGGTGCAGCAACGCCCGCCACTGCTGGTATTCGGGGGAGCCGCGGAAGCCTTCGGTGTGGTCTTCGAGGGTTTCCCACTCCACCAGCAGCAGGTAAGTGCTGGGGGACTCAATCGAACGCGATAGCGTCAGCGAAATGAAGGCGGGCATCGACGAGATGATGAGGCGGGCCTGGCCGAAGGCGGCCTCGAACTCCTCTTCCTGGCCGGGGATGACGGGCAGCAGCGCATGCTCGGTGATCATCCGGCCATTCTGGCAGGTTTTCGGCACATCCCCGGCCTGACCTGCTGTAACGCAAAGGACCCCGGCCGGAACTGGGCGTCCGGCCGGGGTCCTGCTGATCCGTGGTTTAGCGTTCCAGGAGGGAAACGTCGCGGACGGCGCCCTTGTCCGCGGAGGTGGCCATGGCCGCGTATGCGCGCAGCGCAGCGGAGACGTGGCGTTCGCGGTCCTTGGGCTTGTAGCCGCCGTTGATCAGCAGCTTCTCGCGGCGCTCAGCCAGCAGCTCATCGGAGACCTCCAGCTGCAGCGAGCGTTCGCTGATGTTGATGCTGATGATGTCGCCGTCTTCCACCAGGGCGATGGTGCCGCCGGAGGCAGCCTCGGGGGAGATGTGCCCGATGGACAGGCCGGAGGTGCCGCCGGAGAAGCGGCCGTCAGTGATCAGCGCGCACTTCTTGCCCAGCCCGCGGCCCTTGAGGAACGACGTCGGGTAGAGCATTTCCTGCATGCCAGGGCCGCCCTTGGGGCCTTCGTAGCGGATGACCACCACGTCGCCTTCCTTGATGCCCTTGTTCAGGATTTTCTCCACGGCTTCGTCCTGCGACTCGCACACCACGGCGGGGCCGGAGAACGTCCAGATGGATTCGTCCACGCCGGCAGTCTTCACCACGGCGCCGTCCTCTGCCACGTTGCCGCGCAGCACGGCCAGGCCGCCGTCCTTGGAGAAGGCGTGCTCCACCGAGCGGATGCAGCCTTCCGCGGCGTCGGTGTCCAGGGAGGTCCACTCGTTCGACTGTGAGAACGCGGTGGAGGAGCGGACGCCGCCGGGGGCAGCGTGCCACAGGGCCTGTGCCTCTTCGGTGGCCTTGCCGCCGCGGATGTCCCAGTCGTTCAGCCAGCCGTCCAGGTCGGTGGAGTGCACGGAGTGGACGTTCTTGTGCAGGAGTCCGCCACGGTTCAGCTCGCCCAGCAGCGCGGGGATACCGCCGGCGCGGTGCACATCTTCCATGTAGTAGGTCTTGTTTCCGGCAACGTTCGGGGCCACCTTGGCCAGGCAGGGCACCTGGCGGGACTTGGCATCCATCTCGGCCAGGCCGTAGTCCACGCCGGCTTCCTGGGCCGCAGCCAGCAGGTGCAGGATGGTGTTCGTGGAGCCGCCCATGGAGATATCCAGCGCCATGGCGTTGTCAAAAGCTTCCGCGGTGGCGATGTTGCGCGGCAGGACGGACTCGTCGTCGCCGTCGTAGTAGCGCTTCACGAGCTCGACGACGGTAGCGCCGGCTTTCTCGTACAGCGCCTTGCGCGCGGTGTGGGTCGCGAGGACGGAGCCGTTGCCCGGCAGGGCCAGGCCAATGGCCTCGGCGAGGCAGTTCATGGAGTTGGCCGTGAACATGCCGGAGCAGGAGCCGCAGGTGGGGCAGGCGTTTTCTTCGATGAGGTTGATGTCCTCGTCGGAGATGGACTCGTCCACGGCGTCGGCGATCGCGTTCACCAGGTCCAGGGAGCGGACGGAGCCGTCAGTCAGGGTGACGCGGCCGGCCTCCATGGGGCCACCGGAGACGAAGACCACAGGGATGTTCAGGCGCAGCGCGGCCATCAGCATGCCGGGGGTGATCTTGTCGCAGTTGGAGATGCACACCAGGGCGTCGGCGCAGTGCGCGTTGACCATGTACTCCACCGAGTCGGCGATCAGGTCTCGGGACGGCAGCGAGTAGAGCATGCCGGAGTGGCCCATGGCGATGCCGTCGTCCACGGCGATGGTGTTGAATTCGCGCGGCACGGCGCCGGCCGCGAGGATCGCGTCGGAGACGATCCGGCCCACGGGGGCGAGGTGTGTGTGGCCGGGGACGAATTCGGTGAAGGAGTTGGCCACGGCGATGATCGGCTTGCCGATGTCCGAGTTGGCGACGCCGGATGCGCGCAGCAGCGCGCGGGCTCCGGCCATGTTGCGGCCGTGGGTAACTGTCTTTGAACGTAGTGCAGGCATGATGACCATCCTTCTCTGGCGCCGCCGCAAGAGGAAGACGGCCTTGCTACTAGTAGTGGGAGTACCAGAGTAATAGTATTTTCGGATGCAGAGTTCCGGCCGCCGCAAAGAACTGGGCCTATTCCTCCGGGCCCGCCGGGACCAGGCCCTTCGGGTTGACTACGGCCTTCCGCCCATAGCCCGCAAGCGTGAGCGGGGCCTGCGGCGTGAGGAGGTGGCATTCCTCTCCGGCGTGAGCGTCACCTGGTACACATGGCTGGAGCAGGGCCGCGACATCAGCCCGTCCCGCCAGGTGCTGGAAGCGGTCAGCAGGGCACTGCATCTTTCGGACACCGGCCTGGACTACGTCCTCTCGCTCGGCGGGTACGCCTCCGCCGGACCAAGCGCGACGGCGGCCGCCACCGCGCCTGCCCACCTCCAGCGGTTGCTCGATGCCTTGGACCCGAACCCCTCCTTCGCGCTGTTCCCGGACTGGGGCGTCGCCGGCTGGAACACCGCCTACGCGGCGCTCTTCCCCAACATCGCCACCGTTGCTCCTGCGGACCGGAACCTGCTGTGGCTGGTGTTCACGGACCCCTACGTCAGGGACCTGCTGCCCGACTGGGACGTCACCAGCAAGAGGTTCCTCGCGGAGTTCCGAGCCGAAACCGGGCAGCGTTTGGGGGATGTGGACGTCAAGAACCTGGTGGAACGGCTCAAGGAAGCCAGCCCGGAATTCCGGGAAGGCTGGGACCGGTACGACATCCTGGGCTTCGAGTCACGCGAACGGCTCTTCCATCACCCTGCGGTGGGAGTGCTGCAGCTGGAACACCACCAGCTCTCGCCGTCGGACCGGCCGGACCTGCACCTGGTGGTCTATACGCCGGCGCCCGGGAGCGATGCGGGGACGCAGATGGCGTCCCTGATTGCCGCGGCAACCTAGCGGCGGGCCGGTGCAGGTGCCATTCTGGACAAAGCGCCAGTCCCCGCGGCCCCCGGCCCGGCGCCCTGCTGCTCCCGCCACGCATCACGGCCATGATGTGGAATTGAGGTCCAGGCATGAGTTCTTCCCCTGCAATCAGTGTTACTCCGATTCGTGTTGCCGACCTGGTGGCCGAGGGCGAGCTGATGCCGGTCTACGTGCATGTCATCGACCACCCGGAGGGCCGCGTGCTGGTGGATACCGGCCTGACCCGGCTGCATCCGCTGGTGGCCGACATGGATCCCCGCCTTCACCCGGAGAGCTACCAGGAGCTGGACACCGCGAGCGTCGACATTGTGGTCAACACCCACCTGCACTTTGACCACTGTGGCGGCAACCATCTCTTCGCGGGGAAGCCCATCTATGTGCAGCGCCGGGAACTCGACGACGCCCGCACCCAGGAGGACTACACCATTCCGGAGTGGGTGGACCCGCCGGGAGTCACCTACGTGCCGGTCGACGGCGAGCATGAGCTGCTTCCCGGGGTGCGGCTCCTCCCGGCACCGGGCCATACTCCCGGTTCTCAGATCGTCGTCATCGAGAACGAAGGGGTCCCTACGGTCATAGCGGGCGATACGGCGGTGTGGTTCGGTGAACTCGACAACCCCACTACGGAGGGCCAGCAGCTGGTGCGCTCCCTGAACCCGGGCGCAGCGTGGCTCACGCACATGCATGAGCCGTGGCGGCCTGGATCCACAGGCGCCGAATAAGCGACAGAGTAATGGCGGCGAAACCGGTCTGGTTTCGCCGCCATTTCTTTAGGCCAGTTCAGCGGACGGCTACCGCCAAAGCCATCAGTTCAGGTCGAAGCGGTCCAGTTCCATGACCTTCGCCCAGGCGGCCACGAAGTCATTGACGAACTTCTCCTTGGCGTCGTCGCTGGCGTACACCTCGGCGAGGGCACGGAGCTGGGAGTTGGAACCGAACACCAGGTCCACGGGGGTGGCGGTCCACTTCAGTTCGCCGGTGGCCACATCCGTGATCTCGTAGACGTTCTCCTCGTTCTCGGAGGCCTTCCACTTGGTGCCGGGTGAGAGCAGGTTGACGAAGAAGTCGTTGGTCAGGACCTGCGGCTTGTCGGTGAAGACACCGTGGCTGGTTCCGCCCACGTTGGTGCCCAAGGCCCGCAGGCCGCCCAGCAGCGCGGTCATTTCCGGCGCTGTCAGGTCCAGCAGGTAGGCCTTGTCCAGCAGGAGCGTTTCCGGCGGAACCTTCGCGCCGGGGCGCAGGTAGTTGCGGAACCCGTCGGCCCGCGGCTGCAGGTACTGGAAGGACTCGACGTCGGTCTGTTCCTGTGCCGCGTCCGTGCGGCCCGGACGGAACGGCACCGTGACGGGGACCCCGGCGTCGGACGCTGCTTTCTCCACTGCAGCGGCACCGCCCAGGACGATCACGTCCGCAAGGGAGACCTTCTTGCCGTTGGCCTGGCCCGAATTGAACTCCTCCTGCACCCGCTCCAGGACCTGCAGGGTGGCGCCGAGCTGTTCGGGCTCGTTGGCTTCCCAGCTGCGCTGCGGCTCCAGCCGGATGCGGGCGCCGTTCGCGCCGCCGCGCCGGTCGGTCTTGCGGTAAGTCGCGGCCGAGGCCCACGCCGTGCCCGCGAGCTGCGGAATGGTCAGGCCGGAGTCCAGGAGTTTGGCCTTCAGTGCGGCGATGTCATCCTCACCGATCAGGTCATGGTCGACGGCGGGAACGGGATCCTGCCACAGCTGGGCTTCCGGAACCCACGGCCCGAGCAGGTGCGGGCCTACCGGACCCATGTCGCGGTGCAGCAGTTTGTACCAGGCCTTGGCGAACGCGAGGGCGAACTGGTCAGGGTTCTCCAGGAAGCGGCGGGAGATCTTTTCGTACTCAGGGTCCACGCGCAGCGACAGATCCGTGGTGAGCATCGTGGGGCGGTGCTTCTTTTCCGGATCGTGGGCGTCCGGGATGATCTTGTCGGCATCCTTGGCCACCCACTGCTTGGCTCCGGCGGGGCTTTCCACCAGCTCCCACTCATGCTCGAACAGGATCTCGAAGAACCGGTTGCTCCACTGGGTGGGCACGTCCGTCCAGGTCACTTCCAGGCCGGAGGTGATGGTGTCCGCGCCCTTGCCGGACCCGTAGGTGCTGAGCCAGCCCAGGCCCTGCGTTTCCAGGTCCGCGCCCTCGGGCTCCGGGCCCACATGGTCGTCGGCGCTGCCGGCGCCGTGGGTCTTGCCGAACGTGTGGCCGCCGGCGATCAGGGCCACCGTTTCCTCGTCGTTCATTGCCATGCGCTTGAAGGTTTCCCGGATGAACGCGGCCGCCTTCGCGGGGTCCGGGTTGCCCATGGGGCCTTCGGGGTTGACGTAGATCAGGCCCATCTCCGTGGCGCCCACGTCCTCTGCCATCTTGCCTTCGGCGACGTACCGCTCGTCGCCCAGCCAGGCGTCCTCGGGGCCCCAGAAGATCTCCTCGGGCTCCCATACGTCCTCGCGGCCGAACGCGAAGCCGAAGGTCTTGAAGCCCATGGATTCCAGTGCCACGTTGCCGGCGAGGACCAGGAGGTCTGCCCACGAAAGCTTCTGGCCGTACTTCTGCTTCACCGGCCACAGGAGGCGGCGGGCCTTGTCCAGGTTGGCGTTGTCCGGCCAGCTGTTGAGCGGCGCGAACCGCTGGCCGCCGTCGCCCGCACCGCCGCGGCCGTCATGGACGCGGTAGGTGCCGGCCGCGTGCCAGCTCATCCGGATCATCAGGCCGCCGTAGTGGCCGAAGTCCGCCGGCCACCAATCCTGGGAGGTGGTGAGGACATCGGTGATGTCCTGCTTAAGCGCCTCGACGTCGAGCTTCTGGAATTCCTCGCGGTAGCTGAACCCGGGATCCAGCGGGTTGCCCGCCTGGTTGTGCGCGTGAAGCACGGAGAGGTCCAGCTGGTTGGGCCACCAGTCGGCGATGGTCCGCGGCCGGTGGCCCTTGGGCTGCGGTGCGTCGATGGCCGGATTTTCGCTCTCGCTGCCGTGGGAGGTGACGCTGTCATGCATCACGGGGCACCCGCCCTCGGCCTTCTGGTCCGCACCCTGCGCACTCGCGGGGGTGGGAACCGGAGGATGCTCTGGGGAATCGGTCATGTGCTTTTTCCTTCCGTTGGGCCGAGGCCGCGGTTGGACTCGGGCAGCCGGTGCAACCCTCCCATTTGAACATAGAGGCGTGGTTGGACAAGACCCCTAATTTCGGGTGAATCTTTCGCCGGGCGTGTGATCTGCGGCATTGCCGAACACAGGTGCGCTTGGGCTTTCTGCCGTCCGCGTAACAGTCCCGCTGAGGGCCGGACGGAATATCTGCCTGCTGCCGGGGCTTGTCGCCTGAGGGGCCTTTTGTGGTCCTTTCCCGGCGCGATGCAGCGCGCGGGCCACCGCCACAGCGTGAGGCCGTGCTGGCGCGCGGATACACAGCACCTACCAGAAGGAGCACTATGACCATCGGATCAGGAACAGCAGCGGGCAACGGGCGGACGGCACTGGTGGTGGGGGCCACCGGAATCTCAGGCTCCGCCCTGGTGGATACGTTGGTGAACGAAGGCTGGGCGGTGCTGGCCCTGTCCCGCCGGCCAGGACCTGAGCGCTCCGGCGTCAGGTGGCTCACCGCGGACCTGACCTCGGCTTCCGCCCTTGCCGCTGTGCTTGCTCCGGAGAACCCTTCCCATGTCTTCTTCACCGCCTGGTCGCGCCGCGCCACGGAGGAAGAGAACATCGCCGTGAATGCGGGTATGGTGCGGGACCTCCTCGCAGCGCTGCGGGGAAAGGACGTGGCCCACGTTGCCCTGATGACCGGGCTCAAGCACTATCTGGGACCCTTCGAGGCGTACGCCGCCGGGGAAATGCCGGACACGCCTTTCCATGAGGAGGAGCCGCGGCTTCCGGTGAACAACTTCTACTACGCCCAGGAGGACGAGCTTTGGGCGGCAGCGGAGGAGCAAGGTTTCACCTGGTCGGTGCACCGGGCACACACCGTGATCGGCCACGCGGTGGGCAACGCCATGAACATGGGCCTCACGCTCGCCGCGCAGGCCACCCTGTGCCGGGACAGCGGGCAGCCGTTCGTCTTCCCGGGATCCGAAACTCAGTGGAACGGCCTAACCGATATGACGGATGCAGGCCTGCTTGCCGAGCACATGCTGTGGGCTTCCACCACTCCCGCCGCCGCGAACGAAGCCTTCAACATCGTCAACGGCGATGTGTTCCGCTGGCGCTGGATGTGGCCGAAGCTCGCAGCCCATTTCGGCGTGGAGTGGGAGGGCTACCAAGGGGAGCCGCGTCCGCTGGAGCAGTCCATGGCGGGGCGGGAGGACCAGTGGCGGCGGATCGCCGAGGAGAACAATCTCAGCGAACCGAACCTGGAGCGGGTGGCGTCCTGGTGGCACACGGACGGTGACCTGGGCCGGAACATCGAGGTGGTGACGGACATGGGCAAGAGCAGGGACGCAGGTTTCACGGGATACCGGCGGACTCTGGATGCCTTTACCGCACTGTTTGACCGCTACCGCGCGGACCGCCTGATCCCCTGACCACGGGGCTCGCCGGGCACCGCAGAAGGGGGCCAAAAGCCAATAGACACGCTTACACGGCAGGCCTAAAATTGCTCCGCTGGGACCCCCGCGAAGGTGTTGGAAAGGGTTCGAGATGGGCAATCAGGAAGACGCCGCGGTGGTGCGGCGCGGGTACGAGGCCTTCAACTCAGGGGATATTCAAACCCTGATGGGCCTGTTTGCACCGGACGCCGTTTATCACGTGGGCGGCACCGGTGGGCTGGCGGGAGACAAAAACGGCCAGGAGGAAATCATGGCCTACTTCGGTGAACTGTTCACCCGGTCGGGCGGCACCACCAAGGTGGAGCTCAAGGAAGTCATCGCCGGGGAGCAGCACACGGTCAGCCTGCAGAAGGCCCAGGCGCAGCGCAACGGCCAGTCCATGGACCAGGAGGGCGTGCTCGTATTCACGCTCAGGAACGGGAAAGTCACTGAGGTCAGCGAGTTCCAGGAGGACACCGCCAAAGCCGCCGACTTCTGGCTGTAAGGAAAGGCGGCCCGCCCAGCTATGGGCCCCGGTACGCCCTCAGTGAACCGCAGTTTTTCCCAGCCAACTCCAAGGATCAGCGGCTTCCAGCGGACGTAAACTGACGCTCGCACCACGTTTTGTGGACACTCCGTCAGTGGGAGCCACGCATGCTCTGGAAACTGCTTGTTGAATACCTGAGGCCGCACCGCGCGCTGCTGATCGCCGTCGTGATCTTCCAGCTGGCGCAGTCCATCGCGTCGCTGTACCTGCCCACGCTCAACGCGGACATCATCGATGAGGGCGTGGCCAAGGGGGACACTTCCTACATCCTGTCGGTGGGCAGCATCATGCTGCTCATCACGCTGGCCCAGATCGCCTGCGCGGTCATCGCCGTCTACTTCGGTGCCAAGGCCGCCATGGGCCTGGGCCGGGACCTGCGCGGGGCGATCTTTGGGCGGGTGGGTGAGTTCTCGGAGCAGGAAGTCACCCGTTTCGGCGCCCCCAGCCTGATCACCCGGTCCACCAACGACGTCCAGCAGGTCCAGCAGCTGGTGCTGATGAGCGCCACCCTCATGGTGGCGGCACCCATGCTCAGCATCGGCGGCGTGATCATGGCCATCCAGCAGGACGTCCAGCTGTCCTGGCTCATCGCGGTCTGCGTCCCGGTGCTGCTGGTCGCCGTCGGCCTGATCGTCACCCGCATGGTGCCGCTGTTCCGGAAAATGCAGAAGCGGATCGACACCGTGAACCGGGTGCTCCGTGAGCAGCTCACCGGCATCCGCGTGGTGCGGGCCTTCGTCCGCGAGGACGTGGAGACGGCCCGGTTCGCGCAGGCCAACACGGATGTCACGGACGTGGCCCTGCGCGCCGGCCGGTTGATGGCGCTGATGTTCCCGGTGGTCATGCTGGTGCTGAACGTGTCGTCCGTGGCGGTGATCTGGTTCGGCTCGTTCCGGATCGAGGACGGGTCCATGCAGGTAGGCACCCTGATCGCGTTCCTGAGCTACCTGATGCAGATCCTGATGTCCGTCATGATGGCCACGTTCATGGCCGTGATGATCCCGCGCGCTTCCGTGTCCGCAGACCGCATCGGCGAGGTGCTGAACACCCAGTCCAGCGTCCTGCCGCCGGAGCACCCGGTCACCAGCGCGTCCGCCAACGGGCGCCGGCGCGGCGAGCTGGAGATGCGCGACGTCGGATTCGCCTACCCGGGTGCCGACCAGCCCGTCCTGTCCGGCATCAGCTTCACCGCGACAGCAGGGCAGACAACGGCCATCATCGGCAGCACCGGCGCGGGCAAGACCACCCTGGTGAACCTGATGCCGCGCCTGTTCGATGTCACCACCGGGGCGGTCCTGATCGACGGGGTGGACGTCCGCGACCTGCACCCGGACCTGCTCTGGGGGCACATCGGCCTGGTGCCGCAGCGGCCCTACCTGTTCACCGGCACCGTCCGCAGCAACCTGCTGTACGGCAACCCGGCCGCCACCGAGGAGGAGCTGTGGGAAGCGCTGGAGATTGCGCAGGCCCGGGACTTCGTGGAGGAGATGGAGGAGGGGCTGGACGCGCCCATCAGCCAGGGCGGCACCAACGTGTCCGGCGGGCAGCGGCAGCGGCTGGCTATCGCCAGGGCCCTCGTGAAACGGCCCGAACTCTACATTTTCGACGACTCCTTCTCCTCCCTGGACACCGGCACGGACGCGCGGCTGCGGCGGGCGCTGAAGCGGAGCACGTCCGGCGCCACCATGGTGGTCATCGCCCAGCGGGTGTCCAGCATCGTGGAGGCGGACCAGATCCTGGTGCTCGACGACGGCAGGATCGTGGCGCGCGGAACGCACCATGAGCTGCTGGAGACTTCCGAGACGTACCGCGAAATCGTCTCGTCCCAGCTCGCGGCGGAGGAGACGGTATGAGCCCCGAACCCACTTCAGCACCTGGCACCAAGGCCGCGGGCGGCACCAAAACCGCGGATGCCGACGTCGTACGCATCCCGCGCCCCGCCGGCGGACCCGGACGCGGCGGGCCTTTCGGCGGCATGAACATCCCGGCCGAGAAGGCAATGAACTTCGGTGCCTCGGCCAAGCGGCTGCTGGGGAGCCTGCGGCCGGAACGTGCGTGGCTCACCCTGGTGCTGCTGATGGCCGTGGCGGGCGTGGTGCTGCAGGTGATCGGGCCGCGGCTGCTGGGCGAGGGCACCAACCTGATTTTCTCCGGCGTGGTGTCCAAGGAGCTGCCGGCGGGCGTGACGCAGGAGCAGCTGATCGCGCAGCTGCGGGCGGCGGGGGACAACCAGAAGGCGGACATGCTCAGCGCCATGACGCTGACGCCCGGTTCCGGGATCGACTTTGCAGCGCTGGGGAGCGTGCTGACGTGGGCGCTGGTGCTGTATGTGCTGGCGTCGGCGTTCATGTGGGGGCAGGCGTATGTGCTCAACGGTGTGGTGCAGCGGACGGTGTATGGGCTGCGCGAGGAGATCGAGGCGAAGATCAACCGGCTGCCGCTCAAGTACTTCGATTCCATCCAGCGCGGCGAGCTGCTGAGCCGGGTCACCAACGATGTGGACAACATTTCGCAGAGCCTGCAGCAGTCCATCTCGCAGGCGGTGACGTCCGTGCTGTCCGTGATCGGCGTGCTGGTGATGATGTTCATCCTCTCGCCCACGCTGGCGCTGATTGCGCTGGTGACCATTCCGCTGACGCTGGGGATCACGGCGCTGATTGCCAAGCGCTCGCAGAAGCTGTTCGTGGCGCAGTGGAAGAACACCGGCCAGCTGAACGGGCAGATCGAGGAGACGTACACCGGGCATGCGCTGGTGAAGGTGTTCGGCCGGCAGCGCGAGGTGGGGGAGCGGTTCCGGCAGAAGAACCAGGAGCTGTATGAGGCCAGCTTCGGGGCGCAGTTCATTTCCGGGCTGATCGTGCCGGCCATGACGTTCATCGGGAACCTGGTGTACGTGGGGATCGCCGTGGTGGGCGGCCTGCAGGTGGCGTCCGGGGCGATGCAGCTGGGCGATGTGCAGGCGTTCATCCAGTACTCGCGGCAGTTCACGCAGCCGCTGGCGCAGCTGGGGTCCATGGCCAACCTGCTGCAGTCCGGGGTGGCTTCCGCGGAACGGGTGTTTGAGCTGCTGGATACGGAGGAGCAGTCGGCGGACCCTGCTGCTCCGGACAAAGCGTCCGACGGCGGCCGTCCGGCCCGTGGGCGGCTTGCGTTTGAGGGGGTGTCCTTTGCGTATTCGCCGGACAAGCCGCTGATTTCTTCGTTGTCTTTGGTGGCCGAGCCGGGGCAGACGGTGGCGATCGTGGGGCCGACCGGTGCGGGTAAGACCACGCTGGTGAACCTGATGATGCGGTTCTACGAGCTGGACGGCGGCCGGATCACGCTGGACGGCGTGGACATCACCACCATGAGCCGGCACGACCTGCGCTCGCGGATGGGGATGGTGCTGCAGGATACGTGGCTGTTCGGCGGGACCATCCGGGACAACATCGCGTACGGCCGGCCCGGCGCTTCGGAGGAGGAGATCCTGGAGGCGGCGCAGGCTACGTATGTGGACCGGTTCGTGCACTCGCTGCCCGACGGGTACGACACAGTGCTGGACGACGAGGGCTCCAACGTGTCGGCGGGCGAGAAGCAGCTGCTGACGATTGCCCGTGCGTTCCTGGCCCGGCCGTCGGTGCTGATCCTGGACGAGGCAACGTCCTCCGTGGACACCCGGACCGAGGTGCTGGTGCAGAAGGCCATGAGTGCGTTGCGGTCCGACCGGACGTCCTTCGTGATCGCGCACCGCCTGTCCACGATCCGCGACGCCGACCTCATCCTGGTGATGGAGGCCGGGCAGATCGTGGAGCAGGGGAACCACGCTTCCTTGTTGGCGGCCGGTGGGGCGTACGCGCGGCTGTATGAGGCCCAGTTCGCGGCGCCGGCGGCGGAGGTCTGAGCAGTTATCGTCTGCGACTACACTCCAGCGCCCTGGATTCACCTTCATTTCCTGGCGGACGCATAGCCTGCTGAGCAGATCGAATCCGCGCAGAGCTCAGCATGAAACGAGCCGTTCCCAAGGTGAATGGAGATCACAAGCAGCCATTCACCTGCGCCACACTTCAGAAGGGTCTTGAGAATTGCTTCGCTTGTCCTTCCGTAGGCCATAATATCGAGTGCAGCTAGTAATCGACAGGAAGAGTGCAATGGGGGACTACATCTACGAGCGGTTCACGCCGGACCGCTTTCAAGCGTTCTGTTCTGCACTCCTTGTAAAGGAATATCCCGGTTACCAGGTTTTTCCGGTCGGACAAGCTGACGGTGGTCGTGATGGGATGGCGCCGAGCAGGACAAGCGGAGAGTCCATCGCCATTCAGGTCAAGTTCAAAAGGGAATTGAAGGCCGGAGAAGATTACTACAAATGGCTTACTGATGCCGTCAAGCGAGAGAATGACAGTATTGACCGTCTCATTAAAAAGGGCATCGCAGAATACAAGCTAGTGACAAATGTTCCCGGTACAGGGCGCGCTGATGCGGGAACTATGGACCGCGTTGATAAGTTCCTGAAAGACAACATAAATATACCTGCGCAGGTTCTGTGGCGAGACGATCTTGATGCTCGGTTGTCCAATAACTACGATCTAAAGTGGTTTTACTCGGAGGTTCTCGCTACGCCCGACGTGGTACGTTCTCTCCTAGAGCAGACGCTGGGAGGAGACAACCGGCGAAGACTCAAAGCGGTCACGAGTTACATGCGTTCGCAATATGAGACGGATGCTGTTGTTAAGTTTAAGCAGGCAGACCTCCAGGCCAGCGATCTGTTGAACCTGTTTGTAGACGTTCCTGGTGCGCTTCCGACGCAGCTGAAGCTAAGCCACGCAGCGCGGACGGAACTCTTGGGCATGCTGGAAGATCTGTCCGTCGACTCTCGAAGATTTGAAGCTACCGAGCCTCACATGTGGTCGTTTGTGTCGTCCGATACACCAAGTGAGTCATTTCACATGCGGATTCCTCCGATTCCTGCGGGAAGCTTACTGTTGCACCCCGTTGTAAGTAAGCGTTTTCCTCGTGTGCTTGTAGAGGGCGCTCCGGGGCAGGGAAAGTCGACTCTCGCGCAATATCTATGTCAAGTTCACCGTATGCAATTTTTGGGCGAAGCAAATGGCCTCCGGCGAATCCCGGCGGAACATCGACTTTCCCCACTTCGGCTTCCATTCAAGATTGACCTCCGAGACTTAGCCACCTGGTTTGAGGGCTTTGATCCCAGAAAAGCAGTCAAACATGTCGAGCACAATCTGCCGATGACACTGGAAAGCTTTATTGCCGCTGAGGTGCGGTTCTTATCCGGCGGTCAAGACTTTTCTGTGAGTGACCTTCACGAGTTGGCAGCATCCTCGCCAATTCTCCTTATCCTTGATGGTTTTGACGAGATTGCTACTCCGGCGCAGCGGGCCTCGGTCGTGCGAGAAATAGATAAAGGGTTAGTGCGCCTTACCGATGGAGCACTTTCTGTTCAATCTATAGTCACGTCACGGCCCAGCGCCATGCCGGATTCTCCGACTTTTGATAGAAAGCACTGGACTACGATTGCGCTTTCATCTATAACGCCCGTCTTGGCTATAGAGTATGCAGAGCGATGGGCTTCCGCCAGGAAACTGGATCCGCGTGAGAAGCAAGAATTGGTAGGAATCCTTACCGATAAAATTCAAGCTCCGCACATGCGGGACCTTGCTCGGAATCCAATGCAACTTACTATACTTTTATCGCTAATCCATTTGCGCGGGCAGTCTCTACCAGATCAGCGCACGGCGCTATATCAGAGTTACATTGACGTATTTTTCAACCGCGAAGCTGAGAAAACAGCAGTCGTTCGTGATAATCGGCAGCTGCTCATTGATCTTCATGGGTATTTGGCTTGGATAATGCACTCAGAAGCCGAAGGAGCTAGGTCCGACGGCCGCCTAAGCTCCGAACAATTGCACGAGCTTATTCGGATATGGCTGATCAGCCGCGATTATGCTCCAGATGCTGTTGATGAGTTGTTTCAGGGCGTGGTTCAACGCATCGTGGCTATTGTTAGTCGGGTTGAAGGAACTTTTGAATTTGAAGTTCAACCTTTGCGTGAGTATTTTGCGGCGCACCACCTTTATCACACTGCTCCTTCTAGCCCTCCCGGCAACCCGGAGCCTGGAACAAAGCCCGAGATCCTGCGTGCTTTGTTGGGAAATGCATACTGGCAGAATGTCCTTCGCTTTTTTGCTGGGTTCTACTCCGTCGGCGAGATTCCGGGACTTACGATGGAGTTGGAAGAGCGGTTGGACAATCGACGTTCACCGACCCCGGTCTACGACCGAGCTATAAGCGTCAACTTGCTTAGCGACTGGGTTTTTCACCAGCAGCCACGACTCACAAAGCGTATCGCGAAAGCATCCGTTGACGAGCTCACGCTCAGGGCTAGTTTTGGTCGCGCATATAGGGCCTCCGCCGACTTGGTCCTAGATCTACCTCGAGAATGTGGAGGCCGTTTTGTGGGAGAGCTGGCCTACGACAAACTGGCCACGATCTCTTCGAGATACACCGCTCATATCGTCCGGCGGCATTTGGATGAGACTGAAATTCTTGAAAAGTGGCTCGCTGATACCGAGAATGACGATGTCGATTATGTATTGCAGCATATTCAGCGCGGCAGGCTGCTGGGCGTCTTTCGACAGTTCACAGCCGATGAGTTGGGCTTAGTGCAGGAGCGATGGAGCAACATCGATAAGTTGAAAGAGCGCTTGATTGCTGCTGGGTGTGGCGTCGCGGTTGGTGGCGAATTGGAGAGTCGCGAGCTTCTTCAGTCTTCCTTTTCTGGAAATAATCTCTTTTCGGCTCTTGGCGGCTTTTGGGGTCGGTTTTCGACTATCTCAAATCCCACCCACCTAATAGATTTGGTCGCTGGTGATCCATATGGTATTTTCCAGGATGAAGCTCTTTATCGACAAGACAGCAAAGAGCAGGCTCCCGCACCTGCTGCATTAGAAGCATTAGTAACCCGCATCGAAAATGCTCTGGTTGGAAAGTCTCAGCGCACTTCGACTGAGCTAGCGCCATGGCAAGATGCCATCAGTGCCTTGACTGACGTCGGCGCTGGCGATTCTTTCCTGGCGTATATGTTTGGCAACATCGCTGCTGGAATACGTTCGTCTAGCTTGCGCGGCAAAGGTGCACGCGACCTCTTCGACTCAAATGTCCCTTTGACGGAGCGCGCCCGGCATGCGCGGCTTAGATCGGGCGACGCTGAGTGGTGGAGATCCCAGTACGAGTCGGCTGGGACTCCTTCTGAAAAGGGCGCATGGGCTATGTTCGTTTGCTCATGGGTGCGGGAGGATCTTGTTGTCGCGTTGCAGGAAGAACTTGAAAGTGCCTTAGCTGAGATGCCCAGTCATCAGTTTGCTGTTCTCATTAGCTGCGTGAACGCCGTTGCGCTGACTTTTCCTTACAAAAGTGCGATCAAGTCGTGGCCGGGCTTTTGGGATGGTGAGCACTATAAAGTTTTATACGTTTTGGCGCTTCGTGGGAATAAGGCGGCTCAGGACAAGATCATCCGCCAATCGCAGGATTCCACCGATAGGACCCCTGTGTGGGCTCGGTCAATGGTGCTTTCTTGGATTTTGCGACGTTTCCCGCACGCACCGTCGGCTCCGCAGTGGCGCGAACTCCGAAGGGACCTCGAAAATCTTGCCGCCACATCAAAGGTGGATTCGCTAACTCGCTGGGGCCATAATGGTGGGACTGACATAAAGAATCTTTCCTACGATCTTGCTTTCAAGCTTCTCGATCAGCCTTTGATTTTGCCTTCCCGCATTGTTGACGCCGCTCTACGGAAAGTAGCTCAGAAGGCTTCATCATCGGTTTCACTGAGTGTCTTGGCGTTGGAGGGGCGGTGGGCCGCTAATCCAGTCCAAACAGATTCCTGAAATATAAGATGCTAGGTTAGCTAGCTCGGGCGTTTCTTACGTGGGCCGAGACGGCCGGCCGCGAGAAACTAGGACCGGTGAGGACTCTATTTCCAAACTCCGTAAGTGCAAGGGCGCGGTTACCATGGCAGGGCAACGGGCCTATGAACCTTCAAGGCGCTGCCCTGGTCTTAGTAACAAGTGTGAAGTGCCGGCAATCTAGAGGACTTTGTGCTTAGGTGGGGAGATGGGTAACTGCAATCTTTACTTCTTGGCGTCTGTTCCTTGAGCACGGATCTGCCGGTTAGGGATAGTGGGCATAGGCGCGCCATTTAGCCCTAGACCGGTGGAGAATGTGATGCCCCGGGGCTGGTCGAGGACGTACCTGCATAGTTCGTAGTGGTGTGTGCAGCCGCCGCCGTAGCACTCAGACACACAGCGCAACGTGTCAGCCCCACACGTAACCTGTTGAGATGCCTCGTTTTGCTCTGGATATAGACTCCGTTGCCCGGCCCGCCCGCGCGCAGGCGCTCCTGGACGCGGTCAACCACCAGATGGTCATTGCCGACGGGGCCATGGGCACCATCCTGCAGGGCCGGGACCTGTCCCTCGAGACGGACTTCCAGAACCTCGAGGGCTGCAACGAGATCCTCAACGACACCCGCCCGGACGTCATCGCGGACATCCACGACGCCTACTTCGCCACCGGCATCGACGCCGTGGAAACCAACACCTTCGGCGCCAACTGGTCCAACCTCTCCGATTACGGCATCGACGACCGCATCACCGAGCTGGCACAAAAGGGTGCCAGGATCGCCCGCGAACGCGCCGAAGCCGCCGAAAAAACAGACGGCCGCATGCGCTGGGTCCTCGGCTCCATGGGCCCCGGCACCAAGCTCCCCAGCCTGGGCCACACCAGCTACGGCCACCTCAAGCAGACCTTCGCCCTCCAGGCCGAGGGCCTCATCGACGGCGGCGCGGACGCGTTCCTCATCGAAACCAGCCAGGACCTCCTGCAGACCAAAGCCGCCGTCAACGGCTGCAAGCAGGCCATCGTCTCCAAGGGCGTTCGCCTCCCCATCTTCGTTGAGGTGACGGTCGAGACCACCGGAACCATGCTCATGGGCTCTGAAATCGGCGCCGCACTCACCGCCCTGGAACCGCTCGGCGTCGACGCCATCGGCCTGAACTGCGCCACCGGCCCGGACGAGATGAGCGAGCACCTGCGCCACCTCAACAAGCAGTCCTCGGTCGCCATCGCCTGCATGCCCAACGCCGGCCTGCCCGTCCTCGGCGCCAACGGCGCGCACTACCCGCTCTCACCCGCCGAACTCGCTACCGCGCATGAACAGTTCGTCCGGGAATTCGGCCTGGGCCTGGTGGGCGGCTGCTGCGGTACGACGCCGGAACACCTGGCCGCCGTCGTCGAACGCCTTGAACCCTTCCGCCAGCAAGCCGTGTCCGCCAACGCGGCAACGGAACCGGCCCGCACGCCCACCGAGCGTGAAGCCGGCATCGCCTCCCTCTACCACCACGTGAACTTCGACCAGGAGTCCGCCTACCTGGCCATCGGTGAGCGCACCAACGCCAACGGCTCCAGGGCCTTCCGCCAGGCCATGCTCGAAGAGCGCTGGGACGACTGCGTGGACATCGCCCGCGAGCAGGTCCGCGTGGGTGCCCACCTGCTGGACGTCTGCATCGACTACGTGGGGCGCGACGGCGTCGCGGACATCAAGGAGATCGTCTCCCGGTTCGCGTCGGCCTCCACCCTCCCGCTCGTCATCGACTCCACGGAACCGCCCGTTCTGCAGGCCGGACTCGAGCTCATCGGCGGCCGCCCGGTGGTCAACTCCGTCAACTACGAGGACGGCGATGGCCCCACCAGCCGCTTCGCCCGCATCATGCCGTTGGTCAAGGAACACGGCACCGCCGTGATCGCCCTGACCATCGACGAACAGGGCCAGGCCCGCACCACCGACGGCAAGGTGGCAATTGCTTCCCGCCTGGTCGACTCCCTGGTAAACGACTGGGGCATGCGCGTCGAGGACATCATCGTGGACGCCCTCACCTTTCCCGTGGCCACCGGCCAGGAGGAAACCCGCCGCGACGGCATCGAAACCATTGAGGCGATCCGCCAGATCACCACCAAGTACCCCGGCATCAACACCACCCTCGGTGTCTCCAACGTCTCCTTCGGCCTGAACCCGGCCGCGCGCATGGTGCTCAACTCCGTGTTCCTGCACGAAGCCGTCCAGGCGGGCCTCACCAGCGGCATCATCGACGCCGCCAAGATCGTCCCGCTTGCCTCCCTCCCGGAGGAGCAGCGCAAGGTGGCCCTGGACCTCGTCTACGACCGCCGCGAATACGACGCCGACGGGAACGTCACGTACGATCCGCTGGCCATCATGCTGGACCTGTTCGCCGGCGTCGACACAGCAGCGCTGAAGGACCAGCGCGCCGCGGAACTCGCCGCGCTGCCCACGGGCGAACGCCTGCAGCGCCGCATCATCGACGGCGAAGGCAAGGGCCTCGAAGCGGACCTGGACCTGGCCCGCAGTGAAGGCATGTCCCCGCTGTCCATCATCAACGACCAGCTCCTTGAGGGCATGAAGGTGGTGGGTGAGCGCTTCGGCGCCGGCGAGATGCAGCTGCCCTTCGTGCTGCAGTCCGCCGAGGTCATGAAGAACGCCGTTGCCCTGCTGGAGCCGCACATGGAGAAGTCGGACTCCTCCGGCAAGGGCACCATGGTGATCGCCACCGTCCGCGGCGACGTGCACGATATCGGCAAGAACCTGGTGGACATCATCCTCACCAACAACGGCTACAACGTCATCAACATCGGCATCAAGCAGGGCATCGCCGAGATCATCGCCGCCGCCGAGGAACACGACGCGGACGTGATCGGCATGTCCGGCCTGCTCGTGAAGTCCACCGTGGTGATGAAGGACAATCTCGCCGAGCTGCAGACCCGCGGCCTGGCAAAGAAGTGGCCGGTCATCCTGGGCGGCGCCGCCCTCACCCGCGCCTACGTGGAGCAGGACCTCGCCGAGCAGTTCGAGGGCACCGTCCGCTACGCCAAGGACGCCTTCGAAGGCCTGGCCCTGATGGAACCGCTGGTCCGCGTGGCCCGCGGCGAGGACCCGGACACCGTTGGCCTGCCGCCGCTGAAGAAGCGCATCCACCGCAGCGGCCCCACTTTCACCGTGACCGAGCCCGAGGCAATGCCCGGCCGGTCCGATGTCGTCACGGACAACGCGGTGCCCGCGCCGCCGTTCTGGGGTACCCGCATTGTGCGCGGCGTGGCCCTGAACGACTACGCCAGCTTCCTCGACGAACGCGCCACCTTCATGGGCCAGTGGGGCCTCAAGCCCGGCCGCGGCGAGGACGGCGCCTCCTACGAGGAACTCGTGGAACGCGAAGGCCGCCCGCGCCTGCGCTACTGGTTGGACCGCATCCTCGGCGAGGGCATGCTGGACCCGTCCATCGCCTACGGCTACTTCCCGGTCGTCTCCGAAGGGGAGCAGGTGGTGGTGCTGCACCACGGCGAGGATCACGACGGCGTCCTCGGCGTCCCGGGGCTGCTCGCCCCGGACGGTGGTTCAGACGGCCCGATCGGCACAGACCGCCTCCGCTTCGACTTCCCGCGCCAGCGGCGCGACCGGCACCTGTGCCTGGCCGACTTCGTGAAGTCCCGCGAGTCCGGCCAGATCGACGTGCTGCCCGTGCAGCTGGTCACCGCCGGCTCGAAGATCGAACAATTCACGGGCAAGATGTTCGCGGCCAACCAGTACCGCGACTACTACGAGCTCAACGGCCTGGTCATGCAGCTCACCGAGGCGCTGGCCGAGTTCTGGCACGCCCGCATCCGCAAGGAGCTCGGTTACGCCGCCGAGGAGCCCAAGGACACGGCTGGCTACTTCAAGCTCGACTACCGCGGCGCCCGGTTCTCGCTAGGCTACCCTGCCTGCCCGGACATGGAGGACCGCCGCAAGGTGGTGGAACTTCTGGAACCGGAGCGCATGGGCGTGATCCTCAGCGACGAACTGATGCTGCACCCGGAGCAGTCCACCGACGCCTTCGTGTTCCACCACCCGGAGGCCAAGTACTTCAAGGTGTGAGTTGCGGGTGAACCACGCACTTTGAGGGCCGAGGAGCTGAACCCGGATGAACGGGTTTTCGGCCGACGTGTTAGTTGCCTGAGACATCTGCCCAGCTCAGAGAGGGCTCAAGGAAGACGTATCTGACTGATTTGTCCGGATACGGATTTGTGTGCGATTCAGCGGGTAAGCGCTCAAGCGTTGACGCCAGCTATATGCTTTCCGGAGATACAGGGGGACATCTGGCCTTCTGCCGTTGTCGAGTCACAAGCGGAGGGCATTAGATCGTCATGGGAATTTTACGATTGCGGGCAGTAGGTGTCTTCTCCTCACTGGCCGTTCTGCTCGCCGCAGTTCTGGTTCCGGTGACGGCCGGTCGCGCGATGGCTGCAAACACCGCATCGATTTCAGGCGTTATCACTGCCCCTGACGGCGAGGACGTCACTAGAATTCTGGCAACCGTGAACGTGTGTAATTCCGCTACCTGTATTATCAGGACAGAAGCGGCCCTTCCTAACGGATCTTATGCGTTTCCCGCACTTCCAGCGGGCCGTTACAGCCTCAGCCTGGGCTTTGGAGCTTCGAGCGATTCAAACTTTCGGCCCCAGCATCATGCGGGTTCACTGAGCGAGGGGCAAGCGGCAACAATCGACGCGGTCTTGGCCCCCGGGGCCGTTGTTTCCGGAAAAGCAATCCTCCCGGCAGGAATGATGACGTCCGACGTCAAAGTTAGTGCGGGGGGCCGAGACACGCAGTTGGGATTGGATGGTGGATACAGGCTGGCGGGTATCGCGCCTGGGGACGTTACTGTTGAGTTTTCCGGCAGGTCCGGGGCCAGGATGCCCTCGACGTTCTATCCAGGAGTGCCAGACTCCTGGTCGGCCCAGCGCATACAGTTAAGAGCAGGCCAGGAAAAGAAGCTCGATGACGTGACGCTGGTTGCGGGCGGATTCATCGCAGGAGAGGCGCCGGTCGAAGCCGGGTCATGGCCGCTGCATGGCTTGGTCTGTGCGACGCCATGGGGCAGTGCTGCTGATTTCAACAGGGCTGCCGCTTCACGGCAGTGCGTCACGGGCAACCCCTCTGGCAACAACTCCTACGTTATTGGTCCGATGTGGCCGGGCGACTATCGCGTTGGTTTCTCGGGCTCCGGGGGCAGGACGAATGGCCGAGACGGTGTGACCTACGGGAATCAATGGTTCAACGCCGCATCCGTCCCAGCATCGGCGTCCAGGGTCACAGTGGTAGACGGTCAGGTTGTATCCGGGATTAATGCATCTCTGACAGCAGGAGGCTCGATTACAGGCAGAGTCCTGACATCATCAGGCGTCGCGTCGACAACCACGAGTATTCAGGTGCTGGACGCTCAGGGTTACCAGGTCCAGCAAGATTTTCCCATGGCGGATTCCGGCGGAAAGTTCAAGGTTTCCGGGCTGGCGCCCGGCACCTACAGGGTTGCCTTCAACCGCGTTGATGGGTCGTCAACGGACGAAGCCCAGTTCTACGGGAGCGTGCATGAGTCCGCCGGGCTCGCGGCGGCCGCGACGGTGTCCGTGGCAGCGGATCAAACCACACAGCTGGCCGACGCACAACTGGTCTCCGGTGGGGTCCTTGGCGGCAAGGTAGTCGGCCCTGATGGCTTCCCACTGACGGACGCATTGGTAGAGGCATTCACCGACGACGGCTCCCTGGTGACGCGCTCCGCTTCCACGGACGAGTCAGGTCGGTTCAGCATCGGTGGCTTATCTTCAGGTTCATACAAGCTGAAGATTAACGCGGATGCCAAGGTGCCCGGTATCGGCACGTTGTATTCGGGGAACGCGACTGAACCGACGAATGCGGCGCTATTGCAGTCGACGGTGGGGGAGTCGAAAGACGTAGGCGTCCTCACGTACTCCCCGGTCGCCGCGTCAGGAGGTCCGGGAAGCTCAGTGCCGATCATCCCATCCAGGTTCCTGGACACGCGTTCCGCCTCGGGGCCCGTCGCAGCAGGGGGTACGGTTTCATTCCAGGCCGGCGGCGTGAACGGCGTGCCCCTTGATGCCTCCGCCGTGGTCGTCAACCTCACTGCCACCGAGACAAAGTCCGAGGGGTTCCTTACCGCCTATGCCTCCGGCGGACCGAAACCGAACGCCTCGAACGTGAACTTCGGTCGAGGTCAGACGGTGCCGAACCTGGCCGTCGTGCCGCTCGGTGCCGACGGGAAGGTCACGATCGCGAACACTTCATCCGGTACTACGCAAGTGATCGCTGACGTCGCTGCGTACTTCAAAGGTGGAACTCCGACTGCAGTAGGAGCATTCGGGGCCAAACCACCGTCCCGGTTCCTGGACACCAGGACATCCTCGGGTCCGGTCCCTGCTGGTGGAACCATCTCGTTGCAGATCGGCGGGGTAAACGGGATCCCGTCCAACGCCTCCGCGGCCGTCATAAACCTCACGGTTACGGAGGCAAAGTCCGCGGGCTTCTTGACTGCCTATGCCTCCGGCAAGGCGAAACCGAACGCCTCGAACGTGAACTTCGGTCCGGGGCAGACGGTGCCAAACTTTGCCGTCGTGCCGCTCGGTCCCGATGGGAAGGTCACCATCGCGAACACCTCATCCGGTACCACGCAGGTGATCGCCGATGTTTCCGGGTACTTCCTACCCGGAATGCCGCTCGAACCAGGCGCCTTCGGAAGTATCACTCCGACCCGGTTCCTGGACACG
This sequence comes from Pseudarthrobacter chlorophenolicus, assembly GCF_000962805.1. GTDB lineage: Bacteria > Actinomycetota > Actinomycetes > Actinomycetales > Micrococcaceae > Arthrobacter > Arthrobacter chlorophenolicus_A. Next base: position 92,346 of record NZ_JZTW01000008.1, on the reverse strand, counting down.
AGGACTTCGTCCGGGCCGGTGAAGGCCGGCGGCACGATCTCCTTCCAGGCCGCTGGAATCAACGGCGTCCCCGAAAACGCTGCCGGTGTTTGGGTGAACCTGACCGTCACGGAACCCACGTCGTCTGGATACCTCACCGGATACGCCTCCCGAACCGCGAGACCGAACGCCTCCAACGTGAACTACGGCACCGGGCAAACGGTGCCCAACCTGACCTATCTACCCATAGGTCGCGATGGCAAAGTCACAATCGCCAACACCGAGTCCGGCCTGGGATCCACGGTTCAAATAGTCGCTGACGTGTCAGGTTACACGCTCAGATAAACGATTGGTGGTCCAAGTACTTCAAGGTGTGAGTTGGTGCCCGTTTCCGCTGCTCAGAGGGCCTAAGCTTCCCGTATGGGAATTATCATCACATTGCTTATTATCTGGCTTGTCCTCTCCATCCTCGGATTCGTGGTGAAGGGACTGCTGTGGCTGGCCATCATCGGCCTGGTCCTGTTTGTGGCCACGGCTGTGTGGGGCTGGCTGAAACGGAAAACTCACGCCTGACATCTGTCAGGACTTAGAAAAAGCGGACGACGGCGGGTGCCCACCCGCCGTCGTCCGCTTTTCTATGCCCGGCTACCGCACTGCGCCCGCGGCGAACCCCTCGGCGCGAAGGGCTCCTGCTGCCTGGTGGACGCTGTCCAGGCGGAGTTCCTCGGTGGCAGCGACGATTTTTGCCACTACATCGGGGTCGGCTTTTCCTGGTGAGCCGTAGTCGAACGGGGGCTCCGGGTCATATTCGAGGGCCAGCTGAATCTCCCGTGCCTTCTCGTCACCGAAAAGCTCGGACGCCAGCCTGAACGCAAAATCGATCCCCGAAGTTACGCCGGCACCCGTGATCCGGTTTCTGTCCTGGACGACTCTTTCCGAGACCGGCGTTACGCCAAAACGCTCAAGCATCTGCAGGGAGGCCCAGTGGCTGGTGGCCCGATAGCCGGTGAGAAGCCCGGCCGCAGCGAGTGCAAACGAGCCGGTGCAGACGGAGGTGATCCACCGGGCGTTCGCTGCCTGGGTGCGGAGGAAGGCCAGGGCAGTGGGGTCCTCGAACAGGTTGAAGGTGCCCGCGCCACCCGGAACAAAGAGGATGTCCGCCTGGGGGCAGTCCTCCAGAGTGGTGGTGGGCACAATGCACCAGCCAGCGTCCGTGACCACCGGGTCCGTGTTGTGCCACGCCAAGTGCACCCGGGTATCAGGGAACTTGGAGAACACCTGGGCTGGCCCCGTGAAGTCCAGTTGGGTGACCTGCGGGAAAAGAAGGACGACGATATTCAGCGGAGCCGGCGACATGAATTCAGCCTAGCCCGGCGCAGCCTTTCTGCTTCTGCCCCGGGCCGGGCTGCCGCTCTGCATTACGGGGTTAGTTGCAGCTTCTCCCCAGCTGCGGCCGAGGTGTCTCCTGCAGGGCCCTGAACACCGCCCGAAACTGGCTTCACGCGGCGCAGCGCGGCGAGGACCGCCCGGCCCACCACGATGATCCCGACGACGGTGGTCACCGCCCGCAGGGTGTCCCATCCCGCCGTCGAGGTCAGCAGCGAGTACAGCAGGAAGCTGCTGAGGTTCGTGGCCAGCGGGGCGCCCGGCTGGTAGGAGATGCCCGTGCCGGCGCCCACCGCGAACGGCCAGAACCAGAGGTTGGTCAGCAGCCCGAACAGGTAGGACGCCACAATCCCGTACCCGGCCAGCATCACCAGCTCGGCTTTCCCGCGCACCCGCTTCGGAAGCAGGCCGGCCCCGGCACCCACCCAGGCACACGCGAACACCTGGAACGGCGTCCACGGGCCGATGCCACCCCACAGCGCACTCGACAACGCGATCGTGGCGGCACCCAGCAGCAGGCCAAACCGGGCACCGAACGCTCGGCCAGCCAGGACCAGCAGGATAAACACAGCCTCCACGCCCCCGACGCCGGTGCTCGCCACCCGCACCGCCGACCCCACCGCCGCCAGCACCCCAAGCAGTGCCACGGTATGGGCCGAGCGCACCGAACCATCAAGCAGAACCACGACGGCGACAGCCGCCACGGGTGCGATGGCCAGGGCAGCGTAGGGGAGGGCTGCGGCGGCATCCGTTGGGAGGGCCGCGGCGAGCAGGGGCCAGCAGAACGCGCCGAGCGCGAGCAGATTCGCGCCTGCGAGGACGGCGAGCTCGACGGGCCGGGGCATCCGGATGCGGTGCGGCTTCTTCCGGGCGGGGACGTCCGGCAGCCTGTTTGCAAAACGGGGCGCCGGGAACGCGTGGGTCATGGCCGGGACAGCAGCCGAGGACTCTGCCGGAGTTGCCGGTTCAGCTGCGGGGGCGACGCCGTCCCGCATCGGCAGGATCCGGGCGCCCAGGCCGTGGGCGAAAGCGTGGTCGTGGGTGGCGATCAGGACTGCTGCACCGTCGTCAGCGGCGGTACGAAGTGCCGCAGCGACCGCCGATCGGGCTGCCGGGTCGAGCCCGCGCGTGGGCTCGTCGATGAGGAGGACCTGGGGCCGGTCAAGTGTCTGCAGCGCGATGGCGAGGATCCTGCGTTCACCTGCGGAGAGGTCCCGGGGATGCTCATGTCCGATCGGCATACCGGCATTTCCGCGCAGCCGGGCGAGGTGCACCGCGGCAAACCCGGGCGGCAACGGAGTGGCGTTCTTTTGTCGGGTCAGGCGGCGCTCGGCAGCCTTGAGCTCGCCTGCCACGGTATCCCTGGTGAAGAGGTCGTCCGAGGCATCCGGCACGAGGGCAACCCGGCCACCGTCGGCCGTTCCCGTTTCGAAGGTCCCCTCGACGCCCTTGCCGCCGCTCAGCGCCAACGCCACCAGGATCGAGGATTTTCCGGCACCATTCGGCCCCACCAGGGCCACCACTTCGCCGCGGAGCAAGGTCACGGAGGCGTCCCGCACCAAAGGTTTCCCGTCGCGGTATACAGAAAGGTTTGAGGCGGCCAGTACGGTCGCGGCGCCAGCTGGAGCGTTTGACCGCGGCCCGGCAGTTGGGCTCGATATAGCAGCCGGAGCGGTCCCCGGAACCAGTTCGCCGTCGCGTATGGTCCACCACGAATCAGCGATAGGGACCAGCGCCTCGGCCCGGTGCTCGGCCACGATGACGCATATTCCGGCGTCGTGGGCGAGGGCGTGGAGCACGGCAATGACGCGGGCGCGTGCATTGGTGTCGAGGTCGGCCAGTGGCTCGTCCACCAGGAGCAGGGCCGGCTGCTCCACCACCGCGGCGGCGATGGCCACCAGTGTTGCCTCGCCCGCTGAGAGGGTGCTGATGGTCCGGTCCAGCAGCGCCGAAACGCCGATGCGGTCCGCCACGTCTAGGACGCGGGCCTTGGAATCGGCCGCCGAAACACCGCGGAGGTCAAGGGCCAGTGCGATCTCGTCCCGGACGCGGGTGGTGGCGAACGCGGCGCGGGGGTTCTGCAGGACGACGCCGACCACGCGGGCAGTCTCCCGCGGCGGCGTGGACACCCGTTCCAGCCCGCCAACGCGCACCGTTCCGGCCACTTCACCGCCGTCAACGTGCGAAAGGAGCCCGGCGATGCCCCGCAGGATGGTGGACTTGCCGGAGCCGGTGGGCCCGGTCAGCACCGACACCGTCCCGGACGAAGGAGCGAAGTCAGCGACGCGGAGCTGCGTCCCGCCAATGCGGAACCGGGCGCCGCGCACCTGAAGCGGGCCGCCGTCGTCGTCAACGGAAACGGAAGTACCCCGGGTACCGAAGCCGCGCAGCTCCAGCGCGGCGGCAACCCGGCCGGCGTGCTCCAGCGTCCGCTCAAGGATTGGCACCAGGGCGCGCGGACCGAACCGTTCGCCCCTCAGCCGGAACGCGAGGCGGACGGAAGTGACGGCGTCGGCAAGGGCGGGGAGTGCGGACCAGGCCACCACCAGCATCCGGGCGATGCCCTGCAGGGGGCCGCGGCGGGCCAGGTGCACGAAGCCGCGGGCCACATCCACCCAGGCGTTCAGCAGGCCGAACGCGAGGATGGTTCCGGCGATGGGGAGGGCCGACAGAATTGCCGCCCATACCCCCGGGGCGGAGACCGGGCCGAGGAGGACCACATGGGCGTAGGGTGCGGGCAGCCGCAGCGGGGGCAGGTCGAGCAGGAGCGGCGCACCAAGGCCCGCCCCGTTGAAAAGAACGCGGTAGATGACCCGCGCCGCGATGAACACAACGGCGAGAACCGCCGCTGCGCGCAACGGCGCGGGCCGGAAAGTCATGCCGCGGGCGCTGCCGGTTCGTTGTCCACCGTGTACAGCAGTTCAAGGCTCTCGCCCGGGTTGAGCTTGAGGCTGTCCAGGCCTTCCTGCGCGTACGCCCATTCGCCGCCGGCGGGCTTCACCCAGAGTGCCCAGTAGGAGACGGTGTTCTTGTCATCGCACGCTTCGCGGGTGGTGCCTCCCTTGTGCTTGATGTCGAAGTCAGCAGCCGGCACACCGTTGACGCGGCACGCGAAGCTCGTGGGGTATTTGGCGGTGCCTTCGATCTTCACGTCAGCTTTGCCCAGCACGTCCGATGCCAGGGTGGGTCCGCCCGCATCCACGCAGGCGGAGGTGTCGGCGGCGGCCTGGTCCAGCGAACCGGAGTCGACGATGACCTTCACGCCTTCGCAGGGGCCGGCATCGGCGGAAGCGCTGGCCGACGCGCTCGCGGAGGAGGCCGGGGCGGAGGAGGGCGTGGCGGCCGGCGTGGAACAGGCGGCGAGGGTCAACAGGAGTCCGGCGGCGGCGAGGGAGCCCGCGGCGGCGGTGCGCATCGTAGTCAGAGTCACCTGTTCAGGGTAGGGCGTTGCCCGTCCGGATAGAGGCGCCGTCACGTTGTGTGACGCAGGGTTCCGGGGCCTGAGAGTTCAGACGGAGTGGCTGGTGTGGTGCCGGCCGGCGGCGAGATGGAACGTGTGGACCACCGACCCATCCCCGTGAAAAACCAGGACCCTTCCCAGGCCGTCGATCCTCGCCCAGAAGTAACTGGCATCGTCGCTGACGTCGTCCACCGTGCCGGGCTGGGGCAGATGTCCGGGTCGGCTAACGGTGATCCTGTCGCCCCGGTTGAGATGCACCCAATTGTGGAAGGTCAGCAGCCGGCCTTCCGGAGTAACTGAAGTACAGGCAGCGTAGGCATTGGTATTCATGGCGGTCCTTGTCAGCTGTGCGGCGGGGAATGTCCGGTGAACGAACGACGGCGGAACGGGGCTCCCAAGCCGCGTCCCGCCGTCGTCTCTTTCCCGGATTTTGTCCGGATCAGTCCGGACGGAGCGCTGGGGTCAGTTTTGCGGTTCTACCCCGTGGTGGGCCGGTGTTTCCTGCTCCCGGCCCTCAGGGACGTCCTCGCGCTGCTCCCTCTTCTGAACCTTGCGTGCCCAGGCTGAGGTCACTATGGGGCAGAGGATGGCGGAGACGACGACGGAGGCTGCCACCAGGACGGTTGCGTGTTCGGCTGCTGGGGCGTACACGGGGTTGGCGGTGGCCACGATGGCAGGAACCAGCGCGGCGTTGCCTGCCGTGGTGGCCGCGGCGAGGCCGGCCACGCCGTCGCCGCCGGTGAGTTTGTCCGCCAGCAGCAGCACCGTGCCGCCCACGAAGACCACGAAGAGGCCAAGGGCGATGCCGAGCAGTCCTGCTTCAACGACGGCGTTGAGGTTGATGGTCAGGCCGAGGGCGAGTCCCAGGAACGGCACCATGGCGGGGACCAGCGGAGCCAGGAGGTTCCGCATGTTCTTGTCCAGGTTGCCCAGGAGCATGCCCAGGGCCAGGGGCAGGATGGCACCGACCAGGGCTTGCCACGGGAAAGCCGCGAGGCCGGCGATGCCCAAGGTGACCATAGTCAGGAAGGGGCCGGATTCGAGCGACAGGATGGAGTAGGCCCCGGCGTCGCGTTTGCGGCCGTACTGTCCCATCAGTGAAATGTAGAGCCCGCCATTGGTGTCGTTCAGCGCGGCCACGAGGGCGAGCGTGGACAAGCCCGCAAGGACTCCGGCTTCGATGGGTAGTTCACCGAGCAGGCGACCGGCGATGACGCCGACGAGGACCGCGAACAGCACTTTGGATCCTAGGAGCACGCCGCCCTTCTTGAGGATGTACGGCGTGGATTTGATCTCCAGGGTGGCGCCGAGGCACACGAAGAACACGGCCAGCAGCGGCGCCAGGCCGGTGAAAAAGGCGCCGGTGAAGGAGCCAAAGAATTTTCCGGCGTCCGGTGCCAGGGTGTGGATGACGGCGCCGATGCCGAGGGGCACCAGCATCATGCCGCCGGGGACCTTCTCCAGGGCTTTCTTAATGGGAATCGACATTGATTTCTCCTGTGAATGCTAAGTGGGGGTGGAACTGTGCGGTGGGGGCGCCTTGTTCCGATGCTGGTGGGTTAGCCCAGGCCCGGGATGAGCAGGACTTTGCAGGCGTCGCCGGTGAGCAGCTCGACGGCTTCGTCGATCTCGCTGAGCTTCTTGCGGTGGGTGATGAGCCAGTCCAGCTCGAGCTTGCCAGAGTCGAGCAGCAGAAGGCTCTGTTCCCAGGTTTCCCAGAGCCGGCGGCCGAAGATGCCGCGCAGGGTGATGCCCTTTTTGTTGATGAAGGCGGCGATGTCCACCTCGGCCGGGCGGCTCGGGTGGCCAACGGTGATGACGGTGGCTTCCCGGCGGACGGCTTCGAAGAGCGTGGCCAGGGTGCCGGGGGCTCCCGAGCATTCGAAGGCGACGTCGAATCCGCCGCGGTGGCCGGTCAGCTCGCGGCAGCGCTCCACGATCCCGTCGTAGGGGTGCAGCGCAGTGGCGCCAAGCTTTTCGGCCTGGGCACGGCGGTAGGGGTTGGGGTCGACGGCGATGACGTGGCTGGCGCCCATCAGCAGCGCGAGGTTCACCACCACCAGTCCCACCGGTCCGGCGCCGCTGACCAACACGGCCCGTCCTGCCACGGAGTAGTTGGCGCGCTGGATGGCGTGGACCGCGACGCCGGCAGCTTCCAGCAATGCCCCGGATTCGAGCGAGAGCCCGGTGGGGAGTTTGACGCAGATGTCCTGGGGGACCGCCGCATACTCGGCGAAGACACCGTCGATGTGCATGCCGAGAATGCCGGTGCGTTCACAGGTGTGGGCGTCGCCGGTGCGGCAGGGAAAGCACTGGCCACAGGTCAGGTGGCTTTCCAGCGCCACTTGGTCGCCCACCTTGAGCCCGGTGACACCGGGGCCAATCTCGACGACTGTGCCCGCGCCTTCGTGACCCAGGGTGACCGGAAGGTTGAGGTTGAAGGCTTGTGCGGAGGGCGTCCATTCGTACAGTTCACGGTCGGTGCCGCACAGCGAGGCCGCGCCGACTTCGATGACGACGGAGCCTTCTGCTGCCTTGGGGTCGCCGGCATCGGTGACGTACTGGACGCCCCGCTCGGCTGCGTTCTTGACTACTGCCCGCATGGGGGCCGCCTTTCATGGGGTCTGGTGATGCGTGAGAGGTGTCTTGAGGTGTGTTAGTTCAGGGGCTCGCCGGCAAACCGGCGCAGGATGTCGATGGGACCAACCTGGCCGCCTTTGAGCAGCAGGCGGCATCCGGCGACGGCAGAGGCGCCGTCGGCGCGGAGGACCGGCCCGGCGGTGACAAACTGGCTGGAAACCCTCAACTGGCGGACGCCCATGGCGATCAGGGCATGGCTGGAGGTGTCCCCGCCGCAGACGGCGATGTCGCGGGTGAGGCCGGCAGCGGCCGTCCGGGCGGCGATGCCGCCGATCAGTGTGCCGACGTACCCGGCGTCGACGGGTTTGCCTGCACCGTAGCGCGGGTCCGCCGCGCCCCGGGTCGTATGGACCACCACGTTGTTGCCGGCCAGGAGCTCCGCCGCCACGCGCTTGTCCAGTGCGGCCACAAGCTCAGGGTCGTGGCGTGCCAGTAGTTCCGCGGGCACAGGTACCTCCACCCAACCGTGCTCCACCGCATCACTGATCTGGTTCGCCGTCGTACTCGATGCCGAGGCACTGACTGCCAGGGCGGGTCCGGAAGCTTGTTGCGGCCCGGGCCCCGCCGGAGCATGGTCGGAGACGGTCTTGGCCAGGGCTGCCATGATGCCGCCGGAACCGACGACGAGCGATGGCCCGTGGCCGTGTTCTTCCCGCGTGAGGGCTTCCGCGACGGCATCCATGTGGAGCTCGTCAACGGCGTCGACCACGAAGGCTTGTGCTCCCTGTTCCCGGCGCCGCTCGGCCCAGGCGTCCTTGAAAGTGCCGTCCGCGTAGGCCGGCAGGTGGATCGCACCCGGACCCGTGCCGGAGGCGAGCTGACCGGCCAGGACTTCGCGGAGGTCTGCCTCGGACATCGGAGTGGAAGGGTGCCGGGACATGACCGGGTGGCGGTCCAGCCGGTAGACCTGGCCCGAGTACGTGGCGTAGTGGTTGCTGAATGCCGTGTACCGGCCAAAGCCAGGCTGGGCAGGCACTACCGGGACTGCACCATGCAGCGGGAACTGCTCATGCAGCAGTTCGATGCCCCGGCCGATGCTGCCCAGCGTGGGGGAGCTGTCGAAGGTTGAACAGACCTTGTAGAGGAGCACGTCCAGGTTCAGGGCTGCGATTCCTGCGAGGTCCCGGCCCACCAGGGTGTCGAAAGCTGCTCCTGACAGGGAGCGTGCCGGTCCGGCGAATCCGACGACGTCAACGTCCGTGGGTAACGGCGCGTCACCGATGACCAAGGCTGCTTCGAGACCATAGCGGTGTGCCTGGGCCAAGACATCGGCGGCTCCCGTAAGGTCGTCCGCGACGAAACCAAAAGCCGGCATGTCAGGCACCTTTCCCGAATGTTTGGACCGCATGCAGTAGGGAGTCATCTCCAGTGTCCGCCCGCCGGGTGGCTGCCGTCAGCAGTGGAATGCCGTCCACGGCCGCCTCCCATGCCTGGCGGAGGCTGCGGACGCCCGCACCGGGTCCGTCCGGGTGGGCCGCGACGCCGCCGCCGGCGAGCATCATCAGGTCCGTCGAGCCGATCGCCTCGAACGTAGGCCCGGGAGTGGTCACGTTCTGCCCGGAAGAGAGGACAGGAAGCGGTGTGACGGTCTGGCCCAGCGGCTTAAGCAGGCCGCGGATGTTCTCGGCCACCTCGTCGTCGAGTTCGTAGAACTTGCTGCCCAGGCCGCTGGCGTGCAGGTGATCGGCGCCGGCCAACCGGGCCATCTGCTGCCATACCCGGTAATCCATGCCCAGCGCTTTGGACCGCATGGATGCGGCGAGGCCGGCACGATGGCCGTGGATGGGCACCTCGGCGAAGCTGCGCAGGAGGGCCAAGGCAGGCATCCCCATGACCGGGATGTTCAGCATGACGCAGCGGCCCCCGGCCTTGACCACGGTGTCGTGGCGCTTCTGCAGCCCGGCGAGGTCGCCGGTGATGTTGAAGGCGTACATGGTGGAGTGGCCGGTCAGCTGCTCGGCGGCACGGATCTCTTCCGTGGCCACCGCCACTCGGCGTTCCAGCGGCAGGTAGGCGGGGTCGGTCATCAGCTCGTCGTCCTTGATCAGGTCGATCGAGGCCAACGCCAAGTCGCGGACCACCAGGCGGAACTCCTCTTCGGAGAGTCCGATGTTGGGCTTGACGATGGTGCCGACCATTACGCCCTGGACGTCACTGATCAGCTTGCGGGTCCCTTCAATACCGAAGGCGGGCCCCGGGTGGGCGGCCACGAAGTCTTCCGGGAGGACCATGTCCTGCAGCCTGCAGGCGTATAGGTCGCCCAGCTCAAACAGGTTGCCGGCAATGGCGGTCTGCAGCGTGGCCAGGTCGGCGCCGACGTTTTCCATGGGGAAATCAACGGTCACCAATGCGGCGCGGACCTTTTCAGGGTTGGCACGCGAGGGAAGGGACGGCTTGCAGAAGCCGAGTTCCTGCACCTCCACGATGTGTGCTGCATGCCGCTCGCGGATCCGGGCCGACTCACCCGGCACGGGAAGGAAGGTGCCGCTGGACTGCTCGCCAGCCATGATGGCGGCAGCCTTCTCCGGATCCATTTCGGACTCTAAGTAGTAGGTGCAACGCACCGAGCGCGGATCGCGCATGGAAACTCCAATACGGGTTGAATCGTGCGGGTCCGACAACTGCTTCATTGCTAAGTTGTACGTACCTTTGATACGTACAATATCTAGTGGTGCGAGTCACGTCAAGAGCTGACTTTCCCGTTCAGCCCGGCCCGGCCCGGCGGGAGGGCTATCATTTCCAGAGCGGCAAAGGAGTCAAAGTGAGCGTGGGACCGACAGAAACTGGCGCCACCGGGCCGGTGCGCACCGGCCGGCTGAGCCGGGAGGAAGGCGGCCCCCTGCATGCCCAAATCCGGGACATCCTGCACCGCCAGATCGTTGACCTGGCGCTTCCCCCCGGGGCGTCCTTGCCCACGGAGGAGGAACTCCAGCGTCAGTTCGGGGTCTCACGCAGCGTTGTACGGCAGTCGCTGGCCGGCCTGGCCGATCTCGGGCTGATACGACGGCAGCGGGGCCGCGGCAGTGTGGTGGCGGCTACGCCGGTGCTGCGGCGGCACGTACAACAGGCGGGTGGCCTGGACGAACAGGCGGCCGCGCATGGCCAGCGCCTTCGTACCCACGTCATAACGGTTGAGCCGGCCACCCCTCCACAGGCAGGGATCGACGCGTTGAACACGGACAACACGTGGAGGATTGAACGCGTCCGCTACCTTGATGACCTTCCGGTGGCCTTCATGCGGACCTGGGTGCCGCGGGACTTCTTCCCGCACTTCACCGCTGAGCTGCTTGAAGACACGTCGCTCCTGGGGCTCATGCGCGACCATGGGTATCATCCGGCCGGTGGTCCCCGCCAGGTGCAGGCCGTTTCAGCAGATCCAGAGCTGGCGACGATGCTCGGCATCAATGCCAGGGAGCCGGTTCTGCTGCTTCAGGGTGTCACCCGGGACGCCTTGGGACACGGCCTCGAGTGGTTCAATGTGTGGCACAGCCCCAACACCGTGTTTGATGTAGACGCGCAGGTTACCTCCCAGCCCGGCCGTGTCAGCCAGGAGCACCTGCGGCGCCTGAGGAGCCTCACCCGGCAACTGGAAGCGGAATTGGACAACCTGCAGGAGGGCGGCCGCTGACAAAAGGCAGCGGCCAGTTTGGGTTTGGTCGCCGTCGCTCTCCTGACAAGGCTTCACTGAACCCGCTCCTCAGATTCTCGTCCTCAGCCTTGCGGCTCCGAATTCCTGATGTGCGCTACCCAGTGCTGCCGCTTAGCGCCGCCGTAACGGCCAGGGCGCCCAGCCGCCCTGGACGTCCCTGAGCCGGATTTCCGCCTCCTGGAGTCTGGTTTCGTCGATGGGGCCGGGCTCGCCTTTGCCGCTTTCCGCGCCGGATCCGTCGAACGCCGTCAGCGCATATTCCCGCCACCGCCGGCGTCCCACCGGGTAGCGTTCGGCATATCCGCCGGCCGCCACGCTGAGGACCAGCCGCTCCAGCCGGTCGGCCTGTGTCAGCACGGTCTCGTCGCACGCATCGCAGCCACACACGGGAAAAGGAAAATCGTGCAGCGCGCCCGCGTGGACCACAACTCCAGGAAAACCGGTCAGCACGAAGGTCAGCGGGGCTGCGCCGGGGTCTTGCGGCGTGACGTTCACAGCGGCGACTACGTCCCGGACATCCACCAGCAAGTCGGCAGTCACAGCATTGTCCTCGCGGACTTCCACGTCGTACACGGCCGCCAGGTGATCGATGACGGCGCGGGCCACCAGGTGCAGCCCCGCGAACCTCTCGGTGTGGCTGGTGACGCTGTATGAGTCCGGGTCAGGCGGCCCGTCGCCCCACCTCCGGCCGTAGGGAATGACGGTGCCGTCTTCGGCGTAGTACGTATCCTCCGGAAGGCCGGGCCGGACGTAGCCCGGGGCTGCCGGGAGGAATGCAGGCTGAGGATGCATCATCGGCGGATCCGGCCTATCCCCGGCCCACTCGGACACTTTAGTAATGAACCCCTGGAGTGATGCTTCGTCCGCTTCGCGCAGGGCGTCGAGCAGGCGGCCGACTTCGAACCGGAGGTCGTCCGTCCCCACCATGGCGGGTGCGCCCTCGTACGCTGTCCATGCCGCATCCGGCCTGGCCCGTGCCAGGGTGTTGCCCGCAAACACGCCTGCCGCCTGCTTGAGCCCCGCATCGGCAGCGATGTCCTTGCCGAAGGTGCGCAAGAATCCAATGAGCCTGACGGGATCCGCGGCAAGCTCCACGGCCTCGACGCCCTGGCCCGCGCAGAACGCGACGAACCGCTCGTAGCCGCCAAGGTGCCTGACAGGCGGAGCCGGGTCCGACGCCAGCCGGTAGGTTGCGCTGCCGAGCGCCATGGGCTCCGGCAATCCTGTTGGCTCTCCCTCGAACAATTCCCCCGCTGACCCCATGCCGCGATCCTAGCCGCAGCCGCGAATCAGCGCCCGTTGCGGGCTGTAGCCCCACGCACCAAAAAGGAAGCGTACGACGCCGGGCGGGCACCCGTCGTCGTACGCTTCCTGTCCTTTTTGCTTGCCGAGGTCCGGCTAGGGTTTGCGGCGGGTTTGCGCACCGGTGCAGCGGTTTCGGAAGCTTCAGTGGCCGCCCGCTCGCTCAGCTGGGCCTCCACGGCTTCGCTGATCTGGTCCTGGACCTGGTCGGCCAGGTGCTCCTGGTAGTGCTCCTGGACCGAGTCGGCCATAGTCTCCTGGACGTGCTCGGTAACGTGGGCTGTCATCTGGTCGCGGGCCAGCTTCCGCTGTGCCCGCATCAGGGTGGCGTGTTCCAGGTGGAAGGCCTTGGCCGTGGAGATGCACATGAGGATGATGACCACGCTGAACGGCACCGCCGTCAGGATTGCCGCCGTCTGGATTGCTTCAAGGCCGTTGGCGAGGAGCAGGGCGATTGCGGCGGCAGCGGAGGCCAGTGCCCAGAAGATCCGCAGCCAGTTCCGTGGTTCCACGTCGCCGCCGGTGGAGATCATGCCCATCACCAGGGCGCCGGAATCCGCCGAGGTGATGAAGAAGATGGCGATCAGCAGGATGGCGCCCACGGTGAGGGCGCCTCCGCCCGGAAGGCTGCCCAGGAGGGTGAAAAGTGCCCCTTCGGTGTCCACCGTGCCGTCGGCGCTGACCAGGCCTCCCGAGCCGAACAGCTCACGGTGGATGGCCGAGCCGCCCAGCACCGAGAACCAGAGGAATCCCACGGTGGTGGGCACCAGGAGGACGCCGCCCACGAACTGCCGGACCGTGCGGCCCTTGGAAATGCGGGCGATGAAGATCCCCACGAAGGGCGCCCAGGAAATCCACCAGCCCCAGTAGAACGTGGTCCAGGCCGCCTGCCAGGCCTCGCCTTCGGCGCCGGAGAAGGCCATGGTGTTGAACGTCAGGCCCAGGACGTTCTGCAGATAATGGCCGATCGACTGCACAAACTCGCGCAGCAGGAACAGCGTGGGGCCGGCGAACAGGACCACCAGAAGCAGCAGCCCGGCCAGGATCAGGTTGATGTTGGAGAGCCACTTCATGCCCTTGCCCACGCCGGACACCACCGAAATGATGGTCAGCGTGATGATGCAGAGAATCAGGCCGATCTGCGTCATGGTGGTGGCCTCGGCGATGTTGGCCTGTTCCAGGCCGGACGAGATCTGCAGGACGCCAAGTCCCAGGGACGTGGCAACGCCGAACAGCGTGCCCACCAGTGCCACGACGTCGATCAGGTTGCCCCAGGCACCGGCCACCCGCCGCCTGCCCAGCAGCGGTTCCAAGGTCCAGCGGATGGAAATCGGGCGGTTCCGCCGGTGCACCGCATAAGCGATCGACACGCCCACCACCACGTAGATGGCCCAGGCGTGCAGGCCCCAGTGAAGGTACGTCTGCGTCATCGCCTGCTGTGCGAGGGTCAGGGGTGAGCCTTCCAGGCCAGGGCGCGGGGAGGCGAAGTGGTTCAGCGGCTCCGCGACCCCGAAGAAGACGAGCCCGATGCCCATCCCTGCGGCGAACAGGAGCGCGAACCAGGACATCACGGAGAACTCGGGTTCGTCCTCATCCTTGCCCAGCTTGATGTCGCCGTACCGGCTCAGGCCGATCCACAGGGCGAACACCACGAAGACGGCGATGGCCGCCACGTAGTACCAGCCAAACCATTTGATGACGTTGCCCTGGATGGTTCCGAACAGATCCGTGGCGGCTGTTGGGAAGATCGTGGCGAACAGGACAAACAGGAAGATGATGCCTGCTGCGGGCCAGAACACCCATGGGGTGACCTTGTGGTTGGCGGCCCCGGGGGGACGCCCCGTGCCTTTCCCGTCGGGAGCCTTCCCGTCGGGAGCCTTCCCCGTTTCGGGCGGCTGCCCTGGTGGCTTGCTGATGGTCCTTGTGCCTGGTGTGGCGGACATGTCCCCAAATTCCCCTCATGCGCCCTCTGCAACGCTCAGACTGCTGTTTCGGACGCTCATCGTGTGTCGTATCGGTCTGTTCGGTGCTTCGTGTGCCGCATGCAACTCTACTGACCGGGGACGGCGGAGCCGGGGTGGGAAGGGTGTGCGACCGCGCACACGGTAACGGGAGACACCTCGCCAAGAAAGATATGATCCGTTCAACTGAGCTCTGCGACGGGCCGGCTGGCCGCCAACTATAGATGGGATACCAAGATCGTGGAGTCACTCATTGGAATCTTCGTCGCCGGAGTCGCCATTCTCCTCGGCGCCCTTTTGATCATGAAACGCAAAGCCTTCAGTAAATTGATGGAAGACTCTCAGCGATCAATGTTCGGCAAGGGCGCCAAATTTATGGTTCGCCCAGAGCCTGGGTACATGGTCGTTGTCGGGCTAGGTAGCGTCCTCATTGGAGTGGCGATAGCCATAGTCCTGTTTACTCGTTGAATCCGTAGGACGGCTTGTTCGGACTAAAAGAAAGAATCCTGGCATCTTTCCCCGCTGATTCGCAGTGGCGGACCGAGTAATCTAGCCCTTTCAAGCTAGCCACGAATCACCCGGGGAGGCGCTGTGGTTCTACAGGAACTAACGCTGGCGGTATTCGGGCTGATATTCCTGACGGTTGGCTCAGCAGTAGCCGTCCTTCGGGTCGCCGTCTCAAAGGGGCATCAGAAATGGATGCAAATGATCGCTGGAGAGCGCGGACGCCAGGCAGCTGAACGGATCCCACCAGGGACCTGGCTAGCAACAGGCGTGTTGTTTGCGATCGCCGGCGCCGCATTCCTGTTTGCCAGCCTGAATCTGCTTTTGCGGCACTGAAATCGCCCTGCTTCCGCTAGACGCGTTGGTGCGCCTGCCCTGCTCCCGTGTTTTACACTCAGGCATGACCGAGAAGCGCTTCTACTGGTACCTCATTCTTTCGATCTCGGTCTTAGGTGGCATCAACTTTCTCATCAAAATAGTTTCGGGCGACACGGCCGGTGATGCGGCAATAGGGACCGTCATCTACGTTTTCATAATCGGTCTAATGTTTCTGTTCCTTGTGCGCCGACGGCGGAAGACTCTGCGGAAGCTCGCCGAGAAAGGCCAGATTGAGTGCTACATCCGCCGGCCGCAAGCCCCTAAAAGCGACCGTTATCGGAAGTGGAATATTGGCCTGGTAACACCGTCGCCCGGAACCTTGACATTCCAGCCCGTCCTTGGAAGGACGAGCATCGCCCGGGGTGAACCTTTCAATATTCGCATTCAAGCGACTTCGGGTCCCCGCTATGCCGCCACCAAATGGGACAAGTTCAACCGCCTGGAGGCGAACGCCCTGGTACTTCCCTTGCAAACTGATGAGGGACCGGTCGACGTGGCCGCTCGGGCCGCTACACTCGACCGAATTGAAGCATCACTGGCAGGAACGGAGCACCGGGAGGCTCGCAACTAGCTGGGAAGGTTTCCTCCCGTGTTCTGGATCATCCGAGTACACGCCGGGTCTCCGTCGCACTAGGGCCAGAACATCACCCATGCCAAAAGGCAGGACCCGTGGCGGGTCCTGCCTTTTGACTGACGGATGCGCGCTCCTGCGCCCGACTTTCGGGGTTCCTGTTGCGAAGGGAGTGCGGGAGCGGCACCCGGGCTTACATGATGCCGGTGGGAACCAGCAGTCCCCAGGCCAGCGCGGGGGCGACGAGGACCACGCCGCCGGCGTACATCATGAGCTGCTTGTAGACGCGCTGACGGTCGTCTTCCCGGGCGTTGGCCACCACCAGGGCGCCGTCGGTGGAGAACGGGGAGACATCCACGACGGTGGCGGCGATGGCGAGTGCGGCCACCGTGCCGGAGGAGCTCAGCGTGCTGCTGGCCAGCAGCGGTCCCGCCAGCGGGATGAACGCGGTGAGCAGCGCCGTCGAGCTCGCAAAGGCTGAGCCGACGCCGATGACGTAGCAGAGGACCAGTGCCACCAGCAGCGGTGCGCCCAGGGCCAGCGCCATCTCGGCGAGGGTGTCGATGACGCCAACGTGCTGCAGGAGGGAGATGTAGGTGATCATGCCGGCCACCAGCAGCACGGTGGACCAGGAGATGCCGCCGATGAAGGTCTTGTGCTCCTTGATGTTGACGAATGCCAGGAGGAGCCCGGCGCTGAGGGCCACGAAGCCGATGGGCATGTGGAAGCCGAGGGCGCAGACCAGCAGGGCGCCGATGAGGGCCAGGGTGAGGACCTGCTGGCCGTGCGGGCGGCCCATGGCGGGAGTTTCGAGGTCGGCGTGCACACCGTCGCCGTCGCGCAGCTTGCCCAGCAGGCCGAAGAGGACCACGGTCAGGGCGGACAGAATGAGGTTGATGGCGAAGCTTGCGATGAACAGGGAGCCCTGCGAGATGGGGAAGCCGTTCTTGACGGCGATGTCATGCACCAGCACGCCGGCCACGGACAGCGGGGAGAAGCCGCCGGCGTGGGCGCCGTTGATGATGAACGCGCCCATCAGGACGGGGTGGATGCGGGACTCGTACGCCAGGCCGATGGCGGCCGGTGCCAGGAGGGCGACGGCGGCGGGGGAGAAGGTGCCCAGCGCGGTGAGGGCTGCGGCCATCAGGAAGAACACCCAGGGGAGCAGGAGCGTCTTGCCCCGGACCAGGCGGACGCAGGTCTGGACAATGATGTCGATGGTGCCGTTGCGCTGCGCCATGCTGAAGAAGTAGGTCACGCCGATGATGGTGATGACGATGTTGGCGGGGAAGTCCGCGAGGATTTCCTTGTCATCCATGCCCAGCATGAAATAGCCGACGCCGAAGGAGGCCACCAGCCCCATCACGCCGATGTTCAGCGGCCACTTGGTGGCCACCACGAACATCACCACCAGGATGATGAGCGGGATGATCTGTACCGCGGTCATGCTGTGCTCCGATTCCCCGGTGGACGCCTGGTTGAAGACGCCCCCCGCCAGGACGAGGGCAAGCACACCAAGAAGGGCGATGCCGACCACCGACACCAGCAGGATACGGCGGCGGCGGTTGTTGCGCGGGGATCGCTGCTCCGGGGACTCCTGTTCCGGAGTCTCCTTTGCGGTGCGGTTTGGCTGTTGAACAGTGTTAGTCATGGCAGGTACTCCTCATCGAGTGGCTCCCGCGAGGGCCTCCTCGGCAGCGTTGCCGAGGGCCTCCGGGAGGTGGATCACGGTGGTGGCGATGGTCCGGGCCGTGCGGTCGACGCCGACAATTACGGCGCCGTCCTTCTCTTCGGTCCAGGTTTCGAGGACCCCGGCAGGGGTCCGCAGCTTCAGCGCGGCACCCTGCGTGCCGCCTGTCATGTGGTGCAGGACGGTTCCCGGGGTGCGGGCCGCCAGCGTCAGGGCGATGCTGCCGGTGATGGCCAGCGCCGGGTGGGGCCTGCCCATCGAGAGCATCATGACGTTGATGTCGCTGCCATCTGTTGCCTGGGCCTGGTCGGCAACCGGGGCGGCGGCGATGGCAAGCTTCGGGATGGCCCGGGCCGCCTGGGCGGTGGTGGGGGCCAGGCCCATGCGGACGGCTGCCTGGCGACGGATCTGGTCCAGCGTGTCGAGCTGGAGTTCGACGCCGGCCTGCCAGTTTTCGTAGCGGGCCGGGTCCAGTCCGAGGTCCTCCGCGCGGACGATGACCACCGGTGCGCCGGCGTCCACCATTGACACGGTCCAGCGGGTTCCACCGGCGGTGATGGTGTCTGTGGCTGAGCCGGTGGGCAGCAGGGCGCCGGTGGTCTTCCCGGCGGGGTCCTGGAAGCCCAGCCCCACGCGGTAGCCGGGAAAAGGGACGCCCGGCATCTGCGCATCGGGAACGATCGGCAGGGCGCCGGCGGGTGTGGCCACCCGCTGAACGATGACCTGGCCGGTGTTGGTGTTGCGGGTGACGATCCTGGTGACGTCGCCGGTGGGGACAACCCATCCTTTTTCGATGGCGTAGAGGCCCACCACTGCCGAGCAGTTGCCGCAGTTGCTGCCCCAGTCCACTGCCGCCTCTTCAATGCCCACCTGGGCGAACGTGAAGTCGACGTCGATGTCTTCGTGGTCCGGACGGTGCAGGATCATGGCCTTGCTGGTGGTTGAGGTTGCTCCGCCCACGCCGTCGATCTGCCGCGAGTCCGGGCTGCCGAACACGCGGGGGAGCAGCGAGTCCAGGCTGGTGCCTTCACCCAGATGGCCGGCTTCGAACACCCAGCATTTGCTGGTGCCTCCGCGCATCCACTCTGCTTCGATCTTCATTGGTCTTTCACATCTCCTCATTGCCTCGGTTCTTGCGAGGGGCCCTGATAAAAGATTGATCCGGATCACAACTTAAGACAATGTTCAATACTTGAAGGGGGATGTAGCATCGCTTCAATCACTGAGCCTGCGGATGCTCAGCACTGGTGATCAGTTGAGTCCGGAGTGGGTAGCGCCGTTGCAAGTGCAAGGATGCCAGTCCGTATGAACTGAATAAACCAATTCTGGTAAGGGATTAAGCGATGCTTCACGATGACGATGCGCAACTTTTCGATATGCGCCGCCTGGCCGTCCTGCTGGAGGTGGTGGAGCAGGGATCCATCACTGCTGCGGCGGATTTGATGATGTATTCGCCGTCCGCCGTGTCCCAGCAGCTGCGCAAGCTGGAGCAGGAAGTGGGGCAGCCGCTCCTGACCCGCCGCTCCCGCGGCGTGGTGCCCACGGAGGCCGGTCAGGTGCTGGCCGGCCATGCCCGCCAGATCCTGCGCCAGATGAAGGCGGCACAGTCAGACCTGGACCAGATTGCCGGGCTCAAACGGGGAGCCCTGACCGTGGGCACGTTCCCCACGCTGGCCGGATCGTTCCTGCCCATCGTCATCCGTGCCTTCAAGAAGCGGTACCCGGCCATCAGCCTCTCGCTGCGCAGCGCCCGCTTCGATGAGCTCGTGGCAGACCTGCAGTCCGGTGTGACGGGGCTCTGCCTGTTGTGGGACTACCCGTGGAACAGGTTCCAGAACGATTCCATCCGGGTCACCGAGGTGTTCCGCGAGAGCACCGTCATCCTGGTGGCGGCCAGCCATCCTCTCGCCGACAAGGAGCAGGTGGGCATGGAGGACCTGCGCAACGAGTCGTGGATTGTCCGCGCGGAAGCCCACCCGGTGGTGGAGGTACTTCAGCGCTCCGCCCACGACGCCGGGTTCGAACCCACCATCGGTTTCCTCGCCAACGACTACCAGGAAGCGCAGGCCATGGTGAGCGTGGGGATGGGCGTGGCCATGGTGCCCAGAACCGCCGTCGCGCTCCAACACCCGGACGTCCGCGTGCTCAGCCTCGGCGACGAAGCGCCGCTGCGCCGTGTTTTGCTCGCCCAGCGCCAGGACAAGGTCTACGCCCCGGCCGAAGTGGCCTTCCAGACCACGCTGCTCGAGATCGCCCGGGAACGGGCGGGCGATTACCTCTAGGTCGCCTACCCTTGGACCTGTGGGGGGTAAGAATTTACTGAAAAACGACGTGTGGGCCGGGCGTATTTTCTACGGCACCCTGATCGCTGTGTTGCTCGGAGTGTTTGCCTGGCTGGCCAGAGGCGTGATTCCGCAGACCCTGCCGTTCCTTTCGATCGGCGCGGTGTACGCGTTCGTCCTCTATCGCGTGGCCTCGCAGTCTGCCAGGGCGTTCGTGGTGATGCAGTGGACTCTCCTGCTGAACTACTTCACCCTGACCTCCATCGACGTGGCGGAGCGGCTGCCCATCCCGGCGGCGGCGCCCTGGTTTGTCGGTTTCCTGGTGGGCGGCATTATCGGCGGCCACGTCTGGTCCGGGCGGGGGACGGGCGCAGAATTCCGGCCGCGCAAGCGCGTCCTGCGGGAAGACGGCACGTACGACGGCGGATGGCGGCTCGCGCTCATCAATGCCGCTTGTGCGGTGGTGCTTCTGGCGATGGGAAGCGTGCTGCCGCAGGTGGTCTCACCGACACCGGCCAGTGTCGCAATTCTCGCCGCCGCAACCTTGGCAGGCTGGGCGCTTTTCCGGTTCCCGCCTGCCCTGGGCGTCAGGAACGGGCTCCTGCTGGTGATTCCCGTCATCTACTTCGTTCTGATCTTCGTTGGTGGCGCCACTGGCCAGATGGGGATGCCGGGCGCATGGGCGTACGGTGCCCTGGCCGGCATCCTGGTCGGTGGGCGGTATTGGACGGGGCCGAGGCTGGGTGCGCCCCGGCCGCCGTTCGTCATCCCCGGCCAGCGCCGGCGGAGGCGGAAGCGCCGGACCAAGGTGAGGCAGGCGAAGCCGCGCGCGCCGAAGGACCGGACTTCCGAGCCCGCAGCGCAGTAACAGGACGTCAGCTCGCGGGCTGCAGCCGGGCCAGGAAATCCTCCGCGAAATGTTTCACGCCGTCCCACTCCGTGTAGACGTAATCGCGGGACGTGTCGGTGTCCGGGGACCCCTGGCTGCTGGCGATCCGTTTCATGATGAGGCGTTTGACGAACCCGTAGTGGGTGTAGGGGATGGCGCCGCTGAACAGCCCCACTTGCACGGGACGCCAGCCGGTCTCGTCCTCGAATTTCCCCACATAACCCTCTGCGCTTTCGGTGTCACCGTGCGCCGCCATGCTGACCGAGAACAGTGCTGACGGCAGCCTTTCCAGGGTCTCGCGGTTCTTGCGGACGAAGTCCCCCACGTACTTCTCGTGTTTGCCCACATGCACGGAGGCGCCCACCAAGATGGCGTCGTAACCGTCAGGGATGGCATCGCCGGCGTCCTTGATGTCTGCTGCTGTGGCGTCGTGGCCGTGCGCCTGGAACACGTCCGCGATGAACTCGGCGATCTTCGCCGTCTGCCCCTCGGTGGTCCCGTAGGGGATGTAGATCCTGCTCACCGCCGGCCTCCTCAAGCTGTACATACCCGTCGAATCCACTCTGCCAAGCCCGTCCACGCGGACGTAGGGCCGAACGTCCCCGGTGAGCACAGCCTTCCGGACGCGCCACCACACGGAAGCGGACGACGCCGGGCACCTCCCGCCGTCGTCCGCTTCTGTTGGGTGCCGCGCTGGCTGAGCCTCGGAGACTAATGCTGCGTCAGTGCCAGAGCCCCAGGGCGAACTCGGCGATCACGGTGGAGAGCAGGAACGATGCCGTGATGGCAACGAGGCCCACCGGGATGATCTTCCAGCCGATGTTCTTCAGCAGCGGGATGTCCTTGCCGAGGGACAGGCCGGCCAAGGTGAGCATCACGGTGGCGATGGAGAGGAAGTCCACGGTCTTGACGGCGGCGTTCAGAGGCTCGGCCGCGAAGAACCACGGGCTGGAGATGTAGGCACCGATGGTGGTGATGAAGACGATCGCCGAGATCTTCCTGGTCAGCTTTGCCAAGGCGATGCTGACCAGTACCAGCGCCAGCATTACGGCGTAGCCGCCCACAATGCTGAGGCTGAAGCCCTTCGCTGCAACGGACGCGGTGCCGATGCCCAGGACTGTCAGCACGGACAACGAAAGCCACAGCGGCAGTTTCATGGCTGCGGACGATTCGGCCACGCGCTCGCGGAACAACCGGTTTTCCTCGGCCTGTGCTGCTTCACGCTCCAACTCGGCGGCGCTGGGACCGGCAGCAACACCCGCGCCCGTTCCACCGGCACCGGCCACCACCGCCTGCCTGCTTTCCTGCTTGCGGGTCAGCACCCGGTAGAACTTGTCCGCCAGCGGCAGCGCAATGTAGATGCCCACGTAGACGCCCAGCACGGTGGTGATCAGGTTGGACACGGCGGCCATGCCCAGCACGGCTTCCTGGTCGCCCGGGTAGGCGGCGGTAATGCTCGCCACCGACGCAGCCATCATGGAACCCGAGCCCACGCCGGCGCCCATGGCCAGGGCCAGCGGATCGAAGATCTTCCAGTTGGCCACCAGCGAGGTCAGCAGCGTGATGAACACGGCGCCGAACAGTGTCCCGAACACGTACATGGCCAGCACGCCGCGGTACTGGTCCGAGTCCGGCCCGTACTTCTCGGACACCATGGCGAAGGACGGCTCGCGGTCCAGCGAGAACGTGGCACCCACCGTGGCTTTGCCCATGCGCAGCAGCACGGCCAGGGGCAGCGCCAGCATGATGGTGCCCAGCAGGTGACCCACTTCCTGCAGCAACAGCGCGGGGCCGGCCTTCAGCAGGGTGGGCAGGCTGGGGCCGATGTTGAACGCCAGCCGGGCCACCAGCAGCAGCACCGCCACGCCTACCAGTGCTGCGGCCACGCGCTGCAGGTCAATGCCCAGCGGCTTGAACTTCTGGACCGAGACCAGCAGGCCGAGGATCAGGCCCCACACCATGGGGAAGATGATGATGGCGCCGATACCAAGATCGATCTTGGCCTGCCCGATGAACTGGACGGCCAGGGCGATGACGAACGCCAGGGCGCCGATGGGGAGGGTCAGCCTGGTGCCGGCGGTCTCGATCCGGGCTGTTTTGGCAGTGCTCATGATGCGCCTTCCTGGGTGAAAGCTTCCTGGGGGGAAGTACGACGGCGGTATGCCGCCTGGGTGAAGCGGTCCCGTTGGGTGGGGGTTGAGGCAGCGGCGGCGACGGTCCAGGCCAAGGCAGTGCCTGCCTCGAACATCACGCCGTACGCCGGGGGAGTGTCCGCCAGGGCGGCGAACGCATGCGAATGGATGGGGACGTCCGCGCCGGGAATGCTCAGCCACGGATGCAGGGACGGGATGACCTGGGAGATGTTGCCCATGTCCGTTGAGCCGCCGCTGAGTCCCGAGGACCGGGACGTGTCCTTGCCGAACGCGTCCATCGCTGAGGTCCAGTTTGCCGCGAGGTCGTCGTCCTGGAGCAGCGGTTCATACAGGGGCTCGGTGTCCTCATACTCCAACGTGGTTCCGGTGGCGATCGCGGCGCCCTCGAAGCAGCGGCGGACGCGCTCCAGCAGGGCATGGAACTCCCGCAGGGTGAAGGCCCGGCACTCGAACTCCACCACGGCCTTCTCCGGGATGATGTTGGTGACGTGTCCGGCCTCCGCCACGTAGCACGCGATCCGGTGGTCGGACGGGATCTGCTGGCGAAGCAGGCCGATGGCCACCTGGGTCAGCACCGCGGCGTCGGCCGCGTTCACGCCCTGGTGCGGGGCAGCTGCCGCGTGGGCTGCCTTGCCGGTGAACGTTGCCTTGTACCGGCCCACGGCCTGGGCGCTGGTCCCGGCAGGGTTGTAGGTGAGCCCGTCCTGGACCGGGTGGACCATCAAAGCCAGCCCCACGCCGTCGAACGCTCCACGCTCCAGCATGAGCGCCTTGCCGCCGCCGTGCTCCTCCGCCGGGGTGCCGATGGCCTTGAGCGTGATGCCGAGTTCATCCACCAGCGGCCGCAGGGCCAGGGCTGCCGCCACCGAGGCGCCGGCGATCAGGTTGTGCCCGCAGGCATGGCCGATGCCCGGAAGTGCGTCGTACTCCACGCACAGCGCCACGGTGAGGTCGCCGCTGCCTGCGCTCGCGGAGAAGGCTGTGGGCAGCCCGGACGTGCCGCGCTCCACTTCGAAACCGCCCTCTTCCAGCAGTGTGGCGATAGCCTCTGCTGACTGGACTTCCTCGAAGGAGACTTCCTTGTAGCCGTGGATGCCCCGGGCCAGCGCCTCCACCTGGGGCTTCCAGCGTTCGACGCCGTCAGCCAGGGCCGCCCGCAGCGCGTCCGCCGCCGGGGTCGGGTCGGCGCTGGTTGCGCCGGTGCCGGCGGTTTCCGTGCCGGTGGTCTTGGCGCCTGTAGTTTCAGTGGTGTCCATGGGTTTCTCCTAGTAGGACAGCGACGGGAACGGGGAACCGGCCGCGCGGGTGGGCACCCAGATGGCCTTGGCCTGCGTGTACTCATCCAGCACGCCCGGGCCCGAGGAACGGCCGTGGCCGGAGTCCCCAAAGCCGCCAAACGGTACGGCAACGTGGATGGTCTTGTAGGCGTTGATCCAGAAGGTTCCAGCCTTGACCACGCGGGCCACGTGGTGGGCGCGGGAGACGTCCGAGGTCCACACGGCGCCGGCCAGGCCGAAGTTGGTGTTGTTGGCGCGTGCGATGGCCTCGGCTTCGGTATCGAACGCGTCGGCGCCCACCACCGGGCCGAAGACCTCCGTGGTTTCCAGGCGGTTCGCCGGGGTGACGCCGTCCAGGAGGGTGGGCATCACCCAGTGGCCGCCCTTCAAAGCCGGGCCGCTCAACGACTCCGGCAACGTGGCCCCGGTGAGGCGACGGCCGCCGTCGTCCACTCCCGCCTCGATCAGGCTGGTGACCGTGGCGAACTGCTGCGGCGTGATGATGGGGCCCACCTCGGTGTCCGCGCTGAGGGGATCGCCCACGCGGAGCAGGGCAGCCTTTTCGGCCACCATTTCCACGAACCGGGCGTGCACGCTGCGTTCCACCAGGAGCCTGGACCCGGCCACGCAGGACTGGCCCGCGCCGGAGAAGATGGCGGAGATGGCGCCTTCGGCGGCGCGCTCCAGGTCGGCGTCGGCGAAGACGATGTTGGCGCTCTTGCCACCGAGCTCCAGCAGTGCGGGGATGCCCGCCTGGGCTGCGGCCACTGCCACGCGGCGGCCCGTGGGAACGGAACCAATGAAGCTGACCTTGCCCACGCGCCGGTCAGTGGTGAGGGCTGCTCCCACGGTCTGGCCCAGGCCTGCGGCCACGTTGAAGACGCCTGCCGGAAGGCCTGCCTCATGGGCGATCTGTGCCAGCCGGACCGACGACGCCGGGGTGAACTCGCTGGGCTTGATGATCACGGCGTTGCCCGCGGCCAGCGGGGCCGCGGAGTTCCAGCCAGCCGTGAACATGGGCGCGTTCCACGGGGTGATAGCGACGACGACGCCCCACGGCACGCGCTCGGTGTAGGTGTGCCAGTTGCCCGGGACGGGGATGGTCTGGCCCGTGAGCTTGTCCGCCCAGCCGGCGTAGTAGCCGAACATTTCCGCTACCTTGGCAGCCTCCACGCGGGCGTCGCGGATGGGCTTGCCGGTGGTGGCGGATTCCAGGATGGCCAGTTCCTCGGCGTGCTGCTCCACCGCACGGCTGACGTTGCGGAGGATGGCGGCCCGCTCGAAACCGTTCAGCGCGCCCCACACTTTGGCGCCCGCCGTCGAACTTTCCAGGATGGCGTTGGCACCCTCGGCGCCGGGGTCCGCATAGGTGGCGAACGGTTCTCCGGTGGCAGCGCTCGTGAGCGTGATGCTGTCGCCGCTGCCGGTGGCCACGCGGCCGTCAACGAAGGCGCCGAGGCCGTTCGGGAAGGCGGCGTCCAGGACCGACTTGGCGGTGGCCGCCGAGGAGGATGTTGGTGCTGTGGTGATACTCAAGATGCTGATTCCTTTGGGTTGTCCGGGGGAAGATTTATGCGCGGTCGGCTACGCGGCGGGGAGTGCCGGCGCCCAGTGCGGCAGCTGCCTCTGGCGCGCCGGCGGGGGTGATGGCGGGTGCCACGGTGCGGGCAATCTCGGTGAAGTCGGCTTTGGGGCCGAGCACTGCCAGGGCGTCCTGCCACTGGTTGGCCACAGCGGCCAGCAGCTCCGGCTTCTCACCGATCTGCTCCGCGATGTCCACGGCCAAGGACGCGTCCCTGGCCATCAGTCCCATGGAGAAGCCGGAATCGTGGGTGCCGGTGAGTACCCAGTTGGGGTACATGGTGGCCGAGACCTTGCTGCCGCCGGACGCGCCGCTGATGCTGGCTGCCGCCGTCGCGGGATCGATGCCGTAGGCCTTGGCCACGCCCAGCGCTTCGCCCACGGAGGCGAGGTTTGCGGCCGCCAGGACGTTGTTCAGGAGTTTGACCACGTTGCCGCTGCCGGGCCCGCCGATGTGGCTGTAGTTCCCGCCGGTGAGGGCGAGCAGGACCGGCTCTGCGGCGGCAAGGGCGGAGTCCGTGGCACCCACGAACGCGCTCAGCGTGCCTGTTGCGGCGCCGTCGCGACCTCCCGAAACGGGAGCATCGATGAAGGCGGCGCCTTGTGCTTCGGCGAGTTCGGCCATGTGCTTGCTGGTGGCGGGTTCGGAGGTGGTGGTGTCGACGATGGCGACGGTTCCCGGGGCGGCAAGGAGTTGCGGCACCGTGGTTTCAACGATGCTGGCCGCGGGCAGGGAGAGGACAGCGTAAGGCGTCCCGGCCACGGCGGCGAGGCTGTCAGTGGTGCTGACGCCGGTGCTGGCTGCCGCTGCGCGAGCTGCATCAGAGGGGTCGAAACCGGTGACCTCCCAGCCGGCTTTGTGCAGTGTGGCTGCCATGGCTCCGCCCATGGCGCCGAGGCCGATGACGGCGATGCGGCGGTTTTGTGGCTCGTTCATGCGGGTACTCCTGAGTGCCTGAGGCGGTTTTTGCGATTGGCGGATAAGTGAAAGCTGGCGCGGTACCAGCGCTAGTCGAGGTAGATGTCCAGGTCTTTCCAGAGCTGCTGGGTGCGGCGGATGGCGGCCCGGCTGCGTTCCGGGTGGGCGGCTTCCATGCCGGCGAGCAGGCCGTAGACCAGGGAATTGGCGGCGGTGACCGACTGGAAGAAGGAGATGCCTTCGGAGGCGACCACCAGCAGGTGGTCGGCGGCGGTGGCCAGGCGGCCGCGGCGCAGGTCGCTGATGGCGATGACGGTGGCGCCGGCCTGCTTGGCGGCTTCGGCGGCGATGATGATGTGTTTCACCGAGCGCCACATGTTGATGACCACCAGCACGTCGCCCGGGCCCAGGCTGTTGGTGCTGGAGGCGAGGTGGACGCCGGCGCGGTTTTCCAGCGAGATTGGGTAGCCCATGGTGGAACCCAGGTGGGCCATGACGCCTGCCGGTCCGGCGAATGAGCCGATCCCGACGACGGTGATGGACTTGGCCGCGGCCATCGCCGCAATAGCTGCCTCGGCTTCCTCGGAGGTGTTGGAATCCAGCGTCAGGCGGAGGTTTTCGATGTCGTGCGTGATGGCCTCGCGGAGGGGGCTGCGGTGTTCGCCGTGCTCGGTGAGGGTGTCCTCGGTGGAGATCATCACCAGGTAGCGGGAGCGGAGTTCGCGCTGCAGGTCCGGCCAGCCCCGGTAGCCGAGGTGCTGCGCGGTGCGCACCACCGAGGAATTGTTGACGTCCGCGCGCTGGGCGATCTCAGCGATGTCCGCATAAGAGGAGAGCTGCGGGTTGCGGGTGATGATCTCCACCACTCGGCTCTGGGCTTTCGTGAGCGGAACATCAGGCAGCGCATCGCCCAGCCAGGCCGCCGACGAGGTGCCGGCCTCACCGGCTTCTCCTGCTGCGGCCTTCTCGCTGATGGCGTTGGTGTTCAAGGTGTACCCGTCCTGTAACGCTGATTTGTTCTGCCGGCCCGTCTTGCAAGCTTGTGCCGTAGATCACTCTGCAAACCTGATTGCATCAAATGTACTCTGCAATTTCGTTTGCGGCTAGGTGTTTTGATTTCGGGGATGTAAAACCTTGGCCATTGCGCAGCGGCGTGATGCTGTGCGACGATTCCGGTGATCGTGACCCGACTGCAGGAGGTGAGACCCATGAACGCTGTATCCGTAATGGGTGCTCCCCGGCAGTCCACGATCACGCGGCTGAGCTAGCCGCCGCCGGGAGCGCCCCACCAGGCAATTCGCGAAAGGCGACTCCCATGTCTTCACCTTCTTCGTTACCTTCTGATGCTGCTTCTGCGGGCTCTCCGGGGTCCACTTCCGCACCTCGTATAACTGCGACTTCTGCCGCGGGCATCGACGCAACCCCACGGATGCCTCGATTCGGTGAACGGGCGTTGGTCCTGGGCGGCGGCGGGTCCACCGGCAATGCGTGGCTGATCGGCGTCATGGCCGGTCTATCCGAGGCCGGGCTGGATGTCACCGGCGCCGACCTCGTCATCGGGACATCGGCTGGCTCCACCGCAGCGGCCCAAATCTCGGGCGCAACCCCGGCTGAGCTGCTGACCGCCATCCTTGACACCCCGCCACTAAGCCGCAGGCCGGCGTCGGGCGCGGTACCTGCGGCTCCGGCCGCGTCTGGACCGGCAGCAGGCGCAGCAGCCCCCGGAACGGTGGATGCGGGTTCCCGGATTGAAGCCGGTGCTGCCGGCTCGGGTTCGGGCTCCCGGCAGCCATCACCCGCTGGCGGGGCTGTGAACCATTTGGAGCGAACGGGCAGGATCATCGCCGAGTCCGTGGACGCGGCCGACATGCGCCGCAAGATGGGCGCCGCGGCGCTGGACCTGGCCGCCGACTACGACCCTTCGGACCGCTGGCGGGCCACCGTGGCTTCACGGCTGCCGCGCCAGCTGTGGCCGGACCGGTACACGCTCATCACGGCGGTGGACGCCCAAACGGGCCACCCTGTCGTGTTCGACCGCGGCAGCGGAGTGGACCTCGTGGATGCCGTGGCTGCCAGCTGTGCCAGCGGGTTCGCGTACAGCGCCGGCGGGGGTGCCTATATCGACGGCGGCTACCGGGCCAACGCCGAGAATGCCGACCTGGCGGCAGGATATGCACGCGTGCTCGTCCTCTCTCCATTTGGCGGCAGATCGCGGACACCCACTGACTGGGGGATGGACTTGGCATCGCAGGTCAACGGGTTGCGTGCCGGGGGCAGCAGGGTTGAGACGGTCTTCCCGGACGGCGCTTCTGAATACCTGTTCGGAGCCAATGCGATGGATGTGTCGCTGCGGCCGGCGGCTGCCCGCGCTGGCTATCAACAGGGACTGAACCTCGCCGAGAAACTTGGCGAATTCTGGCGCTGACACGCCGGAGGATGTCTTGGTTGCTTTTTTGCGGCGTACAACACTGTGCGCTGTTCTGGTTTTTTCGTCACCCTTTTTCGATTTTTATGAGAATCCGTAGAACCACGGCGATACCGGTCTTTTTCTGTAACTAGACCCTTACAGAAAAAGACTAGCTAGGCGCCTTTCGGTGGAAAGACGTCAGCCGGGTTGACCGCCTGAGTCACGCCTGCTTGCCCGGTTTTTTGGGGGATTCGTTCCGACGGCGGGTGCTTCCCGGCAGGACTGGCTTAAAAATAAATAGTGGGTATGGTATCGGTTAACGCAAGCACAGAAAGGCGTGATTCCGATGTCCGGAAAATCCCCCAAAGGCGGCGCCGCGAAAAAAGCGGGCAAGTCGATTCTTGAAAAACGGGCTGATAAAAAGGCCAGGCACGAAAACAGTGAGCTGAATTTCGCCAAGCCGCGCAAGAACCAGCGCTAAAAGCCCGCGGGCGGCTGGATGGGGAACTCCTAGCCCCGTCTGGCCGCCCGCGTCACTGTGCGGCAACTGCCCATAGGTGCCCGGATGACTATCGCGCAACGTCCGGTTTATGGCTCCCGTGCTCCGCGAGGGCTACGGCGTTCGTTGCGCCGCCATCCGCGAAGGGCACTAGGCGCACATCGCCCAGCAACCGGCGGTCAGCGTACGGACGAAAGAACAAATCATGAACACCCTCCTCAATGCCCTTGTGATCCCTGCCAGGCTCAACCACCCCGTCCACATCCGGCCCTTACAGTTGGACGCCGCTTCCCGGCACCGTGTAGCGGCCGGGGAAGTTGCGGTGCTGGCCGGACAGGACTGGCGCGCTTACCTGAGCAATGAGTCGGGCCGGATCTTCCACAACGTGCGGGCGGAGGTCCTTCTCCGCGAGGCCGGAGTGGACGTGGAGAGTACTATCCACGGGACCGTCACATTCCTTGGCCACGCGGAACCGTGGGAGGAAACAGACGCACCCCGACACCTGATCAGGCTGGCCGAGCAGCTGTTCGATATGCCGCTCGCCGCCTAGCCAAGCACCCCACTCAAAATGTCATACCCTCCTGCCATGCTTCAGGTATGGAAGCCGGAGCGGTCACGGGTGTGGGAGGCAAGGCCACGGTGGCCGCTGCCGTTGCATCGGTGGCGGGTCTTGTTGCTGAGCTGGCGCGTGTTGTGCGCTTTCCTATCGCGGCTCCGAGCGTTGAGAGCTCTGACCGCGGCGATGGCATCCACCGCGTTTCAAGAGGCAATAACGCCCACCATCATCCCCGTGGCAATGGCGTGAATAGTACGGCGCGGGTTCATAGCGCCGTCCGCACGCAGGCTCGCATCGCTGCTGATCCGTTGGGGGACTTAGCCGAGTCGTGCTTGGCAGGGCTGGAAGTGCTGTCACGGATCGAAGCTGCAACCGCGGCCGCGAAGGTCCGGCTGGTAGCCGCCTACGCTGAGGCCTCAGCCCAGATCGAGGGCCCTGCCGCCGATGCCTATGAGGCCTCGGCGCGTGAGAAGTCTCTGGTGGCGGAGGTCGCATGTGTACTCACCGTCGGCGAGGGTGCGGCCTCCGCCTTGCTGGGTGAAGCGCATGCGTTGACGAACTCTTTGCCTGCAGCGTTGGACGAACTGCAGGAGGGCGCCATCTCCTGGCAGCATGCACGGATCCTCGCTGATGAAACAGCGGGTCTGGAACCGGCGCGAGTCAAAGAACTGGAAGCTCATTTCTTCGATCCAGAGGCGCCCCACGCTGCCCGTGGTGCCGCTCCTGGGGAGCTGGTGCCGTCGCGCTTCCGCAGGAAGGTCAGGGCCTGGCGAGAGCGCCAGTATCCCGATTCGCTGGAGTTGCGGCGGACTTTGAGTATGGCCGGCCGGCGCATGGAGTACCGGCCCGAGGCTGACGGAATGGGACGGATCACCCTGATCCTTCCCGGTGAAAATGCCTGCGCAATTTGGAACAAGGCCACCGCCATCGCGCGTGGCTTGCAGAGCCCCGATGACCCGCGCACGCTGAGCCAGCGTCGGGCAGACGTCAGCGCCAACCTGCTCCTGGGCGTTGTGGGCAGGACCTGGAAAAGCTGCCAGCGCCGAAGGCTGACATCCTGGTTACCGTCCCCGCTTTCTCAATGTTTGGCGCTACGGATGAACCGGGGGAGGTGGACGGCTTCGGGCCTGTCCCCGCGTCGGTGGCACGGAGGATCGTTGCCGAGGGAGATGGGTCGTTCTACCGGGTTCTGGTGGACCCCCGGGATGGGGCGCCGCTGGAGATCGGCAGGACGAACTATCGGCTTCCCGAGAGTTTGAAGCGCTGGCTGAGGATGCGGGATAGCAAGTGCACTTTCCCGGGGTGTAGCAATCACACACCGGACAATGAGAACGACCATCTCACCGCTTGGCAGCACGGCGGGGCAACGGGGATCAGTAATTTGGCACAGTTGTGCCCCAAACACCACAGGCTCAAGCATCAAAGCTCTTGGGCCCCCAGTCATGCCAGCAAGAATGAACCGCCGGGCTGGACCTCACCCACAGGTCGCCACTATCCGGCGGAACAACCGGACTGGGTGCCACCGCGGCTGCCATTCGGGCTGCTTGCCGGGAGTTCGACCATGCCTCCGAACATAGCCGGCGGAACTCCCGATGAAGTTGGCGATGCCTCCGGGAATGTCAGCCCGCTGGAGGATGCCCTCATCGCATACCTGGCTGCCTAGTGCCAAGGACTTGAACCGTTGGTGAGCCGGCTGGCACGGTGACAAACCGGCTTTCGGACGCAACTCCCGAGTGCCAGTGGGAGGATACTCACGTGATGGAAAGTTCCAAGCCGCGCCGACCTGACGTTCTGGAAACCGAACTCGTAGGCGGTGTTGAGAA
This sequence comes from Pseudarthrobacter chlorophenolicus, assembly GCF_000962805.1. Lineage (GTDB taxonomy): Bacteria > Actinomycetota > Actinomycetes > Actinomycetales > Micrococcaceae > Arthrobacter > Arthrobacter chlorophenolicus_A. The sequence goes on along the minus strand of NZ_JZTW01000008.1, from coordinate 60,440 downwards.
ACGTCAGCTGGAGTTGACGACGTACGACTCACTCTGGCCCAGAATGTACCTTTACCACCAACGCCGGATTGGCAATGCGCTGTCAGCGGCAGCGATCGACATTGACCATATCGGCTCCACCTCGGTTCCCGGGCTGGCGGCCAAACCAATCATCGACATCGTCGTGGCAGTCGCTGACATAACCGCCGAAGAGGAGTACCTCCATGCGCTGCTGGCGGCTGGGTATCAGCTCCGGGTCCGCGAGCCTGGGCACCGGCTGGTGCGAACGCCTGAACGAGATGTACACGTCCACATTCTTCAGAAGGGGGACCCTGCAATTCGTGACTACATATTGCTTAGGGATCACCTGCGCACAAATGTGGATGACCGCGCTCTATACGAAGATACGAAACGGGACTTGCTTGCTCATCCCTGGGACGACATGAACGCATACGCGGAGGCCAAGAGCCAGGTGATTGCAGCGATTATGGCGCGTGCTCGGCGGCATAAGTAACGTCAAAGCCCATGGCTCAGGCACGCGTGCCCGTCAGCCTGCGCTCCAGTAGCGGCTACAGGCGCAACTCCATGAAGACGCTGTTCGGGTCCAGGACGTAGTCGGCAAAAGGCGGACATTCGTTGAAACCGTGGCGTGCGTAGAGCCGTCGGGCTTGAGCGAAGTAGTCCTCGGTTCCGGTTTCCAGGCAGATGCGCTCGAGTTCTTGGGACCTGGCATGGTCGATGATGTGCTTCAGCATGAGGGTGGCCACTCCGCGCCCACGCGCCGCCGCTGCCGTGCGCATGGACTTGATTTCGCCGAGCCGCCCTTCGCCGCGAAGTTCGGTTCCGTGGGCTGCGGCGCCGTGCGTGTCTAAAACATCACGCACGGGTTCGAGATCAAGAAGCTTGAGGGCGCCGCACCCCAGCAACTCGCCGTCCTCACGCGCTGTCCAGAAGGTGATCGAGGGCGCGGAGAGAGCCGTGTGGTCCAGCGCGTGCACACTCTCTGCAGGCGAAGTGGCGAACATGTCCGCCAAATGCTCGCTCAGGAGCTGGTGGACGTCACCGCGTAGGGGATCGTCCCGGTCAATATGGATCATTCACTCAAATTTACCGGCGCCTGGCGCGCGTCCAGACCCGACAGTCACCGGCTATACCTACTCGCCGGATGGACGGTTCTTTCGGGCAGGTAGGTACGAAAGGCCGTAGTTGCCACCGCCCAGCAGGTCCACGATGGCCGTATGAACGCTGAAGCACCGGCCGCGGTGAACCTCAACCTGCCCCAGCAATTCCTGCTGCTGGCAACAAATGACAAAGACGGAAAGCCCGAGGTGCCGCTGTTCGCCCTCAGGACCACGGTGGCCGGCGCCATCCTGGCTGAGCTGGATCTGGTCGGGGCGATCGAGCTGCAGGGCAAGCACATCCGGGCCACCGGATCGGCCGCCAGGGACGACCTTGCGCCCGAACTGGAACTGATCCGCGGCAAGTCCCGTCCCCACACTCCTGCCCGATGGGTTTCCATCATGGAAGGCCGCGCCCAGGTTCACCGGATCTACGAGGGCATGGCGGCCCTTGGCGTCGTGGAACATGTGGGGGAGCGGCACCTGGCACGCTTCCGGCCTGTGCGTTACCCGGAAAGGGACCACGAAGCCGAGGCAGCAATCCTCAACAGGATCGAGTCAACGCTTAGCGGAGCAACGCCCACAACCGTGGTGCCGGAGCCGGCCGCCGACGGCGCAGCGGAGGAGCCTGCGACACAATCCGACAAGGCACAATCCGACACGGCACAAGCCGGGGCGCAGAAGACGAGGACCCTGGCGCTCATCGCGCTGCTTGAGGCAGCAGGGTTGCTGCACAAGCTCTTTCCGGACGCCGACAGGAACTGGGCGAGCGGTCTGGCGAAGGACTACTGGCCGGCGCGCGCCGTCGAGGACGAGTTGCGGCTTATTCGGCTGGCGGAGGAGGAAACCGCCATGCTCTAGGACCGCGGAGCGCGGTATCAAAGCAAGAGTCGACCAAGCTGGCGGTAGCTAATTGCCGCTCTTGTCGATGACGCAGAACCGGTTTCCGTCGGGATCCTCCAGGACGATGAAGTCTGGGTCCTCCGGGTACAGATCCCAGTCCACCCGCCGGGCGCCAATCGAAACGAGGCGCTCCACCTCGGCCCCCTGATCCTCCGCATACAGGTCAAGGTGGATCCGCGGGCGGTCCTGGACAGGGGTTTCGCTCAGCATGAGCGAGAGCAGCGCGCCAGGGCCCGACGGCGGCGCCAGGGTTACCCACGTGTCGTCACCTGGTTCCCGGGGGACGTAGCCCAAGGCTGAGTTCCAGAAGTCGGTAGCGGCGGCGACGTTGTTGACGCCGAGGACGATGGTGCCGATGGTCAACATCCGCCCAGCCTAGACCTGTCCCGTGCTGCCTGTCAGGGCTTCGAAGGCAGCTTCCCGTGCTGGGTGGGCCCAGCACGCCCCGCTAGACTCGCCCCCATGGGGGAGCGCAACACACCTGAAGACCGCATGCCGTCCAAACTCACCAAGTGGCGTGCCGCCGTCGTACCTTTACTGGCCCTTGCCGTGGTGCTGGCGGGGTGCCTGATCGCCTGGCTGAACCGGAATGCTTCGTTCAGTTTCGCCTACGCGCCGAACAGCAACCGGCCGTTCACCGGCATCGGCGCGGACCTCATCACCGAGGGAGCACAGGCGGGCCTGGCCATCGCCGTCGTGGGCCTGCTGGCCCTGGCGTTCTGGGCCGGTTTCAGGATGGGCAGGCGGCCCGGCCGGCAGGCACCTCCGCGGTAGCTGATTCCGCCGTTAGTCCTCGTACCCGATGAGCCAGTGGAGCCCATGGCGGTCGATGACCTGGCCATCCGATGCGCCCCACGGTTTCGGCGCCAGGGCGTCAACCACAGTGCCGCCATCGGATAACCTGTCGAACCATTCGTGCAGCACGGACGGTTCTGCGGTCCCCAGCAGCGACAGCATGATGCCTTGGGTACTGACGCTCGACTCGCCAAGCGCCGCATCCGAGCCTCCAAGCGCCACGACACCGCTGAGCGTTCCGTGGGCGATGGCGTCCGGGGAGCCGTCGCTCCTGCTGAAGTCCCGGTAGGTGTGAAGGGCAAGCTCACCGCCGAAAACGTCCCGGTAAAAGGTCAGTGCTTCCCGTGCTGTTCCGGGAAAGCTGACGTAGACCTGGGGACCTTGCGTGCGAATGGCGTGCTGCGAAGGGGTGCTGGTCATCATCCATCCTCGGGTTCTGGGAAATCGGCCTGTTCCGGAAATCTCATCCGGGCGTTCGCTGAGGGGCCGTGAAGCTTACGCCCGGCGTCAGCCCAGCCTAGACGTGGCGGGCTGAGCCGGGAAGGGCCGTCCGGCGCCCACGGCTAGACTCGCAGGCATGGGGGACAACGAAATACCTGACCAACTAAAGCCGTCCAAACGCACCAGGCTCAGCGCCGTCGTCGCACCTTTCCTCGGCGCCGCCGCGCTGCTGGTGGGGTGCATTGTCGCGTGGAACCAGCAGGCGACCGCCAGCTTTGGCTGGTTCGCCTACGCGCCGCTAAGCAACGACACATTCAATGGATCGGGGATGACCTTCGTTACGCAGGGGACACAGATCGGGTTGGGCATCGCCGTGCTGGGACTGCTGGTCCTCGCCTTCTGGGCCGGTTATCGGAGCGGCCGGCGGAGCGGGCGGACAACAAACAAATGACACGCTGAGCGCAACTGTCTCGGTCCACGGACAAGCGCTCACCCTTACAGGCCAAAATCACCCCAGCAGGTCGTCCTGGTAGCACCAACGCCAGTCCTCGCCGGGCTCAATGCTGCGCATGACGGGGTGGCCGGTGGCTTCGAAGTGCCTGGAGGCGTGGGTGGCCGGGGAAGAATCGCAGCACCCCACGTTGCCGCACTGCAGGCACATACGGAGGTGGACCGTCGTCGTGCCCTCCCGCACGCAGTCCTCGCAGAACGCACCGTCGGGCACTTCCAGCGGTGCCGCGGTCTCGAGGTGGTCGCACTCACCACCGGGTTTTGCCACGCCTTCGCCACCGCCACCGCCCGACGGGTCAATCTCGTCCAAGGACACGTCCAGCATCGATTCCTCAACGTCCAGCCGCTCAAGGACAGCGCTCAGGACCTCATGCGCATACTCGCCGCCACGCCGGAGCTCCAGCACCTTTTCCCGCTCCGCTTCGAGCATCGCTAGCCGCAGCCGGGCATAGCGTTCGCTGGGCGTGGACGTTTCCGCCGACGGCCGTCCCAGCCGCTCCCAAGCCGCGAGCCCCCGTTCCTGCGTCCGCCGCTTCAACATGGACACCACCTCCGGCGGGTCGTCATCCGTCCTGAGTTCATGCAGCTTCGCGACGCCCGCTGCGGTGGCCAGCTGCATAAGCGACGCCTGGTTCAAAGCGTCCTCGCGCTGGTCCGGCCCCTGCACCCGGAGGATGCGCACCAGCGCCGGAAGCGTGAAACCCTGCAGCGTCAGCGTGCCGCCCACCACCACCAGGGCGGCGAGGATCAGCACTGACCGGTGTTCCAGGTCCTCAGGCAATACCAAGACGGCGGCCAGGGTGACCACGCCCCGCATCCCGGCCCACGACACAATGGCAGCGAACTGCCACGGCGGCGCCGGGTCCTTCCGCTGCACCGACGGGATCAGCCGCGGCAGATACGTGGCCGGGAACACCCACACCGGCCGGAGGAACAGCACGGCCAGCAAGATCACGGCACAGCCTGCCCAGATCCTGCCCGCGCCCAGGGAATCGTCCTGGACGCCGTCCACGATGGTGCGGACCTGCAGCCCGATCAGCAGGAACACCGAGTTCTCCAGCAGGAACTGCACGGTGTTCCAGTTGCTCCGCTGGCTGAGCCGGGCCGCGCCGTTGGGCATGGACGGCGCCTTGGTGCCCATAATGAGGCCGGTGACGACGACGGCGAGCACACCGGAGGCGTGGATCGCCTCCGCCGGCAGGTAGGCCACCAGGGGCGCCGCCAGCGACGTCGACGTATTGATGGCAACGTTGCGGATCCGTTTGCGGAGCATGGTGAGCACGTATGCCGCGGCGATGCCCACCACCAGTCCGCCGCCCACCGCCAGCAGGAAGTCCCCGGCAATCCCGGCCACGGACACCACACCCGAGATGGCAGCAATCGCGGCGCGCAGGCAGATCAGCGCCGTGGCGTCGTTCACCAGGGATTCGCCCTCGAGGATGGTGACGATCCGGCGCGGCATCCCCACCTTCCGCGCGATCGCCGTCGCAGCCACCGCATCCGGCGGCGCCAGCACGGCCCCCAGTGCGAACGCCGCGGCCAGCGGGATCTCCGGAAAGAGCCACCAAACCACCAGGCCGACTGTGAGGGTCCCGAAGATGACATAGCCCACCGAAAGCAGTCCGATGGCGCGGCGGTTGGAGCCGAAATCGAACAAGGATGTGCGCAGCGCCGCTGCATACAGGAGTGGCGGCAGCAGCCCCACCAGCACCAGTTCCGGGTTCAGCTCGATGTCCGGTATGAACGGAAGGAAGGACCCCGCCACACCGATCAGCACCAGCAGCAGCGGCACCGAAATGTTGAGCTTCCGGCCGAGGGCGCTGCCGGCACAGACCACGGCAACGAGGACCAGAAGGCCCAGGGCGATTTCCATGGGGTCATTCTCCCAGCAACGCCGCCAAAGGGAACGGAAGACCAACGGATAGCGGCCCATGCAGTACAGCATTGAATGGATACAGCCTGCAATGTACTATCGGGTGGATGGAGACCCTTACCCACGCCCCGGTTCTGGCGCGCTTCGGATACGCCGTCTCGGACCCCACCCGGGCGCAGGTCCTGCTGGCCCTCGCCCAGGCACCGTCCTATCCGTCGGATCTGGCCGACTCCATCGGAGTGTCCCGGCAGAGCATGTCCAACCACCTCACCTGCCTGCGCGGCTGCGGGCTGGTGGTGTCCGTCCCGGACGGCCGCCGGACGCGCTACGAACTTGCTGATGCCCGGCTGGGCCACGCCATCAAGGACCTCCTCGGCGTTGTCCTCGCGGTGGACCCGGCCTGCTGCGCGCCCGACGGCGAGTGCCTGGCATGAGCGGCACCCTGGCCCCGCGCCTTCCGTCCGATCGGCGGGCCATCCTGACGCGCCGGATCCGCCTCTTCGCAGCCGCCACCATCACCTACAACGTCATCGAAGCCGTGGTTGCGCTCTGGGCCGGCGGCGTAGCCGATTCGTCGGCACTGATCGGGTTCGGCCTGGATTCGGTCATCGAGGTCGCATCGGCCGTGGCGCTGTCGTGGCAGTTCTCCGCCAAGGACCCGGAGCGGCGCGAGCAACTCACCCTGCGCATCATTGCCATCTCCTTCTTCGCGCTCGCCGCATTCGTCACCGTGGATGCCGTCCGGTCGCTGGCGGGCGGGGGAGAGGCCCAGCACTCCACTCCCGGCATCGTGATCGCCGCACTGAGCCTGGCCATCATGCCGGTACTCTCATGGGCGCAGCGCCGGGCCGGACGCGAGCTTGGCTCCCGGACCGCCGTCGCCGACTCCAAGCAGACACTTCTATGCACCTACCTGTCCGCGGTGCTGCTGGTGGGACTGGTCCTGAACAGCACGCTGGGCTGGTGGTGGGCAGACGCTTCAGCAGCCATCGTGATCGCCGGCATCGCTGTCCGCGAAGGCTTCAACGCCTGGCGCGGGGACGTCTGCTGCGCGGTGCCCCACGCAGAGTCTCAAGCATTACCCCACACCGGCGGTAACACCAGCAGCGGGCAGGGCGCAGACGCGTGCTGCCCCGGGTGCGCTCCGGCGCAGCCCCGGCAGCAACCGCAGTCCCTGGGGCTGACGATCCGCAGCAAGAACTAAGCACTCAGCTCCCCATGTCCGGAGGCGGCGCGGCCAGCGGGACCACGTCCAGGCGGTTGCCCGGACCCACGATGACCAGGATGTGCGGCGCGGTCACGTCGGCCACTGCCGCCGTCACCTGCTGGATGACGTCGTCGGGCGGGGCAACCGGTGACCCCGGCGCAGGGGCGGACGACGGCGGCAGGCCAGTGCCGTCGTCCGCCCTCAGCCAGGCGGTCACCTTGGCACCACCCGTGGCCTCAGCGATGCCCCGCGCCAAAGCACGGACGTCAAGGATGCCCGAGGGATAGCCGCTGACCAGCGTGACCTGGTCAATCACCCGACGCGGGGCGGGCGCGGCGGCTGCCAGCAGCGTGCGGTCGTGCCGCCACGACGCGAAGTGGTAGCCGGCCACTAACCCAGCCGCAACCAGCAGGCCCAGTGGTGCCCGGATCCTGTCCACGAGGCTTCCGCCGGAGACGTCGCCCAGCAGGTACTGGAACACCCGGTAGCCCGTCACCAGCAGCGTTATCAGGGCCACCACCGCGCTGACGCCGAAGAATGCCACCAGGTAAATGCGCCGGCCAGGTGGTATTTCGCCTGCTGTCCGGGGCTGGTGCCGAGGCTTCCACGCCAGCCACCACACCGGGCCGCCCACCATCAGGGAGCTGATGCCGCCCAGCAGCAGGGTGCGCGCGGCGCCGCCGGCCAGCGGTGAGACGGCGGCAGCCAGCAGGGCATTCACCACCACGCCCACGCCGGACGCGGCCGCGGCAAGCGCAACCGCCGATGTCACCAGGAGGCTGGCGCGCCTGGTTTCTGTGGACCGGGTGACCGCCACCGCCCGGTGGTAGCGCCACACCACAGCGCCGATGGCCGCGGCCGAGATTGCCGGCGCCAGCGGCTCCAACAGCAGGTTCACCGGATCGCTGCGGTCGAATGCGAGCCGCAGCAGGACGAACACCACTACGCCTACCCCGCCCAGCGCTGCGATGCCCGCGATGAAGATGCCGACGGCGATCATGGCCACATCCGCCAGGCCGGTCCGGAAGTGCCGGCCGCCTTCCCTGAACCAGTGCCACCACCACACCAGGGCGCCGCCCGCGGCCCACACGAGCGAACGGACCGGGGCATACCACCACGGCTCAACCACTGCACTGAGTGGGAAGCCGCGGATGGCCACGTCCAGCAGGCCACTGAGGGCGGCAACGGCTGCGCCGGCACCCAGCAGCAGGCCGAACACGGAGCCTAGGATTGTCCTGACATCCTCCAGATGCGTCGATGGTTTGGCGGGGTGCTTCCACATCCACCGGTGCCAGAGCCAAATGGCCGCCCACACCAAACCGTTGGCGAGCGGGGACTGCCACTGGCTTTCCTGCGTATCGATGAAAGCCGTTGCCAGGTTCAACAGCGACGTGGTGGCGATGATGAGCGAAACGGCGTACATCCCGGACAAGTACAGGCCCCAGCCGGCCGCGGTGCGCTCCGCCGCGTCATCGAGGCGCCGCCAGGCAAACCACCACAGCAGCAGGGCCAGCGGGCCGCCGATCAGGGTGAACGCCATGGGGAGTGCCAGGCTGGCAGGATCGCCGATGACCAGCACGGAAGACGCGCGGAAGAGCCGTTCGAGCAGGCCGCTCACGCCCGACGCCGCAATCACCACCAGGGCGAAAAGCAGGACGTAAAGGATCAGGCGGCGGAGGGTGGCCAGGCCGCCGGCGGGGGCGCGGGAGGTTGTGGCTGCCGGCGTGGTCATGGTTTGGCCGGAACCACTGAGCAGGCGGTCAGGATGTAGGGCGGCTGGTCGATCTTCCAGGTGCCGTCGACTTTCAGGAGCGAGAACGCGTCCTCCATTTCGTATTCGGACGGTCCAAACGGTCCGCCTTGGGACTGCCGGACGATCGAAACCCGCACCGTGGCTGAATCGGTGCGCTCCGACGTCGAGACCAAAACGACGCGCGCCGGGCGGGGCTCACCCGGATAGCCTCCCCGGCATCTGCTCCGGGCGGCCTCGGTGAGGTAGGAATCCGCGGTGGTGTTGTCGCCGTCGATCACGGCCTTGCTGTACCGCTGGACCACGCCGGCGGGACTGGCCTCGTCCAGTGCAGCGGGCTCGCCGCGCGTGAAGACCACCGCCAGCGCAACTACCACCAGCAGTCCGACGACGCCGATCAGCACGAACAGGATTCGGTCCGGTTTCCGCGTGGCGTCGCTCATGGCGCCAGTATGCGCCCTGGTCAGGGAGTTTTACAGGTGTCTTTCGGCCCGGCGCGGGGGACTCAGCATGGGGATTCTCGTAGGGCACTGGAGAGCGAATCTTCAATATAGTTAGGAAAACCCGTTGACTGGCCTCAAATCTTCACTATAGTTATGTGAGTAGCATCACCCAGTGAAAGACAAACGATGACCACCGAGACTAGCACCACCGCCCCGCCGGCCACCAGCGAACTGCTGGCCACAGTCGGCAACAAGGTGCGGTCCATGCGAAAGGACCGGGGAATGACCCTGGCCCGGCTCTCGGAAATCACCGGACTCAGCCAGGCGATCGTCAGCCAGATCGAACGCGGAATGGCCAACCCGTCTTTCACAACCCTCGCGCAGCTGGCCCACGGACTGGACATCCCAGTGGGACGGTTCTTCATCGGCCAGGACCAGTCCAGGTCCCCGGTGGTCCGGAGATCCGCGCGGCGCAACCTCCAAAACGTCACCCGCGAGTCCGTCGGCGAAGCAATTCATGAGCTGCTGACCCCGGACCGCGATGGCACCATCGAAGCGCAATGGATCAGCACGCCCCCAGGGCACGACACCAGCGCAACACCCTTCACCCACAGTGGCGAAGAGTTCTGCTACATCATTTCGGGCCGGAAGGACGTCTACCTTGACGGCGTCTGCTACAGCCTCGAAGAGGGCGACTCGATCACCTACTCTTCGGAAATCCCCCACTGGTACAAGAACAGCTACGAAGAGGTATGCGTAGCCATCTGGGTCAACGCTCCCCACGCGTTGTAGGCCTGCCGGCCTTTACCGGCGCCGGCGCTGATCCCTAACCGTCCGGACACGTTTCCGTGGCCCCGGACACTCCTTGCCACTTTCGCATCAGGCGCCTCCTCCAACAGGCGTTCCTGCGTCATACCCTCTTACGCCCTCCGGGGCGCAAGCGTAAGGAAAATCCAATGCTTGACACCCAAACCACGGACAATGCCGTCCCGTCCCCCCGAACCACCGCTTCATCCCCCCAAAAAAACGAAAAGTTCACCCCTGAGGTCCGCAAAGGCCTGCTTGGCCTTGGCCTGGGCAACGCCCTCGAATGGTACGACTGGATGGTCTTCGGCCTCCTGTCCGCGTTCATCGGACCCAACTTCTTCCCCAACACTGACCCGCTGTCCGCAACTCTGAACGCTCTGGCCGTGTTCGCCGTCGGGTTCGCCTTCCGCCCCCTCGGAGGCATCCTCCTGGGCACCCTGGCAGACCGGATCGGCAGGCGCCGGGTGATGCTGCTGTCCATCATGCTGATGGCCGGCACCACCCTGGTCATCGCCGTTACGCCCAGCTACGCCACCATCGGCCCGCTTGCCGGCATCATCCTTCTGGTCTGCCGCGTCCTGCAGGGCATCTCCACCGGCATCGAAGCCCCGCTCTCCACGTCCCACGCCGTGGAACTGGCGCCCAAGGGCCGCGAAGGCTACGTGGCCGGCATCATGTCCTTCTACGTGAACATCGGCATCCTGCTGGCCTCGCTGGTCAGCTTCCTCTGCAGCCTGGTGATCGGCGGAGCGGCCATGGGGGAATGGGGCTGGCGCGTACCGTTCATCCTCGGCGCCCTCTTCGGCTTCGTGGTCCTGTACCTGCGCCGCTCCCTGCCGGAAACCCTCAAAGAAGAGGAAATGGCCACCAACACGCCCCGCGCTGTCTGGTCCGGCGTCCGCAAGCACTGGCTCTCCGTCCTCGCCATCATCTTCGTGGTGGGCGCAGCCCAGGCCTACAACTACGCCTGGAACGTGGGCCTGCCCAGCGCAGCCCGCAGCGGCTTCAAGGAAGACCCCACCGCCGTCTTCGCCCTCACCACCGTCCTGGGCGTCATCCTGGTGGCCGGCTCCTGGATCATCGGCAAGCTCGCCGACGGCAAGGCCATGTCCCGCTGGTTCCTGGTGACCCGCATCCTGGCCATCCCGTCAGTGTTCCTCATGCTGCTCTACGTGCAGCCCGGCATCGGCGGCTTCGCGGCGGTCCTGCTCGGCGGATCCGTTGTCCTGGTGCTCAACATGACCCTCTACAACGTGGTCAGCTCCTCCCTGATGCCCAAGAACATCCGCGGAACCGGAGTGGCCCTGGGCTACGGCATCGGCGTCGCCCTCTTCGGCGGCACCGCCTCCTACCTGCTGGTCTGGTTCCAGTCCCTGAACCTCACCTGGATCTTCCCGGTCTACGTGGCCGTCCTGTCCATCCTCAGCATCGTCTTCTACATCGCCGCACGCCGCTCCAACGGCATCTTCGTCGGCAAGTAAGGAACCCTCCCATGAACACCACACCCAGCTTTGCCGCGCCCGAAAACGGCTTCACCGGCTCCCTGGAACTCGCCACCACCACGGCGGACCTCACCGCTCCCGTCATCTCCCGCTCCAACGTGCTGGTGGTGGGCGGCGGCCCCGCAGGCGTTGCCGCCGCCGTCACGGCCGCACGCTCCGGCGCCAAGGTCACCCTGCTGGAACGCTACTCATCCCTGGGCGGCCTCGCCTCCGGCGGCATGGTGCTGGTGCTGGACGACATGATCAACGGCCAGGAAATCACCGTCACCGGCATCGTCTCCGAATATGTGGAGCGGCTGCAGAAGCTCGGACTGGCGATCGTCCCGCCCTCCGATGACCGCAAAACCTCGGAGGAACTGTGGAACAAGTGGGGCCGCTACGGCACCTTCGACTTCCACTCCCACACCAGCCCCAAGCCCATCTGCTACGCCGCAGCCTTCGACCCCGACGGCTGGAAGCGGGTCTCCAACGACCTGGTCCGCGAAGCCGGCGTGGACCTCCGCCTGCACTCCTGGTTCTCCCGCCCCATCGTGGACAACGGCGTGATCAAGGGCGTCATCACGGAAACCAAGATGGGTCCGCAGGCCTTCATGGCGGACGTGGTCATCGACACCACCGGCGACATCGACGTCGCCTCCCGCGCCGGCGCCAGCTACGCCAAGGACAACTACATCACCACACTCGTGTTCCGCCTGGGCAACGTGGACACCCGGGCCGCCGAGGCCTTTGAGCAGGCCAACCCCAAAGAAGCCCGCGCCATCAACCGCAAGATCAAGCGCCTCCTCGGCGGCGCCTGGGAACTGTGGTGGCTCAAGACCCCCATCGACGGCGTGGTCTGGTGCAATGCCCCGCACATGTCCGGGTTCGACGGGACTAACCCGGCGGACATGACCGCCGCCGAGTTCGCCGCCAGGGACCGGATCTCCGAGGCCGTGGACTACGTCCGCGCCCACCTGCCCGGTTTCGAGAACTGCTTTATGCTGGACGTCGCCTCCCAGATGGGCGTCCGGCAGACCCGCCTGCTGCAAGGCGAATACGTGATGACCAAGGACGACGTCACCCAGCGCCGGCACTTCGCCGATACCGTGGCGCGCGGCCGCGATTACTACTACCCGTACCGCTCGCTGCTCCCCAAGGAAGTGGACCAGCTCCTCGTCGCCGGACGCCACTACTCCGCCACCCCGGAGGCGCAGAAGATGTCCCGCGAGATTCCGCCCTGCATGGCCATGGGCCAGGCCGTCGGCGTCGCCGCCGCGCTTGCGGTGGAGAACAACGTGCTGGTCCGCGACGTTTCTGCCCTGGACATCCAGCAGGGCATGCGCCGGCACGGCGCAGACCCGGGCGACGTCCCGTCGTCGAACGCCACCATCGATGCTGACGCGGCGGTGCCGGCATGAGCAGCGCACTGGCAGAAAAGACGGAAAGTACGACGACGGCGGGCGCCTACGCGTCGCCCCTCGCCGGGGATGCGCGGCCGGCCACCCCGCTGCCGCTGGACGGCATCAAGATCGTGGACTTCACCCAGGTGTTCATGGGCCCGTCCTGCACCCAGATGCTGGGTGACTACGGCGCGGACATCATCAAGGTGGAACGCCCGGGCGCCGGAGACATCTCGCGGAATTCGTTCCCTGACCAGGACGGCCAGGACAACCCCATCTTCCTGTCCATCAACCGCAACAAGCGCAGTGTCTCCATCGACACGCGTACGGAGGAAGGCCGGAACGTCCTGCACGCCATCATGGCGGACGCAGACGTGGTGGTCAGCAACTTCCGATCCGGTGTGATGGAACGGATGGGCTTCGGCTACGAGGATCTCAAGGCAGACAATCCCGGCATCATTTGGGCATCCGGCACCGGTTTCGGCCCGGTGGGACCGTACTCGCACAAGGGCGGCCAGGACGCCATCGCCCAGGCCTACTCCGGTGTGATGTGGCGGCGCGAATCGGACGACCAAAAGCCGGCCATTTACCCCACCACCCTCTGCGACTACATCACCGGCATGCACCTGATGCAGGGAATCCTGCTGGCGCTGCGCACCCGGGAAACCTCGGGGGTGGGCCAGAAAGTGGAGGTGACCATGTACGACTCCATGCTGCACCTGCAGATGCAGGAAGCCTGCATGCAGCTCAACCGCGGCTACGAGGTCAACTGGGGTGCCATGCCGCTGAGCGGCGTCTTCGAAACCACCGACGGAGCTGTGTGCATGGTGGGCGGTTTCACCCCGGACCCGCTGGCACGCATCTCTGACGCCCTTGGCCTGGACGAGGACCTCACCCAGCGCCCGGAGTTCGCCAACCTGGAGCAGCAGTTCAAGCACAAGCCCGCCCTCCAGGCCATCTTCCGGGAACACATCGCAACCAACACCACCGAGTACTGGACCGGAAAACTCGAGGAACAGGGGCTGCTGAACGCCCCCGTCCACACGCTGGAACAGGCGCTCGCCGATGCCCAGACCGAGGCCAACGGCATGATCGTGGAGGCCGAACACCCCGGTGTGGGCACGGTGAAGATGCTCAACGCCCCTATACGGCTCTCCGCCACCCCGCCGTCCGTCCGCCGCGTGGCGCCCCGCCTGGGCGAGCACAACGTGGAGGTGTTGCTGGAGAACGGGTTCGACGCCGAGACCATCGAGCGCCTGCAGCAGCTGGGGGTCCTCCGGTGAGCACCGCCGTGGAAGAACCCGCCGTCGAAGAGCGGACAGACGAGATCACGCTGGACATCGCCGATGGTGTGGCCACCGTGGTGATCGACCGGCAGCACGTCCTCAACGCCGTGGACGGCACCGCCCAGGCCCGGCTCAACGGGATCTGGGAGCAGCTGGAACAGGATGCGTCGGTGCGGGCCGTGGTCATCACCGGCGCCGGCACCCGGGCGTTCTGCGTCGGTGCGGACATGTCCGCATCCGCCGTGGACAAGACCGGCCTGGAATACTGGGCCGGCCTGGACCCCAACGGGTTCGGCGGCCTGAGCCTGCGCACCACGCTGGACGTGCCGGTGATCGCCCGGGTGAACGGCTACGCCCTGGGCGGCGGCATGGAAATCGTGCTCGGCGCGGATATCGTCGTCGCAGCCGAGACCGCGAAATTCGGGCTCACTGAGCCCCGCGTAGGACGGCTGGCGCTCGACGGCGGCATCCACCAGCTGGTGCGCCGCGTCCCCTACACGCAGGCCATGGGGATGCTGCTCACGGGCCGGAAAGCGGACGCGGCGGAGATGCAGGCCATGGGCCTCGTCAACGAAGTGGTGCCCGAGGAAGAGCTCGACGCCGCCGTACAGCGCTGGGTGGACCAGATCCTCGCCTGCGCCCCCACATCGGTCCGGGCCGTCAAACAGATGGTCATGCAAACCAGCCACCTCACCGCCACGGAAGCACGCGGCCTGCGGCTCCCGGCGCTCATGGCCGCACTGGACAGCGAGGACTCCGCCGAGGGCGTCCGGGCCTTCCAGGAAAAACGCCGGCCGGAGTGGCCCGGCCGCTGACCCGCCATCCTCCCAAACCTCACGCTTCGCATTGAAAGGAAACAGAACAATGCAGCAATCCCTTGCGCCCAAAAGCCTGGCCCCTGACGCACTGCCCGCAGGCGTGTGGGGTGTGGTAGCCACGCCCTTCCAGGGCAGCACCCTCGACGTGGACCTGGACAGCCTGTCCGAACTGGTGGAGCACTACGAAGCCATCGGCGCCACAGGCCTCACCGTCCTTGGCGTGTTCGGCGAAGCCGCCGCACTGACAGCGGAGGAACGCCGCCACGTCCTGGAAACCGTTGCCGAATGCACGTCGCTTCCGCTGGTGGTGGGAGTGACCGCGCTGGCCACCAGGCCGGCCATCGAGGAAGTCCGGGCGGCGCAGGAGATGGCGGGCGGGCGCCTGGCCGCAGTGATGGTCCAGGCCAACTCGGCCCGGCCAGACGCGGTGATAACCCATCTGGACGCCATCCACCGCGCCACCGGCGCCAAGGTGGTGCTGCAGGACTACCCGCTGGCCAGCGGCGTCAGCATCGCCACCGCGGCACTGATAGCGGTGGTCAACGCATGCCCGTTCGTCATCGCCGTCAAAGCCGAGGCCCCGCCCACCAGCGTGGCCATCGCCGAGCTGAGTGCCGCCGTCGGCGTCTCCATCTTTGGCGGCCTGGGCGGGCAGGGGCTGCTGGATGAACTCCAGGCCGGTGCAGCGGGGGCCATGACCGGCTTCTCCTACCCGGAGGCGCTCATCGCCTGCGTCGCCGCCTGGCAGGACCGGGGCTACGAGGCCGCCCGCACCGAACTGCTGCCCTACCTCCCGCTGATCAACTTCGAGCAGCAGGCCAAGGTGGCGTTGGCCATCCGGAAGGAATGCCTCCGCGAACGCGGTTTGATCAAGGACTCCGGCGTTCGGGCACCGGCGGCAGCTTTCCCCGAAAGCCTGCGCGATGCCATGCACACCCACCTCAGCGAGGCAGCCGATGCGCACGGCAACGCCACCGCCCGGGCACAGGCACAGTCCCCGGCACTGACCGCCGCAAGGGGCTTCTGATGGATCTCGGAATTGCCGGTAAGACAGCCCTGGTTGCGGCCTCCACCGGCGGGCTGGGACTGGCCGTGGCCCGCGCGCTCGCTGCGGAAGGCGTGCGCGTCGCCATCGTGGGACGTCGCAGGGACCGTGCCAAGGAGATTGTGGCGGAGCTGCAGGAGAGCCATGCCGGAACCGCAGGCTTCGACGCCGTGGCCATCGAAGCGGACCTGGCCACGCCCGAGGGCATCGGGTCCGCTGTCGAGCAGACTGTAGCCGACCTCGGCCCCATCGACATCCTGGTCCTCAACGGCCCCGGCCCCAAACCGGGCGCCGCGGCCGCGCTCAGCTCCGAGGAGATCGCCAGCGCCTTCGACCTGCTGGTCAAGCCCCAGCATGCGCTCATCTCCCACATCCTGCCTGGCATGCGGGAACGCCGCTGGGGACGAATCGTGGCCATCGGCTCAAGCGGAGTAGTGGCCCCGCTGCCCAACCTGGCCGTCTCCAACACCGGCCGCGCCGCACTGGCCGGCTATCTGAAAACCCTCGCCGCCGAGGTGGCCCTGGACGGTGTCACCGTCAACATGGTGCTTCCCGGCCGGATCGCCACGGACCGGGTGGCCGAACTGGACCAGGCAGCCGCCAAACGCCGCGGCACCACCGCCCACGAAATCGAGCTCGAATCCCGCAAGTCCATACCGGCCCGCCGCTACGGAGAACCCGCCGAGTTCGGTGCCGCCGCTGCCTTCCTGTGCAGCGCCCCGGCGTCGTACATCACCGGCGTGGCGCTCCGCTGCGACGGCGGCCTGATCCGCAGCCTCTAGCCCCAACGTTCCAAAGGACCCACCATGACCTCCACCGTTATTGACACCGAAACCACCCAATCCATTGACTCCCGGGAAGCCGTCACCGCCCGGCACCTCATCAACGGCCATTGGCTGGGTGAAGCGGACACGGAGCGGATGAACCCTGCCCGCCCCGGCGAGATCGCCGCGGTTTCCCCCAGCGGCACCGCCGCGGACGTGGATGCCGCCGTCACCGCCGCGGCGGCAGCCCAACCTGCCTGGGCAGCCCTGCCTGCCCCCTCGCGCGGCGCCATCCTCATCTCAGCCGGCAACCTGCTGATCGAGCGGCAGTCGGCCATCGCCGAAGACCTTGTCCGCGAGGAGGGCAAGACCCTGGCCGAGGCCAAAGGCGAGGTCAAGCGCGCCTCCGACGTGCTGCGGTTCTTCGGCTCGCTCGGCTGGGCGGCCACCGGCGAGGTGCTGCCCAGCGGCCTGCCGGACACCACCATCACCACCCGCCGTGAGCCCTTGGGCGTGGTGGGCCTGATCACGCCCTGGAATTTCCCCATCGCCATTCCCGCATGGAAGGCCGCCCCCGCGCTGATCAGCGGCAACGCCGTGGTGATCAAGCCGGCCGAACTGACCCCGCTCTCGGCCACCCACCTGGCCCGGGCCCTGCAGGATGCCGGGCTGCCCGCCGGAGTCTTCAACGTGGTCCACGGTAAGGGGCGAGTAGTGGGCGAGGCGCTGGCCCGGGACGCCCGCATCGCCGGGCTCTCCTTCACCGGTTCCACCCGTGTGGGCCTGGGGCTCCAGGAAATCCTGAACGCCCGCCGTGCCCGCGTCCAGCTTGAGATGGGCGGCAAGAACGGCGTCCTGGTGCTTGATGACGCCGGCCCCGCCAAGGCTGCGCAGGTGGTGGCCGCCGGCGCGTTCGGACTCACCGGCCAGGCCTGCACCGCAACATCGCGGGTCTACGTCACGCCGGGTGTGAAGGAGAAGTTCCTCGAGGCTCTGGTGGCCGAAGCCGCGCAGTACACCGCCGGGGACGGCGCTGTCATAGGCGGAACGTCGCGCATGGGTGCCGTGGTGAGCCGGCAGCAATTCGAGCAGGACCAGGACGCGGTGCGCGCCGCCGTCGGACGCGGGGCCACCCTGCTGCACGGCGAGTACGACGGCGACCCCTCCGGTGCGCTGTTCTTCCCCGCCGCCGTGCTCACCAACCTGCCCGCCGATGACCCCGCGGTCACCGAGGAAATTTTCGGCCCCGTGGTGGCGGTCCTGGAAGTCCCGGACTACGAGGCCGGGCTCGCCGCGATCAACGATTCGCGCTACGGCCTCACCGCCGGCATCTGCACCGATTCCCTGGCCCTGGCCACCGATTTCGCTGCCCGCGCCCAGGCCGGGGTGGTGAAGGTGAACAGGCCCACCGCCGGGCTGGACCTGAACGTGCCTTTCGGCGGCGTGAAGGACTCGTCCACGAACACGTTCCGCGAGCAGGGCCGGTCCGCGCTGGACTTCTTCACGTGGGGCAAGACCGTCTACACCGGGATCTAGGCATTCCGTCACTGCGGCCGCCAGGCAGATGCCTGGCGGCCGTTCGTGTGCCCGGCCACCGTTGCCTGCCAGCGGACCGCTCGGCCCTACCCGCGCCACAGCCGCGGTGGGACGATGTTCGTATGCAGGAAAACAGGGTTGACAGCCCCAACGATGCAGGCCCGCATCTGCATGCCCACACCGCGCCCACCACGCAGCAGATGCGCACGGTGGGCCAGCGCCGCCGCGACGCGGAGGAGAAGCTGGAGCACCATCTCCAGGAAGCCCGCCACAAGGATCAACCGCACGGGGAGGAGCCTCCGCCGGATCAACCCCACACCGATGGGGACTGGCGGAGCGGCAGTTCCGCCTAGGACAGAGGAACCACAACAGGCGACGACGGGACTTTCCCGGCGTCGCCTGTTTTTGTTGCCCGGCATGCGGTGCCGGGCTGCGTGCCTCCTGGTCGCGTAGCCGCAACAGGTTTCAGGCATATTTCAACAATGTTGCTTTGAGTGCAACTGAAGCGTCTTTTGCGATATTGCCTCCCTCGGGCGATGAATGCCCGCTGCGACGGTGTTCTTCCCTGAGTAATAGTCGGCAAATCTCTTGACTGTGTTCGCCGTCACCACTTATGTTGAAACAACGACGTTGCAATCAGTGCAACTCCGATTTTCATTGGTGGTTCTATGAGTCACGAAACAACACCGCCCCAGGCGGGAGTCATCGCCAAAGATGCCGATGGTTCCGCCCTGGCAGGCGGCGGCGTTAGTCCCCTAACGCCCAGCAAGGACGTACGACGCCGGGTGGTCACCGCGAGCTTCATCGGCAACTTCGTCGAATGGTTCGATTACGCGGTGTACGGCTACCTCGCCGCGGTTATCTCATCGGTGTTCTTCCCGGAAGCGGACCGGCAAACGGCGCTGCTGGCCACTTTTGGCGTCTTCGCGGTCTCGTTCTTCGTCCGGCCGCTGGGTGGTTTTGTCTGGGGCCACATCGGCGACAAGCTCGGCCGGCGGAAGGCACTGTCCCTGTCCATCGTCATCATGTCCGTCTCAACGTTCTGCATCGCGCTGATTCCCGGCTACGCATCCATCGGCTTGATGGCTCCGGTCCTGCTCCTGATCATCCGCATCGTGCAGGGGTTCTCAGCCGCCGGCGAATATGCGGGCGCCTCGGCCTTCCTGGTGGAGTACGCCCCGGCCAACCGGCGCGGCCTCTATGCAGCAGTGGTTCCGGCCAGCACCGCGGCCGGCCTGCTCCTGGGCTCCCTCATCGCGGCGCTCCTGAGCTCGGTCCTCACCGCAGACCAGCTGCACGAGTGGGGATGGCGGCTGCCGTTCCTGCTGGCTGCCCCCATGGGCCTCATCGGACGCTACATCCGCACCAAACTCGAGGACACCCCGGCTTTCCGGGAACTGGCTGCGAAGGAAGGCACCGAAGAGAAGGCCCCCGCGCTGGCCATGTTCAAGACCTACCGGAAGCAGCTCGTCATCGCCTGCGGCGCGGTGCTGCTCAACGCCGTTGGCTTCTACGTCATCCTCAGCTACATGCCCACCTACCTTTCCGAGGAACTGGGCTTCGGCCCCACCGAGTCCTTCCTGGCCACCACCATTGCCCTGGCCAGCTACATCGGGTTCATCTTCCTTACGGGCATGGCCTCGGACGTCTTTGGCCGCAAGCGGATGCTCATCACGGCATCCATCCTTTTCATGGTCCTTACCGTTCCGGCGTTCATGCTGCTGGAAACCGGTGATTTCCTGGTCATCGTCCTGGTCCAGATCCTCCTTGGCGGCATGCTCACCCTGAACGACGGGACCCTGCCCAGCTTCCTGGCCGAGCTGTTCCCCACCAAGGTCCGCTACAGCGGGTTTGCCGTCAGCTTCAACCTCTCCAACGCCCTGTTCGGTGGCACCGCCCCGTTCATGGCCACCCTGCTGATCGCCATGACCCAAAGCAAGATCGCCCCGGGCTGGTATCTGGTTGCAGCTTCAGCGGTGTCCCTGGCGGCAGTCCTGTTCGCCACTGAGACGTCGCGAAAGCCCCTGAAGCACCTCTGATCCGCCGGCATTGCCTGGCTCACAGGCACTCCCGGCCCGCCGCAAGGCCCCCTGACCACCCTTCCGATCCACACCACATCAACTGCACTGGACAATCCAGAAGCATTAACGAAAGGCACAACAGTGACTATCACCGCCGATAACGCCTCGTCCATCGCCGAACTCGAGCGCCTCAAGGTCCTCCACAACGGTGCCAAGGGCAAGCTCACGTTCTCCGACGCCGAGTTCGAACGCCGCCTGGGCGGCCTCCGCCAGATCATGGCAGCAAAGAGCCTGGACGCGGTCATCCTGACCAGCTACCACGGCATCAAGTACTACTCCGATTTCCTGTTCACCACTTTCGGCCGCAACTACGCCCTGGTGGTCACCGCCGACGACTCGGTCACCATCACCGCGAACATCGATGCCGGCATGCCGTGGCGCACCTCCTACGGCGAGAACATCGTCTACACCGACTGGCGCCGCGACAACTTCTACTTCGGACTCCAGGAAGCCCTGCGCCAGCGCGGCGTCAAGGCAACCCGCCTCGGCGTCGAGGATGACTTCCTCCCCGGCCTGACCCGCGAGAAGATCGCCGCCGCGTTCCCCGGCGCACAGCTCCTGGACGTCTCGCAGGACGCCATGCGCCAGCGAATGATCAAGTCCGCCGAGGAGATCGAGGTCATCAAGCACGGTGCCCGCATCGGCGACCTGGGCGGCGAAGCCATCCGCAACGCCATCCGCGAAGGTATCTCCGAATACGAGGTGGCGCTGATCGGAACCGAGGCCATGGTGCACGAGATCGCCAAGACCTTCCCGGACCGCGAAGTCCGCGACACCTGGGTGTGGTTCCAGTCCGGCATCAACACGGACGGCGCCCACAACTGGGCCACCACCCGCAAGCTGCAGCAGGGCGACATCCTCTCGCTCAACTGCTTCCCCATGACCTCCGGCTACTACACCGCCCTGGAGCGCACCCTCTTCCTGGGCCAGCCGGATGAGCGATCCCTGGAACTGTGGAACATCAACGTGGAGGTGCACAAGCGCGGCCTGGAACTCATCAAGCCCGGCGCCGTCTGCAAGGACATCGCCGCGGAACTGAACGAGATCTACATCAGCCACGGGCTGCTGGCCAACCGCACCTTCGGCTACGGCCACTCCTTCGGCGTCCTCAGCCACTACTACGGCCGCGAAGCCGGGCTTGAGCTGCGCGAGGACATCGACACCGTCCTGGAGCCCGGCATGGTGGTCTCCATGGAGCCCATGATTACCGTGGCCGACGGCCAGCCGGGCGCCGGCGGCTACCGTGAGCACGACATCCTGGTCATTGGTGAGGACAGCTCGGTGGAGAACATCACCAAGTTCCCGTTCGGCCCGGAGAAGAACATCATCGAGGCCTAACCGTCCAGCACTGGAAGCGGCGTCACGCACACGTGGCGCCGCTTCCGCCGTTTAGGGAAAGATGGTGTCCACCATGACTCCAGCAAAGACCAGCCAAAAAGACGCCGCAGACAACGACGCCGCAGGTGACAACGGCGCCGCCGGTACCGGCGCCAGTGGCGCGGCGGACGCCAAAGGTGCTTCCGTCGTCGTCAACGCCATCGCCGTGCTGCGCACCTTCAGCGCCGAGGAACCCCTGCTGGGAGTCACCGAAATCGCCGGCCGTGTGGGCATGCACAAGAGTTCCGTTTCACGGATCCTGGCCACCCTGGAACAGGAAGGCCTGGTGGAACGGGACCCCGAAACGCGGCGGTTCCGTCTTGGCCTGGGGCTGATCGCCGTAGCCGGGCCGCTGCTTGCGGAAATGGACGAACGCCGCGTGGCGTACCCCGTGCTGCGCAGGCTCACCGAGCAGACGGGGGAGACCAGCGCCCTCATGCTGTGGAACGGCGACGAGGCAATCTGCGTGGAGCAGATCGCCAGCCCCCACCAGATCAAACACACCACACCCCTCGGCGCCCGCTACCGGGACGCCATGAGTGCCTCGGTCCAGGTCTTCCTCGCCCACCAGCCCGCCGAGCGGGTCCGCGAACTGCTGCGGAGCGGCGCCGTTACCTTTCCGGGAATGGACGACGCCGGACTGGCGGCTTACGAGGACCGGCTCAAAGAGGTTGCGGGGCGCGGGTGGGCCGGAAACTACGGCGAATCCTCCATGGACGAAGTGGGCGTCGCCGCACCCGCCTACGACCACCGGGGCGACGTCACCGCCGTCGTGCTGATCCCCGCCCCGCGGTTCCGCGTGTCACGCGAACGGCTGGAAGACCTCGGCGAAGCCTGCATGGCCGCGGCCGCCCAGGTCACCACCCGGCTGGGCGGGCGCAGCCCCCGGTAAAGTGCTCCGGCGCGTCGGTCTGTGCTGCTAGAGGAGTTCATCGTGCAGGATGCGGGCGGCGTGACCCATTGCCTGTTCCGCCGAAGGCTGGACGGCCGCAGGCACACGGCTGCGTGTCAGGGCCACGACGGCCAGGGCCGGTCCCCCCGTGTGTTCCACCACCCCAGCCTCGTGCCGGAGGTGGACGAAGGAACCCGTTTTCGAATACCAGGTTGACGTATCGGCCGAAAAATCCGGCGCGAGGCGATGCCGGAAGACGTTGGCGGCAAGCATTTCACGCAGGGGTGCCGCCACCGCCGGGGAGACGGTTCCGTCCCAGATTTTTTGCAGGAGGTCGGCAAGGCTGCGCGCGGTGCCGGCGTTGGCGCGCTCGACGTCGAGTTGGGGCAACGGGGATGGATGCCCCTGCTGGTCAGCCTGGACAACGAGTGAGTGGACGGTGGCGGCGTCGCGGACCGCAGCCTGCGTGGCGAGCGAGGCGTAGAGTTCGCCGATGGGGTGGCGGAGAACGATGCCGCTGGTGCCGAGGTTTCGGAGCCAGTCCGTGACGTCGCCGGGGGACACGATGCGGAAGACTGCGTCAGCGGCGGTGTTGTCGCTGATTTCGATGGCGAGCCGGATAAGGTCCCCCACTGCAATCGTCGCCGGGTGGGTGAAGCGGGCAATGCCGGGGCCGCCCAGGGAACGGCTTGTCCCGTCAATATGCACCGGCATGCTGAGGTCGAACCCGCCGTTGTGGGCGGTGTCCAGGGCAGCGGCCGCGAGCGGCAACTTGGCCACGGACGCCAGGGGATAGGGCCGGTCGGCATCCAGCGCCAGCTCGTGTCCGGTGCCGAGATGGCGCACCAGTATGGACCCCGAAAGGCCCGCGGACTCAAGTACCTCCGCTGCCTGGCGCAGGGCACTTGCGCCCGCGCCGGCGTCGAAGGCGGCCTCGCTCAAGGTTGCACCCCTGGAACGGCGCCGAGAGCCGCGGCGATGTCCCGCCGAAGGGATGCGTCAAAGAGCCGCCGCCCGTCCGGCGTGCGCAATTCAAGCCGGTAGGCACGTGCCACCGGTAGCTCCCGGACTTCAAACCATTGCAGGCCCCACGCGGAAGCCTGCTTCCGGGTGCACAGGATCCAGTCATCGCCCGCGATGGCTCCCGCGAGTGCGCTGACGAGGTTCTGAGACTCGGCCACCTGATTGGCTGCCAAGCCACA
Organism: Pseudarthrobacter chlorophenolicus; assembly: GCF_000962805.1. Taxonomy (GTDB): domain Bacteria; phylum Actinomycetota; class Actinomycetes; order Actinomycetales; family Micrococcaceae; genus Arthrobacter; species Arthrobacter chlorophenolicus_A. Next base: position 36,732 of record NZ_JZTW01000008.1, on the reverse strand, counting down.
TTCCGCGGCGGATGTCCGGAGCACTGACAGCAGTTGGCCGGAGGCATCCTCGGCCAACACCAAGAGGTTGGAAGCCGCTTTCGGCCCCTGGGCGCGGGTGGGACGCAAGGCCCCGAGTGAGAGCGGCCTGCGCCGGTCCGTAACCTGCGCGAGGCCAAGCGGCACCACCCAGTCAGCCCGCGCGGTTTCGACCGGAAGGACGGCGGCATCGGCTTCCCCGAGCCGAAACCGCAGGGTACGCCGCTCCCGGCCGGCTTCCTCTATTTCGAGGTCGGCGCCCGCCCCGAGTGCCCGCACCCTTAGGGCCGCCCACCGCGCAGGATCGAGGTCGCAGGGCACCAGCAGCCGGACAGTGCCGCGATGGTGGGATGCCGCAGCGTCGAGCAGCGAGCGTTCGGCGCCCAGCAAGGCCTGTACGTGCTCCAGGAGCGCCGTGCCCAGGGCTGTTAACCGCACGCGGCGGGTGCTCCGCTCGAGGAGCGCCCCGCCGAGTTGCGCCTCCAAACCGGCAACACGGCGGCTGACGACGGGCTGCGTGGTCTGTTCATCCCGGGCCGCTTCCGAGAAGCTTTGCCGGCGGGCAACAGCAACGAACGCACGCGCACCGCTGAGGAGGTCCATCCACCAATCATGCCGCTGACGCATAAATCCTGCTATTTCTGTCTTTGAGCGAACCAAAAATTCCGCCCAGACTGGCCGCATGAATCGACTTCACACATTCCAGCTCCCGGAAGCGTCAAACCAGCCGACCCGTCGCAGGGCCCTGATGTTCGGTGCAGGAGGAGTGCTGGCGGCCGCCGTAGCAAGTGCGGCGGGCCCGGCCTCCGCGGCATCCGGTCCGGGCGACGCCGGCCGGCGCCTCGACACGGCGATCAGCGGCCTCGAGTCAGCCCATGGCCTCACCATCGGCGTCGCGGCGGGCCGGCTGGGCCAGCGTCCCGCCTATGCCTACAGAGGTGGAGACATCTTTCCGATGTGCTCCCTGTTCAAGACCCTGGCCGTGGCCCGGCTGCTCCGCGACCACGCGTACGACGACGGGTTCTGGCAGCACCGGATCTCCTTCCGTAAGAACCAGATCGTGCGAGACTCCGTCATCTGCGCTGCCGACAAGGACCGGAACATGAGTGTGGAAGAGCTTGCCGATGCTGCCCTGCGCTTCAGTGACAACACCGCCGGCAACCTCCTGCTTGAACTCATCGGGGGCCCGCCGGAAATTGGTACCTATGCCCGGTCGCTCGGTGCCCTGTCCACCCGCCTCGACCGGTGGGAACCGGAGCTCAATGAAGCGCTGCCCGGCGACGTCCGGGACACCAGCACGCCCAGCGACATCCACACGCTGTACGAAGCGCTCTTGCTCGGCGATGCACTGGGCACTCTGGGGCAGGCCCGCCTTAGAGGGTGGATGCTGCGCAATGCCACCTCCGGTGAGCGGCTGCGGGCAGCGGTGCCGCCCGGAGCCGAACTCGCCGATAAGACCGGTGCCGGCAGCTACGGGGTGGTCAACGATGCCGGGGTGGTGTGGCCGGAAGATGGCCCTCCGCTGACACTCGCAGTGATGACAAGGACCAGCCGCCCGGATGCTGTGAACAACAATGCTGTGGTGGCGCGCGTGGGCCAGCTCGTTTTCGGCGAGCTCCTCTGAGCGGCTTCGTCCGTTTCCCCATGGCAGGCGGGTCAGGGCAGGCCGGCCATCCGTACCGCCAGGTGCAGCGCCGCCAGCCTGCCGGTCCCGCGGGGATCGCCGCCGCACAGATCGAAGATGCGCTGCAGCCGGTGGTGCATCGACTGCCGCTCAAGGTGCAGTTCCCGGGCCGACTGGGCCGTGTTGCAGCCCGAATCGAGCCACACCTGCAGCGTTTCCATCAGTTGGGACTGCCGCTGTGCATCATGCTGCAGGACAGCACGCAGCTGGTGGTTGACGAAGGCCTCCCGGGCTGACGCCGGCAGGCCCGTCAGTGCCAGGCTCTCCACAGCGGCGTCGTCGGCGTCGAGCACCACCAGGCCGTGGGCGGGCGGCCGCCTTCGCGGTGAGGCGTTCCGGCGCCGCACCTGACGCACATCCAGGGCACGCCGCGCCTCCGCCAGGGACCACGCGGCATCCGCCACCCCGTCAACCAGCGGCCCCACTGAAATCACTGCATCGTGGTTACCTTCCAGTCCCTGCAGCGAAGCAAGCAGCTCGCGCCTTACCCGTGGTGTGTCGGTGCAGGGGAGCCCGGCCATGACCACCAGTTCCGCATCGTCCAGGTAGGCGGCGCTGGGGATCCGGCCGGCGCCCAGGAACGCCTCGATGGCCCCGCGCAGTTCCTGCGGGGAGGCTGCGTGGACGGCGGCCACCACCAGCGGCGAATCAAGCGGAAACCCTGCTCCCGGGGCCAGCTGTTCAAGGCGCCATTCGGGGGCGGACGTCAGGACCGCGCGCATGAGCTCGGCCCCGGCCTGCGCGTGCAAGCCGGGCGGGGTGTGCTGCAGCAGTGCGAGGCCAAGGATGTCGACGGCGCGTTCCCCGGCCACCTGCGCCAGCGCCGTGTCACCGCCGTGCGGCACCAGTACCTCCAGCCTGCCCATCAGGACGCCGCGCACCGGAATGTCTACGCTCATGACAGTCCCGGTGGGCGTGTCTGGAGCTGCGGGCGCGTCCGTGAGATCCGGCGTCCCGCTGACCTCGCCTGCCCCGGCCGGGTCCGTGCCGTGGTGGGTCCCGCCGGCGTCGCCTGCCGCGCCGCTGTCCGCGCCGCCGTCGCGCATTGCACCCCCGCCGTCGCCCTCCCTGTCGCCCTCCCTGCCGCCGGCCGTCACTCCGCCGTCTGTGCCGGCGTCGTGCACGGCCTCGCGCTCCGCTGCGTCCAGACCCTCGGGCAGGGCACTGCCCAGGTCAACGCCCCACGGGGAGACCAGGCGAACCGCGGACCCGGTGATGCCGGCCAGGACGCCGAGGATCTTGTCCAGGGACGCGCCGTGGGCCAGCTCGGCGGCCATGGCCCGGGTGGCAGCGTCCGCCTGGTGCAGGTGCCCCGCCGACTCGCTGACCAGGATGGAGTTGATGGCCTGCATGACGCCCACGAACGGCACCACCTTGCGCAGCTCCACCACCGGAAGCCCGTATTCCGCTGCTGTTTCCAGCATGTCGGCGGGGACTTCGGGAAGCACTCCGCCGGTCTCGATGGCCAGGGCCGCAATGCCGCGCTGGGCCAACTCACGGACGTAGTCCCCGCGCCTGGCCGGAGTGGCCGTGGCCAGGGTGATGCCGCCGCACAGCAGCAGCTCACCGCCGCGCAGCAGCGGCGCGATGTCCAGGACTTCGCTCGAGTGCACCCAGCGGACCGGCTGGGCGGAGGTGTCAGTGCCCAGCGGATGGACCACAGGATCGGCTGCGCTGAGGGCTGGATGGGCGAGTATTTCACCAAGGGACACTGACACGACAGTCCGTAACGTAGAAGGGGAATCTATTCGACACATCGTATCTTGTTTACTGTGATTGGGGCCACATAGCCTTGTGAGTACGAAATCCACCTCACGGAGGCCCCCATGCAAGAAAAGCTTTCTTCTTCAGCGCAAAGGCGCGCTGCTTCTGACGCAAACGGCCACACAGACCACTCCACCACAGACCACTCCACCACCGACCACGAAGCCTGGCTCCAGCCCATCCCCGAGTCCGCCCGCACCCGCAAGGTGTCCGGCCAGTTCTGGATCTGGGCCGGCGCCAACCTGGCACCCATCAACTGGGTCCTCGGGGCGCTCGGGATCCACCTGGGACTCGGCTTCGCTGACACCGTCACCGTCCTGGTCCTCGGCAACCTGATCGGCATGCTGCTCTTCGGCTGCTTCGTACTGCTGGGCCAGAAAACCGGAGCCACCGGCATGGTCCTGGCCCGAGCAGCCTTCGGCCGGCGCGGAAACTACCTCCCGGCCGCCATCCAGGCGCTGCTGGTGATCGGCTGGTGTGCCGTCAACACCTGGATCATCCTGGACCTGGTGATGGCCCTCTTCGGAACGCTCGGCTGGGTGGACCCGGAAGCCCACAACTACGCTTGGAAGATCGGCGTGGCAACCACCATCATGGCTGCCCAGGTTGCCATTGCCTGGTTCGGCTACAAAGCCATCGCCGCGTTCGAAAAGTGGACGGTGCCGCCCACCATCATCATCCTGGCGGTCATGTCCGCCGTCGCCTGGTTCGGCATGAAAATCGACTGGGGCTACGCAGGCCCCGCAGGAGCCATCCTCGAAGGCTCCGAACGCATCGCCGCCATGAGCGCCGTGATGACCGCCATCGGCATCGGTTGGGGCATCACCTGGTTCACCTACGCCGCTGACTACTCCCGCTTCGTGAGCACCTCGGTCCCCAAGAAAAAGGTCTACCTCGCCTCGGTCCTGGGCCAGTTCATCCCGGTGGTCTGGCTGGGGATCCTCGGCGCCAGCCTTGCCACGAACAGCGGCGAAGTTGACCCCGGAAAACTGATCGTCCAGAACTTCGGCGTCCTGGCACTGCCGGTCCTGCTGATGGTGCTGCACGGCCCCATCGCCACCAACATCCTGAACATCTACACGTTCTCCGTGGCCACGCAGGCCCTGGACATCACCATCAGCCGCCGCAAACTCAACCTGTTCGTGGGCGTCTTCTCCCTCGCCGCCGTGGTCTTCTTCATCTTCCAGGAGAACTTCGCCGAGGTGCTGGACGCCTGGCTGATCGGCCTGGTGGCCTGGGTGGCTGCCTGGGGCGGCGTCATGCTGGTGCACTACTTCTGGCTGGAGAAGCGCTGGCCGGGCGGAGCCGAGCGGCTCTTCGACGGCATCGGCACCCGCCGTCTCCCCGGCGTCAACTGGGCCGGCGTCACCTCGCTCCTGGCAGGCATCTTCGCCACCTGGCTGTTCATGTACGGCCTGGTCCCCGCCATGCAGGGCCCCATCGCCGTGGCTTTGGGCGGCTGGGACCTCTCCTGGCTCGCCGGCGGACTCACCAGTGCCGGCGTCTACGCGATCCTCGGCCCGCGGGTCCACCTCCGCTACGTCACCGGTGCCGGCACCGATGCCAAGCCCGCGGCTGCCCCGGCCGCCGAAAACCCGGACAGCGCCGCAGCCCTCCCGGTCATCTGACCCGCACGTCCACTCAACACCACAGCTGTACAGGCGGGCGCACTGCGCCCGCCGAAAGGAATCCATCGTGAACCAGCCCGCCATCGCGGACCTCCTGCATCCCATCACCTGGCCTGAAGGCTTCAAGGCCGCAGCGTCCTTCACGTTCGACGTTGACGCCGAGTCCTGCACCATCGCCCACGATCCCACCAGCACGCGGCGGATGTCGCTGATGACCCACCAGTCGTACGGGCCCAAGGTGGCGGTCCCGAGGCTGCTGAAGATCCTGGAGCGCCAGGACATTCGGGCCACGTTCTTCATCCCGGGATTCACGGCCGAGTCCTACCCGGACATCGTCCGGCAGATCGTGGACGGCGGGCACGAGGTGGGCCACCACGGCTACCTGCACGAGCCGATGCAGGGCATCGACGCCGCCACGGAGGCCGGCTACATGGACCGCGGCCTTGAGGCTCTGGCCAAGGTGGCAGGGGTTCGGCCGGTGGGGTACCGGGCGCCGTGGTGGGAACTGAACTGGCACTCACCTGGCCTGCTGGCGGACCGTGGGTTCCTCTATGATTCGAGCCTGCTCGACGGCGATGCCCCCTACCGCTTCGCCGTCGCCGCCGATGATCCCCGCGACATTGTGGAGATCCCCGTGGACTGGACGCTGGACGACTGGGAACAGTACGCCTTCTACCCGGGAGTGACCGGCAGCGGCGTCATCGAAAGCCCCGCCAAGGTCCTGGAAATGTGGACGCTCGAGGCTGAAGCCCACCACTCTCAGGGCAGCTGCTTCGTCCTCACCAACCACCCGTTCATCTCCGGCCGGCCCTCAAAGGCCGTGGCCCTGGAGCAGCTCATCGAGCGGGTGAAGGGCATGGACGGCATGTGGGTGACCACCATGGAGGAGATCGCGCGGCACACCAAGTCCTCGGTCACCGAAATCCACACCCACGCCCGGATCGACGTGCCGGTATTCCCGGGTGCAGGTGCAGCGTTCACGCCGGCGGCAGTGCGGGAGGGGGCGCTGAAGTAGGCCAAGCCAAACAGCAGCGGACGACGGCGGGAGGTTCCCGCCGTCGTCCGCTTGCGTCTGCCGACCTGCCGCCGGCAGCTGCGAATGAGGCTAAGCAGATCGGCCACGCTTCCCGGGTTGTGGCTCCTGCGGTCAGAGCAGGGAGTGGTCCTCCCCGTTTTTGCCGCGGACCCCGGCCGTGGTGCGTTCAATGATGTCCTGGGCAATCGAGTAGACCTTGCGGTTCGTATCCTGGCTCAGTTGGCTCATGAGTCCGTAGGCCTCGTCCGCGCTGATGCCTGTGCGTCCCATCAGGATGCCCTTGGCCTGCTCGATGGCTGCACGGTTTACTGCGGAGGCCGCTACTGCCTCGGTGGCGAGCTGGTGCCGGTCTGTATGAATCGACGTGGTGAGATCCACTACGACTCCCCAGACGCCAACCGGGGTGGTGCCGTCCATGATGTAGTCCGCTGAGTAGAGCAACTTGTGTTGGTGGTCCTTGCGGTCCCGGATGGTTACGTAGATGGAGGAAGGCCCGCCGTGCTTGGACACATGCTCCCAATAGGCCTGGACTCTTGGCCTATCTATGGGCTCGAGGTGGGGCATGACCATGTCCATGGAGGGAACTACCTCTCCCCGTTCAAAGCCGTACATCTGGTACAGCCCATCTGACCAGCGGAAAATGCCGTCATTAAAGTAGTACTCGACGAGCCCGGTGGGGCAATTCAGGAAGTCGCTGTTGAGGGCCGTCTCTCGCGCGGGAGGGGGTCCCGTGTATTTACTGCTGGGTGACAATACAACACCATTTCGTACGTGTGCACCCGGCTACCCCCCGGCCGGATTTGAAAGCAACAGGATATAGCAGCAGCATTTTCCCGGACCAGATCCTCGCGGCCTCAGTGGAGATGGCTAAACAGGGTGAGGTGTGACCCGGCTGCTTGAGCCACACCCCACCAAAAGCTAAGGGTACTTACTGTTTGGAGGTGAGGTAAAGATCGATGCCTGAGTTAGGGAGAACCCGAACGAGAGAACCCGCCAGAACCCGCGAGGGGATGGGCATCGGCTGGCCGGGCCTGCTGGACCGGATCGACGGGGTGTTGGCTGGCTGACAGTCCGCCTAGAAACCACCGGGCCGGTCCTGCAGAAGAGCCCGCAGCAGGTTGGTGGTCTGGTCCGCGCACTGCTTGATGCCGCGGAGATGCTGGGCGGCCAGCCGGGGGAGGGCGGTGGCCGAGCCATTGCCGCGGGCTGCGGTGCGCAGCTCCCGCTCCAGCTCCAGGGCCAGGCCCGCCAGCCGCTCCGCACCGATCATCTGGCTGGAAGTCTTCAGGCTCAGGATGGCATCGAGGGCACCCGGAGCATCGCCGGTGGTGAACGTCAGGCGGACCTTTTGGATCCGGTGCGGCAGGTTGGCGATGAAATCCTGGATGAAGACCTGCCACACACCCTCGTCGTCGTCCAGGTCGGAGCGCAGCCGTTCCAGCACCGCCTTGTCCAGCAGCGGCAGCGCGTAGCCATCTTCCTGCGTCACGGTCCTCCACCCCGCACGTCCCGTTGCCGGCCCATGAGCTTCCTCCGCTGTCCGCATACCTGCGCGATGCTGCGGCAGGACTTTCAACGGACGGTACGTGCCCGCAGGGCCGGAGCGCATGAGTGGTGGGTACTCGCATTTCCGGGTACCGACCCCTGCTTACAGTGGTGTTTACCTCCGGTAGCCTGTTGGGATGGTTCGGGGAATGGCTGATTTCGGCGGCGAGGGCATCATGCTCGCCGGGGCAGGCCGTGCCCTGCTGCTGCAGCTTGCCAACCCGGCCGTGGGACGCGGCGTGGCCGAACACAGCACCTTCGAGGGCCGCCCGGTCAACCGGCTCAAGGGCACGCTCACCTACGTGTACGCCATCGTCTACGGCACCGACGAACAGGTGAAGGAAGTCCGCCGCCGCGTGAACCGGGCCCACGTGCCTGTCCGGCGCCCGGACAACGCCGAGTCGCCCGGCTACAGCGCCTACGATCCCGAACTTCAGCTCTGGGTGGTGGCCACGCTTTATGACACCGCCCGCACCGTCATCGAAAGGATCTACGGACCGCTCGACGCCGGCACGGCCGATGAGATGTACCGCGACTATGCGCGGCTAGGCACAGCCCTGCAGGTTCCCGAAGGCATGTGGCCGCAGGACCGGGCCGCGTTTGGCCGCTACTGGGACGAACAGGTGGCCACCCTGGAGGCCGGACCCGCCGGCATCCGGGTGGCGCACGGCCTGCTCTACCCCAAGCACACCGCCCTCTGGTACCGGGCCATCATTCCGCCGGCCCGGTTCCTCACCGCGGGGTTCCTGCCGGACCGGCTCCGCCAGGACTTCGGACTCCCGTGGAATGAGCGCCGGGAGCGCCGCTTCAACAGCACCATGCGGATGCTGTCGCTCACCTACCCCAGGCTTCCACGGGGGATCCGGCACGGCCTCAAGGACTACCTCCTTGGCGAGCTGGACAAGGACATCCGCAGGAACAGCCGGTCAGCCAAGCGTCAGGGAGTCAGTGCGTAGTTCCACCCCGGTTGAGCAGCGGATCGATGAAAGTGCCCGCCGCTTCCTTGCCACCGCGCCGGCCAACGGCGCCAAAGCCAGGCTCACAGAGTTCGTCGTGTTCGGCCTCAAACAGGGCTGGGCCTGCATCTTCGGCGCGGCCCTCCTGGCTGTGCTCATGGCAGCCCGCCTCTGGTACCCGGACAGTGCGGGGCTGGCCCGCAACGACTTCCTGACCATCGCCGCCATCGTGATCCAGGTCCTGATGGTCGCCTTCAAACTCGAAACCCTGAAGGAACTGAGGGTTATCGTGCTGTTCCACCTGGTAGGGACTTGCATGGAGCTGTTTAAGACGGACGTGGGTTCCTGGTCCTATGAAGCCGAGGGCGTGCTGCGGATTGGCGCCGTGCCCTTGTTCAGCGGCTTTATGTACGCGGCCGTGGGGTCCTATATGGTGCGCGTTTACCGGCTCTTCGACCTCCGGTTCGCCAACTACCCGCGCCGCTGGATCACCGCAATCGTGGCTGCGGCCATCTACGTCAACTTCTTCAGCCACCACTACATCTGGGACCTGCGCTGGGTGCTGCTCGCCGCCGTCGTGGTGGTCTTCGGCCGGTGCACCATGCACTTCCGGGTGTTCCGGCGTAGTTTCCGGATGCCCCTGGTGGTTTCCTTCCTGCTGGTGGCGCTGTTCATCTGGATCGCCGAGAACATCGCCACCTGGTCCGGGGCGTGGCTCTACCCCAGCCAGGTGGCCGGCTGGCACCCGGTGGGCCTGGAGAAGCTGGTGGCCTGGTTCCTGCTGATGATCATCTCCGTAGTGCTGGTGGCCTGGGTCTACAAACCGGCACCCCCGGACGAAGAAAGCGGACGACGGCGGAAAGTTCCGCCGCCGTCCGCCACGCTGCCCGTGGGCACCGGCGAGGGTCAGTCCTCGTAAGTGTTGGCGATGTAAACATCGCACGGTGCGTTGTGCGCCACGCTGTTGGCCACGCTGCCCAGGAGGCGGCCGATGCCGCGCATCCTGCGGTTGCCGACCACGATCAGCCGGGCGTCCAGGCGGATAGCTTCCTTGATGAGCGAATCGGCGGGCTTGCCGCGGGAAGCGAAGTGGGTGACCTGCACTCCCGGCCTGGAGGCGCCCAAGGATTCGGCAACATGCTGGGCGCTGTCACCGCGGAAGACCGTCACCTGGTCCGAACCCGAACCGAAGGTTTCGGCGCTCTCCGACTCGAACCCTGTCACCACATGCAGCGACGCTCCGAGCGACTCCGCAAGGTCCAGTGCCACTTCTGCGGCTTTCCGGGCAGATGCGCTGGCATCCACGCCTACAACGACTACTCCACTCATGGGGGCTCCTTCGTTCGGGGGCATTACCGTCAAGGGGCCAGTCTAAGGGAGGGGTCAGCGGATGCGGCGGCGCCGTGCGGGGTCCGTCAACGACGGCGGCTGGTAGCCGGCGTCGGCGGTGTTCAGGGTGGTGCCGGGCGGCACGATCCGGTCTATTTGGTCCAGCACGTCGCGGGACAGGACCACCTCGTCCGCGCCCAGGGCGGCTTCAAGGTGCTCCAGCGTCCGCGGGCCGATAATGGCCGAGGTAACCGCCGGGTGTTCCAGCACGAAGCCCAGCGCCAGATGGATCAGCGAGAGGCCTGCCTGGTCCGCCAGTTCGGTCAGCTCCAGGACCGCGCGGGTCTTCCGGGCATTTTCGGCCGACGACGGATCGTGCCGTTCCGGTTGCCGCGCAGCCCTGCTGGAGGTGCTGTGGGCGCCGTCGGGCCTGATCCGTCCGGACAGCCACCCGCCGGCCAACGGACTCCACGGCAGGACGCCGAGCCGGTGCTTCTCGGCCAGCGGCAGGACCTCGCGCTCAATCCCGCGGGCCAGGATGGAATACGGCGGCTGCTCGGTGACCGGGTGCTCGCGGTGGCGCTCCCGGGCCACATACTGCGCCTCGACGATCTGGCCGGGCTCGAACGTGGACGTGCCGATGTAGCGGATCTTGCCCTGCCGGACCAGGTCGCTCAGCGCTCCCAGGGTTTCATCAATATCCGTGTCCGGCTCCGGCCGGTGCACCTGGTAGAGGTCGATCCAGTCCGTCTGCAGCCTGCGCAGGCTGTCTTCCACCTCGCGGATGATCCAGCGCCGGGAGTTGCCTGCCTGGTTCACGTCCTCGCCAAGGCGTCCGTGGACCTTAGTGGCGAGGACGACGTCGTCGCGGCGGCCCTTGAGCGCCTTGCCCACGATGACCTCGGATTCTCCTTGGGAGTAGACGTCGGCGGTGTCCACGATGTTGATGCCGGAGTCCAGGGCATGGTGGATGATCCGGATCGAGTCCTCGTGGTCCGGGTTGCCGATGGCTCCGAACATCATGGTGCCCAGGGTCAGTTGGCTGACTTTCAGCCCGGTGGACCCGAGGCTGCGGTATTCGGTCATGCTGGTGCTCCTTGAAGGTTGGGAAGGTCCTGGCTCCGCTGGACCGCGCCGGGCTGGTTCGGGGGCTGGATGTCCCGGCTGTACTGGCTTTCGGGGCGCGCCAGGCCGAAGTGCTCACGCAGCGTCCACCCGGTGTATTCGGTGCGGAACAGGCCGCGGGACTGCAGGATGGGGACCACCTCGTCGGCGAACGCCTCGAAGCCGCCGGGCAGCCATGGCGGCATGATGTTGAACCCGTCCGCGGCGCCGCCCTCGAACCAGTGCTGGATCTCGTCCGCCACCTGCACGGGAGTGCCGGCAAAGACGTAGTGTCCGCGGGCGCCGGCGAACCGGTGCAGCACCTGGCGGACGGTGAGGTTTTCGCGGCGGATGATGTCCAGCACCAGCTGGCTGCGGCTGCCCGCCTTCCCGGCGGTGGCCAGCAGGTCCGGCGGGAACGGTCCGTCCAGCGGCACCCCGTCCAGGTCGATGCCCAGCAGCTTCCGCAGGATCCCCAGCCCATACTCGGGCTGCGTCAGCTCGTCGAGTTCCTGCTTCAGGGCCTTCGCTTCGGCCTCCGTGGAACCGAGGTACGGGCTGATGCCGGGCAGCACCAGGAGCTGGCCGGGGTCCCGGCCGAACGCAGCCGCCCGGGCTTTGATGTCCGCGTAGAACTCCTGCGCGCTTGCCAGCGACTGATGGGCCGTGAACACCGCCTCCGCATGTTCGGCGGCGAAGGCCTTGCCATCCTCGGAGGACCCTGCCTGCACGTAAACCGGCCGGCCCTGCGGGGAGCGCGGCGTGTTCAGTGGCCCTGCCACGCGGAAGTACCGGCCCTCATGCTCCACCGGATGGATCCGTGACGTATCGGCGAAAACCCCCGTGCCGGCGTCGGCCACCACTGCGTCGTCCTCCCAGCTGTCCCAGAGCTTGCCCACCACGCGGACGAAGTCGTCCGCGCGGCTGTAGCGTTCAGCGTGCGGCGGGTGCTGGTCCAGCCCGAAGTTCTGAGCCGCCCGTTCCGCCCCGGTGGTCACGATGTTCCAGCCGGCGCGGCCCTTGCTGAGGTGGTCCAGCGACGCGAACAGCCGGGCGGCGTTGTACGGCTCCAGGTAGGTGGTGCTGGCGGTGCCGATCAGGCCGATCCGCTCGGTGGCGACGGCGATCGCGGACAGCCACGTGAACGGCTCGATCCGGAACCGGGTGGCGAACTGGACATTGCTCTCCAGCGCGGGGCCGTCAGCGTAGAACACCGCGTCCAGCTTGGCGGCCTCCGCCCGCTGCGCCAGCTCCTGGTAGAACCGGATGTCCAGCAGCCGGTCCGTGTGGGATTTCGGGTGCCGCCACGCGGCCTCGTGGTGGCCGCCCGGGTAGATGAACAGGTTGAGTTTCAGCTGCCGCGCCATCAGAACGCGGAGCCGATCGATGCCAGCTCCGGACCGGCCGCATGGGCGTACTGGTTCTCTGGGCGGGGAAGGCCATAGTGCTCCCGGAGCGTCCGTCCGGTGTATTCGGTGCGGAACAGCCCCCGCTCCTGGAGGATGGGCACCACCTGGTCCACGAACGTTTCGAGCCCGGAGGGGAGCACCGGCGGCATGATGTTGAAGCCGTCCGCCGCGCCGCCGTCGAACCATTCCTGGATAGCGTCCGCCACCTGCACCGGGGTGCCCGTGAACGTCCGGTGCCCGCGGCCGCCGCCCAGCCTGCCGATCAGCTGCCGCACCGTGAGCTGCTCGCGGCGGGCCAGCTGCACGATCAGCGTGTAGCGGCTCTTCGCACCCTCGATCTCGTCCTCGCTGGGCAGGTTGTCCGGCAGCTGCCGGTCCAGCGGCAGGTCCTCCGGCTCCACCCGCAGGGTCTTGGCCAGCTGGATCCGGGCGTACTCGGGCTTGATCAGCCGGTCCAGTTCACACTCCAGCTCCAGGGCGTCCTCCACGGTGGCGCCAATGACGGGCACGATTCCGGGGAGAATCTTGATGGATTCCGGGTCCCGGCCGGCCGCGGCGGTGCGGGCCTTGAGGTCGCGGTAGAACTCCTGCGCGTCGGCGAGGGTCTGGTGCGCGGTGAACACGGCGTCGGCGTACTTCGCGGCGAGGTCCTTGCCGTCCTCGGACGAGCCCGCCTGCACGATCAGCGGGTGGCCCTGCGGCGACCGCGGCACGTTGAGCGGGCCGCGGACCTTGAAGTGCTTGCCCTCGTGGTCGATGGTGCGGATCTTTTCGGCGTCGCCCCACACGCCTTCTTCCTTGTCCGCCAGGACGGCGTCATCGGTCCAGCTGTCCCAGAGCTTCTGCGCCACCTCGATGAACTCACCGGCACGCTCGTACCGGACGGCGTGGACGGGCTGATCGTCCACGCCGAAGTTGCGGGCAGCGTCCGGGCCGGCCGTGGTCACCACGTTCCAGCCGGCCCGTCCGCCACTGGCCCAGTCCACAGACGCGAAGCGGCGGGACAGATTGAACGGCTCGTTGTAGGTGGTGGAGGCGGTGGCGATCAGCCCGATGTGCTCGGTGGCTCCCGCGATGGCCGTGAGGAGGACAGTTGGTTCGAGCTTGCCGGCGGGGCGGCGGCCCACCTCGCCGAACAGGACGGGGGAGTCGGCGAAGAAGATCGAGTCCAGCTTGCCGCGTTCGGCGGTGCGGGCCAGCTTCTTGTAATGCTCCACATCGGTGCTGGCCTGCGGGTCGCTCTCCGGCAGCCGCCAGGAGGCTTCGTGGTGGCCGGTGCTCATGAGGAAGGCGTTGAGGTGGAGGTGGCGCTGCGGTTCAGTGGGCGTGCTGCTCATGGAAGGCTCCTTGGAAAATTTGGGTTGGCGGCCGACGGCGGCGCGCCGGGCGGGGCGCTCAACCCCCGGGGTTAGTGGGCGGCTTCGACGCCGAGGGCAGTCAAGAGGTCGCGGCGGAGGGCTTCGTGACCGGCGGCGTCAGCCGCGGAACCAATCTCGGGGCTAACAGGACGGATCGTCGAGATGCGGCCGTGGTCCAGCACCACGATCCGGTCGGCCAGGGCGATGGCCTCATCCACGTCGTGGGTGACCAGCAGGACGGCGGGCCGGTGTGCAGCCACGAGGTCCTGGAGCAGGCCGTGCATCCTGATCCGCGTCAGGGCGTCGAGGGCGCCGAACGGCTCGTCCGCGAGCAGCAACTGCGGCTCGCGGACCAGCGACCGGGCCAGGGCGACGCGCTGCTGTTCACCGCCGGACAGCTCGTGCGGCCAGGCCTTTTCGCGGCCGGCGAGCCCCACCTCGGCGAGGGCCCTGCGTGCCCGGCTTTCGGCGTCGTGCTCCCGCAAACCCAGGGTGACGTTGCCCAGGACCGTGTCCCACGGCAGGAGCCGGGAGTCCTGGAACACCACCGACACCCGGTCCGGGACGCTGATGACGCCGCTGCCACGGACGTCGTGGTCCAGGCCGGCGAGGGCGCGGAGCAGGGTGCTCTTGCCGCAGCCGCTGGGTCCAAGGAGTGCCACGAATTCACCGGGTGCGATGTCCAGGTCCACTCCGTTCAGGACGCCTTTGGGCCCGAAGCTGCGGACCAGGCCGCGCACAGACACCGCAGCCTTGGCGGCGTCCGGGGAGGTGTTCGTGAGTGGACGGGGTGCGACGGCGGTCAGCCCGCCAGGGTGCGCTGCCATGAGAGGGCCTTTCGTTCGATGAAGCGGACAATGCCGTCGGAGAGGAGGCCCAGGATGCCGTAGACAGCCAGGCCGAGGACGATGATGTTGGTTTGGCCGTAGGTGCGGGCGAGCTCCATCATGTAGCCGATGCCGCTGGTGGCGTTGATCTGTTCCACCACCACCAGGGACACCCAGGCGCCGGTGACTGCGAAGCGCAAACCCAGGAAGAATCCGGGCAGGGCGCCGGGGAGGACCACCTTGCGGATGAAACCGGCGCGGCTCAGGCCCACGGTCTGTGCCAGTTCCACGTACCGCAGGTCGATACCGCGCAGCCCGGCATGGGTCTGCAGGTAGATCGGGACGAACACGCCCAGTGTGATGGTGAGGACCTTCATGGTCTCGTCGATGCCGAACCACAGGATCAGCAGCGGGATCAGGGCCAGGCCGGGGATGGCGCGCTTGATCTGCACGGGACCGTCGATCAGGGCTTCGCCCACCCTGCTCAGCCCGGCCAGGAGTGCCAGGACCGCGCCCACCACGATGCCGAAGAAGAGTCCCAGGCCGGCGCGCTGGGCTGAGATGGCGAGATTTTCCTGGAGCCGGCCGTCTGCGATCAGTTCGCCGGCGGTGGCCACCACGGTCCAGGGTTCGGACAGGATGCGCGGATCGAGGATGCCGGTGGCGGACGTGATGGTCCAGAGGGCCAGCAGTGCGCCGGGGCCCAGCACCCAAGCGAGCCTGCGGCGCCGGCCTGGGCCCAGCCGCTTGCCGGTGGGCCTGACGTCTTCGCGCTTGTCGAGGTCCGGGTCCAGGTGGGGTTCGACGGCGGGGCGGTCCAGTACGGCGCTCATGCGGCACCTGCCGTGGCGGCCGCGGCGAAGGACGTGCCGCCGATGGCCTCGAACCGGGTGTCATAGAGGTCCTTGGCGTTCAGCTGCGGTTTCTTCTGTTCGCGGGACAGCAGGTCGATGGTCTGCTGGTGGCGTTCGATGGCCTCTGTCCAGGACGTGGGGATGTCCCGATTGCCGGTGGCCTCGATCAGGTACTGGCCGTCCTCGCGGGACAGGCCCTGGTCCTTGACGTAATAGCCCTCCAGCCATTCCTCCGGGTGGTCCTCCACCCAGCGCTGGGCCTTGCCCCACACCTCCACGTACTTGGCCAGCGCCGCTGCCTTGGCGGGGTCGGCCAGCACGCTGGCGGGGGAGTAGAGGTGGCCGGGATCATCCCGCAGGCCGTGGCGGAGGGTGGTGGCGCCGTCGGCCGTGTACTTGGCGAGGTAGCGCTTGATCTGGACTCCGCCCAGCGGCGCGGCGTCCACCTGCTTGCTGGACAGCGCCGAGGCGTAGGCGTCGCCGGTGCTGGGCAGCTCCACGAGCTTCACGTCCTCCTGCTTGAGCCCTGCCTTATCCAGGATGCGCAGGACCAGGGCGCCCTGCGCCTGCCCGGGGCTGTACGCCACCTTCTTGCCTCGCAGCTCCTCCAGTTTGGTGATCCCGGCACCGGGCGCGATGCCGAGTTCGTAGATGGGGTGGTTCACGGCGTCCTGGCGGTACACGGCGGCGATGATGCGTACGTCCAGGCCGGTCCAGGTGGCGTGGATGGGCGGGATATCGGCCACCGAGCCGACGTCCAGGGCATTGGCCCGGAACGCCTCGGTGGTCTGCGGACCGCCGGAGAGGTTGGCGAATTCCACGTTGATACCGGCCAGTTCCTTGTTCAGGCCGGAGAGTTCCAGTGCCACGCGGATGCTGGGGTCGCCCACCTTGATGGTGGTGCCGGCGGGGACTGAGGCGGCAAGCGGGGCAAGGGCCTCCTGGCTGATCCGCTCGCCGCCGGCAGTGGCGGAACCGCCGCAGGCAGAAAGAAGTCCGACGGCGGGAATCGCCAGGAGTGCCCCGAGCGCACGGCGCCGGGTGAAAGAAGGTGGGGAGGATGCTGCGAAGGACATGGGTGCCTTTCGGAAGGAATGCGGGCAAATCCGGGCAGGGCAAACGAAGGCTCGTGGCCCGGAAGGCGGAAAAGGGATGCAAGGGGAGTGCCGGCGTCGGACGAATCAGGCCCGACGCGCCGGCACCCGCTGTAAGGAAATCTGTGGGGCCGCGGCCGAAGCTAGCGCCGTGTTGCTGCCATTCGGCTGGGCGGCGACATTCGGGGGCGGCAACAATGCGGACCCCATGTGGTGCTGCGGTGCATGCGGCTGGATGAATCAGACATCAGGTCCTCCTGTCTTCGATGGGGCTGGCGCGGGTTGAAGCTGGTGCGTGCTGTAAAGCGGCCTGGCCGGGACCGTGGGAACTACCTAAGCACGCGCTTCAAGGCCTTGGCCAGCACTTTGACGGAGACGCTCAACGGGACGCAACCGCGCTACATATTGGCGCGCAGAAGGGTCAAAACAGGCAACGCAGCGCCACGTACCGCAACGGGACTTCATATGACTGGACGGTGTGGCGGCCCCGCCGGATGCGGGACGATAGAGGCCAGGCACACAATGCGAAGGGGAAGCACGTGAGACCAGCAATCCTGCCGGCAGCCGTCCTAGGGGCAGTTCTGCTGCTCGTTGGCTGCACGCCCGCGCCCGGACCCGGCCCCTCCACCAGCTCGGCCACACCCACGGATTCAGTGTCCGCCGGCCCCGAAAGCCCCGGCCCGACGCCTTCGGCCGGCACCGCCCCTTCGCCGGCAGCCACCATCGAGGGCAGCCCGCAGCCGGTGGCCACCGGTTTGGAGGCCCCGTGGTCAGTGGTGTTCCGCGACGGCGTTCCGCTGGTCAGCGAGAGGAACAGCAGCCGGATCCTTGAGCTCGCCACGGATGGTTCATCACGGTCCATCGGCACCGTGGACGGTGTGGCAGCCCGTGGGGAAGCAGGTCTCCTCGGCCTGGCCGTGGGCTCCGGCGGTGACCTCTTCGTCTATTCGACGGCGGACGGCGGCAACCGCGTCCAGCGCTTCCCGGTCACCGGAACCCGGGGCTCGCTGTCCCTGGGGCAGCCGCGGACCCTCCTGGACGGGATCCCGGCCGCGGGCAACCACGACGGCGGCCGGATCGCCTTTGGCCCCGACGGCATGCTCTACGTGACCACCGGGGACGCGGGCCGGCGGGATGACGCCCAGGACAGGAATGCGCTCGCCGGAAAGATCCTGCGGATGACGCCCGAAGGCTCTGTCCCGGCTGGCAACCCCTTCCCGGCTTCCCTGGTCTACAGCTACGGTCACCGCAATCCGCAGGGAATCGCCTGGGCTGAGGACGGAACCATGTTCGCCACCGAGTTCGGTCAGAACACGTGGGATGAGCTAAACATCATCACCGCCGGCGCGAACTATGGCTGGCCCACGGTGGAGGGCATCGCGGAACGTGACGGTTTCGTGGACCCGGTGCAGCAGTGGCAGCCCGGTTCAGCCAGCCCCAGCGGGATGGCCCACTCCGGCGGGACCCTGTTCATCGCCAACCTGCGCGGGCAGGTGCTGCGGTCCGTTCCGGTCTCGGATCCGTCCACGTCCACGGAACACTTTGGCCGGGAGTTCGGCCGGCTCCGTGACGTCACTGTGGCCCCGGACGGCCAGCTGTGGGTGGTCACCAACAACACCGACGGGCGGGGCAGTCCACGGCAGGGCGACGACCGGATCCTCGCCGTTCCCCTGGGATAGCTGGCGGAAAGGGGCCAGAGGGTTGCCCGCTGTTGAACCCGGTCAGCTCCGGACGCCCGCCTGGGCCAGTTCCGCGATGTTCTCTGTCGCCGCCCAGGAAGCCAGGAGCTTGAGGGCCTGGTCCGATGCGCTGCCGGGGGTGGCCGGATAGACCGTCAGGGAGTGCCCGGGGTCCTCCTCCAGGCCGAGGACCTGGTAGTTCAGCTCCAGCAGGCCAACCACGGGGTGCTGGAAAAACTTGGTCCCCGCGTAGTGGCGCCGGACGTTGTGGGCAGCCCACCGGGTGCGGAACTCGTCGCTGCGCATGGACAGCTCACCGATCAGTTCGGCAATGCCCTTGTCGTGCGGGTTCCGCCCCGCCTCGCGCCGCAGGATAGCCACATTGGTGTTCGCCGCCCGCTCCCAATCGGTGTAGAACGTGTGCGCCCTGGGGTCCAGGAAAATGAACCGTGAATGGTTCGCAGGCCTGGCGGGAACCCGGTACATGTCCGAATACAGCGCGTACCCCAACGTGTTGGCGGCCACGATGTCCAGCCGGTTGTTGCCGATGAAGGCAGGCGCGCCGGTGATGGTATCCAACAGGTACTGCAGCTCCGGGCGCACCCCCGCCGCCGGAGAAATGGCGGCCCGTTTCCGGCCCGACGTGTTGGCGGTGCGGGCAAGGTCGTAAAGGTGGTCGTGCTCGGCACGGTCCAGTTCGAGTGCACCGGCGATGGCATCCAGCACGCTGTCCGAGACCCCCGTCAGGTTTCCCCGTTCCAGGCGCGTGTAGTAGTCCACGCTGACACCGGCCAGCCTCGCCACTTCCTCACGGCGGAGCCCCGGCACCCGCCGCCGCCCACCGTAGGGCTCAATGCCCGCCTGTTCGGGCGTGATGCGCCCGCGGCGGGTGGAAAGGAACTGCCGTACCTCGGCTCGGTTATCCATACAGGACACGTTACGACTAATGCCCGGGCCCTAAGGAGGGTCTGGCATAACCCGTTACAGCAGGGCCCTCGCTACCGCTGCATGGACCGGCTTGGATGGATGGAAGGCAAGGCAACGCCCCAGGCCGGAAGGAAACACCATGAACATCGAACCAGCACGCGAAACCGTCAAAAACCCGCCGGAACAGTTCGCCGGTGACGTGTGGGTGGACCTGATCGCGGCCCCGAACGGACCCGAGCAGCGCGCCGTCGTCGCCAAGGTCCGCTTCGCCCCCGGAGCCCGCACGGCCTGGCACTCCCACGCCCGCGGCCAGTACCTGCACGTGACTTCCGGCGTGGCCCGCTTCGGCAGCCGCGACGGCACCATCATCGAAGTCCACCCCGGCCAGACCCTCTACACGCCGCCCGGGGAGGAGCACTGGCACGCCTCGGCGAACGGCACCTTCATGGAACACATCGCCATCCTCGAAAACGACGAGGACCCGGCCGCCACCACCGCCTGGGCCGAGCACATCACGGACCAGCAGTATGAAGGCCGCCAAGGGTAGGACTGCCAGTACTAGGTACAACAGGGCCACCGAGGCAGGCCCGTTTTGCAGGTTCCGGTCAGATAGCGCCGGTAGCATTTTAGAGATCCCCCAAGAAGCACAGGAGAACCATGACCACCGTCAAGGCTTACGCATCCCCGTCCGCCACCGAGGACCTGGTTGCAACCACCATCGAGCGCCGCGAAGTCGGACCCCACGACGTCCTGATCGACATCAAGTTCGCCGGCATTTGCCACTCCGACATCCACACCGTGCGCGGTGACTGGGGTCCCCAGCAGTACCCGCTGGCCCCCGGCCACGAAATCGCCGGCATCGTCACCGAGGTTGGCTCCGAGGTCTCCAAGCACAAGGTCGGCGACCGCGTCGGCGTTGGCTGCATGGTGAACTCCTGCCGCGAGTGCGTGAACTGCCAGAAGGGCGAGGAGCAGTACTGCCTCAAGGGCAACGTGGGCACCTACGGCGCCGTTGACCGCGACGGCACCATCACCCAGGGCGGCTACTCCACGCACGTCGTCGTCACCGAAGACTTCGTGGTGACCATCCCCGAAGGCCTGGACCTCGACGTTGCCGCCCCCCTGCTGTGCGCCGGCATCACCACCTACTCACCGCTGCACCACTGGGGTGCCGGTCCCGGCAAGAAGGTTGCTGTCGTCGGCCTGGGCGGCCTCGGCCACATGGCCGTCAAGATCGCCCACGCCATGGGCGCTGAAGTGACGGTCCTGTCGCAGTCCCTGAAGAAGCAGGAAGACGGCCTCCGCCTCGGTGCCGACAAGTACTACGCCACCAGCGACGAGAACACCTTCTCCGAACTCGCCGGACACTTCGACCTGATCATCAACACGGTCAGCGCCTCGATCGACATCAGCTCATACCTGCAGCTGCTGACCCTCGACGGCGCACTGGTCAACGTAGGTGCTCCCGCCGAGCCGCTCCCCGTCAACGCCTTCGCCCTGATCGGCGGACGCCGGTCCTTCGCCGGCTCCATGATCGGCGGCATCCGCGAAACCCAGGAGATGCTCAACTTCTGCGCCGAGCACGGCATTGGCGCGGAAATCGAGGTCATCCCGGCCGTGAAGATCAACGAGGCCTACGAGCGCGTACTGGCCTCCGACGTCCGCTACCGCTTCGTGATTGACACTGCCACCATCTAACGGATGGCTTACGACGGCGGCCCGTTCCGGAAGGAGCGCGGCCGCCGTTCGTGCGTTAACGCCAGCAGGGTTTTAGACCCCCTTGTTACCAGGCACAACGGTTGGGCTCCAATCCTCCGCATCCAGGCGCAAACCGGGGAAGCCGTCCCACAATTGAAGGACATATTTTGCGAGGCCCGGGAGGGTGTCATGAAAACGTTCCACCGGCTGCTTCCCGTCCTGGTCCTGGCCGTCCTGGCCGCAGCCGGTTGCGGACAGCAGGCCAGCCCGCCGGTGGCCACGGCCACGGTGCCAGGATCCGTTCCTGTCACCACCGTTCCGCCGGATGGGACCGGCACGCCACCGGAGCCTGCGCCCACCGGCACCGCAATGACCACCGGCACCGCAAAGCCCTGGGCAACGTTTACGACGGCGGACGGGCAGCTGGCGTTCGACCACCCCGCCAACTGGAGCATCAGGGATCCCGCCGGGGAGCTGCCCGACGGTGGCGGGGCCTTCGCCGAGGTCACCAACGAGTCCGGTAAGCCGCTGGCGACGCTGCGGACCAACATGGCCACCGGCTCCACCTGTACGGAAAAGTACCCGTTCACCGAATTTGAGTCCCAGCAGCTCCCTGCCCTGGCCCAGGCCGGAACAGTCCCGCGGTTCGTGTTTGAAACCCGCGGCAATTCCGGCACCCCCGGCCCTGCCAACACCCCGGCGGCGGCTTACGGCATTACCGTTTCAGCAGCACCCGCCGGTGACCTGGCCTGCCCCATCTTCCAGTTCTTCACCTGGCCGCCTACGGCCGCGATGTTCGGCGCCTTCTACAATCCGGAGAACAACACCACTCCGGGCGCTGAAAACCTTCCGTACCTGGAACAGGCCCGCAAGTACATGGACACCACCGAATACCAGAACATCCGGCGGATGATCACCTCGCTCCGCCCGGCAGGCTAGAGGCCGGGCCGGACCTCGTCCCGGCCGGCGGTCCGTGCCTGGAATGCCGCCCGGCCCAGGAACATCAGCTGGGCCTCCTTCTCGGCCAGCTGCACAATGGGGCCGCGTTCGAATCCGAAACCCTCCATCCGCCTGATGGCCTTTCCGTTCCGGGCGTCCGGCTCGGCCACCACCCGGTCCTTGGCCGGATCCGAGAGCACGAACCGGACCAGGCCTTCCATGACCCTTGGCGTGTAGTTGGGTACCGGCGTCCCGGTGGGCGCCAGGAACAGGTGGATCCCCGCGTCCGTCGGCAGCGCCGGGTAGGCCTCGCCCACCGGATCGTGCTGCGGCTCGTAGGTCTGGAAGATGCCAGCAGGCTCACCGTCCACAACCATCAGGTAGCCGTGGTGGGTGTCCAGGCTGTCCAGGAAGGCGTATACGTCCCGGACCTCGTCGCGGCTCCAGCCGTTCATGCCCCAGAACCTCGCGCGCTCCTCGCGCACCCAGCTGTGAAGTAGGTCCGCGTCGTCCTCCGGTGCCAGCCGGAACAGCCTGAGCAAGCCCAGGCCCTCGAGCTCCTCCCCGTACACGGCCTCGCGGGTGTGGCCTGAAGCGTCAGCGCCCATCACGGTTCTCCTTCGTCATAGTTCTCGCGGCTCAGCTGGTCCCAGTCCGTGATAACCGGCAGTAGTTCGCCGGCGGCCCAAACCGGCCGCTGGCTCAGGAAGTTCGCGTCGCCGGGATGGCCCGATGTTCCGAACGGAACCACCCACCGGCTCCTGGACCGGTCCGCCAGGTCCCACACGTAACGGGCCACGGGGCCCCGGAAGGACGCGTCGGTGACCCCGGGCAGGCTTTCGGTGGACAGCACACAGCCCGTGTCACCGGACAGCGGGGTCATGGGGATACGCGGTGCCTTCGCACCGGCGGACGGGTGGTCCGCCAACGCGTGCAGCGGCAGCACGGTGTGGGTTGCGCCCCAGTCCGCGGACGACGGCGACGCTGCCGCCGCCTCAAGCGCTTCGGTGGCCGCTGCTGCCACGTCCAGGCCGGCGGCGTCGCCCTTCGCCACGATGGTCTCCAGCGCAAAACCCACCCTGGACACCGGGTCCAGCCAGGGACTGAACAGCGGCGAGTGGCCCGCGGGCCGGGCCAGCGGAGCCAGCAGGGGAGCGGAGGCCAGGGCGCGGACGAATGCCGAGCGCCAAGCGGCAAAGGAAGCTGCCAGGGAACTGTCCGCCCGCATGTCACCGTCCCAGCGGAGCAGCGCGCGGCGTAGGTCCGCCGCAGCCTGCGACAGGGGAGCACCGGTCCCGCGCCGCTCCAGCACCGCTTTCAGCGCGGGCCAGGACCCGAGCCTGCTGTCCATGTGGATGCGCTGCATGCTGCCGGCATCGAGGCCGCTCCCTGCTTGCTCCAGCAGCGCGCGGATCCGCTCGGCCCTGTGCGCGGGGGCAAACTCCAGGCCGGTCAGATCGCCGCCGCCGGACGCACGGTCGTTGGCATTGACCGCCAGCGTTTCCACGTCCGAGGCCGGCAGCGCCACCCAGCCGCCGGTCCACTGGTGCCCGCCCGAGTCCGCCGGGACCGGACGCACCCGGTTCTCGTGGCTTCTTTGGGGAACGGCCCCCGCCACGAACTGCCGGACGGCACCGCCTGAATCGGCGGCCAGGACACAGTTGACCGGCTCCACCCAGGCGCCAAACGCCGCCTCGACATCCGCAGCGGACCGGCTCCGCAGCAGCGGCAGGAGGGCCTCGAAACCCAGCCGCCCGCCCACCCGTGAGGGCATCCGCAGGCTCAGCGTGCCGCCGTCGTACCCGCTGGTGATCACGGGCCCGCGCACGGTCTCCACAACCTGGACCGCCTCGGTGTTGCCGCCGCGTACCCGGATCTGCTCCTCGTGGTCCGCAACCACCGGCTCCCAGCCGTCGGGGCCGAGAGCCTGCAGGGTCCCGCCGTCGCGGCGTAACTGCTCGCGGTAGAGGTCCTGGTAGTCAGCCATGGCGTTGGTGACCGCCCACGCTGCGGCGCCGGCGTGGCCGAAGTGCGGCAGCCCGGGGACGCCGGGAAAAGCCAGCCCCACGGCGTCGAACTCGGGGCAGGCTAGCCGCACCTGCTGGTACACGCCGGGCAGCTCCATGAGCCGGTGGGGGTCGCCGGCCAGCAGGGGAGAACCGCCGTTAGCCAGGCTCCCGGAGACCGCCCAGGCGTTGCTGCCGGCCCAGACCGGCGCCTCGATGCTGAAGAGGCCCACCGCGTCCGGTCCGAGGGTGTGGGCCACATGGTCGCGCCAGAGCTTGTTGGGGAAGGTGCTGAACAGGATGTGGTGGACCAGGAAGACGCCCAGCGGGGTCCACGGCTCCCACGGCCCGGGTTCGGTACCGGTTTCCCGGAACTCCTGCGCCCGCCGGCGTCCGCGGGCCAGCGCGTCGTTGACGCCGTCCACGTAAGCCGTGACCCAGCGCCGGGTCTCCCCGTCCAGGTTGTCGAAGCAGCGGCGGGCAGTGTCATCGATCCTGGCCTGGCGGGCGAACCTGTCCCACAGCAGCCCGTCGTCGCCCAGGTGCTCTGCCGTCCGGCCTTCGGACCGCCAGCGCTCCATCTCGATCTGCCAGGAACGGTCGGCCGCGGCGTTGCTGCCTTGCAGGAACGCCAGTTCCTCGGCGGTGCCGGCGCGAAGGTGCGGGACGCCCCAGGGGTCGCGGTAGGTCACTGGCACGGCATGGTCCTTCTTCTTAGGTAATCCTAAGTAGGGTACGGCTCCAGCCGGGTCTGCCCAAAAGATGACCTCCGGCGCTAAGTACGTTGTGACGCTTGACACGTGTTAGGTGCCAGGTCTACAGTTCCTAACACGTGTTAGGAAGGAATTAGACATGACCGGAGCCATAAACGGGCAGTTGCGGCAGATCACCCGCCGCACCGCCCTTGGTGCCCTGGGCGTAGGAATCATCGGAGCATCCGTGGCGTCGTGGCCGCGGCTCTCCGGGACGGACATTCCCGGCCGCGGGGACAACAGCCTCAGCATCGCCATCCTGGGCACCGCAGCGGACGCCGCCGCCCGCCAGCGTGCCATCGACGCCTTCAGCCGCATCCACCCGGATATCAAGGTGAAAGTCCAAGCCATCCAGGCAGTGGACTGGAAGGATTTCTTCACCAAGATCCTCACCATGGTGGCTGCCGGCACCCCGCCGGACGTGGTGTACGTGGCCACGGAAGGCGCCCAGCTCTTCGCCGAGAAGCTGGCCCATCCGCTGGACGACTACATCCGCCGCGACGCCGCGGACATGCGGGAGTTCTTCAGCGATGTCCACCCCAGCCTGGTGGAAGCGTTCATGTACAAGGGCAGCCTCTACCAGCTCCCGATGGACTGGAACGCGGCTAACATGTACTACAACACCACCGCGTTTGCGGCGGCCGGCCTCGACCGGCCGGCGGATGACTGGTCGCACCTCGATTTCCGCAGCAGCCTGGCGGCGATGAAGAAGGCCCGGCCTTCCGACTTCACCCCGTATTACTGGACCAACCGGCTCTTCGGCGGAGTGGTGCCGTGGCTGTACGCCAATGACACCAGCTTCCTCAAGGAGACCAGGTCCACCGGCGGGGACTGGCTCTGGGACGGTTTCTACGCCAGCGACCCCTCCCGCAGCCTCCGCTCCGGCGGCTACCAGTGGCTGGAACCCAACGCCAACGATGACCGCGTCTTCGAGTCCTTCGACTACCTCCGCGGCCTGGTCAAGGACGGGCTCGGCGTCCGCCCCGAAGAGGGCGGCGGCAACTCCCTGGTGGGCCTGTTCGCCTCCAACCGGATCGGCACCACCCCTGCCGGCGGCTACTGGGTGCAGGGCCTGCACGAGGCAGGAATGGCCGAAGACGGCTTCGACGTCCAGTTCTTCCCGCGCTGGAAGACACAGCGGCACCAGTTCGGCACCGCCGGATACGCCATGATGAAGACCGCCAAGGACAAGGACGCCGCCTGGGAATGGATCAAGTTCAGCTCCAGCCGCGAGGCAATGGAACTGATCTTCCCCAACCCTGCCACCACGCCGGCCCGCCGCTCCATGGTCAACGAGAAGCTCTACGCCAGCAAGGGTCCCGCACACTGGAAGGTCTTCTACGACACCCTGGACAGGTTCCCCACCACCGGCCCCATCCCGGCGCCGCCCCAGCAGGCCGCGGTCGAAACGGCCCTGATGAAGAACGTCTCACTCGCCGTCAGCGGCGACGAACAGCAGCTCAAGCAGGCCCTTGCATCGATGCAGCGGGACCTTGAAATTGCCTTGAGGAGGCAGCCATGAGCACCACCATCCCGCCGCAGGAAAGGCCGCGGCAGGCAGCCAGGCCGGACAGGCCCACGCCGGCGCGGAACAGGAAGACCGGCACCGGCCGCCACAGCCAGCGCTGGCTCGCGTGGGTCTTCCTGGCCCCTACCATCCTGGGCATGGGCCTGTTCACGCTGATACCCATCGTGGCGTCCGTGGTCCTTGCCTTTTTCCGCTGGGACATCATCTCGGCTCCGTCCTTCGTGGGCTTCAACAATTTCGCCGAAGTAGTGCAGGACCCCACCGTCAGGGTGTCGTTCCTGAACACCATCGTGTTCGTGGTGGTGGCCGTGGCCCTGCAACTGGGGCTGGCCCTTGCCCTGGCCATCATGGTGCAGGAGAAGATGCCGGCCTGGTTGCGGGTGTTCTTCCGCTCCGCCTTCTTCTTCCCGCTGATCCTCTCCGCGGCGTCCGTGTCCATCTTCATGCGGTACCTCTTCAACGAACAGTTCGGCGTGGTCAACTGGCTGCTGTCGCTGGTGGGCATCCCCGCGGTCCCGTGGTTGACCACCCCCGGCGGGTCCGCCGCCGTCGTCATCCTGGTCTACGTGTGGCAGAACTTCGGGTTCTCGTTCCTGTTGTTCATCGGCGGCCTCGCTTCCATTCCGGTGGAGACCTATGAGGCGGCATCGATCGATGGCGCCACCGGCTGGCGCAAGCACCTGCACGTGACGCTTCCGCTGCTCAGCCCCACCACGCTGGTGGCGTCCGTGATGGCCATCATCAGCGCCCTCCAGGTGTTCGACCAGCCGTACGTCCTGACCCGCGGCGGCCCGGGCGACTCCACCCGCACCGCCGTCATGGTGATCTTCGAATCGGCCTTCCAGCGGCTTGAATTCGGCCAGGCATCCGCCATCGGCGTGCTGCTCACCCTGATCATCATGGCCATCACGGCCGCGCAGTTCCGGCTCAGCAAACGATTCGTCTTCTACCAGTAAGGCCAGCCATGACCACCACCACTGAGCACGGCCTGGCCTCCGGGCCCACGCCCCGGCTTTCCGCGGGCCTGCCCGCCGTCCGCACCAACCGGCGCAGGTTCAGCTGGAACACTGCCCTCCGCGTGATCCTGCTGCTGATCGCGGCAGCCCTGACCCTGGGCCCGGTGCTGTGGACGCTGTCCACGTCGCTGCGTTCGCCGTCGGAATCCTTCAAGCTGCCGCCGTCGTTCATCCCCTGGAACCCTGACTTCACGTCCTACGGCCAGGTGTTCCAGCAGCTGAACATCTTCCTCCTGGTCCTCAACAGCGCCCTGGTCACCGGCCTGATCGCCGTGGGCCAGATGGTTTCGGCGGCGCTGGCCGGCTACGCGTTCGCCCACCTCAAATTCCGTGGCCGCGGCGCATTGTTCTCCATCGTCCTGGCCACCATGATGGTGCCGGTGCAGGTGACCATCGTGCCCGTCTTCATGCTGATCCGCGGGATGGGCCTGTCCGATACCCTCCTGGCGCTGATCCTGCCGGCCATCCCGACGGCGTTCGGCACCTTCCTCATGCGGCAGTACTTCCTGGGACTACCCACGGAGCTGGCCGAGGCCGCCTCGATCGACGGTGCCTCACCCTGGCGGACCTTCCGCTCGGTCTACGCCCCGCTGGCCATGCCCGGCATGGCGATCGTGGGGATCCTGGCGTTCAACTTCCACTGGAACGAGTTCTTCCGGCCCCTCATCCTCACCATCTCCGAACAGAACTTCACGCTTCCGCTGGGCCTCGTCTCGCTCCAGGGCAACCTGGGCACCGGCAGCATCTCGGTGGTCCTGGCCGGCGTGGTCCTGTCCATGATCCCGGCGCTGGTGGTCTTCATGTTCGGCCAGCGCGCCCTCCAGGCCGGCCTCACCGCCGGCACGGGCAAGTAACTTCTTCCTTCCTCCACCTTGAAAGGCTCCACCATGCCCACCCCGGACCTCGCCGCCATCTCCTTCGACGACGTCGCCGCTGCCCATCCCGATCCCGCTTTCCCGCGGTTCCACCCGCGCCCGGCGCAGGGCTGGATCAACGATCCCAACGGCATCAGCTTCATCAACGGCCGCCACCACGTGTTCTTCCAGTACAACCCGGACTCCGCCCGGCACCACAGGATCGCCTGGGGGCACGTCAGCTCCGCGGATTTGGTGCGCTGGGAAGAACACCCCGTGGCGCTGCGCCCCCAGCCCGGCGGGCCGGATGAGTACGGCTGCTGGACGGGCGTGGTGACGGACGACGCCGGTGTCCCCACCGCCGCATATTCCGGTGTCCGCAGCGACGGCGGCCACTCCGAGGTGGTCATCGCCCGCGGTTCGCAGGACCTGGTGGACTGGGACCAGACCGGTCACGTTGCGGCACGGATGCCCGACGGCGGGGACGTCACCGCGGTGCGCGACCCCTTCATCTTCCGTTTCAACGGCAAGCGCTACGCCATGCAGGGCGCCGGGCTGGCCAACGGACACGCCGCGCTCCTCCTCTACACGGTAGAGGACCTGTCCGACTGGAAGTACCAGGGCGTGTGGCTCACGTCCGCGGATCCCGTGGCAGCACAGTTCACGCCGGCCGAGATCTGGGAGTGCCCGCAGCTGGTCCGGGTCCCGGACGCTTCCGGCGCGGAAGACACCTGGGTGGCGATGTTCTCGCTGTGGCTCTCCGGCGACGCGCACGAGCACGCCAACGGGGTGGGCCACCTGATCGGCTCGCTCACCGAGGACCCCGCCACCGGGCTCCCGGTGTTCACGCCCCGCAACGGGGGCAAGTCGGACCTGGGCCGCGACTTCTATGCGCCGCAGGTTGTTGCCCTCGAAGACCGCGCCCTGCTGTGGGGCTGGGCCAACGAAGGCCCGGGCAGGGACGGGCGCCGTGGCCGCAGCCAGGAAGAGATCGACGCCGCAGGCTGGTCCGGGGTGCTCACCTTCCCGCGGGAGCTGTCCGTGGTGGACGGGACGCTGGCGGTTGCCCCTGCCCCGGAAATCGAGGCCTACCGCGGTGACCCGGTGGCCCGCTCAGCCGAAGGTGGCGTGGAGCTGCCGCCGTTCGCGGAGGCTGTGGTGACCCGCGCCTCCGGCGTGCAGGATGCAGGTGCAGGGGACGCCGTCGTCGAACTCCTGCTGGTGGGCGGGGACGGCCAGCAGACCGTCTTCAGCGGCCCCCTTGCGGACGGGGAGGAACTGCGGCTCTTCGTGGACGCCTCACTGGTGGAGGTCTACCGCACCGGAGCCGTGGCCACCACCCTCCGCGCGTACCCGGCGGCGGGGGAGAAATGGCAGCTGCTGCTTCCTGCCGGTGCTACGGCAGACGTCTGGGAGCTGGGCCAGCCGTTGCCGGCTTAGCGGCCGGCAGGTACCGGGCCGGTGGAGTCGCGGACCACGAGGCGGCAGGGCACCATCGTTTCGGTGCTGCTGCCGCCTGGCGTGCCGTGATCGTCCAGCTGCACCCGGTGCTGCGTGACATCGCCCAGCAGCGCCGTCATGGCAGCGGCGCCCATCTCGCGCAGCGGCAGGGCCATGGTGCTCAGTGCGGGCACCATGGCCTTGGCTACGCGGAATTCGTCGTCGTAGCCCATCACGGAGATGTCCTGCGGAACACTCAGGCCCAGCCGGTAGCACGCCAGCACCACACCGATGGCCAGGCGGTCGTTGGCGCACAGGATGGCGGTGGGGCGGTGGGCGGCCCCGTCGCCGTCCAGGAGCTTCATGGCGCCATGGAAGCCGGCGTCGATGTCCCAGCCCACCTGCAGGATCCTGGCCTCGTTCACTGGCTGTCCTGTCCTACGGAACGCCTCCCGGTAGCCTTCGATCCGTCGCGGCGCCGCGGGCGTCAGTGAGTCACCGGCAAGGAACGCGATGTCCCGGTGGCCCAGCGACATGACGTGCTCGGCGGCTTCCCGCCCGCCGCGGACCTCGTCCGGAATGACCGCTCCAACACCGGCCTCGGGGCGGTCATCAAAACAGTTGGCCAGGATGGACGGCACCCGCTCCATGTTCGCCGGGACATGCAGCGGACGCAGGCCCACTGTGACATACATCAGCCCGTCCACCTGCCGGTCCAGGAGGGTTTCCACCGCTCCTTCGTCACGGGACCCGTCCAGTTCGGTGTCCATCACCACCGTGACGAAGCCGTGCTCCCGCGCCACAGCATCCGCGCCGGCGATGATATTGCCGTCGAACGGGCTGGTGACCACCTGGTCCGAGACGATGCCGATGATCCGGGACTGCCGGTTCCGCAGGCTGAGGGCGATCTTATTGGGCGTGTAATTCAGGCTGGCCGCGGCCTCACGGATCCGCTGCTGGCTTTCCAGCGCCACGTTGCCGTCGCCGCGGCCGTTAAGGACCAGGGAGACGGCGCTCCGCGAAACACCGGCCAGCTTGGCGACGTCCAGTGCGGTGGCCTTGCGATTCATGGTGATCCTCTGGTGGCAAACAACAGTGATGCTGCAGTTTACCTAACGCGTGTGAGGATCCGCTGCCGCCGCACGTGCACGGGTCCCGCTACTCGGGGGATATGCGTGCCACGGTGACCTTCACCGAAACCTGCGCGGGGGCAAAATGGGCGCGGACCGCCGCAGCAACCGCCCGCACCACGTCCGGGGTCCGGGCGTCGGCACCCACGCCGATGCGGACTGTCACGTCCGTGGCACTGCCGTCCGCCCGGGCTTCAACCAGCGGGCCGTCGTCGGGATCCCCGCCCTGCTGACCCGTTGACCGGTCGCCGGCACCCCGTTGCCCCGCCGCCTGCTGCAGCAGGGACAAGGCTCCGGCGGGCAACCGCTGCCAGAGCGGCCGGGACGGAAAGACGTCTGTGACGCCCTCCACGCGCAGGACGGCGGCCCGCAGGGACCCGGGCGCCTCGGCGTTCGGTTGACCAGCCTGCCCGTTGCCCGGAAGCTCTTCCCGCACATCTTCCCGCACCGTTTCCCGCTTCGCGGGAGTTGGCTGCGCCGGCACTGTCATGGTTCCTCCCGGGGAGTGTCGATCACGTCCGTGATGGTGATGTCGATGGCGGCGATGTTCAGCTCGGTGTGCCGGGCCAGGGCTTCCCCGAGGTCGTGACGGAGTGCCGCAGCGCTGCCCAGCAGTGGATTGCCAAAGGCGACGGCAAGGTCCAGGTTGACGGTGATGGCCTCACCAGGGACGGTGACATCTCCTTCAAGCCGGACCCTGCCCGCCACGGCACCGGGTGCCAGGTCGGTGACGGAACGGACCAGGGCGAGGACCGAGCCTTCTGTTTCGGTCAGGGTGTCCGCCGCGTTCTCGGACCGCAGCGGAATGGAACGCCCTGGCCGGAGCTCGAGCTTGAGGTTGGCCAGGATGTTCTTCATCCAGTCGTCGTTGCCGCTGCCGGCCTCGGCGAGGTCGTTGCTGAACAGCTCGCTGCCGGCGGTGGAAAGCCGGCGCAGCGAGTCGAGGCCGTTGCGGCAATCAGGGCATGTCTCGAGGTGGCGGGGATCGGGGAATTCGCCGGTATCCAGGTACTGGCTCAACTCCTCGAGCGTGTGCCCGCACTCGAACGTGTCGTGGGGGATGCTCATCGCCATCCTTCCATTTCGCGGACCAGTGTAATCCGGGCCCGGGCAAGCCGTCCCCGGACACTGGCTGGGCTGATGTTCAGGGTCTGCGCAATCTGCTCATAGCTTTGTCCGTTGAACTCTTTCAGTACCCAGCAACGGCGCTGTTCCTCGGGCAGCCGGGACAGGGCAGCCTTCAGGGCATCGGTACCCGAGGAAGCCACGGCGGATGACTCGGGGCCGGGTGCGGTGGCTGAAGGTTCCAGTCCTGCCCCGCCCTCTTCCAGGGCCGACAGACTGGTGTGGTTCCTGCGCCGGCGCAGGTAATCGATGCTCCTGCTGCCCGTCAGCCTGAGCAGCCAGCCCTTAACCGCAGCGGGTTCGCGCAGCGATTCAAGCTGCTTCCAGGCCTGGACCAGGGCTTCCTGGACCACGTCGTCGGCATCGGCGTGCGATCCGGTCAGCCGGCGGGCGCATGCCCGCATGTGCGGCCCGTACCGCCGGGCGAGGGCCTCGAAAGCCGCCGTATCGCCGTCGGCTGCCCTGCCGGCCAGGATGGCATCGGGGACCAGGTCCAGCTGGTCCCGCACCAAGGGTGTTCCTGTCACCTGACTCTGCTTTCATTATCGGCGCTTGCCTGCCTGGGCAGGCATGAAAGGGGTGCGCCGGACGAACGGACTGACGGCAAGGCGCGTTGCGCCACGGTTGGCTGCAACGCGCCTTCCGCCCAGGGGCTGGCTATTCCTTGCGGAAGCTTTCCTTGACCTTCTCCGCAGCTTCCTTGAGGTTGTGTCCGATGTCCTTGGCAGCGTCCTTGACCTTCTCGCCGGCTTCCTGGACCTTCGCCTGGGCCTGGTCGTGCTGGCCTTCGCGCTCGAGCCGTTCGTTGCCCGTGAGCTTGCCTACGCCTTCCTTGGCGGCGCCAGCGTGGTTGGTGGCGGCGTTGTTGATCTTGTCATCGAGTCCCATGATGATGCCTTTCTCTCGGTGTTCCTGTTGCGCTCCTGTGTGTCCGAAACACGGCAGCGTTGCTAGCTGGTGCGGTGCGCACCGGCCAGCCGGGTCCTGGTTCCACCTGCTATTCGGACCAGAACGGTGGTGCGATGGCCCAGCAGGGCTTCCATGCCGGTGACCAGTGCCTCGGCGAGGTCGGCCACCTCTCGCGGAGATGCTCCGCGCCTTGCCTGCAGGGTGATGCGCAGTCCTTGGGTTGTGGTGCGCCGCCGGCCGCGTCCGCGCCAGGCGGACACTGAGCTGCCGACGACGGCCCGGTTGCCTTCCAGCGCGGCCTCCACGGCGGATTCGAGATAGGAAATGTCGACGGCGGTGTCCCCGAGTTCGGGGTCCCGCTGCCGGGCTGCCTCGCTGGTCCGCCCGCCGCCCTGCCGGGTCAGCCACATGATGCTGGCTGTGGCGCCGAGGAGGAGCACGGTGGGCACTGCCAGTGCCCACCAGCTGCCCAAGGGCTCCTGCAGGGGTGCGGTGCCCCGGAGGTTCCGCCAGCCCCCCAATAGGCTGGTGCTGACGGAACTCCAGCGGTCCCGGACGCCGGCGTCCATTCCGGCACCCGCGGTGAGGGTGCCGGCGGCCACCAGGACCAGTCCAGTGATAGCCAGGAAGAAGCGGTTCAGGGCGCGGTTGGTGTGGTTCATCGTCCCAGTGCTCCTTCGGTGGCGATGCGGATATCGGTGCTGAGTTTGCGTCCCAGGCGGCAAGAGTCGAGCTCCGCTGCGGCAGCCCGGGTGACGGCTTCGCGGTCCAGGGGAGCGCCCGACGTCGGCCTGACGGCCACCTGGGCGCGTGTTCGGCTGATGGTGGTGGCCACCTGTTCGGGAGCGAGCTTGGCGGTCAATTGCACCTGCCGGGAGACTGCAGCCGCAATCACCTGGTCATCCACCACCACTGCAGCGCGTTCGGCCTGCATCGGCCGGCGCCCCTTGCGGCCGCCCTTGAACGCGGCCACCAGCAGCGTGAGGCCCAGGACGGCGGCGGCAACCCCGGCCGCGGTCAGTTCGGCCGGAGGCGTGGTTTGCGGCGCTGTGGCCGCTGCGTCGGCAAGCCTGCCGGGACCGGCCACCAGGGCATCCTGGCCCAGCAGGGCGAGGACACTTTCGGTGCCCAGCCACAGGAAGACGGCCAGGAGGAGCACCGCAGTGGCGGCGGACAGCCCGGCGCGCGATGAATGCGTTTCCCGCCGGACAATCCTGCTAAAGGTTCGGGCCGTGCCCACGGTGACCTCCTGGTGGGTCGCTGGATGTGCTGGTGCTGTTTGGTGTTGCCGTCCTGGCCACAGGCAGCCGGTGTGCCTCCGCGGGAAGGCTCCTCATGCGGCCCCGAGCCTGATGTTGATTTTGCCGAGCTCCATGCCGGTGACTTGGCGCCCCATGAAGGAAATCTTCAGCCGGGCCACTTCCGCCTGTTCAAACAGGGGTGGCCGGCCCTCCGGGGCTGTCGCGAGCAAGGAAGGTGCCGGCAGGCGGACCAAGAGGTCCACCCCCAGCTTTCCCGCGTCGTCCCGCAGGGAGGCGGAAACGTCAGCCTGGGGAACGCCGAACGCCTGGCCCGTCACCGCTTCCACGGTCTTCCGGAGGGCGGCCGGGGCGATGCGGGTGTGGCCCTGGCGGTTCACGACGACGTGCGGCGGCCGCGCAGGGCGTCAAACACCGCCGCCAGGTCCAGGCGGCCCTCGGCGGCGCGTCCCAGGACCGCACCGATGCCCATGAAGAGCAGGGTCAGGATGAAGCCCCAGAACCCGAAGGCCAGCGCCACTACCGCCAGGACTGCCCCGGCTGCCGCACCGCCGATGACCGGGGTCATGCCACCCTCGGCTCGTGGCCGGCGTCGTCAGCCTCGCCGTCGTTGTCCTCGGAGGGGACGTGGATGTCCGTGATGGTGATGTTCACTTCGGTGACTTCCATGCCCACCAGGTCCTCCACGGCGGAGTAGACGGCGTCGCGGGCGTTGTCCGCCACCTGCTGGAGGGGGTGCGGGTACTCGACCACCAGGGTTACGTCCACGGCCACCTGGGTCTGGCCCACCTCAACGCTCACGCCCTGGGTGAGGTCCTTCTGGCCCACCCGCTCGCGCAGGTTTCCGATGGCCCGGGCAGCGCCGCCGCCAAGGGCGTGGACGCCGTCGATTTCCTGGATGGCGATGCCGGCGATCTTTGCCACTACGCCATCGGCGACGGTGGTGCGGCCACGGCCGTCGTGGCCTTCGGCCGTGTCCAGGGAGTGGGTGGCTGCCGGCTTCTTCTGCGCTGCGGTGCCGGTCTGCTGCGTGCTGGCGTTGGGCTGCGTGGTCATTACGTCACTCCTGCTCGATTGGCGTTCTGTTCCAGGCGCGGGATTGCGCCGTTACAGGTAAGACGCAGCAGGGAGGGAGATCGTCACGGTCATTCTTGCGTGACGTGCGTCACATGTTTCTGAAGGGGATTGGTGACGCGGTCAGTACAGGAAGATGTTGATCCATTCGCGGTTGTGCGCGTGGATCAGGACCAGGAACAGTACGAAGTCGAACAAGAGGTGGACGCTGACAATATAGGACAGCGACTTGGTTACGGTGAACAGCCTGGCCTGCAGCAGGGCGAACGGGAAAATGAAGAACGGCGCCCAGGCGTGGAAGCCGAGTTCCCACAGGAAGGACGTGAACAGTACAGCCTGGAGCAGGTTCGCTTGCCAGTCCGGAAGGTGCCGTCGGAGCAGCGCGAAGGTGGTGCAGATGAAGAAGAGTTCATCCCAGATGCCCAGGACATTGGTACCCAGGAAAAGCCTGGCAATGCCGTCAGCGTCACTTACGGCAGGCCAATTCTCGTAAACGCCGGTCCGGATCATGTACACCGGCATCAGGGCATAGCCGATCACCAGGACCGCCGGCAGGTACCACTTTTCCGCCCGCGTCCACGGCTGCCCGGTCCGGATGGGGAACCGGATGGAGTGGTCCTTGGTGATGAACCGGGAGATGGCGTAGGGGATGCCCACCGCCACAACCATGGCGGTGCCCATGATGGCCATGTGCTCGGTGCTGATGTCCGTGGTGATGGGCACCAGGCTCATGGCGGTCAGTCCCACGGTGATCAGGGCCAGGTCGATTAGCAGCTTCCGGCTGAGGAATCCCGCCAGTGCAAGGGCAGCCGCCAGGAGGAGAAAGCCGGAGAGCCGGTCTTCGCGGGCGAAAAGGAGGAATCCCGCGGCCGACAGCATCGCTGCCGGGACTACGGCCAGCCTCGCCCGGACGGGTGCCGTCCCAACCTGCCCGGCAGCGGGATCCGACGAGGGCACGCGCATGGATTTATCGCCAGCCTGCATCATCCAAACCTTTGTGTCGAGGTTGTTGCCACGACTCTACTGGACGTCCTGCTCTACTGAACGCCTGCTCCAGTGGCCCTACCGGACGCCTGCGGGCTGGGGCGGACAAAAGGAAAGCGGACGACGGCGGGAGGGCCCGCCGTCGTCCGCTTCCGCGGCAGTTCCGGTTGCCTAGGCGGTGGCCAGGGCGCCGCTGTTGCGCAGGCTCAGCGTGAAGGTGTTCGGGCCACTGCAGGTGACCGCCACCTGGCAGGTGGTGGTGTTGTGGCGGGTGGAGAGATCGCTGATGGCAGCATCAAGGGTGTGGTGGAGGGCTGCCTTGTCCCAGATCTTCAGGGTTACGGAGTGAGTGGCATCGAACGTCATTATTCAACTTCCATTTCTTGCGGTGGGCGGCCTGGCTGAACAGGCCGGGGCCTCGTCGGTGAGGCAATTAGTTGGGAAAGCGCATTCCCGTTCTTCCATGGTGCACGCCGCTGACGGAGTTGGCAATCAATCGGGCAGCAATGTGAGCAATCACACCGGACCCGCGCGGCGGCACGGAAATCACGTTCTGTACTTTCTATGGACCCCGGCCGGAAGCCGGGAAGCGGCCTGAACGAGCTCTGAGGCGTCGGCGGCCGGGGGCGCACCGGTGCGCTTCATCGCTTCACCAGGTGGGTAGAGGGCCGGATAGTCTCCAGCCCTGCCCTTCCATAGTGCACGGGGCTTCGGCGGCCGCCCAACCAGATGGCCGAATATTGCAGGTGAAACTCATCACACGCGTGACCCTGGGGACGGGCGGGAGAGTCGCTGGCCGGGGGGGG
>NZ_JZTW01000007.1 GCF_000962805.1 Pseudarthrobacter chlorophenolicus | reverse complement strand
CCGTGGACGGTGCCGCCGGTGCCGCAGACGACGCCTGGGGTGCCGCGGGCGCGGAAGCTGCCGGAGCTGCCGGAGCAGCGGGGGCTGGCGCCTCAGCCTTGGGGGCCGGAGCCTTGGGCGCGGCGGGACCGGGAGCCGGAGCTGCCGGGCGCGATTCTGCCGCGGGAGCGGGTGCCTTGGGGGCGGCGGGTGCCGCAGCCTTGTTGGCGGCGTCGGGGAAGGCGTTACGGAGCTTCCGCACGACGGGGGCCTCAATGGTGGAAGAGGCGGAGCGAACGAATTCGCCCAGTTCCTGCAGTTTTGTTACTGCATCTTTGGAAGTGATACCGAGCTCTTTGGCGAGCTCATGTACGCGGACCTTGGCCACATTTCTCCTGTCTCGGTCCGCACCGAGCCAGGTACGAACCGTCTACTTCTTACTGCGGACCCCGGCCGCGCTTGGTGCGGAGGGGCCCATTGCAGAGCGCAACAAAGTTGTCATCGTTACGCACTCATCGCTGGGAACTCATCGGGTTTCCATCAGACTTCTGACCCGCTTTCAGGTTGGACGGTTAGTGCTGCAGCCACCGGGGCGCCTGCGGCGGTCGGGCCTTGCTTGATCCGGCGTTCGACGTCGGCGGTTTCGGTTGCGCCACGCAAGGCACGCCCGAATGCCCGCCGTTTGAGCGCCAGGGCAAGGCACGATTCGCTGGGATGCAGCCATGCACCCCGGCCAGCCATCCGGCGTCGTTCATCCACCAGGACAACGGACGAACCGCTGTCCCCGGCGACGAGCCGGAGTAACTCTGTCTGCGGACCCTTCTTCCGGCAGCCGATGCAGGTACGTTCCGGTCGATTTCCGCTGGTAGGTGTTGCTGCCACGGTGATCGTCCTGACGTTCATATCTGCCGGCCTCCGCAGGTCCTGTGCCGCTGTTGCGGAACGGGCACGCGAAGGCGCACTACTGCCGGCCGTTAGGCGCGGACCTATCTATTCTAGCCCCTTCAGGCCGTTCTGCCCGAACCCGTGGCCTGCCACGGTGTGGCAGGCCACCTTCGACAGGGCGCCGTAAGTGCTTCAGTTTTCCTTCGGCGTGGCGGCGTCGGAAACGATGTCGATTCGCCAGCCGGTCAGCTTGGCGGCGAGGCGGGCGTTCTGGCCTTCCTTGCCGATAGCCAGGGACAGCTGGTAGTCAGGGACCACCACCCGCGCGGAGCGGGTTGCTTCGTCGGTAATGGTGACGGAATTCACGCGCGACGGCGAGAGGGCGCTGGCGATGAACGTCGCCGGGTTCTCGCTGAAGTCCACGATGTCGATCTTTTCGTCGTTGAGCTCCGTCATGACGGCGCGGACGCGGGAACCCATTTCACCGATGCAGGCACCCTTGGCATTGATGCCGGCTGCGTTGGCCTTTACGGCGATCTTGGTCCGGTGACCGGCTTCGCGTGCCAACGCCACAATCTCCACTGAGTGGTCCGCGATTTCCGGGACCTCCAGTTCAAACAGCTTGCGGACGAGGCCCGGGTGGGATCGGGACAGCGTGACGGACGGACCCTTGGTGCCGCGGTGGACGTCGATGACGAGGGCGCGGAGCCTGTTGCCGTGGATATACTTCTCCCCCGGCACCTGTTCGGGCGGCGGCAGCAGCGCTTCCAGCGAACCGAGGTTCACCTGGATCATGTGCGGGTTGTTGCCCTGCTGGATAGTGCCGGACACCAGCTCGCCTTCGCGGCCCTTGAACTCGCCCAGCACGTTGTCATCTTCAACGTCGCGCAGGCGCTGCAGGATGATCTGGCGGGCGGTGCTGGCAGCGATGCGGCCGAAGCCCGCGGGGGTGTCTTCGAATTCGCCGATCGGGGCGCCGTCGTCGTCAATTTCCACAGCCCAGATGGTCACATGGCCGCTCTTGCGGTCAAGCTCGGCACGGGCTTTTTCGAAGGCGCCGGGCGACTTGTGATAAGCCACCAGCAGAGCCTGCTCGATGGTGGGAATCAGGAGGTCCAGCGGAATTTCACGCTCACGCTCCAAAAGTCTCAGTGCGCTCATGTCAATATCCATCAGGCCTCCTCGGAAGGTCCATTGTGTTCTGGTTCCAGGCCATCTTCCGAAAGGTGGCTGAATTCGATCTCGACTTTTCCGGTACGGATCCTGTCGAAAGGAAGTTTTACGGGATCGCCCTGCTTGGGCTTCATGCCCTTCTTGACGGCGATTTCGGGTACCAGGGTGACTCCCCCGTCATCCACCGACTGGATGCGTCCGGTGATGTTCTCACCCTGGATGACCTTGACGCTGGCAATCCGGCCTTTGGCGCGGTGCCAGTGGCGCGGTTCCGTCAGGGGGCGGCCGACGCCTGGTGACGAGACCTCAAGGTCGTACGGGCGGGTATCGGCGCCGGGATCGTTATCCAGGACATCCGAGAGCACTTTCGAGATGTCAGCGATGACATCGAGGCTCACGCCGCCGGTTTCGTCCTGCGGCAGGTCCACCACCACGTGGAGGACCCGGTGGGAGCCGGCAATGTTGATTGCGACGTCCTCAAGGTACAGCCGGTTGGCCAGGACGGACGGTTCAAGGAGGGTCCGGAGCCTGTCGGCTTCCGGGTTGTGGGCCGGCGCGGAATCAGCCTTCCCCGGCGCGGTGTGGTCTGATGAAGCCTGGGCTTCTGCATTGCTCACGATGCCGGCCGCCTCCCTTATAGATGATGTGGTGTGTACTAGCGTAGCCATTTTACCGGTCCAGTGGTGCACCCGGATCCCCCTCCGCCGTGACACCATGGTCTGTTGTGGAAGACGACAGCCAGGAAAGAAAACCGCGGATGCGCTACGCCAGGTACGCCGTCATTTCGCTGGCCGCCCTGCTGGTCCTCAGCCTCGGATTTGCCGTCATTCCGGGCGAGCAGCCCGCTCCGGCTCCGCCGTCGTATACCGAGCAGGCCCGTACCTCTGCCCTGGAAGACGCCCTCGCACTGCGGGCCGCAGGGCTGGACCTTGCCGCCACGGCTGCCGGAGACGGCGCTGCTGGACGCCCCACACAGGCGGTTGTGACGTTGCTGACTCTCCAGGCCCGCGCCTTCCTGCCTGCCGGCTCGCCGGCTACACCATCGGCCCGCCCGTCCACGCCGCCCGGCCCGGCCGGGACACCCGGCCCGTCCGCGACGTCCCACCCGACAGCGTCGCCGTCCGCGGCACCTGCTGCCACGGCCACCCCCGTGGATCTCGCCAAGGCCCTGGCCGCCAGCGGTTCGCGCCGGCTCAAGGATGCGCAGGAGGCCGACGGCGGGATGGCGCGCCTGCTCGCGGGCGCGGGGACCGCACAGCTGCTGGCCGCCCGGCAGCTGGCCGCAGCCGCGGGCGAGCCCGGCGCAGTCACGGCGGCTACCCCATACCAGGCAGACGCAACCGCAGGTTCCGGCCCTCAGGCCGGCCCCGCCCCCACCCCGCTGCCGGCGGACTGCCCGTTCATGGCACCTGACACCACCACGGTGCCCAGAGGCTCCACACCGGGAGGAGCTTCGCCCGCGAGCGGCAGCCCTCCCGCGGAGAGTGCCGCCGGAGAACCTGCCGGCACCGGAACTGTTGGTCCGGTGCTAACAGCCGTCCTGCAGGCCGAGCAGCAGGCGGCCTACGGCTACCAGGCAGCCATGCCGCGCCTGGCCGCGGCAGATGCCGGGCCGGCGTCGGAATTCCTGCAGCAGCACCGGGCTGCCGCGGAAGAA
Source organism: Pseudarthrobacter chlorophenolicus (assembly GCF_000962805.1). Classification (GTDB taxonomy): domain Bacteria; phylum Actinomycetota; class Actinomycetes; order Actinomycetales; family Micrococcaceae; genus Arthrobacter; species Arthrobacter chlorophenolicus_A. The sequence goes on along the minus strand of NZ_JZTW01000007.1, from coordinate 220,159 downwards.
ACCGAAAACCGCCTCCGGCTGGCGTGCCAGGCGGCCCGGCCGCAACCGCCGGGATACGCCCTGGACGCAAATTTCCTCGGCGCCCCGGCCACCGCGCTCGGCACGCTCGAGGCAGCTGCCTTGCCCGTTTACGGCGATCTTGTTGCCTTGACCGGGGGCGCGGACCGGACGTGGGCCCTCTCGATGCTTGAATCAGCTGTTGCCCGGACCGTCCATTGGGGCGCCGACCCGGGTCCGGTGCCAGGTATCGTGCTGGATCCAGCCGCCTTGCCGGCCCTGCCGGCCAGCGGTTAGCCCGTCCTGCAGACACCAGGCTGATGCCAATGACTCCAGCAACGGGCGTGCCCATCCCGCCCGAACTCGACGCCAGGTACCGCCGCAGCAGTTCCGGGCGGGCCTGGCTTGCCTCGCTGCCGGGACTGGTTGCCGGCCGGATGGAACAGTGGCACCTGGCGTCCGCGCTCCGTCCTGGCGAGCTCCCGTGGAGCGGCCACGGCGCGGTGGTGGTTCCCGTGCTGAGGGAGGACGGCACACCGGCCGCCCTCAAGGTGGCCTACCCCCATGACGAAGCGCTCGGCGAGCCCCACGCCTTGGCGCTGTGGGCCGGTCGCGGGGCCGTGGGCTTGCTGGAGCAGGACAGTCAAACATGTTCCATGCTCCTGGAACGCCTGGAAGCGGGCGACTCCCTCCACGACATGCCGCTGGACGAAGCGGCAGCAGTGTGGGGCGGCCTGGTCCGGCAACTCAGCCTGGTCCCCGACGCGCGGCCGGAGTGGAGCTCCTTTGAACACATCGCCGCCCGCGCCGAGCAGTGGAGCGATGAATTGCCCGCGGACTGGGACCAGTTGGGCCGGCCCTTTCCGCGATGGCTGCTCGAGGCTGCCCTTGAGGTCTGCCAGACCCGCGGCGCCGTAGGCCGCCGCTCCGCCCGTGACGTGCTGGTCCACACGGACCTGCACTTCCTGAACATCCTGGCCCGTCCTGGCACCGGACGGGCCAGAGACCCGCAGCCGGGCGGACGGTACGTTGCCATCGACCCCCAGGCGCTGATCGGCGAGGCCGAGTTCGCCGTGGCGCCGCTGTTATGGAACCGGCTTCATGACCTGCCCGCGGACGGTCCGGAGGCGGCGCTGCGGCGCCGCTGTGCGGACTTCAGTACGGCAGCAGGACTGGACCCGGAGGTGGCCCGGCAGTGGGCGGTGGCCCGGGAGGTGGCGAATGCCCTTTGGTATGCGGCCGAACCCCACCATCAGGGCGACCTTGCCCGGTCGCTCTGGGTGGCCAGTACGCTGGCGGGACGGAGGCTTGCCGGGTTGCCGCCGGCACGTTCGCTGCCTGAACCGGAGCAGGACAGTGGGTCCCGAACGCTCCCCTGAGCGGCCGGTTCCCTTACCGGTTTGCTGACCAGCCGCTAGGGCGCCCGCACGGCTCCAAGGGCGGACCTGACCGCGTCCACCGCAGTTTCGACGTCGTCGGCGCCGGTGCGCCAGTTGCTGACGGAGACACGAAGGATATCCCGGTCGCGCCACCGGGAGCCTGACATCCACACCCTGCCGTCTGCGATGATGCGGGCGGTCACGGCCCGGGTGGTGTCGTCGTCGCCGAATGACAGGCTGACCTGCGTGTACTGCACGTCGTTGAGTACCTCGACCCCGTCGATGCCACGCAGGCCGGAAGCAATCCGCGCGGCCGCGGTGGCCAGCCCGTTGACCTGTGCGGCAACGCCGTCCCGGCCCAGGCTCCTGAGCGCCGCCCACACCGGGACGCCCCGGGCCCGCCGGGACAGTTCCGGGACTTTTTCGAACGGGTCCCCCGGCCCTTCGGCGTCATGCACCAGATAGCTCGCATGCAGCCCCATCGCGGCACGCAGGGCTGGCGCGTCCCGGACTATGGCGATGCCGCAGTCGTAAGGGACGTTGAGGGTCTTGTGGGCATCAGTCCCCCATGAATCAGCGCCGTCGAATCCGTCCGTCAGGTGGCGGAGTTCGGGCGACGCCGCCGCCCACAACCCGAAGGCTCCGTCGACGTGCACCCAGGCGCCGTGTTTCCTGGCCACCTTGATGGCCTCGGTGAAGGGGTCGAAGGCACCGGAGTGGAGGTTCCCGGCCTGCAGGCAGACCAGCGCCGGGCCGCTCCCTGCCTCAAGTGCCGCGTCCAGGGCAGCAGGAATAATGCGCCCCTGGCTGTCGGCCTCGACCACCGCCGGCTGGCCCAGTCCCAGGTAACGCAGGCCCAGGTCCACGGTGTCGTGCCGCTCACGGCCCACAAAGCAGCGGATCCGCGGTGCGCCCGCCAGCCCGTCGCGGTCCAGGTCCCAGCCGGCATCGGCAAGGAGCCGCCACCGCCCGGCAGCCATTCCGGTGAAGTTGGCCATCGTGGCTCCTGTCACGAATCCGACGTCGGAGCCCGCCGGCAACCCCAGCAGGTCCAGGAGCCAGGTGCCGGCGGCTTCCTCGATGGCAGCCATGGCCGGGGTGGCGTAACGCAGCCCGGCATTCTGGTCCCAGGCGCTGACCAGCCAATCCGTTGCCAGCGCCGCGGGCAACGTCCCGCCGATGACCCAGCCAAAGAAACGGCCGGAAGGCATCGCCATGAGGCCGGGCTCGGCAGCCCGGGCCAGGAAGTCAACCACATCATCCGCAGGGAGGCCCTGGTCCGGGAGGATTCCGCCGAACACGTCCGTAAGGTCATGTGCCCCTACGGCCGGGCCCACATGCCGGCCAGGAAGGCTTTCCAGCCAGGCCGAGGCGTGCCTCACGGCAGCTTCGAGGGCCGGCCGGTAGGCGTCGTCGCCATGTGACATACCTGCATGCTACGCGCTGTCCAGCGCCGCGACGAGGGCTGCCACCGGGGGGCCGGACCATGCCGGGGCAGGGCCGGTCAGGCGAAGTTTTCCTGCCACACGTCAAACCCGAGTTTGACGATCAGGGCGGCCACCACCACCAGGAAAACCACCCTCACGAATCGGCTGCCCTGCCTGACCGCAGTCCTTGCCCCAAGGTAGCCTCCCGCCATGTTGGCAACGCCCAGCAGCAGCCCGAGTCCCCACAGGATCGAGCCGTGCGGCAAGAAGAACATCAGGGCACCGGCATTGGTTGCCATGTTCACGATCTTGGCCTTGGCACTGGCCTCCAGGAACGCGTAGCCCATGGCCGATACCAGTGCGATGACCAGGAATGATCCGGTGCCCGGACCGATCAGGCCATCGTAGAAACCGATGACCGCCCCGATCAGGCACGCCACCACGTAGTGCTTGTGGCCGTCGTGCCGCAGCGCCGTAATGTCCCCGACGTTGGGCTTGAGGGCTGTGAAAAGCGCCACGACAACCAGCGCGGCCACGATGATCGGCTTGAAGACGCTGGCGGGCAGGTTTGCCGCCAGGATCGCCCCGCCGAAGCTCCCCGCGAGGGCAATTACCGCCATGGGCAGCGCCGTCCTCAGGTCCGGCCCCACCCGCCGGTAATACGTGACGGCGCTTGTGGTTGTCCCGAAAATCGAACCCAGTTTGTTGGTTGCCAGCGCCTGCACCGGCGTGATGCCCGGGACCAGCAGCAGCGCGGGCAACTGGATCAGCCCTCCGCCGCCCACCACCGCATCGACCCAGCCGGCACCGAAGCCGGCCAGGACGATGAGGATGAGGGTGGTCAGCTGGAGGTGCTCAACACCAAAGTCCACGCCTGGGATCAGCTGTTGCGGACGGCGTTGACCACGTAGTCAACGGCCTTGTCCACAGCGACGTTCTCGGCTTCTCCGGTGCGGCGGTCCTTGATTTCCACGACGCCGTCCACCAGTCCGCGGCCGACGGCCAGGATGGTGGGCACGCCCAACAGTTCGGCGTCACCGAACTTCACGCCCGGGGACACCTTGAAGCGGTCATCGTAAATAACGTCGAGGCCGGCGGCTTCGAGGCCCAGGGACAGCTGCTCAGCGGCGGCGAAAATGTCCTCGCCCTTGCCGACTGCCACCACGTGGACGTCGGCAGGTGCCACGGCGCGGGGCCAGGTGAGGCCCTTGGCGTCGTGATTGGCCTCGGCCAGGGCGGCCACCGCACGGGTGACGCCAACGCCGTACGACCCCATGGTCACCGTGACCTGCTTGCCGTTCTGGTCCAGCACCTTGAGGTCCAGGGCGGCGGCGTATTTGCGGCCCAGCTGGAAGATGTGGCCCATTTCGATGCCCCGTGCTGTTTCCAGGGGGCCGGAGCCGTCCGGTGCGGGGTCGCCGGCGCGGACCTCGGTGCACTCGATGACGCCGTCCCAGGTGAAGTCGCGGCCGGCAACGAGGCCGAAGACGTGCTTGCCGGCTTCGTTGGCGCCGGTGATCCAGCTGGTGCCGCTCACCACCCGCGGATCCACCAGGTACAGCAGCTTGGTGGTTCCTTCGGAGCCCAGGAGCGGGGCGTCCAGGGACAGGCCTGGGCCCAGGTACCCCTTGACGATCAGGGGCTGCTTCTTCAGGTCCTCCTCGCCGGCCTGCTCGAGTCCGATCTCACCGGCCATCGGCAGGAACGCGCCAATGTTGGCCTCGACGCGCTTCAGGTCCACGCCGCGGTCGCCGGGAAGGCCGATGACCACCAGCTGGCGCTCACCGGTGGGCAGCGTTACGGCGAGGACGACGTTCTTCAGTGTGTCAGCGGCAGTCCAGGCGCCGCCGTCGGCCTCGGCCCGGGGCGCGATCTGGTTGGAGGCGTTGACCAGGGTCTCAATGGTTGGCGTATCCGGGGTGTCCAGGACCTCCGCGGCAGGCGCACCCGTGAAGTCGATGTCCTCGGGCACCACGGTGGTGACGGCTTCGACGTTGGCTGCGTAACCTGCGGCAGACCGGACGAAGGTGTCTTCGCCAATGTCCGTGGGGAACAGGAACTCCTCGCTCCGGGAGCCGCCCATGGCGCCGGCGGTGGCTGCCACCGGGACGACGTCGAGGCCGAGCCGCGCGAAGATCTTGAGGTAGGCAGACCGGTGCGCCGCGTAGCTGGCGTCCAGGCCGGCGTCGTCCACGTCGAAGGAGTAGGAGTCCTTCATGATGAACTCGCGCCCGCGGAGGAGGCCTGCCCGCGGACGTGCCTCGTCGCGGTACTTGTTCTGGATCTGGTACAGGCTGAGCGGCAGGTCCTTGTACGAGGAGTACAGGTCCTTCACGAGGAGGGTGAACATTTCCTCGTGCGTGGGGGCCAGGAGGTAGTCGGCGCCCTTGCGGTCCTGCAGCCGGAACAGCCCCTCGCCGTATTCGGTCCAGCGGTTGGTTGCCTCGTAGGGTTCACGCGGCAGCAGGGCCGGGAAGTGGACTTCCTGGGCGCCGATGGCGGTCATTTCCTCACGGATGACCTGCTCTACCTTGCGGAGTACGCTCAGGCCCAGCGGCAGCCAGGTGTAGATCCCGGGAGCCGCGCGGCGGATGTAGCCGGCACGGACCAGCAGTTTGTGGCTGGCCACCTCTGCGTCGACGGGATCTTCACGCAGGGTGCGCAGGAAAAGCTGGGACATTCTAAGGACCACGGGTGGTATCCGTTTCTGGAAAAGTGCTGGATCAGCAGGGCCGGACAAATTCGTCTGCATACTAATCTACCGGCACAGCACCACTCGCCCGGAAACAGTAGAGCCACGCCCGGTTGCAAAGCCCCTGGCCCCCCAATAGGGCTGGTCATTGCATCCGGGCGTGGCTCAACGCCGTTATCGCCTTATTACAGGTGAGGACTGGTGAGACCGCCCACTCCACTCAGCGCAGCTAGATCGAACCTATGTGATGGCGGGCACGTTGACAAGTAATTTCTTCCTTAGAGCGCTACTGACCGGAAGAAAAAACCGGACAGTACGCCGCCGCGCGGCCTACTTGATAAGGGCTGCCGCAGAATCCAGGAGCGAACCTGCCTGCTCCTGGGCAGCCGCACCGTCGGTTCCGCCGGATGCGACGGCGGACAGCACCACGCCATGGTGGACAGCCTGGGCGGTGGTCACCGACTGGACCTGGCCGTTAGGCAGCGTCGTTTCGGTGCGGAACGCGGTGGTTCCCGCAACCCCGCTGACGCCGTCGATGCGGGTGATGGCAACCGCCACCTTGACCCCCGCCACCGTCATGACCATGTTCGAGCACTTCTCCAGCTGCTCCGAGGGGTCTGAGACCTTCGCCAGCGCGGCCTGGTCCAGTCCCGACATCAGGGACAGGGCGGTGACCATACCGGAAGCGGCGTCCGTGCTGAGTCCCAGGGCAATTGCCGCCCCATCCACGGACGGTACCTGGCCGGAGGCCGCAAGTTCCTTGCATGCCGCCGGCTCAACCTCGATGGAGGACACCATGTCCTTGGACTGCTGCAAGGTGCTGGCCAACTCTTCGCCGGGGACCGGTGTCAGCCGCCGGTCTGCCGAGTCCCGCACCTCGCGCACAACCCCGGCCAGCTCCTCACTGGTGTACGCCTTGTCCGGCGTAGGGGTGGGCGAGGAAGTGGCTGTATCCGCCGATGGCCCGGCGGAAGCGGAGCTCCCCGCCGAAGCAGCCTCTCCCGCGGGTGCCGAGGTGCCCCCGCACGCTGAAACACCGATCACCAGAACCGCAGAAACCGCGAATGTACCCAGCACAGAAGTCTTCAATTTTCCCCCAAGTCACATGCGGTCCTGCGTCGGGCCGCTAAAAGAGAACTGTAGCGAACGTGCCCACTTGGCGGAAGCCGACACGTTCATAGGTGGATCTGGCCCTGACGTTGAAGCCGTTGACGTAGAGGCTGGTCAGCGGCGCGATCTTCTGCGCCTGTTCCACGACGGCGGACATGTAGCCGGAGCTCAGCCCCTTGCCGCGGTGGAGGGGATTCATCCAGACCCCCTGCACCTGGGTGACCTCGGCGGTGACGGCGCCGAGCTCGGCCTTGAAGACCACTTCCCTGGCTTCATTGAGGTGGACCAGCGAATAGCCCTGCCGGATCAGGCCTTCAACCCGGCGGCTGTAAAACTCCCGGCCGCCCAGGAACGGCGAGTAGCCCACTTCTTCTTCGAACATGGCGGCGCAGGCGGGCAGGATGCGTTCGAAGTCTGCCAGGTCGCCCAGCCCCAAGCCCGGGTTGGGCGGGACGTCAGCTGGCCCGTCGATCACCATCAGGGGCTGGTCCGGGCGGATTTCGTGGGCGCGGTGCCCCAGTTCAGCGAGTTCCCCGTGCAGGGCCAGCACCGCATCCGCGGGGCCGAAAGCGGACGCGTAGCGCCGGCCGGACCGGTTGGCCGCTTCGGCCACCAGTGGTGCGAAGGCCGGGTCAAGTTGGACGGGGACCAAATTGGCGCCCGCCCAGCAGGCACCCACCAGGATGCCGTCGTCGAAAACTCCGACGATGCCGGCACCGCCGCTGGTGGGAGCGGCAGTACCGGCAGTGCGTAAATGCGCGAGGATGAACACGTTAGCCACACGGTCCTGCTCAGCCAGGTGCCTGAGCGCAGCAGTGTCCGCGCCGTCCAGGGTGCGGACGGATATCCCCGGCGGGTCCGGCTCGTCCTTACGAGACGCTAACCACGGGGCCACCTTTGACAGCATCTTCGCCATCGGCCTCCCCCATCTCTTCCGCGATACGCATGGCCTCTTCGATCAGTGTCTCAACAATCTGGCTCTCCGGCACAGTCTTGATGACTTCACCCTTCACAAAGATCTGCCCCTTGCCGTTGCCGGAAGCAACGCCGAGGTCGGCTTCGCGTGCCTCGCCCGGCCCGTTGACTACGCAGCCCATGACGGCGACGCGCAGCGGGACCTCCATGCCTTCCAGGCCGGCTGTGACCTGTTCCGCGAGCGTGTAGACGTCCACCTGCGCACGTCCGCAGGACGGGCAGGACACGATTTCGAGCTTGCGGGGCCGCAGGTTCAGCGACTGCAGGATCTGGTTGCCCACCTTGATCTCCTCAACGGGCGGGGCCGAGAGGGAGACGCGGATGGTGTCGCCGATGCCACGGGAAAGCAGTGCGCCGAAGGCGGTGGCTGACTTAATGGTTCCCTGGAACGCCGGACCGGCCTCGGTCACGCCGAGGTGGAGGGGCCAGTCGCCCTTTTCGGCGAGCATCTCGTAGGCGGCCACCATGATCACGGGGTCGTTGTGCTTGACCGAGATCTTGAAGTCGTGGAAGCCGTGCTCTTCGAAGAGGGAGGCTTCCCAGACGGCGGATTCAACCAGTGCTTCGGGGGTGGCCTTGCCGTACTTCTTGAGGATTCCCGGTTCCAGCGAGCCGGCATTGACGCCGATGCGGATTGACGTCCCGTGGTCCCGGGCGGCAGCGGCAATTTCCTTGACCTGGTCATCGAACTTGCGGATGTTGCCGGGGTTGACCCGGACGGCCGCGCAGCCGGCTTCGATGGCGGCGAAGACGTACTTGGGCTGGAAGTGGATGTCCGCGATAACGGGTATCTGGGACTTGCGGGCAATGATGGGCAATGCTTCGGCATCATCGGCCGACGGGCAGGCAACGCGCACGATGTCGCAGCCGGATGCGGTCAGTTCCGCGATCTGCTGCAGGGTGGCGTTGATGTCGGTGGTGGGCGTGGTGGTCATCGACTGCACGCTGATGGGGGAATCCGAGCCTACTCCCACCGAACCGACTTTGATCTGGCGCGTCTTGCGGCGCGGGGCAAGGACGGGCGGCGGTGCTGCGGGCATTCCCAGGCTGACCGAGGTCACGTGGACTCCTAGAGGTGAAGGGGAAACGGCTTAGGCTGCGAGGCCGGCGAGCATGCCGGTCACGGGTGACCATTCGGTGACGCGGATGCCGGCGATAACTCCGGCAGCGGCGAAGGGATCCTGTTTGAGGACCGAGTTCAGGGATGCTTCGTTGTCTGCTTTGAAGATCAGCAGCGCGCCGGCGCCGTCTCCATAGGGTCCGCTGGCAAGGATCACGCCGTCCTCGGCCAGGCCGCCGGTCCATTCGCGGTGGGCGGGCCGTGCCTCGTTGCGGGCTTCGGTGGAATCGGCGGCGTAAACGTACTCAACGGCAAAAACTGTCATAGCGCTACCCTATCGCTCCGCCGGCCTAGGCCAGGAAAATCACCTTCACGGCTGCCGCTATCCCCGCGGCCCACAGCATGGACGCCAGCGTGCCGATGATGAACCGCTCTGCCGCCACCGGGGTTTCCTTGAGTTCAGCGAACCTGCCCAGTCCCTTGATGGCGACAATGTACGCGATGGCAACCGGCTGGCCGGCGAGGATGGCCAGGCAGACACCAAGCCGCTCCAGGACCCCGATGATGGCACCGCCGCGGAGGATCCTCTGGGTGGGTGCCGCGGGAACGTCCGACGCCGGCTGGCCAGGCGACGCCGTCAGCTCGCCGTTGACAGCCTGGCCGGTTTCGTCCGGGGCCGGGCCCGGGACATCCACCGTGACGTCGGCAGAGGGATCGACTGCAGTGTCACGTCCCTTGGCTGCCGCGTCCGCCTTGTCGTCGATCGTCCGGGCCAGCCGGAAAACGAGGGCGGTGACGGGCCAGCCGCCAAAACCTGCCGCCACCAGTGCGGCAGCGATCCACAGTGCGGTCACCTGTCTCCTTCGGTCTGGGCCAGGGCGTATTCCAGGAGCATTGCTGCTGCCGGCCTGGCAGCCCATTCTTCCTGCCAGCCGGAACGAAGGACGGCCCGGCTCACCGACTGCTCCGTAATTCCCAGTTCCCGGGCCACGGGCTTCTGGCTGCCATGCCTGCCTGCTCCGCCCGCTGCACGCAGCCGGTCAACCACCCGCCACTGCGCCTCCGTCCGCTGTTGCACCAGGCGTCCTATCAGGCGCAGGACGGCCTGGGCATTCGCTGCGGCGTTCGCCGCATCCGTTGCAGCGTTCAGTGCGGCACTCGTTCCAGCAGTGGCTCCCTTGTTTGCACCGGCGGTCCCGTCCCGGGAATTCCGGGCTGCACCTTTGACACTGCCCATGGTGCCCGCCACCACCGACAACGGAACATGGCCGGCCGCACCCTTGGCGATTTCCACTGCGGCACGGGCCGCGACGAAGCCGCTTCCGGTTCCTTCCCGCGGGCTCCGGCCTGACTCGAGGCGGACGTCGCCGAGGCCAATACCGACGTACCAGTGCCCGCTTCGGAGGGCATGCAAGGCAATATCCACTACGTCCCGGGCGTCACCCACCACCCCCTGGAGTTCGTCGCCGACAGAGCGTTCGAAATGGGCGCCGGTGAGGCTGCGCAGTTCCGCAATCAGGTCAGGGACGCGGTCGACGTCGGAGGTGCTGCCCCGCTGGTCGATGGTCAATACGAACATGCATCAACCGTATGCGGGTGATACCCAATAATCAATCAATAAAAGGTGATTGTTTAATATCACCTGCATTTAGCTGATTATGTATAGTCAGTCGCCTGAAGCTACGGGATCTCATTGACGGCCTGCCCGTCAGCCGAAAAGGTTCACGGGCTTGACGATGTCGGCGTAGATCAGCAGCGCGCTCATGCCCATCAGCAGGGCGGCCACCACGTACGTGACAGGGAGGAGCTTGGCGATGTCGAAGGCACCGGGGTCCGGCTTTCCAAAGAGTTTCGCCACTTGGCGCCGTGCACCTTCGTACAGGGCGCCGGCCACATGTCCGCCGTCCAGCGGCAGCAGCGGAACCAGGTTGAAAACGGCCAGTGCGAAGTTCAACCCGGCCAACAGCCCAACCAGGGTCGCTACCCGGGACTGGAGCGGGATCTCCTCCATGGCAGCCACTTCGCCGGCAACCCGCCCCACGCCCACCACGCTGATGGGTCCGTTGGGATCGCGCGGTTCCTCGCTGAAGGCCGCCTTGGCCACTCCCACCACGCGGGCCGGGAGGTTGAAGATCACCCCGGCCACCTGCTTGATGTTCTCCCCCGCCATGGGCAGAACGGACGACGCCGGCTGGGGCACCAGCTCGGTCTGCGACCCGATGCCGAGGAAGCCCACGTCCTGGTAGCGGAGAGTGCCGGACTCATCGGTTTCCTGCCGGCCGTCAACGCCGATAATGGGACGCGCGGACAGAACGGGCGTGACGGTGGTGGACACGGAATTGCCGCCCCGCTCGACCGTGATGGGCACTTCGCGGCCCGCCGAGGCGCGGATCCATTCGGTCAGCTGGTCCCAGCTGGTGACGTCCCTGCCGTCGAACGAGGTGACTTTATCGTTAGGCTGCAGGCCGGCCGCGGCTGCTGGGGTGAGCTGGCAATCGGCCGAATCGGGGTCCACGGTTTCGCCGGCTGCCACTTGGCATTTGGAGACATCGGAGATGGTGGTGGTGGCCGTTGCCGTGCCGAAGCCCATGAGCAGGATGGCCATCAGCAGGACGCCGAGGATCATGTTCATGGCCGGCCCGCCCAGCATCACGATGATCTTCTTCCAGACGGGCAGGCGGTAGAAGACCCGTTTTTCGTCGCCGGGGCCCACCTCTTCATGTGCCATGGACCGGGCTTCGGTGGCCAAAGTCTGGAACATTCCGGTGCTGGAGGGGCGGACGGACCCGTCCTCCTTGTTGGGCGGGTACATGCCGATCATGGAGACGTAGCCGCCAAGCGGAATGGCCTTCACGCCGTATTCGGTTTCGCCCTTGCGCCGGGACCACAGGGTGGGGCCGAAACCGATCATGTATTTGGTGACCCGCACCTTGAAGAGCTTGGCGGGTACCAGGTGCCCTACTTCGTGCAGCGCAATTGAGGCGGCGATGCCGATGGCTACGAAGACGACGCCGAGGATGAAGAGTAGAACGGGGGTCATGGAGGTGCTGCTGCTTCCCTAGAGACTGCTGACTGCTAAACGTTCGTGTGCGCGGGCCCGTGCCCAGCTCTCAGCATCCAGCACGGATTCCACCGTCAGCCGGGAGGAACCTGTGTGTTCGCTGAGGACGGCATCCACGGTGTCCACGATGTCCGTGAAGCGGATCCGCCCCGTGTGGAAGGCGGTGACGGCTTCTTCGTTGGCCGCGTTGAAGACCGCGGGAAAGGTGCTCCCCTGCTTAGCGGCGTCCTTGGCAAGGTCGACGGCGGGGAAGGCTCCAGCGTCAAGCGGTTCGAAAGTCCACGTGGCCGCCTGGGTCCAGTCGCAGGGTTTCGCCGCACTGGGGACCCTGTCCGGCCACCCCATCCCCAGCGCGATGGGCAGGCGCATGTCCGGCGGGGAAGCTTGGGCGATGGTGGAGCCGTCCACGAACTGCACCATGGAGTGCACCACGGACTGCGGATGGACCACGACGTCGATCCGGTCCAGCGGGATGTCGAAGAGGAGGTGGGCTTCGATCACCTCGAGCCCCTTGTTGACCAGGGTGGCGGAGTTGGTGGTAACCATCAGGCCCATGTCCCAGGTGGGATGGGCGAGGGCTTCCTGTGGGGTGACCCCGTGCAGTTGTTCCCGGCTCCGGCCGCGGAACGGCCCGCCGGAGGCGGTTAGGACCAGCTTGTCCACTTCCGCTGCGCTGCCCGAGCGCAGGCATTGGGCGATGGCGGAGTGTTCGGAGTCCACCGGCACGATCTGGCCGTCCCGGGCCGCAGCTTTCACCAGCGACCCGCCGACGATCAGCGATTCCTTATTCGCCAGCGCCAGGGTGGCCCCCGATTTCAGGGCGGCGAGGGTGGGTGCCAGGCCGATGGACCCGGTGATGCCGTTGAGCACCACGTCTGCATCGATCTCCGCGATGCGGGTTGAGGCATCCGGTCCGGCGATGATCTCCGGGCGGTAGCCGGTGCGGCCCGCTGCAGTTGCGGCCTCATCGATCAGCACTGCCAGTTCGCGGGCGTCTCCGGCGGCGATGCCCACTGCGGCCGCACCGGTGTGGACAGCCTGCCGGGCCAGGAGCGGAAGCTTGCCGCCGCCGGCGCTCAGGGCCACGACCTCGAACAGGTGCGGGGCGCCGTCGACGACGTCAATCGCCTGGGTGCCGATGGAACCGGTGGATCCGAGGATGACGATTCTGCGTGGCTGCATGGGTTAAGTATCCCGCACCGGCACGGCCCACGGCGACGCGGCGCCGGGGCCTTGACCCCGCCACGCCCGGGCGTAACGTGGGTTTCGTGGACTGGCTTTCCTGGTTCGATGCGGCTGACTACGAGTTCGCGCGTCAGGTACTGCAGCGGGGGGTGGCCGCGTTGTTCTTCGTGGCGTTCCTGTCCTCCCTCAACCAGTTCCCGGCGCTGCTGGGTGAGCGCGGGTTGCTGCCGGTCCCCGACCACCTGGCCGGTTTCAGCCGCCTGCGCCGGCCCACCCTTTTCCGTTGGCGCTACTCGGACGGCTTGCTGCGGGGTGTCTGCGCAGCAGGGCTGGTGGTCTCGGCCCTGCTCGTAGCCGGTGTTCCGCAGTTGGGGCCGCCGTGGGTTCCGCTGATCGCCTTCCTGGCACTGTGGCTGCTGTACATGTCCATCGTGAACGTGGGCCAGACGTTCTACGGCTTCGGCTGGGAGATGCTGCTGCTGGAGGCCGGCTTCACCGTGGCCTTCCTCGGCTCGGACCAGACCAATCCCCCGCGCACCATCCTGATCCTTATTGCGTGGCTGGTGTTCCGGCTCGAGTTCGGTGCGGGAATGATCAAGATCCGCGGCGGCCGAGAGTGGCGGGACCTCACTGCCCTCTACTACCACCACGAAACCCAGCCCATGCCGGGGCCACTGAGCCGGCAGGCGCACCTGCTGCCCAAACCGCTCCACCGGGTGGAAGTGGTGGGCAACCACTTTGCCCAGCTGGTGGTGCCGTTCCTGCTGTTCGCGCCCCAGCCCGCTGCCAGCGTGGCAGCAGGCATCATCATCGCCACCCAGCTCTGGCTGGTGGCGTCCGGGAACTTCGCCTGGCTGAACTGGATCGCGATTGTGCTGGCATTCGCTTCGGTCAGCGATCCGGTGGCCCATGCTGTCCTGCCGATAATCCCGCTGGACTGGCATGCCGGGACGCAGGAAACGCCACTGTGGTGGCTGGCCATCACGCTGGCCGCCGCCGCCCTGTTGCTGGCCCTGAGCTACCAGCCGCTGCGCAACCTGTTTTCGAAGCGGCAGCTGATGAACGCCAGCTTCAACCGGTGGCAGCTGGTCAACGCCTACGGCGCCTTCGGAACGGTGACGAAGCAGCGCATTGAAATCGTGGTGTCCGGCACGCTGGACGACGAGCCGGACACCACCGCGGATTGGCGGGAGTACGGGTTCAAGGGCAAGCCCGGGGACCTGCGCCGGATACCCCGCCAGTGGGCGCCCTACCACCTGCGGCTGGACTGGCTGATGTGGTTCCTGCCGCTGCGGACAGTGCACGAAGAATGGTTCTATGCCTTCCTCGGCAAGCTGCTGGAAGCGGATCGGGCCACCCTGCGGCTGCTCCGGCATGACCCGTTCGACGGCGGGACGCCGCGCTGGGTGCGCGTCCGCCGGTACCACTACCGGTTCGCCACCCGGGCGGAGTTCCGGGCGTCCGGGAACCGTTGGGTGCGAACATTCCTCTCCGAGCCCATCCCGCCCCTGTCACTGCGGCGCCCGCAGGGACGCCAGGGTTAGCAGATCGGCCGGCCAGGCCGGCTACGGGGTGCCGCGGACGGTCAGGCTTTCTGGCCGGCCCGCCGAAGGATGGATTCGGCGTGCTTGAGGATGGGCCCGTCAATCATTTTTCCTTGATGCCGGAAAACGCCCGAGCCGGCTTCCGCGGCAGCGTCCAGCAGCTCTGCGGCAGCGGCGACGTCGGCATCGGATGGCGCGTAGGCTTCCCGCACCACGGCTGCCTGTGTGGGATGGATGCAGGCTTTGGAGCTGAATCCGGACGCGACGGCGTCGGCTGCTTCAGCGGCCAACCCGTCCGTATCGGGGATGTTAACGTACACAGCGTCAACCGCCTGCTTCCCGAAGGCCCGGGCTGCCACGAGAACCGTTGACCGCGCGTGGAGGGCGACGGCCCGGTAGCCGCCGTCGTCCGTCCTGCTGGAGGTGCCGCCCAGGGTGGCGAGCAGGTCCTCGGCACCCCACATAAGCGCCACGACGTTGGGGGCGGCGGCGATGGCGGGAGCGTTCAGGACACCCAGCGCCGTTTCGCAGAGGGCCACCACCTGGTACCCCTCCAGGGCTTTGAGCTGGTCGGCGCTTTCGGCTTTGGCCAGCATCACCGTCCTGTACGGCGTATGCGCCAGGCAGTGCAGGTCCTTTTCGAACTCCTCGGTGCCCGAAGGGTTGATCCTGACGATGGTGCGGCTGGGATCGAGCTCGGGCTCCTCGCCCGTGGAACCCACCTGGGCCAGGATGGCGCCGCGGGCGCGCTGCTTGTCCGCCGGCGCCACGGCGTCCTCGAGGTCAAGGATGACTGCGTCAGCGCGGGCGGCGGCTTTCCCGTACCGCTCGGGCCGGTCGGCGGGGCAGAAGAGGAGGGCGGGGCCCATCACAAAGGTCATACAGCCATTCTCCGATGATTTTGTCGTGCCGGGCCTATTTTCCGTGCTGCGCCTCGTGGTGCGCGGCACGGATCCACATCAGGCAGCTGCGGGTGGCCAGGGCCACTACGGTGCCGTCCTGGTTCCGGCCCGTATGTTCCATGGTGACTATTCCCTGCCCCGGCCGGGAGCCCGAGGGCCGTTTGCCGCTGATCACAGTCTCCGTATACAGCGTGTCTCCGTGGTACAGCGGATGCGGGAAGGACACATCGGTCAGGCCCAGCTGCGCGATGATGGTTCCCTGGGTCAGCTGGGTGACGGACTGGCCCACCAGGGTGGACAGCGTAAACATGGAGTTGACCAGGCGCTGGCCGAACGGCTGGGTGGCGCTCCAGGCTGCGTCGAGGTGGAGGGCCTGCGTGTTCATGGTGAGGGTGGTGAACAGGACGTTGTCCGCCTCAGTCACCGTCCTGCCGGGACGGTGGGCGTAGACCACGCCCTCTTCAAGTTCGTCGTAGTACAGCCCGCGCTGCTCAATAACCCGGGGTTTCTCCGCCGTCATACCGTCAGTTCCCGGTCTTCCTCGAAGAGTTCTGCGCCGGTGGCGGCGATGACATCCTCCACCGAGACATTCGGCGCCAGCTCCTGCAGGACCAGGCGGGAACCGGAGCTGTCGCGGACCACGTCGATGACGGCCAGGTCAGTGATGATCCGGTCCACGCAGCCCTTGCCGGTCAGCGGCAGCGAACACTGCTGGACGATCTTGGGGTTGCCGTTCCGGTCCACGTGTTCCATCATCACGATCACCCGTTTGGCCCCGAACACCAGGTCCATCGCACCGCCCATGCCCTTGACCATCTTTCCCGGGATCATCCAGTTGGCGAGGTCCCCGTTGGCCGCAACCTCCATGGCACCCAGGACGGCGACGTCAACGTGGCCGCCGCGGATCATGCCGAAGGATGCCGCCGAATCGAAGAACGCAGCCCCCTTGTTGACCGTGACAGTTTCCTTGCCGGCGTTGATCAGGTCCGGATCGATGGCGTCTTCCGCCGGGTACGGCCCGACGCCCAGGATGCCGTTCTCCGAGTGGAGCACCACTTCCACGCCGTCCGGAATGTAGTTGGGGATCAGCGTGGGCATGCCGATGCCGAGGTTCACGTATTGGCCGTTGTGGAGCTCCTTGGCCACCCGGGCGGCCAGCTCATTTCGGGTCCATCCCTTGCTGTCCGCCGATGCCGTGGCACCGGCGGCTCCCGCGTGCGGTTGGGAAGCCGAACGGCGATACTCGTGGCGGACGGCTTCGGGCCGCGGCGCGTCGGGGCTGTTCGGGTCCGTGCCGGTACTCTCTGCCCTGTTTTCCTGCATGGTCATGCTCCTGCCTCCCGGCTGATGGCAACAGTCCGCTTTTCGATGCGTTTTT
Organism: Pseudarthrobacter chlorophenolicus; assembly: GCF_000962805.1. GTDB lineage: Bacteria > Actinomycetota > Actinomycetes > Actinomycetales > Micrococcaceae > Arthrobacter > Arthrobacter chlorophenolicus_A. The sequence goes on along the minus strand of NZ_JZTW01000007.1, from coordinate 203,449 downwards.
CCGCGTCAGGAGCCAGCACCACGCGCTGCACGAAGATGCCTGGGGTGTGGATGTGTTCGGGGTCCAGTTCACCGGGTTCGACGAGTTCCTCCACCTCGGCGATGGTGATCCTGCCGGCCATGGCGCACAGCGGGTTGAAGTTCATGGCGGTGGCATGGAACACAAGGTTGCCGTGCCGGTCGCCCTTCCAGGCGTGGACCAGGCCGAAGTCGGGGGTAAGGGCTTCCTCCAGGACGTAATCCACCCCGCCGAAGGGGCGGACCTCCTTGGGGGCCGACGCAACCGCAATGCCGCCGTCGGCGTCGTACTTCTGCGGCAGGCCGCCGTCGGACACCTGCGTGCCCACGCCCGCCTTGGTGTAAAAAGCGGGAATGCCCGCACCGCCGGCGCGGAGCTTCTCGGCCAGGGTGCCCTGCGGTGTCAGGACAACTTCCAGCTCCCCGGCGAGGTACTGCCGGGCGAATTCCTTGTTCTCGCCCACGTAGGAGCTGACGGTTCGGCGGATCCTGCCGTCCCGGAGGAGGATGCCCAGGCCCCAGTCGTCCACGCCGCAGTTGTTGCTGACCGTCTCCAGCCCGGATGTGCCGGCCCGGTGCAGGGCGTCGATGAGGGTGACCGGAATGCCGCAGAGGCCGAACCCGCCAACGGCCAGGGAGGCGCCGTCGGGAATGTCCGCCACGGCCTCGTCGGCGCTGGCAACAACCTTGTCAATCATCATCGATCCTTTCAGGCCGGCTACAGTCCTGCGTGCGTCGAACGGCGCCGCTACAGCCCCAATTCGCGGGCGATCAGCATCAGCTGGACCTCCGTGGTGCCCTCCCCCACTTCAAGGATCTTGGAGTCGCGGTAGTGGCGTGCCACGGTGAACTCGTTGATGAAGCCATAGCCGCCGAATACCTGGGTGGCATCCCGCGCATTGTCCATGGCCGCCTCGCCTGCGACCATCTTAGCGATGGCCGCCTGGGTCTTGAACGGCTTCCCGGCGAGCATCCGGGCGGCGGCGTCATAGTAGGCGAGGCGTGCCGTGTGGGCCCTCGCCTCCATGCGGGCGATCTTGAACGAGATTGCCTGGTACTTGCCGATTTCGTGGCCGAACGCCTTGCGTTCCCTGGCGTACCGGACGGAAAGGTCAACGCAGCCCTGGGCTGCTCCGGTGGCCAGGGCGGCGATCGCGATGCGGCCCTCATCAAGGATGGACAGGAAGTTGGCGTAGCCCCGGCCTTCCTCCCCCAGCAGGTTTGCTTCCGGTACCCGGACGTCCTTCAGGGTCAGCGGGTGGGTGTCCGAGGCGTTCCACCCCACCTTGTTGTACGGCTTTTCGGCTTTGAAGCCGGGCGTGTCGGTGGGCACCAGGATGGTGGAGATCTCCTTCCGGACAGTGCCGTCCCCACGGTCATGCTGTCCGGTGACCGCGGTGACGGTGACCAGCCTGGTGATGTCCGTCCCGGAGTTGGTGATGAATTCCTTGTTGCCGTTGATCACCCACTCGGTCTTGTCTCCGACGGCCTCGCGGCGGGCAGTGGTCTTGGTGCCGCCGGCGTCCGACCCCGCTTCGGGTTCGGTCAGGCCGAAGCCCGCGAGGGCCTGTCCCGAGGCCAGCTGGGGCAGCCATTGCTGTTTCTGCTCCTCGGTACCGAACCGGTAAACGGGCATGGCGCCGAGGGAAACGCCTGCTTCAAGGGTGATGGCTACGGACTGGTCCACCCGGCCCAGCTGTTCCAGGGCTAAAGCAAGGGCGAAGTAGTCTCCGCCCATTCCGCCGTACTCTTCCGGGAACGGCAGGCCGAAGAGGCCCATGTCGGCCATCTGCTTGACCACTTCGTAGGGGAAACTGTGTTCCTCGTCGTGCTTGGCCGACACCGGGGCCACCACATTGTCCGCGAAGTCCCGGACGGTGTCGCTGAGGTCCTGGTATTCCTCGCTGAGTTCAAAACCGGACATGTTACTGGGCTCCTTCGCCGTTGGTGGTCTCACCGGTCGTGTTGTTGTCCCGGGCATTTTCGGGCCGTGGTGCGGGGTGGATGGTGGCGAGGACCTGGTCCGTCTTGACCAGGTCACCGGGTTTGGCGGCCAGGTGCACGGTCCCGGCCAGCGGTGCCACCAGCTGGTGCTCCATCTTCATGGCTTCGACAGAGGCCAGGACCTGGCCCGCCTCGACGGCGTCGCCGTCCTTGACCGGGACGGACACCACAGTGCCCGGCATCGGCGAGCGCACGGCGGGATCTGCGTCCCCTTCGTCCCGCTGGATGGCTGCCCGGACCCGTTCCAGCCGCGCCTCCCGGGTCAGGACGTCCAGCCGGCAGGACCAGCCCTGATTGCCCAGGAAGATGCGTGAGGGGTTGTCAGGCGCGGTGGCCAGTGCGTAGTCATGGACCTCCCCGTGGAGGTCCAGTACTGCCCGGCCCGGCTCCGTGAGGCTTAGGGAGGCCGTGCGCTCCGGTCCGCCGTCGACCGCCACTACTACCGGCCCCGACGCCACGGCGCCGGTCACCGCGACGGTGGCCACCCCGCCGTCGGGCGTTCCCAGGCTCACCCGGAGCGGTGCCGGTGCACCCAGTCGCCAGCCGCTCCGCGCCTGCCACGGGCTTCCGTTGGAATCGCCGTCGTGGGTGGCTGACGCGGCCGATGCTGCCACGGAGGAGAGCGCCGCGGCCACGAGTTCGGCCTCCTCCACAAGGCGGAACACCAGCTCCGGCAGCTTGCGGGCGATCAGCCCCGTGTCGAGGCGGCCGGCCCGGACGTCGGGATCATTGACCAGGAGCCGCAGGTATTCGACGTTGGTTTCAACACCCAGGGCCGTGTACCCGGCAAGCGCCCGGTCCAGCGTGTCCAGGGCGGCCGCCCGGTCCGCCCCCCAGCCGATGACCTTGGACAGCATGGGATCGTAGCTGGAGGACAGCACGAGCCCTTCCACCAGGGAAGAGTCCACCCGGATCCGGCCGCCGGCATCCGCTGGTAACTCGTCGAGCAGGTACACGGTGCCGGTGGACGGCAGGAAGTTCTTCTCCGGCACCTCGGCGTAGACGCGCGCCTCCACCGCATGGCCGGAGAGTTCGACGTCGGCCTGCCGGACGGTGACTTCTTCCCCGGCGGCGATGCGCACCTGCCACTCCACCAGGTCAGTGCCGGTGACCATTTCGGTGACGGGGTGTTCCACCTGCAGGCGGGTATTCATCTCCATGAAGAAAAATTCGTCCGGGGCGTCGTCGGAGACGAGGAATTCCACCGTCCCGGCTCCGCTGTAACTGACACTCCGCGCGGCGTTGCAGGCTGCCTCACCGATGCGGGCCCGGACCTCGGCGCCGTGGGGCAGGCTTTCCAGCAGCGGCGATGGCGCTTCTTCGATGACTTTCTGGTGGCGCCGCTGCAGGGAACATTCGCGCTCGCCCAGGTGGATGACGTTGCCGTGGTTGTCCGCCAGCACCTGGACTTCGATGTGGCGCGGGGTGGTGACCAGCCGTTCCAGGAACAGGGTGTCATCGCCGAAGGCACTGGCCGCAACGCGCCGGGCAGTATCCAGGATTCCAGGCAGGTCTTCGGCTTTCTCCACCACGTGCATGCCCTTGCCGCCGCCGCCGGCGGAGGGCTTGATCAGGAGGGGGAAGCCGACGGCGGGGGCTGCTTCAATCAGTTCGGCGTCGGTCATGCCGGGCCTGGCAACGCCGGGCACGACGGGGACGCCGTAGCCGGCCACATGGTTCTTGGAGCGGATCTTGTCGCCCATGAGGTTGAGCGCTTCCACCCCGGGGCCCATGAACGCGATCCCCGCAGCGTCCAGGGCGCGGGCGAAGTCGGCATTCTCGCTGAGGAATCCGTAGCCCGGGTGCACGGCTTCGGCGCCGGACTCCCGGCAGGCGGCAATGATGTTGCCGATGTTGAGGTAGCTTTCGGTGGCGGCGGCGGGGCCGATCCGCACGGCCGTGTCAGCCTCGCGTACGTGCCGGGCGCCGGCGTCGGCATCGCTGTAGACGGCCACGGAGCGGATTCCCAGGGCACGCAGGGTCCGGATCACCCGGCAGGCGATCTCACCCCGGTTAGCCACCAGGACGGTGCCGAAGAGCGGACGGCCGGACTCCTGGTTGCCGGCGGTGGAAGCGGTGGCTGTGGAGGTCAACGAAGGCGTGGTCATGTTCCGGCTCACATCCTGAAAAGGCCGAAGGAGGTCTCCGGCAGGGGCGTGCGGGAGACGACGTCCAGGGCAAGGCCCAGGACGGTCCGGGTGTCGGCGGGATCGATGACGGCGTCATCCCAGAGGCGGGCAGTGGAGTAGTAGGGGCTCCCCTGGTCCTCGTACTGCCGGCGGATGGGGGCTTTGAACTCTTCTTCGTCCTGCGCCGGCCAGTCTTCCCCTGCGGCCTCGTACTGGTCGCGCTTGACGGTGGCCAGCACGCTGGCGGCCTGGTTCCCGCCCATCACCGAAATTCTTGCCGCCGGCCACATCCAGAGGAACCGCGGGGAATAGGCGCGGCCGCACATGGAGTAGTTGCCTGCTCCGAACGATCCGCCGATCACCACCGTCAGCTTGGGTACGCGGGCGGTGGCTACCGCCGTGACCATCTTGGCGCCGTTCTTGGCGATGCCGCCCTGCTCGGCGTCCCGGCCCACCATGAAGCCGGAAATGTTCTGCAGGAAGAGGAGTGGAATCCCCCGCTGGTCGCACAGCTCGATGAAGTGCGCGCCCTTGAGTGAGGACTCGCTGAAGAGGACGCCGTTGTTGGCCACGATGCCCACCGGGTGCCCGTGGATCCTGGCGAAGCCGGTGACCAGGGTGGTGCCATAATCCTTCTTGAATTCGTGGAACCTGCTGGCGTCCACCAGCCGGGCAATCACTTCACGGACGTCGTACGGGGCGTTGACGTCCACGGGCACGGCACCGTAGAGCTCCCCGGCATCAGCCACGGGTTCGACGGCGGGTTCCACCTGCCAGGCGGGCGCCGCGGCGGGCGGCAGGGTGGCCACGATGTCGCGAAGGATCTGCAGCGCGTGTTCGTCATTGTCGGCCAGGTGGTCCGTCACGCCGGAGATCCTGGAGTGCACGTCACCGCCGCCCAGGTCCTCGGCGGTGACAATCTCTCCGATCGCGGCCTTCACCAGGGGCGGCCCACCCAGGAAGATGGTGCCCTGGTTCCGGACAATCACGGTTTCGTCGCTCATGGCCGGGACGTAGGCACCGCCCGCGGTGCAGGAGCCCATCACGGCGGCGAGCTGCGGGATCTTTGCCGCGGACAGGCGTGCCTGGTTGTAGAAGATCCGCCCGAAGTGGTCCTTGTCCGGAAAGACCTCGTCCTGCTTGGGCAGGAACGCTCCGCCCGAGTCCACCAGGTAGATGCACGGAAGGTGGTTTTCCAGGGCGATTTCCTGGGCGCGCAGGTGTTTCTTGACCGTCATGGGATAGTAGGTGCCGCCCTTGACGGTGGCGTCGTTGGAGATCACCAGCACCTGGCGGCCGTGCACCAATCCGATGCCGGCGATCACGCCCGCGCCCGGCGCGTCATCGTTGTACATCCCGTTGGCGGCCAGCGGTGCTATCTCAAGGAACGGGCTGCCGTCATCCAGCAGCTGGTCGATGCGCTCCCGCGGCAGGAGCTTGCCCCTGGCAACGTGGCGTTCACGCGACTTCTGCGGGCCTCCCAGGGCAGCGTCCGCCAACCGCTTCCGGAGGTCCTCCACCAGTTGCAGCTGCGCATCCCTGTTGGCGGCGAAAGCTCCGCTGGCGGGGTCCAGCCTGCTGGCAAGGGTCTCCATCGACGCTTCCTGTTCTCTCGGCGGATCCTGTAGCCGGATCCGGTAGCAAAATACAGTTCGCACGGCCGCTAAACAACAGACTCGGTTAGTGCCCAGTAACTGAAATTCAGGTTAGTCTCTATTAACTGTGATGTCCAACACAGGCGGTTGCCTTGTTAGACTCTGCGGGGTTTGAGGAGGAAATGTGCCCACAACCGATGAAGCCAACAGCGCCGGGGCGGATGCCCCCGCCGCCCGGCCCGCCGGGGCAACCCAGCGCAGCAAAGCCAAGGAAGACCGCCGCCAGGCCCTGCTCGCCGCGGCCGCTTCCCTGTTCGCCGTCAACGGGTTCAAGAGTGTTTCCCTCGAAGACCTCGGCGCGGCGGCGGGAGTCAGCGGACCGGCCGTCTACAGGCACTTCCCCGGCAAGCAGGCCGTCCTGGCGGACCTGCTGGCCACCGTCAGCCGGGAGCTGCTGGACGGCGGGCGGAAGGTGGTGGCAGAGAACTCCGATCCCCGCCTGGCACTGCGCCGGCTCGTGGAGTTCCAGGTGGACTTCGCCCTCGGCAAACCCGAGGTGATCCGCGTGCAGGACCGCGACCTCAGCAACCTCTCGGAACAGGACCAGTCAGCCGTGCGGGCGCTGCAGCGCAGCTACGTGGAGGTGTGGGTGGATGTCCTGTCCAGGCTCCACCCCGGCACGGACGCCGCCGAGCTCCGGACCCGGGCGCACGCCACCTTCGGGCTGATCAACTCCACCCCGCACTCGGTCCGGAGCCACGGCCGCCGGATGGCGGCCGCGGCCAGGCCGCTGCTCGAGGAGATGGCGCTCGCCGCCCTGACGGTGGAGAGCCCGCAAGCGCGCTGACGCTTGGAGTTTTTGGGCAGATACGACGACCTAAGCGCCCTCGAAACCGTCGTTCCTGCCCAAAAACTCGTGGAGGGAGGTACGGCTAGACCATCGTCAGGACCATTCCCGGTTCGGCCAGGATCGCTCCGACGTCGGCCAGGAACCGGGAGCCCTGCTCACCGTCCACCAGGCGGTGGTCGAAGGACAGGCTCAGGGTCATCACCTGGCGCAGGGCCACCTCACCGCGATACTCCCACGGCATGGACCGCACGGCCCCCAACGCCAGGATGGCGGCTTCGCCGGGGTTGAGGATGGGAGTGCCGGCATCGATGCCGAAAACGCCGATGTTGGTGATGGACATGGTCCCGCCGGACAGGTCTGCCGGCGCCGTTTTCCCGGACCGCGCGGTGTCCGCCAGCAACGCCAGCGCCTCCGCCAGCTGCTCCAGGGTCAGCGAGTGCGCATCCTTGATGTTCGGCACCGTCAGCCCCCGCGGGGTGGCCGCCGCGATGCCCAGGTTCACGTAGTTGAACGAAACGATCTCCTGGTTCGCCTCGTCCCAGCGGGAGTTCAGCGACGGATTGCGCCGCAGGGCGATCAGCACAGCCTTGGCAGCGAGCGTCAGCGGAGTCAGCTTGAGGTTGGCGAATGCCCGGGCGCCCCGCAGTTTCGCCAGCAGCTCCATGGTGGGGGTGACATCCACGGTGAGGAACTCGGTGACGTGTGGAGCGGTGAAGGCACTGGAGACCATCGCGGCCGCCGTGTGCTTGCGGACACCCTTGATGGGCGTCCGGGTTTCCCGCTCCCCCTCGCCCCCGGCACGTGCCTGGCCGGCGGCCGCCGCAGCCTGGCCGGCACTGCCCTGCCGCAGGAACTCCTGCACGTCCTCCCGGGTGATCAGGCCAGCAGGGCCGGTACCGGTAACCAGCGCCAGGTCAACACCATGGTCCCTGGCCAGCTTGCGGACCGGAGGCGTGGAGCGGGGCCGGTCGCCTGAGGGCACGCCGGCCCTGGCTTCGATGACCGTGGTGTCGGCAGCCTCAACCACCGGGGACTCGGTATCGGCAGGTTCAACCACCGGGGCAAAGATCCGAGGACGGCGCGCGGGGCGGCCGGAGCTTTCGACGACGGCACCGTACCCCACGAGGTTGGGTTCCCGTTTCGGCGCCGCCGGTTCCTCCCCCGCCGCCGGCCGGGCGGCTGGCACGAGGCCCAGTGAAGGTGCGGCGTGCCCCGCCGGTGCCGGCCCGGCGTCGTCCGCTACCTCGAAGGAGACGATGGGCTTGCCCACCTCAACAACCGTGCCGGGCTGCTCATGCAGTTCCCTGATGACGCCGGCGAAAGGGGACGGCAACTCCACCACCGCCTTGGCTGTCTCCACCTCGGCAATGACCTGGTTCAGGCTGACGGTGTCCCCCACGGCCACTTTCCAGCTGAGGATTTCTGACTCGGTGAGCCCTTCCCCGAGGTCGGGAAGCCGGAATTCCTTGATCATGGTGGTGCTCATCCTTCCAGCCCGCTGAGTGAGTTCGGCCGCCCCAATGCACGGTCCACGCCATCAAGGATCCGGTCCAGGCCCGGGAGGTGGTGCATCTCGAGTTTCGAATATGGGTAGGGGATGTCGAAGCCGGTAACCCTGACGGGCGCGGCTTCCAGGTGGTAGAAGCACCTCTCGGTGATGCTGGCTGCCACCTCGGCCCCCAGCCCGCCGGACTGCCCGGCCTCATGGGTGATGACCAGGCGGCCGGTCTTCCGGACCGAAGCCACCACGGTGTCGTAGTCCACCGGTGCCAGCGAGCGCAGGTCGATGACCTGGATGGAGATGCCTTCGTCGGCGGCGGCCGAGGCGGCGTCCAGGGCGGTCTTCACCAACGGGCCATAGGCCACCAGGGTGACGTCGGTTCCGTCGGTCAGGACCCTGGCCTGCCCCATGGGATCCGCGGAGTCCAGCCCAGCGGCTTCATCCACCTCGCCCTTGTCGTGGTACCGCCGCTTCGGCTCGAAGTAGAGGACGGGGTCGTCACTGGCGATGGCCTGCTGGATGACCGTGTATGCGTCCTGAGGGTTCGCAACGGTGACCACCCGCAGTCCGGACGTGTGCGTGAAGTAGGCTTCCGGCGACTCGGAGTGGTGCTCCGGCGAACCGATGCCGCCGCCGAACGGGACCCGGATGGTGATGGGCATCTTTACTGCTCCGCGGGTGCGGTAATGCAGTTTGGCCACCTGGCTGACGATCTGGTCGAACGCGGGATAGATGAAGCCGTCGAACTGGATCTCCACCACAGGGCGGTACCCGCGGTAGGCAAGGCCGACGGCGGCACCCACGATGGCGGATTCGGCCAGCGGCGTGTCCACCACGCGGTGTTTGCCAAAGTCCTTCTGCAGCCCGTCGGTCACCCGGAACACCCCGCCAAGGGTGCCGATGTCCTCACCGAGGAGGACCACCTTAGGGTCATGGTCGAGCGATTTGCGCAGCCCGGCATTGATGGCGCGGGCAAAGGTCATGGAAGTCATCAGCGTGCACCTTCTCCTGGAACGGCACCTGCGGGGTCCCCGAAGGAGGCCAGGTATCGGGCGTAATGGTCCTGCTGGCGGTCCAGCCACGAGTTCGGTGCGCTGTAGACGTGCTTGAAAACGTCCATGGGCTGCGGGTCCGGCATGGTGGTGCAGCCTTTCCGCATCTCACGGGCCACTGCGTCGGCTTTGTTCCTGACGTGGTCCTGCAGTTCACCGGTCAGCAGCCCCTTGCGTTCCAGCAGTGCCGCCACCCGGCTGATCGGGTCTTTCGCGGCCCAGTCCTCGAGCTCGTTGGCGTCGCGGTAGCGGGTGGGGTCATCAGCGGTGGTGTGCGGCCCCATCCGGTAGGAGACGGCTTCGATGAACGTTGGCCCGCCGCCGCGCCGTGCCCGGTCGAGGGCAACGCGCGTGGCGGCCATGACGGCCAGGACGTCGTTGCCGTCCACCCGCAGGCTGGGAATCCCGAAGCCCGCAGCCCGGTCCGCGAGCTGGATGTGCGACTGGAGCCGGACCGGTTCCGAGATGGCCCAGTGGTTGTTGGTACAAAAGAACACCACGGGAGACTGGAAGCTGGCGGCGAAGACCAAAGCTTCATTCACGTCACCCTCGCTCGTTGCGCCGTCGCCGAAGTAGGTGACGGCCACAGAATCTGCGCCGTCATTCTGGATGCCCATGGCGTAGCCGGTGGCGTGCAGGGTCTGGGCGCCAATGATGATCTGGGGCGTTGCCATGTTGATGGCGTACGGATCCCAGCCTCCGGACGCGTTGCCGCGCCACACCCGCAGGAGGTCTGTGAGGTCCACGCCGCGGCAGTACGCCACACCGTTTTCACGGTAGCTGGAGAAAACGAAGTCGTCGCTGCGCAGTGACCTGCCGGAACCTATTTGTGCCGCTTCCTGCCCAAGCAGCGGTGGCCACAGGGCGAGTTCGCCCTGGCGCTGGAGGGCCGTCGCCTCGACGTCGATGCGCCGGATGACGGTCATGTCCTCGAACAGCGAGCAAAGGTGTTCGTCCGTGATGTCCTGCACCCAGAGATCGAACTCGGGGTGGCTCACCCTCTCCCCCGACGGTGTGATCAGCTGGACCAGCTTTTGTACCGGGACGCCGGATGATCCCGGCTCCTGGAATTCCCCGGCACCCTCGTGGGCTTGTGCGCCGCCCTGGCCCGTTTCGTCTGTAGACACGATAGCCCCGCAACTTCTGTCGTCGGTGACCTGCGGAGCTGGGACTTGTGGTCCCGCAAACCGCGGCCTTCCGGGCCCCTTCGCCCGGATACTGTGACCCTACTCACAATGCTCAGGGGGTACAACCACCAGGGCATTTATTGAGCAGAATGCCCTGTGGCAGCCCTCCGCACCGTGCTACCGTTGCGCATTATGCAAGCTCTGGATGGCACTGACACCCGCCTGCTTTCGGCACTGGCCCAGGACCCCCGGAGGACCGTGGTGGCCCTCGCCCAGAAATTGGGACTGTCCAGGAACACTGTCCAGGCACGGATGGCCCAGCTCGAGAAGAAGCACGTCTTCCTGTCCTTCGAACGCAGGATCAACCCTGCAGCGCTGGGTTACCCGCTGATGGCCTTCATCTCCGTGCACGTACAGCAGCAGAAGCTCACCCGGCTGGCACAGGATTTGGCGGCCATCCCGGAGATCCTTGAGGGCTACGGGCTGACCGGATCCGCAGACCTGCTGCTGCGGGTGGTGGCCCAGGATGCCGAGGACCTTTTCCGCATCAACGGCAAGATCCTCGCGTGTGACGGCGTGGAACGCGCGGACACGGCGCTGGCGATGGGCGAGCTCATCCCCTTCCGCGTACAGCCGCTGCTCGAGCGGGGTCCGCAGGGAAGCTGACGCCCTTAGTGGCAGGGGCGGCCGGAGGTACATGGCCTGGGGCAAAGCCCGAAGGCGGCGGCACGGGTTATAGGCTTGTGGCAGTTATCCGTGCGGAGCCTGGACAGGCACGCACCAGGCGGTGCCAGGCACCACATCCGGAAAGGCTCCACATTGAGCAATCCCCAGGAACCGTACCAGCCCGGGCACCCCGGCTCCGGGCAGCTGCCGCAGCCAACTCAGCAGCCTCCCGCCGGATACCCCGGCCCCACCCCGAATCCCCCGTACGGCCAGCCGCAGCAGGGCAGCCCCTATCCGGGCGTCCAGAACCCCGGGAACCCGGAGAACCCGTACGCCCAGCAATCGGAGCAGTACCGGGGCGCAGGTCCGTTTGGACTCCCCGGCGGAGAACCGCCGGCAAGGAAGCGGCCCCGGCTGTGGATCATCCTGACGGCCATCGGCGGCGTGCTGCTGCTTGTGGTGGTGGGCATCGTCATCCTGGTTAATGTGGCCGGCAGCGCCACCAACCACGCCAAAGACCTGGCTGACGGTTTCACCAAGCTCGTCATTGCCGGCGACAGCTCCAAAGCCTATGACGACTACCTGGACCCGGCACTCCAGGAGCAGCTGTCCAAGGAGACCTTCATCTCCGGCGTCGAAAGCCTGAAAATGGACGGCACCTGCACGCCCGCGTACAACAGCATGAAGGTTGCCACCGAGAACGGCGTCAAGTCGGCGGACGTGGGCGGAGTCATCACCTGCGAGGGCAAGAAGGTTGACTTGGCCTACCGCTTCGAGGGCACTGACGAGATGAAGATGACGAACATCAAGCTGCGCCCCGCCGCCTAGCAGCACAACCGGAAGGCCCCCGCCACGTGGACAGTCCACGTTGGCGGGGGCCTTTCGTTTTAGGCGTTGCCGGATCCGGCGTTAGTGGTTGACTGCCTTCTCGGCACCCACGCCGGTGAGGGACCGGACCTCCATTTCGGCCTGCTTGGCAGGGTCCTCGCTCTTCTTGTCGAGCACCGTGCCAAGCCAGCCCAGGAAGAACGCCAGCGGGATGGAGACGATGCCGGGGTTGCTGAGCGGGAAGATGGCGAAGTGCGCGTCCTTGATCATCGAGGTGGCCCCGCCGGACACCACCGGCGAGAAGATGATGAGGATGATGGCTGCACCGAGTCCGCCGTACATGCTCCACACGGCGCCCTGGGTGGTGAACCGCCGCCAGAACAGTGAGTAGATGATGGTGGGCAGGTTGGCCGAAGCGGCCACGGCGAAGGCCAGCGCCACGAGGAACGCCACGTTCTGGCCGTTGGCCAGGATGCCGCCGAGGATGGCGAGGACCCCGATCACCACCACTGTGCGGCGGGCCACGCGGACCTCGGTTGCAGCGTCCGCTTTGCCCTTGGCGATCACGTTGGCGTAGATGTCATGGGCGAACGAGGCGGCGGCGGTGATGGTCAGGCCGGCCACCACTGCCAGGATGGTGGCGAAGGCCACGGCGGAAATGAAGCCCAGCAGCAGCGGGCCGCCGAGGTGGAAGGCCAGCAGCGGAGCGGCAGCGTTCACGCCGCCGGGAGCGGACTTGATGGTGTCGGCACCCACCAGTGCGGCAGCACCGTAGCCGAGCACCAGGGTGAACAGGTAGAAGAGGCCGATCAGCCAAATGGACCAGACCACCGATTTGCGGGCTTCCTTGGCCGTGGGGACCGTGTAGAAGCGCATCAGGACGTGCGGCAGTGCCGCCGTGCCCAGGACCAGGGCAAGGCCAAGGGACATGAAGTCCAGCTTGGAGGTTTCGCTCTTGCCGTACTGCAGGCCCGGGTTGAGGACCGCAGGGTTGTTGGCCGTTTCCACGGCACCGCCCAGGAGGGCCGAAAGGTTGAACCCGTAGATGGCCAAGACCCAGAGCGTCATGACGGCGGCGCCGGCGATCAGCAGGATGGCCTTGATGATCTGCACCCACGTGGTGCCCTTCATGCCGCCAATCAGGACGTACATGATCATGAGGGCGCCGACGACGATGATCACCAGGGCCTGTCCGCCCCAGTCGCTGATACCCAGCAGCAGCGAGATCAGGCTGCCGGCACCGGCCATCTGGGCCAGGAGGTAGAAGAAGCAGACAGCCAGGGTGGAGATGGCTGCCGCGATGCGGACGGGCCGCTGCTTGAGCCGGAAGGACAGCACATCCGCCATGGTGAACTTACCGGTATTGCGGAGCAGTTCAGCCACCAGGAGCAGCGCCACCAGCCAGGCCACCAGGAACCCGATGGAGTACATGAAGCCGTCATACCCGTTGATGGCGATGGCGCCGGTGATGCCCAGGAACGAGGCTGCGGAGAGATAGTCGCCGGCGATCGCGGTGCCGTTCTGCGATCCCGTGAAGGAGCGTCCGGCTGCGTAGTAGTCGGCGGCGGTCTTGTTGTTCCGGCTGGCGCGGAACACGATCACCATGGTGACGGCTACGAAGAGGCCGAAAATGCCCATGTTCAGCAGGGTGGTGTCCTTGAGCGCGGCCACGTCCACTGCGGTTGCGATAGTAATCATTTGTTGGCTCCACCCACCCGGTTGCCGTGCTTGTCGAATTCGTGGCCCTCGATCTCGTTCCGGATCTCAGAGGCGATGGGGTCCAGCTTCCTGTTGGAGTAGCTGACGTACCATCCGGTGATCGCGAAGGTGGAGACGAACTGGAGCAGGCCCAGGATCAGGCCGATGTTGATGTTTCCCCAGACCTTGGTGGACATGAATTCCACCGCGTAGTCCGCGAGCAGGACGTAGGCGAAATACCACAGCAGGAAGGCAACTGCCATGGGGAAAACAAAGCTGCGGTGGCGCTTGCGCAGTTCCTGGAACTGCTCGGTCGACTGGACCTGTTCAAAGTCGACGGACGCTGCAGCGTCCGGACTTTGGGCATCGTTACCCATGGTTCCTCCTCATTGAGACATGCCGGTGCACACTGGACGGCAGGCCCGGATGAGGAAACGCCGCTGGTGTGACAGCAATCACTCTGCTGTGTCACGGCAGCCACTTCCAGCCCCTCCGGCGCTGTGGTCGCTCAACGGTCGGGATGCTGCGACAAACGGCACCCGCGGCTACGCTGGGCCCATGCCGGACTCCCCCCTCCTGACCGCCGCGGCCGTGGCCGTGATCGCCATGGCCATCGCCGTCGTCGTCGGCGTGGGATTGAAGGTGCTCCGCTCTTTCCGCGACCTTGGCACGGACGCCGAGCGCGCCACGTACCACACCCTTCACGCGGCCTCGCAGGCAGGCCAGCACCTGCGCCGTGGCCTCAATCCCGCCGGCGCCTCGAAGGCGAGCCGCCACCTGCGCACGCTGCTTGGCTGTGACGCGCTGGCCATTGCGGATACTTCCGGTGTGCTCGCCTGGGACGGAGCGGCGGAGGAGCTGAAGCCGCGGCTGATGGAACTGGCCGCGGATGTCCTCGCCGGCGGGCGGACGGCTGTGCTGTCGCCCGGCCCGGACGGGACCGGTGGCACCCTGGCGGCGGTCATAGCGCCAGTGCGGGCCGGTTCGCGCGTAGTGGGCGCCGTCGCCGCCTTCGCTTCGTCAGCGGGGTCGGGTCTGGTGCGGGCCGCCGGCGAGGTGGCAGACTGGGTGGCAGTGCAGGTGGAGCTGGCCGAGCTGGATGCATCGCGGACCCAGCTGATGGAAGCCGAGGTCCGGGCCCTGCGTGCCCAGATCAGCCCGCATTTCATTTACAACTCGCTCAACGCCATCGCGTCCTTCATCAACACCGACCCCGCCCGCGCACGCGAGCTGGTGGTGGAGTTCGCCGATTTCACCCGCTATTCCTTCCGCCGGCACGGCGATTTCACCACCCTGGCCGAGGAGCTGCGCTGCATCGACCGGTACCTGCTGCTGGAGCGGGCACGCTTCGGCGAGCGCGTACAGGTCAGCCTCCGGGTCGCACCGGAGGTCCTCAGTACCGTCATCCCGTTCCTCAGCTTGCAGCCGCTGGTGGAGAACGCCGTCCGGCACGGCCTCGAAGCGAAGGAGGGGCCCGGGCACATCACCATCACTGCCGACGACGCCGGAGCCTACGCGCAGGTGACCATCGAGGACGACGGCGTGGGGATGGATCCGGAGCAGCTGCAGTCGATGCTCGCAGGACACATCGACGGCGAGCACGTGGGCCTGCGGAACGTCGACGCCCGCCTCCGGCAGGTGTACGGCGACGCCCACGGGCTGGTCATCGAGACGGCACCGGGCGAAGGGACCCTCATCACCATGAAAGTGCCGAAATCGCAGCCCGGCCACGATGCCTGATTCCCGGTGCTGGCCTGCTGCACGCCTGCGGAAAGCTAACCTTGGAGCATGATTAACGTCCTCGTCGTTGATGATGAGCTGCCGGCCGTGGAAGAACTCGCCTTCCTGCTGGGCCGCGACGAGCGCATCGGCAAGGTCCTGCGGGCAACCTCCGGCAGCGAAGCCCTCCGCGCCCTGGCGTCCGCGCAGGTGGACGCGGTCTTCCTGGACATTCACATGCCTGCCGTGTCGGGGCTGGAAATCGCCCGCGCGATTGCCGCCGGCAGCCATCCGCCCGCGGTGGTGTTCGTGACCGCTGACGAGGACCACGCCCTGGCCGCCTTTGAACTGGCTGCCGTTGACTACCTCCTCAAACCCATCCGGGCCGAGCGGCTGGCGCGCTCCGTGGGCCGCATCAGCGAATTGCGCGACGGCGGCGGCGCACCGGAGATGATCACCGTGGACCAGGGCGGCACCACCAGGATGATCAGGCGCGACGACGTCACGTACGTCCAGGCGCAGGGAGACTACGCGCGGCTCCACACCGCCGACGCCAGCTACCTGATCAGGGTTCCGCTGGCCGACCTGGAACAGCAGTGGGCCGATGCCGGGTTCATCCGGACGCACCGCTCATACCTGGTGGCACTGAAGCACATCACTTCCATGAAGCTTGCGGCGGACGGCCCCCGGGTCACCGTGGCGGGCGCCGGGCTGCCCATCAGCCGCCGGCACCTGCCCACCGTGCGGGAGCGCCTGCAGGCAAACCGGATCAGGCCGAACGCATGACCAGGGTTCGGGTGACGGCCCCGGCCGCGGCTGCCCGCCCCGTCACGGAATCCCGCGAAGCGGCGCAGGAGTCCGATGTGGGCCAGGTGTTCGTGCGGTCCCTCATCCGGTCGCAACTGCGCCTGGCACTGGTGGTGGCCGGCGGATTCCTGGTGATCCTCGGCGCTTTCCCCCTTCTGCTGGCCGCCGTCCCCGGCCTGGCCGAGACGACCATTGCCGGCATCCCGTTCGACTGGATCCTCCTGGGTGTGGGCATTTACCCGGTGATCGGCCTCAGCGCCTGGCTGTACACCCGGACGGCCGCCCGCAACGAGGCCCGCTACCGGGACCTGGCCGGTGACCAGTGATTCCCCCGGGTACATGGTGAAGCGGAGCCCGGCGTGAACCCGGGGATTGCAGCCGCTGCCTTGGCCGTGGTCTCCGTGGCCACCGCGGTGATCGGTTTCTACGGCCTCCGTATCTCGCGGACCACCGGCGATTTCTTCGTGGCGTCGCGGACTGTGCGGCCATGGTGGAATGCGTCCGCGATCGGCGGCGAATACCTGTCGGCCGCCAGCTTCCTTGGCGTCGCGGGCCTGCTGCTGCTCTCCGGGACGGACGCCCTGTGGTTCCCGGTGGGTTACACGGCCGGCTACCTGATGCTGCTGCTGTTCGTGGCCGCCCCGCTCCGGCGTTCCGGGGCGTACACCATCCCTGACTTCACCGAAGCCCGGCTGGACTCCCGGGCGGTCCGCAAGGTCACCAGCCTGGTGGTGGTGCTGGTGGGCTGGCTGTACATCGTTCCGCAGCTGCACGGGGCAGCCCTGACCATCCGGATCACCACCGGGCTGCCGTCCTGGGTGGGATCGGTGGCGGTGGTGGTGGTTGTCTGCCTGACCGTGGTGGCGGGCGGAATGCGGTCCATCACGTTCGTCCAGGCGTTCCAGTACTGGCTGAAGCTGACCGCCCTGGCGGTACCCATCCTCTTCATCGTCTTTCTGCTTGCCGGCACCGGAACACCGGCCCTCGCCCCGCCGTCCGAAAATCCCACCGGCCTGGCCCCTGCAGGGTGGTACACCAACGTTTCGCTTCTCGTTGCACTGCTGTTCGGGACCCTTGGCCTGCCGCACGTCCTGGTCAGGTTCTACACCAACCCGGATGGGCAGTCCGCGCGGCGCACCACCCTGATCGTGTTGGGACTGCTGTCCGTGTTCTACCTGTTCCCCACCGCCTACGGCCTGGTGGGCCGCATGTTCGCGCCGGACCTTGCCCGCTCGGGCCAGCCCGACGCGATGGTCCTGCTGCTGCCCCGTGAACTCATCGGTGGCCCCGCCGGAGACCTGCTTTCTGCGCTGGTGGTGGCTGGCGCTTTCGCAGCATTCCTGTCCACCACGTCCGGGCTGGTGGTGTCCCTGGCCGGCGTCATCAGCCAGGACGTCCTGGGGGCCGGCGTAGGAGGTTTCCGCCTCGCAGCGGTGGTGTCCGCCGTCGTGCCTCTCGGCTTCGCCCTGATGACGGGCTCCCTGGCGCTGGCCGGCAGCGTGGGGCTGGTGTTCGCCTTCACCGCTTCCACCGTCTGCCCGGTCCTGCTGCTGGGTATCTGGTGGCGGGGCCTGACCGACGCCGGAGCCATCGCCGGCATGGTGACCGGCGGGGTGCTCTGCGGCGGTGCCATGATCGCCGGCTCGCTGGCGGGGGCGGCCAGTACGCCGGCATGGCTCGCCCAGCCCGCGGCCTGGTCCGTCCCCACGGCTTTCGCCGTCATGGTGCTGGTGTCCCGGGCCACGGCAGGCCGCGTACCCAAGACGCTGGTCCGCGTCATGACCCGGCTGCACACGCCGGAAAGGCCGCTGGCTACCGGACGCTGATTGGGTGGACAATTACGCCATGTCCATCCGGGACGAAAACCCGGCAGCGGAACCGGTTCCGCCGTCCGTGCGGGCGCAGCTGCTCGCCACGGAGCACTGGGGCCTGCTGGCGTCCCGCAGTACGGCCCAGGGTGAGGTGCTGACCAGGATCAGCATGTTCCTGACTTTCACCTCGGCAGGACTGGTGAGCGTCGCGCTGGTGGGCCAGGCCACCGGATTCTCGGATTCGTTCGTCCTGCTGGCCGTGGTGGTGCTGTTCATTGACGTTGCCATGGGGCTGTTGACCCAGCTGCGGGTCATGAACGTGGCGCATGAGGACCTGATGTACGTCACCGCCATGAACCGGCTCAGGGCTGCTTACGTCGAGCTTGATCCGGGCGTCGCCCCGTACCTGATGGCAGCCCATCACGACGATGAGGCCGGTTCTGTCCAGACGTACTATTTCTTCGGCAACCGCGGCAATTTCCGCCACGTGGCCGGCAGCAGCATGATTTTCATGTCGATGGCGAACGGTGCCCTGATTGCCATCCTGGCTGGGCTGCTGCTGACCCTTCTTGGGGCCGGAACTGTTGCGGCGCTGCTGATGGGCGGTGCGTGCGGGTTCTCGTTCCTGGCCGTCTCGGCAGTGAACGGCTACCGGAGCTACCGGGACATCTGGAGCCGGTTCACGCCGCTCTCCCCCACGCCACCAGAAGGAATCTAGGAGGCGTGCGGGCCGGAAGGCGTCAGTCGATGGCGGCCATCAGCTCAATGACGCGGTCCAGGAACGCATCCACCTGGGCTTCTTCATAGCCGTCGCGCCCGGTTTCCGGGCGGAACACGGCGCGGCGGACGCTGTCCACGCTGAGCGGCTTGTCGTGTTCCAGATAGGCCACGAGTTCGTGGCAAAGCCGGTCCACATCGGCGGTGTTATAGCTGCGGGCCTTGTTCTTGGCGGGCCGCCGGAAACGTTCCCCATCCGGGCGGTGGAGGCGTCCGCGGAGGATTCCCGAGAGCTTGCCGATTTCGCGCAGCCAGGCTTCCTCGCCGCTGGCCGCAATCAGTTCGTCGCGCTCCCTGCGGGCGAACGCGTCTTCCAACCGGTCCAGGGCCGCGTCCACCACGGAAGCGGAGTAGCCGCCCTTGACCGGGTCAAAGGACACAGCCCGGACGTCTGAGCTGTTGATGGGCTGCGCGGCATCGTGGGGTGACTCCAGGGACACCCGTGCCCGCTGGAGGAACTGGTCCACCTGCTTGGCGTTGTAACCGTATTCACTGCGCTGCACGCGCTCAAATGACGCAGGGATCTGCCGATGAATATCCAATGCCACTGTTGGTTCCTTCAATGCTCTTCAGCCGTAGCGCTGTGGCACCAGTCTATTGGTGCCGGGATGATGCTGCCCTGTGAGGGCCGGGCTTCCCCGCAAACAGGGGGTTCACCAGCTTCCGGTGACGAACCCGTAGAGGACGTAGACCAGCGGGGACGCGAACACGATGGAGTCCAGCCGGTCCATGACCCCGCCGTGCCCGGGGAGGATGCTGCTCATGTCCTTGACGCCAAGTTCGCGTTTCACCATGGACTCGGCAAGGTCGCCGGCAGTGGAGGCGGCCACGGTGCCGACGGCCAGGACCACACCCACCCACCAGGGCTTGTCCAGGATGAAGATGCAGGCGAGGACGCCGATCAGGACGGCGCCGGCCACTGATCCGGCGAAACCTTCCCAGGACTTCTTGGGGCTGATCTTGGGCGCCATGGGGTGCTTGCCCAGCGATGCCCCCACCAGGTAGCCGAACGTGTCATTGGACACCACCAGCAGCAGCATGACGGCGATCTGCCAGGCGCCTTCGGGAATGGTGCCGCCCGGCCACAGCCCCAGCGGAGCCGCGGCGCCCGCAGCATGCAGCGGCAGCGCGGCGAAACTGATGAAAAAGGGCACCCAGCCCAGGGTGAAGACACCAGCGAAGATGCTGTTGGCCGAGCCGGCAGCGGTGTCGATGGACCGCCAAAGGAGCACAGCCACGGAGCTGAGCAGCATGCCGAAGAGCAGGCTTTCAATGCCTCCGAAGTACGCCACAAAGGGCATGGCCACAGTTCCGGTCATTACCGGGACGATGGGCATCCTGGTCCCGTTGGCTTCCAGGGCACGGTAGATCTCCCAGACCCCGAACACGGCGAAAGCCGTAACGATGGCCACGAACGCCAACGGGAGGAACAGCAGTCCGCCGAGTACGGCAACCAGCATGGCCAGGCCCACCGCAACGGCCGCCGGGAGGTTCCGGCCGGCCTTCGGTGTCGGATTGCTCCTGGGCTGCTTCCCCCGTATGCGCGCCCGTGGTGCGGGGGCCTGATCTGCCTGGCCCATCAGACTTCGAGCAGCTCTGCTTCCTTGCGCTTGAGCAGCTCATCGATGCCATCCACGTGGGCCTTGGTCAGGCCGTCCAGCTCCTTTTCGGCCCGGGTGCCTTCGTCTTCGCCGGCTTCGCCGTCCTTGACCAGGCGGTCCAGGGCTTCCTTGGCCTTGCGGCGGATATTGCGGATGGACACCTTGGCGTCCTCGCCCTTCGTCTTGACGATCTTGACGTATTCCTTGCGGCGTTCCTTGGTCAGTTCCGGGATGGTGATCCGGATGACGTTGCCGTCGTTGGACGGGTTGGCCCCCACCTCGGAATCGCTCAGGGCGCGTTCAATCTCGCGCAGCGCGGTCTTGTCGAACGGGGTGATGAGGATGGTCCGGGCGTCGGGGATGGCGAACGAGGCGAGCTGCTGCAGGGGTGTGGGCGAGCCGTAGTAGTCCACCAGGACCCTGTTGTACAGGCCGGGGTTGGCGCGGCCGGTGCGGATGGAAGCGAAGTCTTCCTTGGCAACCTCTACGGCCTTGTCCATCTTTTCTTCGGCTTCGAGCAAGGTTTCTTCGATCACGGTCTCTCCTGGGGTTCTGGTGCGGTCCGGGGCGCCGGTTCCATGCACGCGTGGTTCTCTGTCGCTGCTTCCGCCACCGCCCGGGGGCGGCAGCGGAACTGTCCTGAAAACATCCTAGCCGGAGCTAGGTGGTGACCAGGGTGCCCAGCTTCTCGCCCCGGATGGCGCGGGTGACGTTGCCTTCGCCTTCCATGCCGAACACCACCATGGACAGGTCGTTGTCCTTGCACATGGTCATGGCGGTCTGGTCCATGACCCGGATGTCCCGCCGCAGGGCGTCGTCGTAGCTCAGGGTCTCCAGCCGTTCGGCGGTGGGATCCTTCTTGGGGTCCGCGGTGTAGACGGCGTCAACGCCGCTCTTGGCCATGAGGACAACATCGGCGTGGACTTCAAGGGCACGCTGGGCGGCCACGGTGTCAGTGGAGAAGTACGGCAGGCCGGCACCGGCCCCAAAAATGACGACGCGGCCCTTTTCCATGTGGCGGATGGCGCGGCGCGGGATGTAGGCCTCAGCCACCTGTCCCATGGTGATGGCGCTCTGCACGCGCGTCTCAACGCCCGCCTGCTCCAGGAAGTCCTGCAGGGCGAGGCAGTTCATGACGGTGCCGAGCATTCCCATGTAGTCCGCCCGCGACCTGTCCATCCCGCTCTGGGACAGTTCGGCACCGCGGAAGAAGTTGCCGCCGCCCACCACGATGGCCACTTCAACGTCCGGGACGGCAGCGGCAATCTGCTTGGCGACGTTGCGGACGGTCTCGGGATCGACACCCAGCTTCCCGCCGCCGAAAACCTCGCCGGAGAGCTTCAGGAGGACCCGCCGCCGGCTCTTCTCTGGCTGCATTACAGTATTGACGGCTTCCATGGTGCCTTCCCGTTGGTGTCTTTCGAAAAAAGGTTATCCTGCCTGAACCGGTGGCCGGAACCGGCGGTGCCCGGCGACCGGCGCCCGGCGCCCGGCGCAAAACTCAGGGCACGAACCCTGCGCATGCAAAAGGGGCGGCCACCGAAGTGGCCACCCCCTTACATGTTCGGCTAGGAGCCGACGCGGAAACGTGCGAAAGCGGTTCCCTTGACACCGGCCTCTTCGAGGATCTGTGCCACGGACTTCTTGGCATCCTTGGCGAAGGCCTGGTCAACCAGTACCTCACCCTTGTAGAAGCCCGTTACGCGGCCTTCGACGATCTTGGTGAGGGCGGCTTCGGGCTTGCCTTCGGCCTTTGCGGTCTCTTCAGCGATGCGGCGCTCGGACTCGACCAGGTCGGACGGGACGTCCTCGCGGGTCAGGTAGTTCGGGGCCATGGCGGCGATGTGGACGGCGACGTCGTGGGCGGCGGTGGCAGCGGCTTCGCTTTCACCGTCGACAGCGAACAGGACGCCCACCTGGGCCGGGAGGTCCTTCGAGGTCTTGTGCAGGTAGGCATCAACCGTTGCACCCTCGATGCGGGAAATGCGGCGGACGACGACCTTTTCGCCCAGGACAGCGCCTTCTTCGATAACGACCTCGGACAGCGGCTTGCCGTCGACATCGGTGGCGAGGAGGGTTTCGAGGTCGGCAGCGCCGGACTCGACGGCAACGGCCAGGACCTTGTCGGCCAGCTGGATGAACTTGTCAGCCTTGGCAACGAAGTCGGTCTCGCAGTTGACCTCGATCATGACGCCGACGCCGTTGCTGACCTTGGCAGCAACGAGGCCTTCGGCGGTGGAGCGGCCTTCGCGCTTGGTGGCACCCTTGAGGCCCTTGATGCGGATGATTTCGATGGCCTTTTCGGCGTCACCGTTGGCTTCGTCAAGAGCCTTCTTGACGTCCATCATGCCGGCGCCGGTGCGCTCGCGCAGGGCCTTGATGTCAGCGGCAGTGTAGTTCGCCATGTGAACCCCTCTGTCTAGAAATTTGTTGTGGTGTACGGACTGACAGGATGGCTGCCCGCAGTGCGGGCGGCCATCCTGTCAGCAGCTCCGGCTGCGGACAGCACGGAGAATCCGGATTTAGCTGTGTTACTTGGCGTCTTCGGCGGGAGCCTCGGCAGCAGCCGGGGCTTCGGCGGCCGGAGCAGCCGGGGCTTCAGCGTTTTCCGCCGGAGCGGCCGCAGCGGCTTCCTCGGCCTTGCTGCCTTCGAGGAGCTCGCGCTCCCACTCAGCCAGGGGCTCTTCGGGAGCTTCGGTGGTGCCCGAGCCGCGGTTGTTGCGGGCGATCAGGCCCTCGGCGACGGCGTCGGCAACAACGCGGGTCAGCAGGTTCACGGAGCGGATGGCGTCGTCGTTGCCCGGGATCGGGAAGTCGACTTCGTCGGGATCGCAGTTGGTGTCCAGGATGGCCACAACCGGGATGTTCAGCTTCTTGGCCTCGTCAACGGCGAGGTGCTCCTTCTTGGTGTCCACGATCCAGAGCACGGAAGGTGCCTTGGTCAGGTTGCGGATACCGCCCAGGTTGGACTCGAGCTTGGTGAGCTCGCGCTTGAGGAGCAGCAGTTCCTTCTTGGTGTAAGCGGAACCGGCGACGTCGTCGAAGTCAATCTCTTCGAGTTCCTTCATACGCTGGATGCGCTTGGCGACCGTCTGGAAGTTGGTCAGCATGCCTCCGAGCCAGCGCTGGTTCACGTAGGGCTGGCCTACACGGGTGGCCTGCTCTGCGATTGCTTCCTGGGCCTGCTTCTTGGTGCCGACGAAGAGTACGGTGCCGCCGTGGGCAACGGTGGCCTTCACGAACTCGTAGGCGCGGTCGATGTAGGACAGCGACTGCTGAAGGTCAATGATGTAGATGCCGTTGCGCTCGGTGAAGATGAAGCGCTTCATCTTCGGGTTCCAACGGCGGGTCTGGTGTCCAAAGTGGACGCCGCTGTCAAGCAGCTGGCGCATGGTTACGACGGGCATGCCGACGCTCCTTCCGGCAGGTCATTCATGAGATAGCCGCGAGGCTTCTTACCCTGCCAATAGTTGACGGTTGATTAGCGTGGCCCGGGTTGGGCCGTGCTCCTGGCATCCATCGCGCTTCCCATCCGTACTGTTGGACGGACCGCAGGAGGCGCGATCCTCCGATGGTGCGGCCGGGGCCGTGCCGTTGGAGGGCTGGATGCGCGTAGTCAGCCGGCTGCTCCCCC
Source organism: Pseudarthrobacter chlorophenolicus (assembly GCF_000962805.1). Lineage (GTDB taxonomy): Bacteria > Actinomycetota > Actinomycetes > Actinomycetales > Micrococcaceae > Arthrobacter > Arthrobacter chlorophenolicus_A. The sequence continues at coordinate 179,633 of NZ_JZTW01000007.1, read as the reverse complement.
ACACTCCTGAATGAGTTGTGCCGACGCAACCTGGACAGGCAGCATTACCGAAAAGGTGGACTGCCGGGGCGGGACGCGTTGAGGGCGCAGCAAACTGCTCCGTCAATAGTACTACAGGGACCACCGCCCACAGGACGCCCAGCGGGCGCCTCCGGGGCTTTTCCACATAGGCCGGGGCGCTCGGTGACCGCGCCGGTTAGACGGGCGCATGCTGGGGAACATGAAACCACCGGTCCTGCTTGCCGCGCTGCTGTTGCTTCCTGCGTCGGTCTCATCCACCCCGCAGCCGCTGGCCTACAGCCCGCAGGTGCCGGGTACAGCGCAGGCAGCGCTTCCGGCGCTACCGGCGGCGGCGGAGGACGTGGGTGCCCTCGTTGCCCGCCTTGCCCGCCCGTCGTGGGACTGGCCGCTGGCTCCCCGCCCGTCGGTGCTGCGCGGCTTTGACCCGCCGCCCAAACCGTGGTTGAGCGGCCACCGCGGCGTGGACTTGGAAACGGCAGGTCCGGCGGCGGCAGTTGTGTCGCCGGCGGCCGGAACCGTCAGCTTCGTGGGCGTGGTGGTGGACCGGCCCGTGATCACCATAGATCACGGCGCCGGCCTGCGGAGCAGCTTCGAGCCCGTGGAGAGTCCCCTCACGGTTGGCAGTACCGTGACGAAGGGACAGGTCATCGGCACCGCGCTCCCCGGCCACTGCCAGGCCGCCGGTTGTATCCACTGGGGCGTCCGGGAGGACGAGGAGTACGTCAATCCCCTGCAGTTCGTCCTGGACCTGAGGCCTTCAGTGTTGCTGCCCCTGCACGGATCGCCCTAGACGATGGCCGAGATGCCGGTGATGGCGCGCCCGGTGACCAAGGTGTTGATCTCGGCCGTGCCTTCATAGGAGTAGATCGCCTCTGCGTCGGCGAAGATCTTTGCCATTCCATAGTCCGTGACGATGCCGTTGCCGCCGAGGATGCTCCGCCCCAGGGCCACGCTCTCGCGCATCCGTTCGGTGGTGAAGGCCTTGGCCAGGGCGGACTGCTCATCCTTGGCCAGTCCGTTGTCTTCGAGCTGGGCAAGCCGCACCATCATCCCCATGGAGCTGACGGCGTTGCCAAGAATCTGCACCAGCTGGTTCTGGATGAGCTGGAAGGATGCCAGTGGACGGCCGAACTGCTTGCGCTCCACGGCGTAGCTCCTGGCGACGTCGAAGGCCGCCAGTTGCTGGCCCACGGCCTGCCACGCTACAGCCAGCCGCGTTACCTTCAGGACCTTGTTGACGTCCCGGAAGCTGTTGGCATGGGCGAGCTTGAAGAAGTCCGGCACCACGACGTCCTTGAGGACGATGTCGGCGTTCTGGACGGTGCGCAGCGAAATCTTGTTCTCGATCTTGGTGGCAGTGAAACCCGGCAGGGTGGTGTCCACGAGGAAGCCCTTGACCTGGTTGTCAGCGACGTCGCGGGCGTAGATGACCACCCAGTCGGAGAAGGTGGCGTTGCCGATCCAGCGCTTGGCGCCATTGAGGATCCACGCGTTGCCGTCCCGGCGGGCGGTGGTGCGGGTCCCGCCTGCCACGTCGCTGCCTCCAAGCGGTTCGGTGAGGCCGAACGCGCCGATCTTCTTCAGCGCGTAGATGTCGGGCAGCCACTCCTCCTGCTGCTCTTGGGATGCCAGCGCTTCGATGGACCCGGTAAAGAGCCCGTCGTGGACCCCCAGGAAGGTGGCGATGGAGGCGTCGGCGCGGGTCAATTCGGCATGGACCAGCCCGGCAAAGAGGTTGGAGTGACCCTGGCGCCGGACAGGGCTGACGAGGTCCACTTCGGCGAGCTTGGGAATGAGGTCCATGGGGAACTCGCCCCTGTTCCAGCAGTCCGCGGCGATGGGGCGCACCTCACGGGCCAGGAAGTCGCGGACCTCGGCGAGGCGGTCCCGCTCCTTGGCGGACAGGAGCTGTTCGAAGGCGTAGAAGTCGCCGTCCGCGTAGGGGAGGTCGCGGGGGTCTGCAGCAGGTGTGGACATGGTTGCCTTCCGGAAGATCAGCGGCCGACGCCCATATGCAGGGACGCCATAAGTTACTGGTCAGTAACATACCTCAGATCGTGTGGTTAGGAAAGGAAGCCGGATCCCGGACGAGGGCCTCCCGGTGGAGGCAGCAGGTTACTGACCGGCGCACGAATCCGGTTTAAAGAAAAGAACCGCGGCCCGACGTTGATCGTCGGCCGCGGTTGCGCATTTCTGCCCGCCGTTCCACACGGCACAGTAGGGCTACTCGGACTTGAACCGAGGACCTTAGGATTATGAGTCCCGCGCTCTAACCAGCTGAGCTATAGCCCCAAAAAGCCCCAGGCCTTCCGCGCGGGGCGCGGCGGCAGGGCAGGAACACTCTAGCAAATGCCGGAGTGCTGTCAGACCACCATGTCCTCGTACCGCGCGCCGCGGTACAGGTCCTCGAAGGTCTGCAGGGTGCCCTGGATGCTGTGCGGTTCCACCATCTGGCGGCTGGCCTGGCCCATGGCGGCCTGCTGATCCTTCGGAAGCTCCAGGATCTGGGTGATCTTCTTGGCGAGGTCGTCACTGTCATTGGGGGTGAACAGGTAGCCGTTCTGGCCGTCCCGGACCAGGTGCGGCAGTGCCATGGCGTCTGCCAGGACCACCGGGGTGGATGCGGACATGGCCTCGAGCGTCACCAGCGACTGCAGCTCGGCCGTTCCCGGCATGCAGAAGAGGTCGGCTTGGATGTAGGCCCTCCGCAGGTCCTCGTCGCTGGCGAGGCCCAGAAACTTCACTCGGCTCCCCAGTCCGAGGCGCTGCACCAGTTCTTCGAGTGCCGGCCGCACCTCGCCGCCGCCAACAATTTCCAGGTGTACGTTCAGTTCCGGCGGGGTCTTGCCGATGGCCTTGATCAGCACGTCCACGTGCTTCTCCTCGGCCAGCCGGCCTGCGAACAGCACTGTGGGGTGGGCGTGCGGTTCAATGGTTTCCCCGGGCTGCGGCTCGTAGGCCGCGGAGTCAATGCCGTTGGAGAGCGGGAGCACCTTGCGCAGGAATGCGTGCTCATGCATTGCTTTGGCTGCCAGCGGAGTGGGCGTGGTGACCACGTCCGCCTGGCCCATGACCTTGCCCATGTCCTTCCATGAGATCCGTCCCACGATGTCCTTGAACCACTGCGGGAACGGCAGGAAGGGGTTGAGGTTTTCCGGCATGAAGTGGTTGGTGGCCACGATCCGGATGCCGCGCTTCACGGCCTCGTAGAGGACGTGCTCGCCAATCATGTAGTGGCTTTGGATGTGCACCACATCAGGCTTGACCCTGTCGAACAGCAGGCTGATTTCTTTCTTGATCTCCCAGGGGAGGCAGATCCGGAACGTCTCATGCGTAGGCACGCTGTGCGAGCGGAGCCGGTGTACGGTCGCTTCGTCGCGGAACTCGGAGTAGCTCTTGCCCTTGCCGTCGCGGCAGGCCAGGACATGGACGTTGTGGCCCCTGCCGGTCATGCCCTTGGCAAGGCGGTAGCCGAACTGGGCGGCGCCGTTCACGTGGGGCGGGTAGGTGTCCGCGGCGATCAGGATGGTCAGTGGCTGGTCGGCTGGCGTGGTCACGTGGAGGGCTCCTGATGGTCACGGTGCGGACAGTAGTGGCTGGCTGCACGGTTGGCCGCCGGCGTCGGCGCGGCTGGGCCTCATGGGCTGGATGGCTGGTGGGCGGATGGGCTAGTGGGACGGCCTGCCCGGGGACTTCCGTGCGTCCTTCTTGCGCTTGGTGACCTCGGGGTGGTGCCGCGAAAGGGCGATAACCCCAACGATAGCAAGGAGCGCGGCGGTTCCCATGGCAATGGCCATGACGGCGTGGACGTCGGGGCGCAGTTCACCCAGGATGACGATGCCGATGGCGATTCCCACCATGGGATCGATGACCGTCAGGCCGGCGATCACCAGGTCCGGCGGACCCGAGGAGTACGCGCTCTGCACGAACCAGGACCCCAGGCCGCCCGCGGCGATGATCGCCACCACGGAGTACCACTGCACGTTCAGCAGGAACAGTCCGTTGGGGTCCAGCAGGTGCTTGCCGATGATGCGGGTCAGCACCGCGACGAAGCCGAACAGGACACCGGCGCCAAGGATGTAGATGAAGGCGTTCATCCGGTGCCGGAACATGACTGCCAGGGTCCCGAAGAGGCCGACCGCAAGGGCGAGGAGCAGCACGATGGTCAGTTCGTCCTCGGGGCTGACGTGGTGGTTCTCCTGGGTGACGTTGACCGCAAGGAGGACGAAGAGCGCCGACCCCGTCACGCAGGCGGTAATGGCGACCACCGTGGCGCGGTTGATGGTGAGGTCCTGGTCCCGCGCGTTCACGATGGTGGTGATCACCAGGGCGATCGCGCCGATCGGCTGGATCACGGTCAGCGGTGCGGATACCAGGGCCACCGCATTCATGGCCATTCCGGCGCACAGCAGCAGCAGCCCGAACACCCAGCGGGGATTGCGCAGCAGGCGCAGGAATCCGTTCGAGCTCAGGGCGAGTCCCCCGGTATCTGCCTTCACGGCGCTGCCTTGGCGCTGGGCTCCCAGGGCGAGGCAGAACGCTCCCAGCACGGCGAGGAGGACGGCTATCCATACCATCAGGAGGCCCCGCCGTCGGGCGTTGTCCGGGCCCTGCCCTTGCGCAGCATGGCCCAGACATAGTTGTAGGCGGCGATCCAGTGGCCCACCAGGCCCAGGCCCAGCACGATCCACGCCGCGATGAAGAGTGCGTCGGAGAAGCCGGTGTCCAGCCTGGAAAGAACCAGCATGGGGGTCCCAAGGAGCAGCAGCCCGGTGCGCACCTTGCCCACCGCGCTGACGGGGAGGTCCGGGTGGCCGCGGAAGAGCGAGAGCGTCAGCGCGAGCAGGACTGCGTCCGGAATGACCAGCGCGGCAAGGTAGAGCCAATGCACGACGCCGGCAATCACCAGGGTGACGGCTACGGCCAGGAGCGCCAGCCGGTCCGCGATGGGGTCCAGGACCCGGCCGAGCCGGGAAGCCTGGTCGAACCGTCGGGCAACATAGCCGTCCACCCAGTCGGTGCACGCCATGACTGCCAGGACCACAACACCGGCGCCGTATTCCTTTTGCGCCAGCACAAGCCAGATGAAGAGCGGAACCCCCATGAACCGCACCACGGTGAGCAGATTGGGGATGGTGAACACGATGTCGTGGTCAACCTGGGGGCGGTCCGGACGGGAACCGGCGCCAATGAACTTCACCTGTCCCCCCCTTCCTGTTGCCGCCCTGCGGCGTGGTCCTGCCGGACAGTGGCCTGCCGGCGGTAGCTGTGCCGCCCGCCACCACGTGGCCTGGAATGTCGATTAAGCTGCTGGCCCGGGCGCTCCTGCCCGGCCGGTTGGTCCTAGTAGGTGCGGATCAGCTTCCGCAGCAGGACCACCAGGACAGTTCCGGCGGCGCCCAATGCGGCCAGCGGCTTCCACCGGTCCTGCAGTCCGCCGGAGGATTCGGACAGGCCAGCGAGCTTGTGGGCTGCTGCGTCCTTGCCGCGTCCAGCCAGCGCCTGCCCTTGCCGGGCCTTGTCCTGGGCAACCGCGAGCAGGTACCTCCCCTGGGTCTTGACGTCCAGTTCCGTTCCCAGGTTGTCGCGGACCTCGGTGAGGTGCTGGCGGCGCTGGCTCAGGCGCCGCGACAGTTCCGGCTCCGAAGCGTGCGGGAATTCCTTGTCGTGCTCGGCGGCCTTGGCAGCCTTCTCAGCCTTTGCCTTGGCCGCGGCTTCTTCCTTGGCAGCCTTCGCGGCCTTGGCCTCGGGGCTTGCCGGGTCCAGCACGGCGGGGTTGAAGGCCGAGCCTTCCTTGGCCACGCCGATATCGTGCTTGATTCCGCGGATGGTTTCTTCCGGCAGCAGGGGCATGGCCTTCTTGAACCTTGACAGGCCGATGAGGCCGCCGACCAGGGCGATCAGCAGGAACGCGGCGGAGACCAGCAGGGCCGCAAGCCAGGCGGGCATGATGGTGGCCAGGCCCATGATGGCTGCAACGATCAGTCCGACCACCAGGAACGCCAGGAAGACGAGGGCAACGGCGAAGAAGGCGGCCGCGACGCCCACCTGGGTGCCTTTGCGCTTAAGTTCGATCTTGGCGAACGCAATCTCGTCATTGATCTGGCGGGGCGCCAACCTGGCAAGGAGCTTGACCGTTCCGGGCAGCGCAGTAATGCGCAATCCGGGTCTGGTCTGCCCGCTGTGACGTCCGCTCATCGGTTCCGCCTAACTGGTTTGTGTGCTCGATCCGGCATCGTGTGTCCCGGGAAATGTGCACAGGCACAGTCCCCGCCACAAAACTACCATTCAGGTTCAGGGGGAACTTCGGGGCTTGCCGGGCGGCACTGACTACAACGCTGCAAATCGTGGGGTGCCGGGCCTAGGATGGACATCCGTGACCACTGCTTCCAATCCGGGCGACCTGCTCAGCCCCCGCCGCAGACTTTTGTACATTTTCCTCCTCGGTGCCCTGACCGCCCTGGGGCCTTTCACGATCGACCTCTACCTGCCGGCCTTCCCCGCCCTGGAGGCCAGCCTTGGGGTTACCGAGGCGCAGGTGCAGCTCACCCTGGCAGGGACCACCCTGGGCTTTGCGTTCGGCCAGCTGGTAGTGGGTCCGTTCAGTGACAAGTTTGGCCGACGGAACCCCCTGATCATGGCCACGGCGCTGCACATCGCAGCGTCGATCGGTGCGGCGCTGTCCACGGACATCACCACCCTGGGGATCTTCCGCGTGCTCATGGGTGTGGGCGCTGCGGGCGGCGGCGTGGTGGCGATGGCGATGGTCCGCGACCTGTTTTCCGGCTACGCCATGGTGAAGATGTTTTCCAGGATGGCACTGGTCAACGGCCTGGCGCCCATCCTGGCACCGGTGATCGGATCGCAACTGCTGCTGGTAATGCCCTGGCCAGGGATCTTCGTCTTCCTGGCCTCCTACGGCACCCTGGTGATCGTGGCAGCGCTGGTCCTGGTCCGTGAAACGCTCCCGCCGGAAAAGAGGGGGCAAAGCGGCATGACGGCCCGGCAGCGCTACCGGGTCCTGTTCAGCGACCGGATCTTCGTGGGCCTGCTGATGGTGGCGGGCCTGAACTTCGGCGGACTCTTCACCTACCTCTCGGCCTCGCCGTTCCTGTTCCAGGGGGTGTTCGGCTTCTCAGCCCAGGAGTACGGCCTGCTCTTCGGCATCAATTCGCTGGGCATCGTGGCCGGCGTACAGACCAGTTCACGGCTGATCAGGCGGGTACCGCCGCAGTGGATCCTCGCTGCAGCGACGGCCTGGATGTTCCTGATGGCCCTCCTGATTGTGGTCTTCGACCTCCTGGGCTTCGGCCTGTGGGGCGTGATGGTGCCGCTGTGGTTCTACATCCTGGGGACCGGGTTCATGTTCCCGTGCGTGCAGGTCCTGGCGCTGGCAAACCACGCCTCCCAGGCAGGAACCGCCGCTTCCCTGCTGGGCGCCGCTACCTTCATGATGGCCGGGCTCATCTCCCCCGTGGTGGGGTGGCTGGGCATCACCAGCACCAGCATGGGAGGAGTCCAGGCCGTCTGCATCCTGCTGGCCATGGCAGCCCTGTGGCTGGTGGTCCGTCCCCGCACGGTCCCGGCCATCAGCTGACATGATGGGGGCATGAAACACCGGCCGCCCCGGAACGGACGGGGACTCTTCCTCGGGGCGGTGCTGGGCGCCGTCGCGGGTTACTTCGCGGGCCGCGCCGCCGGAAACCCGGCGATGGGAATCATTCTTGGCTCGCTGGTTGGCGCGGCGCTGCTGTACCGGGTCAATCCGGGAGGCCGGAACCGGCGCTGAATCCGATTTGAACGGCATCCGCAGCAATTGCCGGAGCCAGCAGCCGCGTGGCTGTACCGGGCCAATTGGCTGCGAGATAAAATGTGTCCGTGCCCAGTTGGCAGGATCGACCCCAGCTACCGGCCACATGGCAGCGATGCGATGCCCGGATCCTGCCCCTGTGGTGGGACCGGGCGTGCGCGCAGATGGGCGAGCAGTCGGCCGCCCTGTACGCCGCCGGGCTCTTCACCGAGGACCGCCGCAGGCCGATCGCCCAATGGTTCAATCCCGCGTTCAAAGCCGCGCTGCTGGTGGCCCCGGAAACCTCCCCGGAGTGGCCCGTGCAGCGTTTCGGCATCTTCTATGCACCGCCGGATACAGGCTTCGTGCGGATCCACTCGGCCCCGCATGAATGGAGCCCCCGGCAGCCCCGCAAGTCCCCCACCGAGCAGGAAGCGTTCCTGGCTGCGATAGCTGAGGCGGAGAGGTTCCTGCAGGTTGAAATGGACTTTGTGTAGGGAAGCAAAAAGCCCCCGTCCTCCATTGGAGGACGGGGGCTTTTCCGTGCAAGCTCCTCCTGCTGGACTTGAACCAGCAACCCTTCGATTAACAGTCGAATGCTCTGCCAATTGAGCTAAGGAGGAATGAAGCGGGTATTAGCCTAGCAAACACCCGGGCTGGAAGCGAAATCGACGCATTGAACCTGCATCAGGACTGCATCAGCACGGCATCGGGTCAGGCATCGGACCGCAGGGACCTGCGTTCCATCTCGAGCATCATCAGCTCACGGTTGAGCCGCTGGAACGCCTCAAGGTCTGCAGCCGGATCGAGCCGCTGGAGCTGGCCCATCTTGTCCGCCTTGACCCGGGTGATCTGCAGCTCGAACAGCCGGGACAGGATGTCCCGGCAGTACTTCTGCACACCTTCCTCCGTGCTCGCCGGCAGCGGCACTACCGCCAGCTCGGACACCAGCGGCCGCAGCGGCTCCGGGACCTCGTGCATCACGTGCTCCACCCAGCGCGCAGGTTCAGCCACCATGCCGGGGCCTGTGGCGCGCATGGCGTCATGGACGGCCTGGAAGGCCGGGGTGGCAAACCGTGCGGCGGAGAAGCGGTCCCAGACGGCGCCGGAGAGCAGCGCCGGCTCCTGCAGCGCCACCTCCAGCGCCTGGCGCTCCATGGAGGCCACCGGGTCCCTCGGGTCCGGGCGGTGATACGACGGGACGGCGCCCGACGCCGGTCCGGCAGCAACGCCGGGCCCGCCGGCTTCCGCGGGCCGTCCGGCAGCCTGGCCGCCCTGCTGTGCCGCGGCGGCCCCTGCACCCGCCTGCGGGCCCGCAGCCCCACGCTTCATGGCGACAGCCACGGCCCGGTTGGCCTCTTCGACGGACATGCCCAGCCATCCCGCCAGTTCGCGGGCGTAGGCGGGCCTGATGCCGGCGTCGCGGATCTGCCCCACCACGGGAGCAGCTTCCCTCAGCGCTGCGACGCGGCCCTCCACAGTGTCCAGGTTGTGGCGCTTCAGCGACGCCCGGATGGCGAACTCGAAGAGCGGCCGGCGGCTGCTGATCAGGGCCTGGACGGCTGCGTCCCCGCGGCTCTGGCGAAGGTCGCAGGGATCGGCGCCGGTGGGTTCCACGGCCACGTAGGTCTGCGCAGTGAACCGCTGGTCCTCCTCGAAGGCACGCAGGGCCGCCTTCTGGCCGGCGGCGTCGCCGTCGAAGCAGAAGACCACCTCTCCCCCGGTGCCGTCGTCGGAGAGCAGGCGCCGGGCGATCTTGATGTGCTCGGTGCCGAACGCCGTGCCGCAGGTGGCCACCGCCGTCGTAATTCCTGCGAGGTGGCAGGCCATCACGTCCGTGTAGCCCTCCACCACCACCAGCTGGCGCTCCTTGGCGATGCTTTTCTTGGCGAGGTCGATGCCGTAGAGGACCTGGGACTTCTTGTAGAGCGTGGTTTCGGGCGTGTTCAGGTATTTGGGGCCCTGGTCGTCCTCATAGAGCTTGCGGGCACCGAAGCCGATGGTGTCGCCGGCGATGTCCTTGATGGGCCAGATGAGGCGTCCCCGGAACCGGTCGTAGATCCCGCGGTTCCCTTCAGAAAACATGCCCGTAAGCTTCAGCTCGGCATCAGTAAAGCCGCGGCCGCGCAGGTGCTTGAGCAGCGCGTCCCAACCCTGCGGCGCGTAACCGCAGCCAAAGTGCTCGGCGGCAGCGCGGTCGAATCCGCGGCCGAAGAGGAAGTTCCGCGCCTCGCCGGCACCGGGGGTCAGCAGCTGGGCCCGGAAGAATTCATCGGCAATCTTGTGGGCGTCCAGCAGCCGCTGGCGCCGCCCCACTTCCTCGCGGCTGGGCCCGGTGCCGCCGTCCTCATAGCGCAGCTCGTAGCCGATGCGGGCGGCGAGTTTTTCCACTGCTTCGTGGAAGGAACTGTGGTCCTGCTTCTGCACGAAGGCGATGACGTCGCCGTCCTCGCCGCAGCCGAAGCAGTGGTACCGGCCCACCTGCGGGCGGACGGTGAACGACGGCGAGCGCTCGTCGTGGAAGGGGCACAGTCCTTTGAAGGTCCCCAGCCCGGCACCCTTGAGGGTGACGTAGCCGTCCACCACTTCCTTGATGTCCGTGCGCTGGCGTACTTCGTCGATATCTTCACGTTTGATCAGGCCAGCCACAGAGTAATCCTAGTCCCGTGGACAGACAGCCCTGCCCCTCGTGTCATTCCGCTCACCACAGCGAGGGCAGGCTCCCCACCAGGCGCTCGTACATGGCCAGGGCGGATCCGTCGGTCAGTGAGGCCACCTGGTCGATCACCACGCGCAGCCGGGCACCGTCGTCCCCGGCATCGCGCCAGTCGGCGGCGAACATCGGCTCCAGGTGCCGGTCTCCGGTGGCGCTCAGGGCGGTGACCAGGGCGTGCAGGACCTCGCGCTGGCGTTCATAGATGGGTTGCCGGTGCTCGGTGGTCATGACGAACGTGGTGGCCATGCCCTTCATGACGGCGATCTCCATGACCGTCTCGTCCGGAACCATGAGTTCGGCTCCATAGCGCGTGAGCCGGCCCGGACCATACACCGAGCGCGTCGTTTCGAGGGCGCTCTGGCAGAACCGGCCGATGAGCTGGCTGGTCATGTTTTTCAGGGCGGCCATGGACTTGCGGCTGCCGTCCGCTTCCCGCACCCACACGTCGGTGGCCTCGAGCCGGGCCAGTGCGGCGTCGATGGCGGCGGGGTCGTTGCGCGGCAGGTACCACTGCTTGGCGTAGCCCACCACGCGGGCGCGGTGGTCCGGGTTGTCCATCCACCGCAGTTGGAAGTGCCCGGCAACAATGGCGTCCTCCACGTCGTGCACGGAGTAGGAGATGTCGTCGGCCAGGTCCATCACCTGGGCTTCCAGGCAGGAGCGCCGCTCGGGCGCACCCTCCCGGATCCAGTTGAAGATGGGGAGGTCATCCTCGTAGGCACCGAACTTGCTGGTGCGCCGGCCGTGGATCACCGGTGCCTCGAGGGCGGACCAGGGATATTTCGACGCCGCGTCCAGGCTGGCGCGGGTGAGGTTCAGTCCGGCGGGATGGCCGCCGGCGGTGAGCACCTTGGGTTCGAGCCGGGTGAGGAGCCGGAGAGTCTGGGCGTTGCCTTCGAACCCTCCGATGGCGTGTGCCACCTCGTTCAGGGCCGATTCGCCGTTGTGCCCGAACGGCGGGTGCCCGAGGTCGTGGCTGAGGCAGGCGGTGTCAACGACGTCCGGGTCGCAGCCCAGCGCGCGGCCCAGTTCGCGGCCCACCTGGGCCACCTCGAGGCTGTGGGTGAGGCGGGTCCGGACGAAGTCGTCCGTGTCCGGCGCCACCACCTGGGTCTTCGCCCCCAGCCGGCGCAGGGCCGACGAGTGCAGCACCCTGGCCCGGTCCCGCTCAAAGTCCGAGCGGTAGGTGCTCTTGGGCGGCTCCTCCACCCAGCGGGCGGAGTCCCGGCTGCCAAAACCGGAGGCCGCTCCGGCCACGGCCAGGCTGGCCGGAGATTCGGCTACGGGAACCTCAGCCACCGGAAACGTCCAGTTCGGCCGCGGCGATGTCCCGCGACTGTGCATCGTTCAGCGCCCGCGAATCCAGCCAGTCCTTGGGCAGCGCGGGCCGTTTGGGTGACCCGGCACGTCCGCGCGGGCCTTCCGCGTCGCCGCCGGGGTACGGCGAATCCAGGTCCAGCTCGGCGAGGGTGTCGCGGAGGATCTCCAGGCTGGTCACCAGGGCCAGCCGGGTGCGGAGTTCGCCGCCTACCACGTAGCCCTTGAAGTACCAGGCGATGTGCTTGCGGATTTCCCGCAGCGCTTTCCCCTCGTCACCAAAGGTTTCCACCATCAGTTCGGCGTGCCGGTAGACGCCCTCTGCCACCTGGCGGAGGTTGGGCCGGTGGCGGATGTCGCTGCCTTCGAACGCTGCCTGGAGGTCGCCGAAGAGCCACGGCCGGCCCTGGCAGCCGCGGCCCACCACCACGCCGTCCACGCCGGTTTCGCGGACCATGCGGACAGCGTCTTCGGCGGACCAGATGTCGCCGTTCCCCAGCACCGGGATGTCCGGCAGGGCCTCGCGGAGGCGGCCGATGGCCGACCAGTCCGCCTGGCCGGAGTAAAACTGCGCCGCGGTGCGGCCGTGGAGCGCGACGGCGGCGACACCGGAATCGCGGGCGATCCGGCCGGCGTCGAGGTACGTGAGGTGGTCATCGTCGATGCCCTTGCGCATCTTGATGGTCAGCGGAACGTTGCCCTTGGAGGCTTCCCTGACGGCGGTCTGCACGATGGAGGTGAAGAGGTCAATCTTCCACGGCAGGGCGGAACCGCCGCCGCGGCGGGTCACCTTGGGTACGGGGCAGCCGAAGTTCAGGTCGATGTGGTCCGCGCGATCTTCTTCCACCAGCATCCGGACGGCCGCGCCCACTGTGCCGGGATCCACCCCGTAGAGCTGGACGGAGCGGACTTTCTCGTCGTCGTCGTGCGAAATGATCCGGAGGGACTCGGGGGTCCGCTCCACCAGCGCGCGGGACGTGACCATTTCCGCCACGTACATGCCGCCGCCGTATTCACGGCACAAACGACGGAAAGCGGAATTGGTGATCCCTGCCATGGGAGCCAGGATTACCGGCGTGTCCACGGTGAGGGGACCCAGCTTCAAGGGCGGGAGTTCCAGCCGGGCGGTGGGTGGGGTTGCTGCAACAGTCACTGTTCCATTGTTGCAAATCCGGCCAAATCGGGTGCCGGCACCAGTGCCGATCGGTCCTGTTGCCGGCCGGGACCCGGTGTTAACGTGGCCCCGAACGGGTCCTCCCGGGCCTGGCTGATCAGGAGGATTAACGATGCTCTCAGACACGTCACTGCCGGTGGTCAGGGCGACGCTGCCCGTCGTCGGAGAGAACATCCGGGAGATCGCGTCACGCTTTTACACCCACATGTTCCAGGAGCATCCGGAACTGCTGGACGGCTTGTTCAACCGCGGCAACCAGGCGGACGGGCGGCAGCAGCAGGCACTGGCCGGCTCCGTGGCCGCCTTCGCAGGGTTCCTGGTGAATGATCCCACGCACCTGCCGGACCATTTGCTGTCCCGAATCTCGCACAAGCACGTCTCCCTGGGGCTGGCCCCTGACCAGTACCAGGTGGTCCACGACAACCTGATGTGGGCCATCGTGGATGTCCTGGGCGACGCCGTCACGCCTGAGGTGGCGGCAGCCTGGGACGAGGTGTACTGGCTGATGGCCAACATGCTCATCAACAAGGAGCGCGGGCTCTATGACGCGGTCCGCCTGGGCCCGGAGACCATCTGGCGCACCTGGCGGGTGGCCGAAAAAATCCAGGAGACCGATGATGTTGTCAGTTTCGTCGTTGAGCGCATCGACGAACGTGAGGTCAAACCCTCGCTGCCCGGCCAGTACGTGACGATCCGGATGCAGATGCCCGACGGCATCCTCCAGCCCCGCCAGTACAGCCTCACCCAGGCCGACGACGGCCAGCACCGGCGGTTCGCGGTCAAACGTGTCCGCGGCGACGGCACAGCAGCCGGGATACCGGATGGCGAGATGTCCACCCTCCTGCACGACTCCGTCAACGTGGGCGACGAGGTGACCCTCTCGGCCCCGTTTGGCGATGTAGTCCTGGAATACACGGACCGGCCGGTGGTGCTGGCGAGCGCCGGCATCGGCATCACCCCCATGGCAGGGATGCTGTCCCACCTGGTGAAGGCCGGCTCGCAGCGGACGGTGGCGTTCCTCCATGCGGACGACTCCCCAGAGTCCTTCGCGCTGCGGAACCAAGTCACGGCGGACATCGCCGCACTTCCGGGCGCGTCCCTCAATGCCTGGTTCCTGAACGGGGCCGGTGCCGGGGCCGATGCCAACGTGCACACGGGTTTCATGAACGTCCGCGACGTGGAACTGCCGTCCGACGCCGAATACTACCTGTGCGGCCCGGTGGCCTTCATGCAGTCGGTGCGCAGCGCCCTGGTGGGCCTGGGCGTACCGGCCAGGGACATCCAGTACGAAGTGTTCGGCCCGGACCTCTGGCTTGCCGACTACCAGTAGGACGACTACCAGTAGGACGACTGCCAGCAGGGGCAGTCAGCCGCGGCCGGCCCTGCGGCCCCTGCGGGTGGGAAAGGTGCCATCGCCGGAGCCGTCAGAGCTGTCAGGGCCGTCTGCGTCTCCGCCGCTTTCCGCGGTGCCGCCAGGGTGTTCCGCACCCCTGCGGGACCGTGCCTCGAGGGCCGCTGCGGCGAGCGCGCCCGTGTCCTCGACTCCGTCCGAAGGCGACCCCCCGCCGTCGTCCGCCCATTCCGTTGCTGCACGCCGGCGGAATCCGGACGGCGCAGTCCGCGGCGTGCCCGGTTCAGCGTTGGCGCGCGCAGTGGTAGCGACGGCGGGAGTTTCCTGCCGGATGCCGGTGGCCTTGACCACCAGCACGGCGATGAGGGTGGTCACCGGGATGGCCAGCACCAGGCCGATCGATCCGACGAGGGTACGGATGACTTCCTCGGAGAGTTCGGCGCTGGTGAGGGTCTCCCCCAGCGGCCGGTCGTACAGCATGACGATGATGAGGATGGGCAGGGCCGCTCCGGCGTAGGCGAACGCGATGGTGTAAACCGTGGAGGCAATGTGGTCGCGGCCGATCCGCATGGCCGACGTAAACAGTTTGCGTGCGCTGCTGTTGGGCGCCAGCTCGTAGAGTTCCCACACTGCTGAGGACTGGGTGATGGTCACATCGTTGAGGACACCCAGCCCGGAGATGATCAGCCCGCACAGGATCACCCCCGAAATGGAGATGTTCGCTGAGGTGTTGATCAGGGTGGTGGCGTCGTGGTTGCCTACCCCGGCGAGGTTGGCGGCGCTCGTTGCCCACCACGCCAGGAGGGCGGTGATCGCCAGCCCGAACATCGTCCCGAGCAACGCGGTGGAGGTCCGGGCGGAGAAGCCGTGGGCGAAGTAGAGCACCCCGATCATGATCACAGTGGATCCCACCAGGGCCAGCAGCAGCGGCGGTTTGCCCTCCACCAGCCCCGGCAGCATGAAGCTGGCCAGCACGAAGTAGGCACCCACCAGGCCAATGAGGGCGCGGAGGCCACGCCAGCGGGCGACGGCGATGACCACGAAGGCGTACAGGATGGCCAGCAGGACGATGGGGAGGGTCCGGACGAAGTCCACAAAGATGTAGGCCGGCGAGCCCTGCGTTGAGGCCGCCCCTTGGGCGTTGGAGAGATTGAGGTAGCGGATCCGGTCGCCGGGCTTCACCCCGTGCGAGGTGGCAACGTCCGGGTTGATGACCACCTTGACGGGGCTGCCGCCCAGGTCCGGTTCGGTGAACGCGAACGTGCAGTTGGACCCCTGGGGCTGCTGGCCCGATCCCTGCTGGGGCCGGCCGCCCTGCCCCTGCTCCTGGGTGGCTACGCCCTGCATGCAGTTTTCCGTGGCCACGTTCTTGATGGTCCCGGTATCGAAAGTCACCCCGGGTGCCGTGGAGTAGGGGTTGGCCAGCGAGATGCCCTCCTTGCTTCCGGAGGGCCACAGCATGGCCATCCCGGCGAGGGTGAGCAGGGTGATGGGAATCAGGATGGCGGCGAGGATACGGTTGGCTTTCCTGCGGGCAGCCATCGCCTGGACCGTCGGCTCCGAATGGTCTGTGGAAGCGTGGGAGTGTCCTGCGCCCATCAGCAGTTGAACCTCATACGTTGAACTCTACGTGGGGCACCATAGGGTTGATAAATGGACCATTCGGACTTGGAGGTACCGGCGTGGGCAACCGTGGCATGAAGGATAACGGCGGGGTGCAGACCGGGCAGCGGCCAGTCGTTCCCCTGCACCGGCCTGTACTGAGCGTCCTCGAGGCGTCCGGACCAACAAAGGCGGTGGCTTTGGTGCTGCACGGTGGCAAGGCCCGCAGCCGGGAACCCGTGGAGGCCCGCCACCTGAGTCCCGCCAGGATGGTTCCCTTCGCCCGGCACCTGCACCGCGCGGGCCGGAAGCACGGGTTGGCCGTCTGGTCCCTCCGCAACAGCGTCCGCGGATGGAACGGCAACGACATGTCGCCCCTGCAGGATGCGAAGTGGGCGCTGCAGCAAATCGAGGAAAGCCACCCGGGGGTTCCCGTCTTCCTGGTGGGGCACTCCATGGGCGGACTCACAGCCGTCTGCGCCGCGGACCACCCGCAGGTGGCGGCAGTAGTGGCGTTGGCCCCGTGGCTGAGCCCGGAAGCGCCGGCCGAGCGGGTTGCCGGCCGTAAGGTCCTGATCGTGCACGGGACCACTGACCACATGACCAGCCCGCGGCAGTCATTGGCGTTCGCGCGCCGCGCCACCGCAGAAGCAGCCAGCATGCAGTACGTCTCACTCAAGGGAGTTGGCCACTTCATGCTTCGCAAGGTCAGGATCTGGCACATCCTGGCCACCGGATTCGTTATCCGGGCATTTGCCGAAAGCACCGGCGCTCCGGTGCGGCCGGCCCGCGCCTTCGGCCAACTGCTGCCCGAAGGGTCAGTGCACGTCACCCTGTGATCCGCAGCGACGTCAGGGTGCCGGAGCACGCGCCCTCCCTGCCATCCGTTGTACGCCCCGTGGAAGGAGGCAGCCATGCCCTGGCGACCGGCGCCCAATGACCGTTTCTACCGGTTAATCGTGCGCACCGGGCTATTCCTCCGGTGGGCTTTCCGGATCAGGGTCATCAGTACCGGAACCGGGCACCTGCCTCCGGCGGGGCCGGGGAGCGGGGTGTCCCGCACAGTGGTCCCCGGCACCGGAGCGGTCTTTGCCGTGACGCACTTCGGATACCTGGACTTCGCGGTCACCGAACTGCTGCTCTGGAAGCACGCACGGGCGCAGCTGCGCTTCCTGATCCACCAGGGTGCGGCCGACCACTGGTTCGCGGGCCCGGCGGTCAGCGCCAGCGGCCACGTGGTGGTGGGCTACACGGCCCGGACCGGCGCCTACGATGAGGCCGTCGCGAAGCTGCGCGCCGGCGAGTACCTGGCCGTCTTTCCGGAAGCGGGCGTGAGCCGCAGCTTCACGGTGCGCGGCTGCAGGACCGGCGCGGTCAGGATGGCTGCCGAAGCCGGAGTGCCGGTGATTCCCGTGTCCGTCTGGGGTGCGCACCGCCTGTTGACCCGCGGCCATGGATTCTCCCCGCGCCGGGCCTGGCACGCACCGGTGCGGATCCACGTGGGCACTGCGTTGACCTACGCGCCGGATGTGGACGCCGAGGCAGCCACGGCGTCCCTGCGGGACACACTCCAGGACGGGATCGAGCGGTGCATTGCCGACTTTCCGCTGCAGCCGGAGCCCCGCGCATGGTGGATGCCGGCGCAGCTGGGCGGCGGCGCACCCACCAACGCCGAGCGGGAAATCCTGGACAGCGACGACGAAGCCCGCGGCCGGCGTCGTGGTCCCCGCAGGAAGTAACCGCTGCAGCTGTCGCCTTAAGCACCTGGCGCCGGTTGCCGTTCTGACTGGGCAGAACGGCAACCGGCGCCATCACGTTGGGCTGCGGGCCGGTACTCCCTACTCGGAGACCACCAGGGTCTCCGCCGCGGCCAGCCGGGCCTTCCCGTTCTCCAACAGGGGTTCGACGGCGGCGCGCAGGGCTGACATCGAATCGTCGAGCTCCAGCATGACCGGGTGCTGGTACGCGATGAGGGACAGCATGTCCCGGACGGCTTCGGCAGCATCATCGGCCGCCAAGGCCGGATCGTGGCCGACGAACACGTCCGTGGGTGCTCCCGGCGCGGCAGCGTCCTGGCCCCCGGGGCCCTCACCGGCGTCCGGCGCTTCCGGGGTTGCCGGGGCGGCGTAGCTGACGGCGAATGCCCGGATGCGGCCCTTCTTGCTGGGGGCAACACCCTGGCCGAACGCCGATTCGGGCTGGGCCCGTAGGACGATGGCGCCGTGGGCTCCGGTGAGTTCGTCCAGGAACAGCTTCTGCACCTGGCCAACGGACAGCACTCCGGGCGAATCCCAGCTGTGGATGGCGGTGTAGTACCGGCCCACCACGTCGGTCAGTTCGACCGATCCGGTGGCCAGGTCCATCACCACGTCGGAGCCGGCGTTCTCACCGCTGACCGGCCGGCCGCCATGATCCGTGTCCGGGAAGACCGGCAGCTTCAGGGCGCCCGGCTGCACAACCACCAGGCGTGAGCGCTGGATGGGCGCGAGGCCGGCTGCGGAGGCGAAGGCGGCCCCCGGGGTGCCGGGCTCCACCTTGGCTCGGAGCTTGGCCACGCCCGACGGCGCATTGGCGGCTTCGCGGCGCAGCATGGCCAGGAGCGTGGCACCGATGCCGGCGCGCCGGTGGTCCCGGGCCACCTCGATGTAGCTCCACAGGCGTTCGGGGTGCAGCGCCGCTTCATAGACGACGCCGGCGGCCACGGGGATGCCGACGCCGTCGATCACGTCCTCGGCAACGATGCAGCGCCGCCACGGCATGCCGCCGGTCCCATTGGAGGACGGCGCCAGGGCGCCGCGGAACTGCCGGGCCTGCGCTGTTTCCGGGCCGCCCCAGATCTCCAGGAGTGCGAGATCGTCACCGTCCCGCCATTCGCGGTATTCGATGGCCATGGCTAGGCGCCGATCAGCCGTGCGGCCAGGTAGCCCTCCACCTTGTCCAAGGAGACCCGCTCCTGGCTCATGGTGTCGCGTTCGCGGATGGTCACGGCCTGGTCCTCAAGGGTGTCGAAGTCCACGGTGATGCAGAACGGGGTGCCGATCTCATCCTGGCGGCGGTAGCGGCGGCCGATGGCACCGGCGTCGTCGAAGTCGATGTTCCAGTTCTTGCGGAGCTGGGCACCGAGGTCCTTGGCCTTCGGAGACAGGGCCTCGTTGCGGCTCAGCGGCAGCACGGCGGCCTTGACCGGGGCCAGGCGCGGGTCCAGCTTGAGCACGGTGCGGACGTCGACGCCGCCCTTGGCGTTGGGTGCCTCATCCTCGGTGTAGGCGTCGATGAGGAACGCCATGAAGGAGCGGGTCAGGCCGGCGGCGGGTTCGATGACGTAGGGGGTGTAGCGCTCGTTGGTGGCCTGGTTGAAGTAGCTCAGGTCCGTGCCGGAAGCCTTGGCGTGCGTGGAGAGGTCGAAGTCCGTGCGGTTGGCCACGCCCTCCAGTTCGCCCCACTCGGAACCCTGGAACCCGAAGCGGTACTCGATGTCCGTGGTGCCCTTGGAGTAGTGGCTGAGCTTTTCCTGCGGGTGCTCGAAGAACCGGAGGTTCTCCTCACGGATGCCCAGGCCGGTGTACCAGGCCATGCGCTCCTTCATCCAGTACTGGTGCCACTCTTCGTCAGTTCCGGGCTCGACGAAGAACTCCATTTCCATCTGTTCGAACTCGCGGGTGCGGAAGATGAAGTTGCCCGGGGTGATTTCGTTGCGGAAGGACTTGCCGATCTGGCCGATGCCGAACGGTGGCTTCTTCCGCGAGGTGGTGAGGACGTTGTTGAAGTTCACGAAGATGCCCTGCGCGGTTTCCGGGCGAAGGTAGTGCAGCCCTTCCTCGCTGGCCACGGGGCCCAGGTAGGTCTTGAGCAGGCCGGAGAATTCCTGCGGTTCGGTCCATTCGCCGCGGGTGCCGCAGTTGGCGCAGGCGATGTCCTTCAGGCCGTTTTCCGCCGGGCGGCCCTTCTTTTCCTCGTACTCTTCCTCGAGGTGGTCGGCGCGGTACCGCTTGTGGCAGGACAGGCACTCCACCAGGGGGTCGGAGAAGACTTCCACGTGGCCGGACGCTTCCCAGACCTGTTTGGGGAGGATGACCGAGGAGTCCAGGCCCACCACGTCCTCGCGGCCGCGGACCATGGACTGCCACCACTGGCGCTTGATGTTTTCCTTCAGTTCGGCGCCGAGGGGCCCGTAGTCCCAGGCTGAACGCGAACCTCCGTAGATCTCACCGGCCTGGAACACGAAGCCCCTCCGCTTGGAGAGGGAAATGACCTGGTCGAGGACGGATTTTGCTGCCATGGGGGTAACTCCAATTTCTACAGGGCCGCTGGGTGCGGTCCGCGGGTTTCAGGCCACGCACGGCAGCGGACGTTGAGCACGTCCGGTGCCCTGGCGGGGCGGGTGAAGGGATGCGTGAAAGCTGCGTTTCCTAGCCTACCGGCCGCCGTCCGCGGAGCGCGCCCCGCGGCCACGGCAGTGTTGCCAGGATGATGGCTGCCAGGGTCAGGATGGTGCCGAGGACGGTGGGAAGGGCCACCACGCTGCCCGGGGCCGGCACGAGCACGTCCAGGGCCAGTGAACCCAGCAGCTGCCCGGCAATCATGCCCAGGCCGGTGACCAGGACGCCGAGGCTTCGGACCAGGAGGGCACCCAGGCCGATGAACACACAGCCCATGGGACCGCCCAGGTAGTACCACCACTCCCCCGGCAGCGGGTTTCCGGGGCCCGCTACCAGCACCTTGATGCCCAGCACGGTCCAGAGGACCAGGCAGCCGGCGATGAAGTTGACCAGCGTGGCGGCGATCGGGGTGCCGTAGTGAACGGTTGCGGTGCCGTTCATCGCCTGCTGGAAACTCATGAGGAAGCCCGCCGCCACGGGCAACAGGAGGGGCAGCAGCAGCGCGGCAGCCCCGCCGCCGGACTCCGTTCCGGGGCCGGGTGCGGCAAAGCGCGGGGACACGGCCCAGGCCACAGCGGCGATGGTGAGGATGCAGCCGACAATGCGGATGCCGGTGACGGATTTCTTGCCGGCGGGGCCCAGGCCCAGCCGGTCCACCAGCAGGCCGCTGACCGTCTGCCCCGTGACGGTGGCTACGGTGAAGAGCGCCACGCCCAGGATGCCGACGGTGAACGTCTGCGCGAACACAAACAACGCACCGATGCCGCCGGCCAGGACGTAGGCGGGCGGGAACGCCCTGCTGCGGACAGCGGGAATGATCCGGGCAAGGCCGGCCCGGCCGCGGGGCAGCAGCAGTGAGATGAGGATCATGACCAGCAGTCCTGTGCTGAAGCTCACCACCGCGGCGCTGATGCCGTCGTCCAGCCGGGCACCCAGGGCCCCGTTGATCCGGCCCTGGACGGGAATGGCAAGGCCTGCGCCCACCGCCAGCGGCAGGCCTGCGAGCACGGGCAGGCGGGAGGTGGAGGTCATTGGATCCACCTTACGTCAGGCATTATTGCTCTATGAGCATCCCCGTTGACGACGTCCCCATCCGCGACAGCATGATCCGGCTGGGCCAGCTGCTGAAGCTCGCCAACCTCGTGGAGGACGGCGTGGAAGCCGCTGAGCTGATTAAGAACGGGCTGGTGAAGGTCAACGGCGAGATCGACGACCGCCGCGGCCGCCAGCTGCACAACGGCGACACCGTCACCGTGAACGGCCAGACCGTGCGGGTGGTCGCGCCGGAGGCCTGACACTCCCGGCACCCCGGCTGCGCCCGATCCGCGGCGACAGGACTTGGCGCCCGGGCCGCCGCCCGCCGTCGTACGCCCTATTTCTTCAGGACCTCGTGGGTGAGGAATTCGCCCACGTGGCCGATCTCCTGCTGGTTGATGCCGTGCCACATTCCCGTATAGAGCACCTTGGTGAGCTTGACGTGCTTGCGCACCCAGCCCATGGTGTAGTCGATCTTGTCCTCCGTGATTACCGGGTCCTGCTGGTCCCGGCCCCAGAACATGGGTACGGTGCCGTCCAGTTCGGCGTCCTTGAACGAGGGGTCGTCGCCGGCGTCCACCACGAACCCTGAAAGACCGACGACGGCGGCGAAATCCGCGGGCCGCTGCCGTAGGAGGGTGGTGGCCATGGCCATGCCCATGGAGAAGCCGAGCAGGGACACCGAGGGGTGCCCTGCCTTGATGGTGTCGATCCAGTCCAGGACGTACGCCGAGGCCTCCTTGACCCGGTCCAGCGAATAATCGATCGAGGCCGTCAGCGGGAACCACGTAAAGCCCGGGCCCATGGCAATCGGGGCCCGGACGGAGGCGACGGCGAACCCGCCGGGGAGAAGGTCCGCGAGGCTCAGCAGGTCCTGCTCGTTGGCGCCGTACCCGTGCAGGAGCACCAGCAGGGGTTTGCCGTCCCGCTCCCCTTCAGGGTGTGACCACAGGACGACGGGGGCAGGAAATACTTCGGCTTCAGTCATGGTTTCCATTCTTACAGTTACCCGAAAGTAACAACCTACGTTCGCGTAGGCAGCGAGGCGGAAGGCAGGATAGGACGCGTGACTGACGCAAGCTCCCTCCAAGGCCCCATCACGGACACCGGATCCCACCCCTGGACCCGGTACGTGGCCATGGGCGACTCCTTTACCGAGGGCATCGGCGACCCCGAACCCTCAAGCCCCGGCGGCTACCGCGGCTGGGCCGACCGCGTGGCCGAAGAACTGGGCCGGACACTGCCCGACTTCGCCTACGCCAACCTGGCAGTCCGCGGCAGGCTGCTCCAGCAGATCGTTGATCAGCAGCTCGCTCCGGCGCTGGCGCTCAAGCCCGACCTGGTGACGCTGTCCGCCGGCGGCAATGACCTGATCCGCCCCGGCGGAGACCCCGATGCCCTGGCCGAAAAGCTGGATTCCGTGGTGCAGATCCTGTCCATGGGCGGAGCCACCGTGGTCCTGTTCAACGGGCCTGACACCGGTTCCTCCGTGCTGGGGCGGATCCGCAGCAAGGTGGCCATCTACAACGAGAACCTGCGGACCGTAGCGGCGCGGCATGACGCCGTCATCGCGGACATGTGGTCCCTGCGGCAGCTCAGCGATCCCCAGATGTGGGACCAGGACCGCCTGCACTTCTCCCCGCTGGGCCACCACACCATCGCAGCCATGGTGCTCGAGTCCCTGAACGTGAAGCACACGCTCGAACCCCGCCACCCCAAGCCGCTGCCGCCGAGCACCTGGCGGGAGGCCCGCTCGGGCGACCTCGTCTGGGCCCGCGAGTACTTTGTGCCGTGGGTTCTGCGCCGCCTGCGCCACCAGTCCTCGGGTGACGGTATCACGGCCAAGCGCCCGACGCCAGGCCCCGCCTTTGGGCCGGGCGTCCCCCTGGGCTCGGGGGAAGGTCCGCTGGGGACGGCCGACGCGGGGCGGCGCTAGCAAGGCCTGCCCGCTCTGCCCTGCCCTGCGACAGCTTGCCGGTGGGCGACGGAACGGCATCCGGTCCGTGACCGTTAAGCTGGAAAGACCCACTCGAGAGGCGCAGCACCGTGAGTAACCTGTTTTTCTGGATCATCATCCTGTCATTCGTGATCCCGATGGCCATGCGCATGTACCGGAAGTCGGTGGCCAAGCGGAACTACGACCAGAGCTTCCAGGGCCGCTACCCGGACCAGTTCCCCGGTGCCGGCCAATACCCCGGGAGCCAGGACCCGGGTGGCCAGTTCCCCGGTTCAGCCGGGCCGCAGAGCAGGCAGCCGCGCGACGGGTACACCCAGCAGGACTACTTCTCCGGCGGATACCGGCAGATCGGCCAGCAGGCGCCGAACGTCCCCCAGCCGGGCCCCTACCAGTACGGCCAGCCGCCAGTCCCCGGCCAGGGCGGGCAGCCCTTCGGCCAGGCCCAGGGCGGGCAGCCTTTCGGTCAGCCGCCGTATGGGGAGCAGCAGTTCAGCCAGTCTCCCTACAACCAGCCCCAGTCCGGCCAGCAGCAGCCCGGGTACCCCGCACCTGAACAGCCGGCCGCGCCCGCCACTCCCCCGCCGCCGTCGGCCCCGCAGGGATTCCGTGCGCGGAAGCTCGCGGAACTGGACCAGAAGTACAGCAACGGCGAAATGTCCATGGAGGATTACATGGCCCGCCGCAGCGAAATCATGAACGGCTAGTCCAGGGCCGCGGGTTCCCTTCCCCTTTCCCCCCAGTGTTGTCACGTCCCGGGGGATCAAAAATCAGAGGCTTGTTCGCTCAGCCCGGCCCTTGAGGGTTCGGATCCGCGGACAGGCCTCTTATTTATGAGCCGGGTGCGCTGCTAGGCCAGGAAATCCGAGCGGAGCTGGGCTCCCAGCTGACCGATTTCGGTAAGGAAGCCGTCGTGGCCGATGGGCGCCTGGATGAGGTGGACGCCAACGTCGCCGGGCAGCGCCTGGGCCAGCTCGTGGGACTGGGACGGAAAGTAGAGCCGGTCCGATTCCACGGCTGCCACGAAGAACCGGGCGCTGGTCCGGGCGAGGGTGTCGGCCAGGCTTCCGCGGCCACGGCAGACGTCGTGGCTCATGAGTGTCTCGGTGAGGGCGATGTAGCTGTTGGCGTCGAAGCGCCGGACGAGCTTGCTGCCCTGGTGGTCCAGGTAGCTCTCCACCTGGTAGCGGCCGCGGCCGGCAAGGACCCCGCCCTGCAGCGGCGACTCCGAAGCCTGGGCTTCGCGGCCGAAGCGGTGCTCCAGCTCGGCAGCAGACCGGTAGGTAATGTGGGCGATGCGGCGGGCGAGCGCCAGGCCGTCCTCGGGGCAGGGACCGCCGTAGTAGTCGCCTTCGTTGAAGTTCGGGTCCTGGCGGATGGCCAGGGTCTGGGCCTGGGCGAAGGCGATCTGTTCGGCCGTGCTGGCGGCTCCCACCGCGATGACGGCGCAGCGCTGCACGCGCTCGGGGAACGTCACGGCCCATTCCAGCGCCCGGGCTCCGCCCATGGAACCGCCCAGCACCGCATACCAGCTTCTGATGCCCAGCTGGTCCGCCAGGCGGGCTTCGGCCTCTGTGCTGTCCCGGAGGGTTACCAGGGGGAACCGGGAGCCCCACGGCTTTCCATCCGGGCCCGGCGAGGAGGGCCCGGTTGAGCCGTAACAGCCGCCCACGATGTTGATGGAGACCACGAAGAAGCGGTCCGTGTCCACGGGGGCGCCTGGCCCGGCCAGGTGCTCCCACCAGCCTTCCTCATCGGTATCCCCGCGGGTCACGTGCGTGCTGCCGGTCAGGGCGTGCTCCACCAGGATGGCGTTGCTGCCATCGGCGTTCAGCGTCCCCCATGTTTCGTAGGCGAGGGTGACGTCCGGCAGGTATCCGCCGCCCTCGAGCTGCAGGCCCCCGATGGCGGCATGGCGGACAATTCCGTGTTCGGGTGCGGTTGTACGTGCGACGGTAACCGTCATGGCAAGACCTCTTCTACGCGCTTGCCCGCCGTCGTTTACCGGCAGGCCAGGTCTTCACCCGGGGCACCCCGCCGCGGAAGGAGGGTTGCCGGCCAGCAAGCCGGGGCTGTCACTGGCACTCATGACCTGTTTCGAGTGTACGAAACACCCCCCGCTGATCGCCAAGCATATGACTGGTTATGACTTACCGGCTCCGCTTTCCCCCAAACAGCAGCCCGGCTGCAAGGAGGCCGGCCGCCCGGCCGGCCTCCCGCCGTCGTACGTCTGCGGCCTAGTGAAGCGCGCCCTTGGCGGCCCGGAAACCCGCCTCAAGGTCCGCCAGGATGTCATCGATGTGCTCGATGCCCACGGACAGCCTCACCAGGCCGGGCGTCACGCCCGCAACCGCCTGCTGTTCCGGGGTCAGCTGGCTGTGGGTGGTGGACGCAGGGTGGATCACCAGGGAACGGACGTCGCCGATGTTGGCGACGTGGGAGTGCAGCTCCAGGGCATCAACGAACCGCTGACCCGCCTCGGCTCCCCCGGCAAGGTTGAACGCGACGACGGCGCCTGTCCCCTTCGGCCCGTACTTGCGGCCGCGCTCGTACCAGGGGCTTGACGGCAGGCCTGCGTAGGCAACGGATTCGACGTCGTCCCGGCCTTCCAGCCAGCGGGCCACCTCGGTGGCATTGGCCACGTGGCGTTCCACACGCAGGCTCAGCGTTTCCAGGCCCTGGGCGATCAGGAAGGCGTTGAACGGCGAGACGGCCGAGCCCAGGTCCCTCAGGAGCTGGACGCGCGCCTTGAGGATATAGGACAGGTTTGCGCCGAGGAGACCGTTCTCCCCGAGGTCCCTGCCGTAGACCAGGCCGTTGTAGGTGGGGTCCGGGGTGTTGAAGCCCGGGTACCGCTCCGGGTCCTTGCTGAAGTCGAACTTGCCCGAGTCCACGATGACGCCGGCGATCGCCGCTCCGTGTCCGCCCAGGTACTTGGTGGCCGAGTGGACCACAATGTCCGCGCCCCACTCCAGCGGCCGGACCAGGTAGGGCGTGGACAGTGTGTTGTCCACGATCAGTGGCACGCCGGCCTGGTGCGCCACCGCGGAAATACCCTCGATGTCCAGGACGTCCTGGCGCGGGTTGGAGACCACCTCACCGAAGAACAGCTTGGTGTTGGGCTGCACGGCGTCCCGCCACTGGTCCAGGTTGTCCGGGTCCGCTACAAACGTCACGGTAATGCCGAACTTCTTCAGTGTGTGGGCGAACAGGTTGTAGGTACCGCCGTACAGGCTGGGACTGGCCACTATGTGGTCGCCCGCCTCTGCGATGTTCAGGATGGCGAAGGTTTCAGCGGCCTGGCCGGAGCTGAGCAGCAGTGCACCGAGTCCCCCTTCGAGGCTGGCGATGCGCTGCTCCACGGCCTCTTGGGTGGGGTTGCCGATGCGGGTGTAAATGGGGGCCAGTTCCGCCAGCGCGAACCGGTTGGCCGCGCTTTCGGCGCTGGGGAACACAAACGAGGTGGTCTGGTAGATGGGCAGGGCCCGTGCGCCGGTGGCGCCGTCGGGCTCCTGGCCGGCGTGGATCTGGCGGGTTTCGAAGGACCAACCGTTGGACATTCAAGGCTCCTTTGACGTGGGCCCGGCATGCTGTGAGCACCACGGGCCGCGCTTGCCGCCCGGCCGTTGCCGGGCAACCAGGTCCTCACCCGGGGCACCCCACCGCGGATGGAGGGTTGCCGGCCAGCAAGCCGGGGCTTGGCGCTGGCACTCATGACCTGCGCCCAGTGTAGGAACACGTTGGCGGCGGCGGACAGGATTGTGACGAACATGGTCTCCGCGGCTGCCGGCAGGGCAGAAAACTGATCCCCAAGAAAATGGAAATTTCGAGTAAGGCAAGCCTAAGCTGAGAGCCCGATCACAAAGTGCCAAGATGTTGGCATGCGCATGGATCACGTCTCTTACGCCTGTGAACACGATGGCCTCGCGGCCACTACCGAACGAATTGCATCTGCCCTCGGCGTTGAGGCAGTCAAAGGCGGGGTACATCCCCGGTTCGGAACCCGGAATATGATCATCCCGCTCGCGGGCCATAAGTACCTCGAAGTGGTGGAGGTCCTGGACCACCCCGCCTCGGACAAGGCCCCCTTCGGACAGGCCGTTCGTGCCCGTTCCGCGGCCGGCGGCGGATGGATGGGCTGGTGCGTCGAAGTTGACGACCTCGCCCCCTTCGAGGAGCGGCTCGGACGCTCGGCCGTCAACGGCAACCGCAAGTTCCCGGACGGCCGCGAGCTTGTGTGGAAGCAGATCGGCATCCTGGGACTCATCGCGGACCCCCAGGTTCCGTACATGCTCAAGTGGGAAGGCGACCCGTCGCTGCACCCGTCCAACGCCTATGACAGCAGCCTCAAGATGAGCTGCCTGACCATCGCCGGTTCCGCTTCGCGGGTCACCGAATGGCTGGGCGAGCCGGTGGAGAAGCCGCTGGAAGACGTGGCTGTCGAGTGGGTGGCCCCGCACGGCACCCCCGGCATCCTGTCCGTCACGTTCGAAACCGCTAACGGAGCCGTCACCCTCTGACCCTCCACCTGTGGTCCGGTTCCATGCCGGACCACAACCGCGGGCGCCTGCCCGCACCAGCTTCGGCCGCCATGGGGTGGTGACAACGGCGTCACCACCCCATGGCGGCCGAATCCATTTCCCGGCCAGGGCCGCCCTACCCCAGGCCGACAGCCTTGCCGAAGAGGCTGAAGCCAACGAACGCCACGATGTCCAGCAGGGCGTGCGCGATGACCAGCGGCATGACGCGCCTGGTCCGCGTGTAGATCCAGGCGAAGACAATACCCATCACCACGTTCCCGATGAAGGGACCGAACCCCTGGTACAGGTGGTAGCTGCCGCGCAGGACCGCACTGACGGCAATCGACAGCGGCACGCTCCACCCGAACTTGCCGAAGCGGTTCATGAGGTAGCCCACCACGATGACTTCCTCCACGATGCCATGCCGGATGGCGGACAGGACCAGCACCGGTACGGTCCACCAATACGCGTCCAAGGCGCTGGGGATGATGGCGGTGGTGATTCCCAGTGCCCGCCCGGCAGCGTAAAGGCCCAATGACGGGATGCCGATCAGCGCTGCCAGCCCCACCCCCTGCAGCAGGTCCTTGCCGGGACGGGCAAAATTGAGGCCCAGTTTCCTGAAGGCTGATCCGGACCCCGCGCCCAGCTCCCCGGCGGCCGCCTGCCGGGGACCCGAGAGGAAGTACAGCACCAGCAGGACCGGGACGAGGGCAAAGATGATATCCAGGAGCTGATAGGTCAGGTCGAAGTATTCGCGGGTGCTCTGGGACCGGTTGAGCGTAGAGGTTCCCTCGGCCAGCGGTGCCCGGGTCATCTTGTCCAGGAGCTGCACTACCGAATACACGGCAGACTGGCCCAGGGACAGGCCCAGGACAATCCAGACTTCGAACGCCAGGCGGCGGCGGGAGGGAACCAGCATGCTCCTATCTTGCCTGCAGTTCCTGGGCCGGGGCTGATGGCGCCACAGACGAAACGGCAGGAAGCCTTCCGCTATGGATACCATCTGCTGTGAGGATCATCATTTGCGGTGCCGGCATCGGAGGCCTCACGCTGGCACATGCCCTGCGCGGGCAAGCCGACGTTGTCCTGCTCGAGCAGGATGCCCATGCGGCGGCAACAGCCGGTTACCGCATCAGCATCAATCACGAGGCCTGCGGGGCTCTCGGGAGGATACTTCCCACAGCGCTCGTAGAGGAACTGCGATCGGTTTCGGACACTGAACAGGCGTTCCGGCAGTTCACGGTCGCCGACCAGCGCCTGCGGCCCATCGCCGTCGCCCCCGAAGCCGAGGGCACGGACCGGATCCTCGCGCAGCGCCAGGTCCTTCGGGTCCTCCTTGCCCGCGACCTCCATCACTTGGTCCGCTTCGGCGCCACGGTCCGGACCGTGGCCGAAGACGGGAACGGCGCGGCGGTCACCGTTGCCGACGGCAGCGTCATTGAAGGGGACCTCGTCGTTGGAGCGGACGGTGCCGGTTCGGCCGTCGTCGCTTCCCTGCCGGGCCAGCCACCCGCCAGGGACCTGGGGCTGACCGGCATCGCCGGGTGGTCTCCGCTGGGGTCCCGGTTTGGGTCACCGGGCGCACCCACGTATCTCGGCGCAGGGCCCGCACTCGCTTTTGGGCCGGACGGCACCGGGGTCTTCCTTTCGCTGTACGGACCGCCCTCACGGCCTGTCAGCAGTGCGCACACCGCCACCGTGCCGTCCGGGCCCGCCCTCATTTGGGGAACCATCGCCCGCAGTGACCGGCTGGCGGACACCAGGAATGCTCCACCCGAGGTATTCATCCAGCAGGCCCTGGGCCTTCTGGGACGGTGGTCCCCCTGGCTGGAACAGCACGTGGCAGCATCAGACCCGGCCCTCACCGAAGCGTTCCGGTTCCGGGCGGCCGATCCTTCGGGCCCGTTGGCCGGATGGACACCCGGGCGGGTGACGGCGCTGGGTGACGCCGTCCACGCTATGCCGCCCACCGGCGGCCGGGGCGCGTCAACCGCCATCTGCGACGCCGCGGACCTCGCAGCAGCCCTACGCCGGCATCTCGGCGGCCGGCCCCTCTCAGCTGAGCTCGCGGCCTACCAGCGCACCATCGTCCCCCGGGCGCGCTCGGCCATCCGGGAGTCGCTGGGACCCGTCCGGATCATCAACACGCTGCGGCACCGTCCCCTGCAGCTTCTGGCGCGCCCACTGCTTGGCGCGGCCGGAGCACTGGGTGCCCGGCGCTACGGGCAGCGGCAGTGGCAGGTGTGACTGCCGGCAACCCGTCAGGCCCGAAAACCGGTCCGCAGGCAGCCGATCACGGCAACGGCGCACCCCTGCTACGCCTCCGCGACGATGACCTCGGTGCCGTTGGCTTCGAAGGCGGCCTTGTCCCGCGGCGAGATGCCGGAGTCCGTAATCAGGCGGGTGAAGTCGTAGCCGTCCATCGTGGCGAAGGCCCGCACCCCCACTTTGGAGGAGTCGGCAATGACGTAGGACACCCGGGCCCGGCTGGCCAGCAGAGCATTCACCGAGGCCTCGCCCTCCCCGGTGTTGGTGGGGCCAACCTCGGGGTCGATGCCGTTCACGCCAATGAAGGCGATGTCCAGGACCACCTTCTGCATGATGATGTCCGTGTACGGACCCACCAGCTCGTAGGATCTCGGATTGAGGATGCCGCCGGTCACCATCACCTTGATGTTGGGCCGCACCGCCAGCTGCCCGGCAATGTTGATGGCATTGGTGACAACGGTCAACGTTGACTGGTTGGACGGGGCATTCAGGTCCTCGCGGGTGGCCAGGATCTGGGCCAACGCCGTGCTGGTGGTGCCGCCGCAGAGTCCTATGACAGCTCCGGGCCGGATCAGGGCCGACGCCGCACGGGCAATCTGCTCCTTCGCCTCGGCGTGGTCGTCCCGGTTGTAGCGGCCGGGCAGGTCGTAGGCAAGGGCACCGGTGGTGGCGCCTCCGCGGGTGCGGGTCAGGAGCCGCCGTTTGGCAAGGCTGTCCAGGTCCCGGCGTGCAGTGGCGGGCGAAACTCCGAGCGTAGTGACGATCTCATCCACTTCCACCTGGCCGGTCCTGGCAAGCAAGTCGAGGATGGCGGTAAGGCGGTCGGTGCGGGTCATGCGGGGCCTCTCAGTACAACGGCCACCACTCCGGATGACGTTTTATGATCATAACAGACCAGAAAAGATCATCTAACGTCAAAATGCAGCAAGCGGGTGAGCTGGTTACCGCTCCCGAACCCCTGCCCGCCACACAGCGTACGTCAACGGCATGCCCGGGCGGTATGCGAGATGGGTGGCAGAGGGGGCGTTCAGCAGGTGCAGGTCGGCCCGGTGTCCGACGGCGATGGAACCCACGGCACGCTGGCCGTCGGCATCGGTGCCGCGATCCTTGTGCAGCGCCAGCGCGCCGCCATAAGTGGCCGCACGGACGGCCTCGTGCACGCTGAGCTTCATCTGCAGCACCGCGGTGGCCACGCAGTAGGCCATGGAACTGGTGTAGGACGTTCCAGGATTGCAGTTGGAGGCAAGGGCCACCTGGACGCCGGCGTCCAGGAGGGCGCGGGCGGGGGCCAGCGGCTGGCGGGTGGACAGGTCGCACGCCGGCAGGCAGGTGGCCACAGTCCCGCGCACCCCCGTCCCGGAAGCCAGGTCCCAGCCGGACCAGGTTCCGGCAAGGGCCTCGACGTCGGCGCCCGCGAGGTAGTTGACGTGGTCCACGCTCGCGGCACCCAGTTCAACTGCCAACCGGACGCCCGGCCCTTCGCCGAGCTGGTTGCCGTGAACCCGGAGGCCCAGCCCGGCTTCCCTGCAGGCCTGCAGCACGCGGCGGGACTGGTCCTCGGTAAAGGCGCCCTTTTCGCAGAAGACGTCCGCCCACTGCACATACGGCCGGACCGCCGAGAGCATCGGCCCGCACACCAGGTCGGTGTACTCGTCGGCGTCCTGGCCGGCAGGTACCAGGTGGGCGCCGAGGTAGGTGGCCTGGTCCGCGGCAGTGGAGGCAATCCGGGCGCTGCGGGCCTCCTGCTCCACGTCGAGGCCGTAGCCGGTCTTGGTTTCCAGGTACGTGGTGCCCTGGGATACGGCCTCGGCCACCCTGCCCAGGGCCAGCCGGGTGAGATCGAAATCGGAGGTGTCCCGGGTGGCGTCCACGGTTACCGCAATCCCGCCGGCCGAATACGATTCCCCGGCCATCCGCGCCTCGAACTCTGCCGTCCGGTCCCCTGCGAACAGCAGGTGCGTATGGGAGTCCACCCAGCCGGGCAGCAGGGCGCGCCGCCCGGCGTCGACGGCGTCGTCAGCGGCTGGAGCGCTCAACGCCGGTCCAATCCAGGCAATGCGTTCGCCCTCGATCACCACCGCGGCATCCTTCAGGACCCGGCGCTCCAGGTCCTGGGTCATCAGCTCGGCGATGTTGGTGATTAGGAGGCTCATGCTCTCATTCTTCAACGCCGGATGGACCAGCGCGTGGCCGCGAGCGCCTGCGCTGTCCGGGATTCCGGACTTGCGCCTGCCCGACCACCCGGCGTACCGCCCAGGATCTGGCCCGCGGCCAGTTCGGCAATGGCGGCCGAGGTCTGGAAGCCGTAGCCGCCCTGCCCCGCCAGCCAGTAGAAGCCGGGTGCCTCTGCGTCGAATCCTGCTACCGGGACGCCGTCGGCCGCCTCGGTACGGAGCCCCGTCCAGGCCTTGCGGACGCCGGTGATACCCAGGGTGGTCACCGCGTTCAGCCGCTCCACCAGCCGCTCCACGTCGCCCGGCCGGGGCCGGGCGTCCTCCGGCCCGCTGGGCACGTGTTCCGACGGGGAGATGAGTACGTCGTCGCCTTCGCGCCGGAAGTAGAAGGAATTGTCCGCTGCCGCCACCATGGGGCTGCCCTCCGGAAGGGGGCGCTCGACGGCGGCAATCGCCGCGGTGCGCCGGTACGGCTGGAGGCCGAGCTTCTCCACGCCGCTGATAACGGCGAGTTCGTCGGCCCAGGCTCCCGCCGCGTTCACCAGCACCCTGGCTTCGAAACCCTCGGCACCGGCACCTACCTGCCAGCCTGAGCCGAGTTGCTGGGCGGAATGCACCCTGGCTCCGGTAATGATGTCCGCGCCGGCCTCCACGGCCCGCCGTCGGTGGTCCTCCAGCAGCAGCGGTGCGTTGCTGCCAAAGGATCCGTCATCCAGCCCGGCCGCGGCAAAGGATTCGGGGACCAGTGCCGGGCACAGCTGCAGCGCTTCGGCATGGGTGATGGGCCGCATGGAGCCGCTGGCCTCCGCCTGCACCTGCTCCTCAGTGCCGATGAGCATGAAGCTGCGCGGTGTCAGGACCGGCTCGGGCAGTTCGGCGTCGCGGGCGGCCATCAGCTCCAGGGTCCGGGCGGTCAGCTCCTGCACCACCGGTGGGCCATAACTGGGGATGAGCTGGCGGGCGGAGCGGGAGGACGTGTGGTACGCCAATTCCTGCTCCGCCTCCACCAGGGCCACATTGCACTTTCCTGCCAACGCCGAAGCGAGGGACAGGCCGGCGATGCCGCCGCCGACGATCAGGACATCGTAATGAGCTGCCATGCCATCATCCTTGCAGAGATATCGCCGTCCGGTAGCCGGTAGATGCAGGCGCCCTTAGCCGGCTGTTTCCGCGCGGCTGGCGACGAACGCGCGGACGCACGTTTCGACGTCCTCCGCTGAATGTGCGGCCGAGAGCTGGACCCTGATCCGCGCGGCGCCGCGCGGCACCACGGGGAAGCTGAACGCGGTGACGAAGACGCCGTGCTGGAGCATCCGGTCGGCCATCTTGGCGGCCAGGACGGCGTCGCCGAACATGACCGGGACAATGGCGTGCTCGCCCGGAAGGAGGTCGAATCCTTCCTCGGTCATCCGGCGGCGGAAGAGGGCAGCATTCTCGAAGAGCCTGCTCCGGAGGTCCGCCGAGTTTTCCACCAGGTCCAGTGCCTTGATGGTGGCGGCGACGATGGCCGGGGCAAGGGAGTTGGAGAACAGGTAGGGGCGGGCCTTCTGCCGGAGCATGGCCACGATTTCGGAACGGCCTGACACGTAGCCGCCGGACGCGCCGCCCAGCGCCTTGCCGAAAGTCCCGGTGTAGATGTCCACCCGGTGGGAGACTCCGGCGTGCTCGGGCGTTCCGGCGCCGGTGCCACCCATGAAGCCCACGGCGTGCGAATCGTCCACCATCACCAGCGCGCCGTACTTTTCGGCGAGGTCGCAGATGGCTTCCAGCGGGGCGAGGAATCCGTCCATGGAGAACACGCCGTCGGTGACGATGATGCGGCGGCGGGCGTCCTTCGCTTCCGCCAGCTTGGCCTCGAGGTCCGCCATGTCCTGGTTGGCGTAGCGGTACCGCTGCGCCTTGCAGAGCCGGATGCCGTCGATGATCGACGCGTGGTTCAGGGCATCGGAAATGATGGCGTCCTCGGGGCCGAAGAGGGATTCGAACACCCCGCCGTTGGCATCGAAGCAGCTGGAGAACAGGATGGTGTCCTCGGTGCCCAGGAACCGCGAGACGCGGGATTCAAGCTCCAGGTGCAGGTCCTGGGTGCCGCAGATGAAGCGCACGCTGGCCATGCCGAAGCCGCGTTCATCCATGGCGTGCTTGGCGGCGCCGATGATGTCCGGGTGGTCCGCCAGGCCGAGGTAGTTGTTGGCGCAGAAATTCAGGACGTCCGCGCCGGGGCCGCCGATCCTGCCTGCGGTGATGTGGCTGGACTGGGGCGAGCTGATGCTGCGCTCGTTCTTGAAAAGCCCTGCCGTGCGGATCTCTTCCAGTTCGTCGCGGAGCTGGTCCTTGAGGGAGGTATACATGGGTTTCCTTAGAATCGGGTCCAGTCGAGGACAACTTTGCCGCCGCTGCCGCTGCGGGCGATTTCGAAGCCCTTCTCCCAGTCTGTGGCAGGGAGGGTGTCCGTGACCACGGCGGAGATGCCGGCGTGCAGGACGGGGTTGGAGGACAGCATGGCGCTCATGGCGTACCAGGTTTCGTACATCTCCCGGCCGTAGATGCCCTTGAGCGTCAGCATGTGGGTGACCACCTTGCCCCAGTCGATGGTGATGTCCTGGCTGGGCAGGCCCAGCATGGCGATCCGGCCGCCGTGGTTCATGTTGTCGATCATTTCCGGGAGGGCGGAAGGGTGGCCGGACATTTCCATGCCGATGTCGAACCCTTCGCGCATTCCCAGTTCGCGCTGGGCATCCCGGACGCGGGTGGCGGAAACGTCGATGGTGAGGTCCGCACCTAGCTTGGCAGCCAGTTCTAGGCGCGGCTTGGAGACATCGGTGATGGCGATCTTGCGGGCCCCGGCGTGGCGGGCGACGGCGATGGCCATGAGTCCGATGGGCCCGGCTCCGGTGATGAGGACGTCCTCGCCCACCAGCGGGAAGCTGAGCGCGGTGTGCACGGCGTTGCCGAAGGGATCGAAGATCGCACCGAGTTCGGGGGTGACCGAAGGATCGTGGTGGACCCAGACGTTGGTCTCGGGTATGACGACATACTCGGCAAAGGCTCCGTCACGCTGCACGCCGACGCTGACGGTGTGGATGCACATCTGGCGGCGGCCGGCGCGGCAGTTGCGGCAGATCCCGCAGACGATGTGGCCCTCGCCGGAGACTCTGTCCCCTACCCTGACGTCGCGGACGTCGGCGCCCACCTCCACCACTTCGCCATAGAACTCGTGCCCGGCAATGAGCGGGGCTTCGATCATGCCCTGTGCCCAGGCGTCCCAGGACTGGATGTGTAGATCGGTCCCGCAGATCCCCGTGGTCATCACCCGGATCTTCACATCGGCCGGCCCGGCTTCGGGTTCGGGGCGGTCAACCAGCTCGAAGCCGGCCTGCGGGCCCGCCTTGTACAGAGCCTTCATCGGCTTCCTCGCTTCTTCGTCACGTGCTCGGCAGGATCCTGCCTGTCCCCATTACAGCCCTGCCAACGCTTTAGCACAATGAGAATCTTCTCAATCGACGATGTAGCAATTACTAATGCGTAGACTGATCGGATGGAGATCCACCAGCTTGAAATCCTCCGCGAGCTCGGAGCCCTGGGCAGCGTCAAGGCCGTGGCCGATACCCTCATGGTCACCCCGTCCGCAGTCTCCCAGCAATTGGCGCTCCTGCAGCGTTCCGTGGATGTTCCACTCACGCGCAAGGAGGGGCGGAACCTGGTGCTGACGGACGCAGGCCAGGTGCTCGCGGATGCCGGGGCCGCCGTCGTCAGTGCCATGGCCGACGCCCGGGCGGCGATCGGCAGCTACCACGGTTCGAGCGGCGGCCGCGTCACCGTCAGCGGCTTCCACAGCGCCGGCCAGGCCGTGTTCGCCACGCTCGCGCGGGTCCTGGAAGGCCCGGGGCAGCCCCAGCTCGAACTGTCCGACGAGGACGTGGCGCAGCAGGATTTTCTGGCACTGACCGCCCGGTACGACCTCGTCCTGGCACATCGGATGGACCACAGCCCTGGCTGGCCCACCGAACGCGTGACGGTGGTGCCGCTGCTGCACGAACCCCTGGATGTGGCCCTGCCGGCCGCGCATCCCCTTGCTGACAAGGCCGCGGTCACAGCGGACGACGTCGGCGGCGAGGCCTGGGTGACCAGCCACTCCGGGTACTCCCCCGCCGACGTCCTGTCCGCCGTCGCGGCCGTCTCCAGCCAGGAACCGAACATCGTGCACCGCATCAATGACTACTCCACCGTCGCGGCGCTGGTGGCCGCCGGCGGCGTGATTGGCCTGCTCCCCCGGTACACCGCCGGCCCCGTCCTGCACCCGGACATCGTGCTGCGTCCGCTGAAGGGAATCAGCACCCGCAGGCGGATCGACCTGCTGGCGCGCCCGGAAAACCTGAAGCGGCGGTCGGTGATGACGGTCTGCGAGGCGCTGCAGGACATCATGGCGGGCCTGGTGAAGCAGGGCTGACAGGCGCAGCGGCGCGGATCAGGCGCCCGAGCCAGATGGGGCTCCCTGGCCCTGGCCGTGCCCCCTGCCGTGTCCGTTGCCGTTTCCGCCGTGTCCGTGGCCGCGGCCCAGGCCTGGACCCGGACGGTCGCCGCCGCCCTCGGTGATCCGCTGGGCAGTAACCTGGCCGCCGTCCTTGATCCCGGAGATCCGGACCACGTCGCCGACAGCGATGTCCGCGATGGTGCCGTTTTTGGCGACCCTGGTGTCCGCATTGATTGTGTAAGCCTGGGTAAAGCCGTCCTCGCTCCTGACGGTGACGGACGTGCCGCTGACGGCCTCCACGGTGCCCCGCTGCTCAATGACCGTCTGAAAGGTTCCGTCCGCCTTTTTCACGATGCTCTCGCCGTGCTGGAACTGGGCGCGTTGGGATTTGTCGGGTTTGGCCTGCCTGCCGTCCTGGCCCGGCGTTGACGGTGAGGCTGACGGGGTTGGCGATGGAGTGGCTGAGGGCGGGTCTGCGGACCAGGCCAGCGCTGCACCGGCCCCGCTCAGCGACAGGGCCACTGCACCCACGATCAGGGCTTTCCGTGTTCCCGGGTATTGCGCTGCCATCGCCGCCACGTCCTTCCGCCTGCGGGTCGGGACGCCAGTGCCCCGACCGCTCCAGTGTAGGACTACTGGGTGACTGTGGGTATGGGCATTCTCCGGCGGTCCCCGAGAAGGTCCTTAAAGCCCAACCGGGTCGCAGTAGATGTCGTTCTGAAGGCTCAAAACGACATTAACTGCGACCCAGTTGGGTGGGGGTGTCAGGCGGTGACGCCGAGCTTCTCCAGGATGAGCTCCCGGACGCGGCCGGCGTCGGCCTGGCCACGGGTGGCCTTCATAACGCCGCCGACGATCGCACCGATGGCCTGCACCTTGCCGCCGCGGATCTTCTCCGCGACATCGGGCTGCGCTGCAAGGGCGGCGTCGATGGCCTCCAGGAGGGCCCCGTCGTCGGACACGACGGCGAGGCCGCGCTTCTCGACGATCTCCTCCGGGGTGCCTTCGCCGGCGAGCACGCCGTCGAGGACCTGGGAAGCCATCTTGTTGTTGATCTTGCCCGCTTCCACCATCTTGCTCAGTTCCACGATGGTGGCGGGCTGGACGCCGAGCTGGCCGGGATCGACGTCGGCCGCCTTGGCGCGGCCCACGATCTCGCCCATCCACCACTTGCGGGCCACGGAAGCCGTGGCGCCGGCGGCGATGGTCTCCTCGATCTCGTCCAGGACACCGGCGTTCACGACGTCGCGGAATTCCAGGTCCGAGTAGCCCCAGTCGGCCTTGAGTCGCTTACGGCGCTCGGCCGGCGGCTCGGGCAGGGTGGCGCGGAGTTCCTCCACCCATTCGCGGGATGCGACTACAGGAACCAGGTCCGGCTCAGGGAAGTAGCGGTAGTCGTCGGCGTCGGACTTGGCGCGGCCGGAGGTGGTGGTGCGGGTGTCCTCGTGCCAGTGCCGGGTTTCCTGGATCACGGGCTCACCGGAGTCCAGGACGGCAGCGTGGCGCTGGATCTCGTAGCGGACGGCGTGTTCGACGGCGCGCAGCGAGTTGACGTTCTTGGTTTCGGACCGGATGCCGAAGCGCTCGCGGCCGTGCGGGCGGAGCGAGACGTTGGCGTCGCAGCGGACGTTGCCGCGTTCCATCTTTGCGTCGGACACGCCGAGGTTCTTCACGATCTCGCGGACGGCCGCAACGTAGGCCTTGGCCAGCTCCGGTGCGCGGGAGCCGGCGCCCTCGATCGGCTTGGTGACGATCTCCACCAGCGGCACGCCGGCACGGTTGTAGTCCACCAGGGAGAAATCGGCACCCTGGATCCGGCCGGTGGCACCGCCCATGTGGGTCAGCTTGCCGGCGTCCTCCTCCATGTGGGCGCGTTCAATTTCCACCCGGAAGACGGTGCCGTCCTCAAGTTCCACGTCCAGGTAGCCGTCGTACGCGATGGGTTCGTCGTACTGCGAGGTCTGGAAGTTCTTGGGGGTGTCCGGGTAGAAGTACTGCTTCCGGGAGAAGCGGCAGTATTCGGCGATCTTGCAGTTCAGCGCGAGGCCAATCTTGATGGACGATTCGATGGCCGTCTTGTTGACCACCGGCAGGACGCCGGGCATCCCCAGATCCACCTCGTTGACGTTGGTGTTCGGCTCGTCACCGAAGACGTTGGGTGCCGAGGAGAACATCTTGGTCTTGGTGTTGAGCTCCACGTGGACCTCAAACCCCAGGACGGGATCGTACTTCTCCATGGCCTCTTCGAAGCTCAGGATGGTGTCGGTGCTCATTATTTTGCCTCCTGGGCTTCAAGGGCCTGCGCAGCGGCGAGGTCGGGGGCCTGGGCCAGGAGCGGGCCGCCCCACTTGGCTTCAAGCAGCGATTCCAGCACGGCACCCACCCGGTAGAGACGGGCGTCTTCGCGGGCCGGGGCCAGCAGCTGGATGCCTACGGGCAGTCCGTCCTCGTCCGCGAGGCCGCCCGGCAGGGACAGTCCGGGAACGCCGGCCAGGTTGGCCGGGATGGTGGCGACGTCGTTGAGGTACATGGCCAGGGGATCGTCCAGTTTTTCGCCAAGGCGGAAGGCCGTGGTGGGGGCCGTGGGCGAGATGAGGACGTCTGCCTTGGCGAACGCGGCCTCGAAATCGCGCTGGACCAGGGTGCGGACCTTCTGGGCCGAACCGTAGTAGGCGTCGTAGTAGCCGGCGGACAGGGCGTAGGTGCCCAGGATGATGCGGCGCTTGACCTCGTCGCCGAAGCCTGCGGCGCGGGTGGCACCCATGACGCGTTCGATGGTCATGGGGCCCTCTTCGGGGAGGACGCGCAGGCCGTACCGGACGCCGTCGAACTTGGCCAGGTTGGAGGAGGCCTCCGACGGCATGATCAGGTAGTAGGCGCCCAGGGCGTACTGGAAGTTGGGGCAGGAGACCTCGACGATTTCCGCGCCGGCTTCCTTGAGCAGCTGAAGGGATTCGTTGAAGCGGTTTTCGACGCCGGCCTGGTAACCCTCGCCGTGCAGTTCCTTGATGATGCCGATCCGCAGGCCTTCGACGTTGCCGGTCTTTGCGGCGGCCACGAGGTCCGCCAGGGGCTCGGGCAGCGAGGTGGAGTCGCGGGGATCGTGGCCGCCGATGACCTGGTGCAGCAGGGCGGAGTCCAGGACGGTGCGGGTCACGGGGCCGATCTGGTCCAGCGAGGACGCCATGGCGATGGCGCCGTAGCGGGAGACGCTGCCGTACGTGGGCTTCACGCCCACCGTGCCGGTGACGGCGCCGGGCTGGCGGATGGAGCCGCCGGTGTCCGTGCCCAGGGCGAGCGGAGCTTCGAACGCGGCAACGGCGGCCGCGGAACCGCCGCCCGACCCGCCGGGGATCCGGTCCAGGTCCCAGGGGTTGCGGGTGGGTCCGTAGGCTGAGTGCTCGGTGGAGGACCCCATGGCGAACTCGTCGAGGTTGGTCTTGCCCAGGATGGGCATCCTCGCGGCGCGCAGGCGCTCCACGACGGTGGCGTCATAGGGGCTGTGCCAGCCCTCAAGGATCTTTGAACCGGCAGTGGTGGGTTGGCCGACCGTGACGATCAGGTCTTTAACGGCGATGGGAACGCCGGCCAGGTAGTGCAGGGCCTCGGCTTCAGCTCCACCGGCGGCGCGGATGGCGTCCACCTCGGCAGCGACGGCGAGCGCTTCCTCCGCGTTAACGTGCAGGTACGCGTTCACGCCCCGTTCGCCGCCGTCCACGGCAGCGATACGGTCCAGGTGGGCCTGGGTAACCTCGACGGCGGTGACCTCGCCGGCGCGGAGCTTCTCGGCAAGATCTGCTGCGGACAGGCGGATCAGGCCTTCGGCAGTGGTGTTCTGTTCACTCATGGTTTATGCCTCATCCAGGATTGCCGGGACCTTGAAACGGTTGTCGTCCGAGTCCGGAGCTCCGGACAGTGCCTGCTCGGCGCTGAACGTGTGCCCCACTACGTCCTCGCGGAAGACGTTCGTCAGCGGAATGGGGTGCGAGGTGGCCGGGACGTCGTCTCCGGCGGCTTCGCTGACGGACTTGACCGAATCAACGATGACGGCGAGTTCTCCGGCCATCCTGTCCAGCTCTTGGGCACTCATCTCGATGTGAGCGAGCCGCGCGAGGTGCGCAACATCGTCACGGTTGATCGCAGCCATGGATCTCCCCTGCAAAGTTCGGATTGGTTTCCGATCCATTCTAGTGGGGAAACACAGATGCCCGTCTGACGGCCCCCAGCGGGCGTCAGACGGGCACCTTTCGCTGCCGTTGGCCGGCCCCGGAGGGCCAGCCGCAGGCAGCAACAGACTAGCCGATCCCGATGGCTCCGGTCAGCATGCCGATTCCCAGCATGACCAGGGACACCACGGCGGCACGCCACAGGACCTTCTTGTGGTGGTCGCCCAGGTCAACCTTGGCGAGGGACACCAGCAGCAGGATGGCCGGCACCAGCGGGCTCTGCATGTGGAACGGCTGGCCGGTGATGGAGGCCCGGGCCATTTCGGCGGCGCCGATGCCGTAGTGCGCGGCGGTCTCGCTCAGGACCGGCAGGACGCCGAAGTAGAAAGCGTCGTTGCTCATGAAGAACGTCATGGGGATGCTGAGCAGGCCGGTGATGACTGCCATCAGCGGGCCCATGCTGGACGGGATGATCTGCACCAGCCACGCGGACATGGCTTCCACCATGCCGGTGCCGGTCAGCACGCCGGTGAGGACGGATGCTGCCATGACCATGCTGACCACGGCCACGATCGAGGAAGAGTGTGCAACGAGCTGGGCGCCCTGGTCCTTGACCTTGGGGAAGTTGACCAGGAGGGCAATGGCGGAGCCCACCATGAAGACGTAAGGCAGCGGCACGAGGTCCGCGATGAGCATGGCCATGACGGCCACGGTCAGGCCCAGGTTGAACCAGAACAGCTTGGGGCGCAAGGTGCTGCGGTTGGGGTCCAGTGCGGTGTCTGCCATGGCGGTGTCGTGGTCGTCCACGAGGGTTTCGGTGCGTTCGAGGACAGCTACCGAGCCGTCGCCGGAACCTGCGGGGGCCGCCCCGCCGGGGGTGTTGCCCTTGCGTCCACGGCCCGCGCCGGAACCGGCAGCCGAGCCGGCGGGAGCGCCGCCGTCGAACTCTGCCGCGGTATCGGGCACGCCCCAGATCTCGGGCTGGGTGCTGCGGAGGCGGTTGCGCTCCTGCAGGCCAAGGATCCAGGCGAAGGCGAGGACCACAACGATGCCGCCGATCAGCGACGGGATCATGGGCACGAAGACATCGTTGACGTCGATCTTCAGGGCGGTGGCGGCGCGGGCCGTGGGACCGCCCCAGGGGACGATGTTCATGGTGCCGTTGGCGAGGCCGGCAACGCAGGTGAGGACCACGGGGCTCATCTTCAGGCGCAGGTAGATCGGCAGCATGGCGGCGGTGGTGAGGATGAAGGTGGTGGAGCCGTCACCGTCCAGGGATACCGCGGCGGCCAGCAGGGCGGTGCCCAAGACAACCTTGGCGGGGTCGTTGCCCAGCTTGCGAAGGATGAATTTCACCAGCGGGTCGAACAGCCCGACGTCGATCATCAGGCCGAAGTAGATGATGGCGAACATCAGCAGGGCTGCTGTGGAGGTCATGGACTTCATCGAGTCCAGGACCATGTCACCGATGCCGAGGCCGGCACCCGCGAAAAGGCCAAAAACGGTGGGGACGATGATCAGCGCCAGTACTGGCGTCAACTTCTTCGTCATGATCAGCACCATGAACACCGCGAT
Organism: Pseudarthrobacter chlorophenolicus; assembly: GCF_000962805.1. Lineage (GTDB taxonomy): Bacteria > Actinomycetota > Actinomycetes > Actinomycetales > Micrococcaceae > Arthrobacter > Arthrobacter chlorophenolicus_A. Next base: position 137,118 of record NZ_JZTW01000007.1, on the reverse strand, counting down.
CATGGCGAATCCAAGTATTACCAGCACAGCCGGCTCCTTCTTGTGAACGGCACCACAGCGTTGTGATGCGTGCTACAGACTGTAGGGTGGCGGACGTCACGGCCGTGCCTTTGGCTCAATTGATTGGCATACTGCTTATTGGGAGCATTTTGCTCATTGTGCTCACGCGGTCCCGCCCTGAAGGACCCGCACTGATGACGCCGTAACCAGGAAGCCATCCGGCCCGTGCCAGTCAAGGAGGATCATGCAGCGCTCCGTGCCGCGCCCGCCGCTGCGGTTTTCCACCCAGACGCTCCTGCTGCAACTGGGTGTGGTGCTTTTGGTGGTTCTGCTCAGCGCCGCCGTCCATACCTGGCTCACCTACGACCGGGTGGGCAGTGAGGCGGAAAACCAGGCCCTGACCCTGGCACGCACGGTGGCCTCTGACCCCGAGGTGCGCGCAGATGTGTTGGCCATCAGCGGTGAACAGGGCACTCCCCCGGCGTCCGAGCTGGCGTCCGGTCCCCTGCAGTTTTCCGCCGAAGCGGCGCGCACCCGCACCGGAGCGCTGTTCGTAGTGATTACCGATGAAGAGGGCATCCGCCTGGCCCATCCGGACCCCCAGCGGCTCGGCGAGAAGGTCAGCACGGATCCGTCCGAGGCCCTGGCCGGACAGGAAGTCACCACCCGAAACACCGGAACTCTGGGGGCATCGGCAGGGGCTAAGGTTCCGGTCTACGCTGCGGACAACTCCACCGTGGTGGGCGAGGTCAGCGTCGGCTACTCGATGGAAACGGTGGGCCAGAGCGTGGCCCGGGACATCGGACCCGTGGCGCTGACCGCCGCCGGCGCACTGCTGGCCGGCATCCTGGGCTCGTTCCTGTTGCGGCGGAGGCTGCAGCGGCTCACCTTGGGGCTGGAACCGGAGGAGATCAGCACGCTGGTCCACGACCAGGTGGCCGTGCTCCAGGGCGTGGACGACGGCGTCATCGGCGTTTCCGCGGACGGCCGGGTGAGCGTCTTCAACGCCGCGGCGCAGCGCATGCTGGGGCTGCCGGACCTGGCTGGCACGCGCTGGGAAGACGCCCCGGTACCGGACCAGCTGGCCTCCCTGACCAGCCCGGACCGGCCGGCCGCCGATGCGGTGGAGCTGGTTGCCGGCGGACGGGTGCTGGTGGCCAATGCCCGAAAGGCCCTGCACGGGCGCGAGGACCTGGGCTGGGTGGTGATGCTCCGGGACCGCACCGAACTGCAGGAACTCACCCGGCAGCTGGACGCCGTAGGCACCATGTCCACCGCGCTCCGCGCCCAGCGGCACGAATTCGCCAACCAGCTGCATACGCTGGCCGGGTTCATGAGCATCGGCCAGCACCGGCAAGCCCGCGACTACCTCGCCACCCTGGCCGCCACCGGGCCGCTGAAGTTCCCCGTCGAGCAGGCCGAACTGCTCCAGGACCCCTACCTGCAGGCCTTCGTGGGCGCCAAGGGCGTGGAGGCCGACGAGCGGGGAGTGTCCCTGCGGATCGGTCCGGAGACCCTGGTCCGGGGCCAGGTGACCGAGGCGCAGGACGTCACCACGGTGCTGGGCAACCTGATCGACAACGCGGTAAACGCGGCTGTGGCCGGCGCCGCAGCGGAGAAATGGGTGGAGCTTGAGGTGCTGGACGAGCCGGCCGACGACGGCGGCACGCTGCACGTCGTGGTGGCCGACTCGGGCGACGGGCTGGCAGAGGGAACGGACACGGAGGCGGTGTTCGCCGAAGGGTTCACCACCGCCACGGGCTCACTCAACAGGAACAACCGCAGCGGCGGCGGGCAGGGCTTCGGGCTGGCCCTCGCCCGGCAACTGGCGCGCCGCCGGGGCGGGGACGTCACGGTGCTGGACCGCGGCAGCAGCGGGGGCCCCGGCGCCGTATTCATGGCAACCCTGCCGCACACCACAGCGGGCGCCGCCGCCCGGACTTCCGATGAGGGAAAGGACCAGAATGGCTGACGACTTCCGGGTGCTGATCGTGGACGACGACTTCCACGTCGCCAAGCTGCACGCCGCCTACGTGGACTCGGTGGCCGGGTTCCTGGCGCTTGCCCCCGTGGGGACCGCATCATTGGCATTGCAGGCCATCCACAGCCTCCGGCCGGACCTGGTGTTGCTGGACGTCTACTTGCCGGACGCCTCAGGGCTGGACCTGCTGCAGCAGCTGGACGTGGACACCGTGATGCTCAGCGCTGCGTCAGACTCTGCATCCGTCCGGGTGGCCTTCCGCCGCGGCGCCCTGGGTTACCTGCTGAAGCCGTTCACGGCAGATGCGCTGTCACAGCAGCTCCGGTCCTACGCGAGGTACCGGCGGCTGCTCGCCCAGCCCGGGGCACTGGACCAGGAGTCTTTAGAACGGGCCAAGAGGTCACTCATCCCGGGCGACGTCACACCGTCGGCAAAACCGCGCTCCGCCACCGAGGCGGCGGTGCTGGATTCGCTGGAACCGGGCCAGCAGTACTCCGCCGCGGAGGTCGCGGCGCGGGTGGGCGTTTCGCGGGCCACGGCGCAACGGTACCTGTCATCGCTTGCCGACGATGGCGCAGTCGACATCCAGCTCCGGTACGGGACCACCGGCAGGCCGGAGCACCGCTACGGTCTGCCGGCGGCCTGACGCCGGCAGACCGTTAGGGCAGCTCAGGCGCTTTTCTGGGCCACCAGTTCGATTTCGACCAGCATCTTGGGGTCGAGGAACGGCAGAACGTGCACCAGGGACAAGGTGGGGCGGATCTCGCCGAAGACCTCGCCGTGGGCGCGGCCGGCGTCTTCCCACTGGCTGATGTCCGTCAGGTACAGCTTGGACTGGACCACGTCCTCATAACCGAACCCGGCATCGGCGAGGACATCGCCCAGCTTCTGCAGGATGAACTGCGTCTGGGTGTAGAAGTCTTCGCCCACAATCCCGTTCTCGCCGCTTGCCGCGGTGGCCGAGATGTACAGGGTGTTGTCCACCTGGACGGCGCGGGAGTATCCAAGTGACTGTTCCCAGACGGAACCGGTGCCGTAGGTTTTGCGCATAGTGGTGCCTTTCAACAATGGAATGCGGGCTGGCACCACTGTAGGGCGGCTAAAGGTCCAGCCGGTAAACCAGCAGCTTTATGTCGGTTCCGGGAACCAGCCAGTCACGTTCCGGGACCCTGCGGAAGCCGGTGGTGCGGTAGAGGCCGTGGGCGCTTTCCCAGGTCTGGCCCGTGGTGAGGGCTACTGCGTTGATGCCCGGGAGGGACCGGGCGTGTTCGATGATGGCCTCCACCATGGCCCGGCCGGCGCCGCTGCGCTGCACGGCGGGGTCCACCACCAACATCCGGAATTCCAGCTCATCCTGCAGGGCGATGTCCGCATAGGGCTCGCCGGCCAGCGCCAGGGTTACCGATCCCACCACCGCTCCCCCGCGTTCGGCGACCCAGATGGTGGCCTGGCCGGCGCGGTCCGCGACGTCCTGGACCTTGACCATGTAAGGGTGTGCGGCGTCCTCGAAGTAGCCGGCGGCCAGGTAGGAGTCGCGGGTGATGCGGGCAACGGCGTCGTAATCGGATTCGACGGCGCTGCGGATGGTTATCTGCGGATGCACCCGTCAATGGTAGTGCTGCCGGGCGCGCCGGCGGACTGAAACAGCGTTTTCCGTGATTGATCTATCACTCTGCGCATGCCGCCCAGTCCGGGCATGCCGCCGGAACCGGGTGCCGCGGTCAGAGCGGGAACCTGCCCGAAAGCTCCAGGCCGGCAGCACAGGTCCAGGCGTCCAGCCGTTCCTGGTCTGAAGGGCCGCCGTCCAGCGGACTGGTGAGCCGCGGACGCCGTACCCAGCACCCGGCTTCCTCGGCGATGAGGGCGCCGGCCGAGAAGTCGTGCTCGTTCAGGCCCCGTTCGCCGTAGGCGTCGTGCGTCCCGTCGGCCACCATGCAGAGGTCCAGCGCCGCCGAGCCGAGCCGGCGGACGTCGGCGAAGCCGTCGGCCAGTTCGGCGAAGTGGGTGGCCTGCTGGGACCGGACCGCGGGGTCGTAGCTGAAGCCCGTGGCCAGGATCTGGCCCTTCCGGCCAGGCACCGGACCGTCCAGCCGGGTGGTCCGGCCGCCTTCCTCCAGCCAGGCGCCGGCGCCGCGGGCAGCGTAGTAGACGCGGCCCAGGGCGGGTGCGTTGACGACGCCGGCCAGCCAGGCGCCGTCGGCATCGGCCACTGCCACGGAGGTGGCGTAGTAGACGATGTTCCGGATGAAGTTGGTGGTGCCGTCCAGCGGGTCGATGGACCAGCGGTAGCCGGTGGGGTTCGCAGGGCGCGTAGTCCCGTGCTCTTCACCGGTGATGCTGTCCCCCGGGCGGGCGGCCGTGATGACCTCACGCACAGCGTTCTCTGCTGCAAGGTCGAAGGCGGTGACCCAGTCGCCGGCCGCCCCCTTGTTGCTGACGCCCAGTGTTTCGCCGTTGCGTCCGGACAGGACCCGGGCACCTGCCCGGGCTGCCTCCTTCGCGACGTCCAGCAATTCCTCCGGCCCGGTCATGCCTCCTCCTCCACTGCTGCTGCGTTTTCTTCCGCCGGCGCGGCGCTCTCCTCCGAGGCGTCGTCGCCGTCGACTTCCGCGGTGTCCCCCACCGCGGCGGGGCCGCCGTCGAGCAGCAGCCGGAAGCCGTCCTCGTCGAGCACACGGATACCCAGCTGTTCGGCTTTGTCCAGCTTGGTGCCGGCGCTTTCTCCGGCCACCACGTAGCTGGTGTTCTTCGAGACGGACCCGGAGGCCTTGCCGCCGCGGACCAGGATGGCTTCCTTGGCTTCGTCGCGGCTGAAGTTGGGCAGCGAGCCGGTCACCACCACGGTGAGCCCTTCGAGGGTGCGGGGTGTGGACTCGTCCCGTTCATCCTCCATCCGGACGCCGGCGGCAGCCCAGCGGTCCACGATCTCGCGGTGCCAGTCCTCGGTGAACCATTCCTTCAACGCGGCAGCGATGGTGGGTCCCACCCCGTCCACGTGGGCCAGGTCCTCCTCCGAGGCTGCCCGGATCCCGTCCATGGTGCCGAAGGCCTGGGCGAGTGCGCGCGAGGCGCGGGGTCCCACATGGCGGATGGACAGTGCCACCAGCACCCGCCACAGCGGCTGGCTCTTGGCCTTGTCCAGTTCCTTGAACAGCTTCTCGGTGCTGGCGGTGGGCTTGGACGGGGACTTGGCCGTGCCCTTGCTGTAGAAGTAGGGCACCAGCTCGTACTCGCCGGTGGCAACCCCCTTGGAGCGTTTCTCGCGCCGGATCTTCACGTCGGCAAGGTCTTCCCGCGTGAGATCGAACAGGGCGGCCTCCGATGTCAGCGGCGGCACGTCCGGCTCCGCGGGCTGCGTCAGCGCGATCGCGGCTTCCCAGCCCAGCGCTTCAATGTCGAACCCGCCGCGTCCGGCGAGGTGGAAGACCCGCTCACGGAGCTGGGACGGGCAGGACTTCCCGTTGGGGCAGCGGATGTCCACGTCCCCTTCCTTGGCCGGCGCCAGCGGCGTGCCGCACGCGGGGCATTCGGTGGGCATCACGAAGTCGCGGACGGGCGGATCCTGCTGGTCGCGCAGGGCCAGGACGGGCCCCACGATTTCGGGGATGACGTCACCGGCCTTGCGGAGGACCACGATGTCGCCGATCTTAACGCCCTTGGCCTTGACCACATCCTGGTTGTGCAGGGTGGCCATCTCCACCGTGGAGCCGGCCACCTTGACCGGTTCCATCATGCCGAAGGGGGTCACCCTGCCGGTGCGGCCCACGTTGACCTGGATGTCCAGCAGCTTGGTGTGCACTTCCTCCGGCGGGTACTTGTACGCCACAGCCCAGCGCGGCACGCGGGTGGTGTAGCCGAGTGCCCGCTGGGTGGCGAAGTCGTCCACCTTGATGACGATGCCGTCGATTTCGTGGAGCAGTTTGTGGCGCTGCTCGCCGTACTTGCTGATGAACCCCAGGACGTCGGCGCGGGCCTCCAGCACTTCGAAATACGGGCTGACGGGCAGGCCCCATTCCTTGAGCAGGGCGTAGGTTTCGGACTGGCTGCGGGCTTCGAGTCCTTCACGGGCGCCGATGCCGTGGACGAACATCTTCAGCGGCCGCTTGGCGGTTTCTGCCGGGTCCTTCTGCCGGAGCGAGCCTGCCGCTGCGTTCCGGGGGTTGGCCAGCGGGGCCTTGCCCGCTTCGATCAGGGCTTCGTTGAATTCGGCGAACGCCTTGGAGGGGATGAACACCTCGCCGCGGACTTCCACTTCCGCCGGGTAGCCTTCCCCGCTCAGCTGCTGCGGGATCTCCTTGATGGTGAGGACGTTGTGGGTGATGTCCTCACCCGTGGTGCCGTCGCCGCGGGTGGCGGCCCGGACCAGTTTTCCGTCGCGGTAAAGCAGGTTGACGGCGAGTCCGTCGATCTTGAGTTCGGTCAGCCAGGAAGCCTGTGCGGTGCCGTCCCCCAACTTGGCGATGCTGGCTTCGGCCCGGTTGAGCCAGGCTTCGAGTTCCTCGATGGAGAAGACGTCCTCAAGGCTGTACATCCGCTGGAGGTGTTCGACGGCGGCGAAGGCTGCCGAGGCCTCGCCGCCCACTTCCTGGGTGGGCGAATCATTGGCCACCAGTTCCGGATGCAGCGCCTCGATCTCCTCCAGGCGGCGGAACAGGGTGTCGAACTCAGCGTCGGACACCAGGGGTGCGTCGTCCTGGTAGTACGCGAACCGGTATTTCCTGATGAGGTCCGACAGGTTCTCGTATTCCTCCCGGATGGCATCGGACGGGGTGCTCCCACGTCCGTTCTGCTCGGGGGTCCCGGTGGCGGTCTGTTCTGCGGTGCCTTCTCCTGTGCTCACAGACCTATCTTGCCCTACCGGTAAGGCAGCCAGCGGTGTCAGTGGGTGCGCGGCCGGTTCCTGATCCACCAGGTGAACGCACCGCCGCCGGCACCCACCAGCAGGACGCCCGCGGCCACAGCGGGAAGGTCCGGGCCGCCGCGCCCGGACATCTCCGCGCGGGACACTGCTGCGGCCTGGGTTGCCTTGACGGATGTGGTCACCGGCGTGTCCCAGCCGGAGTCCGACGACGGCGCACCGGACGCGGGCGCGGTGCCGCCCGGGCTGGTGGTTGCGTCGCCAGGGCCTGCGGACGTTGCCGGTTCGGAGGCCTGCCCGCCCGGGTTCGTGCCGTCGGCACCCGGGCCACCTGTTGCGGCGGGGCGGCTGGTGGCCGGCGGCGGCGCAACGGAACCCGTGGAGGTGGGGGCAGGCGTGGTCGGCAGCACCGGCTGCGGGGCGGGAGAAGCCGGCGTGGGCGAGCCCGGCCGGTCGGCCGGCTTCGTCCTGGTGGGCCGGACGGGCTCTGTGGCTGGGCTGGTGGGTTCCTGGCTGCAGTCATCTTCACAGCCGGGCGCCGTGGTGGCGGTTGCCGATCCCGTGGGTTCAGGTGAATCCGCCAAAGCGGCGCCTCCGGCGGGGAGGGTTATCGAGGCGGCCAGGACGGCTGCGGACGCCGTGGCGAGGACTGCGCGGAGCGCCGGAGAAGAGGGGGGCATTGTTACCTTTCAGGGCCCGCAGTCCCCCCACTGCGGCTTTTTGGAGCCTGTCCAGTCTTCTACAACGCGCCGGAGGGCCGCAAATCCATCGATTGTGCGGCCCTCCTGTGCTAAGTGTTTCAGTCCCGGTTTTCCGGCGGCAGCGCCACCTGGATTTTCCGGGCCTTTCCGCGGCCCACAATGTACCCGCGGCCGGGGATGAATTCAGGGCTGATCCGTCCAAGCGAGGTGTTGAGCAGGCTGTCGCCTTCGATGTCGCCGGGGTTGAGCAGCAGGCCCCGGCGGCCGGACTTGAACGGCTGGGCGAGCTGCCAGGCCGAGGACCAGGTGGACGACTCGGATTCGCCCACCACCCACTGATCAGCCTTGATGGAGGCCGTGACCAGCTGCGCCATGCCGGATTCGGCCATGGTGTCGGTGAACTCCGTCAGGCCCTCGATGAAGATGGCCAGCCGTCCGGGGTTGCCGGAGGAATGCTCCACCAGATCCTCCACTACTTCGGCCAGGTCATCCGGACCCACCACTGAGCGGTTCCACAGCGGCAGCGAGGCAACGGCGGAACGCCGGGCACCGATGTAGATCAGTTCCGCCTCCGGGTTGGAGCGGCGGAGGGCATAGGCGAGGGTGACCAACGCCACGGTCCGGCCGGCGCCCGGAGGGCCGCCCACCAGCAGCGGTCCGCGGGCCATGATCTCGGCGGGCTGGAGTGTCTCATCGTCGACGCCGATGACGGGCAGTTCCGGACTGCCGACGGGAAGGACGTCCAGGTCCACCTGGTCCGGGAGCCGCTCGATGCCGGGGGCGGTGTCCAGGCCCTGGCGGAGCATGGCTTCGCTGAGCTTGTGGACTTCGCGTGCCTGCAGCGCCAGGTTGGAGTTCCCACCCAGTACGGCAAGCTGGACTTCCAGTCCGTCCAGCAGCCCGCGTCCCGGCGGGGACGTGGCGCCGAGGACGTCCCGGGGAACATCCATCGAGATGTAGTCGTCCTCGGAGGACATGCGCAGCACCAGGCGCCGCTGGATGGAGGCGAGCAGCGAGGCCGGGACGGCGTTGGGGCGGTCGCCGGAGACCACCAGGTGGATTCCGAGGGTCCGGCCGTCGGTGGCCAGCTGGAGGAAGATGTCCCACAGCCCGGACAGGCGGCTGTGTTCGTAGGCTTCGCGGAACGCGGACATGCCATCCACCAGGACGAAGATCCTCTTTTCGTCCGGCCGGTTGGCGAGCCTGCGGTACTCGACGATGGTGGACGCCCGGACCTCGGCGAAGCGGGCGGAACGCTGTTCGGCGATGTCGCGCAGGAGGCGCAAAAGCCTCCCCACCCGTTCGACGTCGTCGCCGTTGATGACCTCGCCCACATGCGGCAGCTCTTCGAGCATCCGCAGGCCTGACGAGCCGCAGTCGATGCCATACACGTGCACGGGGCCGCCGCGGGGCGTTACCGCCGCGGCGATGGCAATACCGCGCAGCGCGGCGGATTTGCCCGAGCCGCCCGTACCGTAGATGGCCATGTTGCCGTCCCGGTCCGGTTCATAGAACACGGTGGGCTGGTCCTGGCGCGCAGGGTCATCGGCCACACCCAGGAGCAGCTGCTCGTCCGTGCGGGGATTGGGCAGCTTGGAGAAATCGTAGGTCTTGGCAAGCTCGTCCAGCCATGGCTTTCGGGGCGGGGCGATGGCAAGGACGTCTGCCGCCCGCACGATGTTGGCGGTCATCCGGGCGATGTCGTTGGGACCTGCAGGTTCGGCCGCGACAGGCTTTTCCGGCGCCGGCGCCTCCCAGCTTGAACCCGATCCGAAGGCCATCTCCACGATGTCGATCTGCGGCCGCTGCGGCTTCTCGGTGGTCCATCCGCCGGCGTAGCCGGTCTGGAAACCCTGGATCCTGCCGGGACCGGTCTTCGCGGCTCCGCGGCCCGGGATGCCCGGATCGAAATACGCTGCGTCCGGGACTCCCAGGATGTCCGTGGCGTCATCCTCGTCCGCCATGCGCAGCGCCACGCGCAGGTTGGTGTTGGCGCGCAGGCTGTCCTTGATGACTCCGGCCGGGCGCTGGGTGGCCAGGATGAGGTGCAGGCCGAGGGAACGGCCACGGGCGGCCACATCCACCACGCCGTCAACGAACTCTGGAACTTCGTTGGCGAGCGCCGCGAATTCGTCAACGATGATGATGAGGTACGGCGGCGCCTCGGGATCGGCTTCGCGCTGCAGGGCCAGCAGGTCCTTTGCCTTCTTCCGGTTAAGCAGCTGCTCGCGGTAGTGGAGTTCCGCGCGAAGCGACGTCAGGGCCCGCCGCACCAGGTGCGGGGACAGGTCCGTGACCAGACCTACGGTGTGCGGCAGGTTGATGCAGTCGGCGAAGGCTGCACCGCCCTTGTAGTCCACGAACAGGAAGCTGACCCGGTCCGGGCTGTAGGCGGATGCCATGCCCATCACCCAGGACTGCAGGAACTCCGATTTACCGGCACCGGTGGTACCGCCCACCAGGGCGTGCGGCCCTTCGTTCTTCAGGTCCAGGTACAGCGGCTCGACGCCCTTGGATCCCACCAGGGCGCGGAGCGTGCCGTTGTCCTTGCGGTTGGCCACCGCGGAGGAGTGCACGGAGTTGTTCTCCGACCAGCGTTCGGCCACCGCCTGCGGGTTGTCCAGGAAGTCCTTGCCGATCAGCGTGGCGTAGGAAACGGCGCGGGGAAGGTCGGAGTCATCGTTGACGGGCTTGCCCACGTCCACCACCGGTGCGAGCATGCGGGCCAGCTGGCCGGCCAGCTCGGCGTCGACGCTTTCACAGCTCACAGGGTAGGTGTGCCTGCCCAGGCGGACCTGGCCGGTGGTGGTGCCGTGATCGCCGTCCACCACCATGAAGTCCCGGCAGGCAGCCGGGAGGGCCTGGATATCGGTGGCCACCCACATGACGTGTACGCCCGAGTCCGGTCCCCGTTCGGCGAGCCGGGTGAGGCGCCCGCGGTCCACCGGCGCGTCGTCCTCAACGATCAGCAGCACCGTGGGCAGCACGGGTGCTTCGAGTTCGTGCTTAGCGGGGTCCATCTCCTGGCGCAGCTCGGGCGCCTGCCGCTTGACGGCGGCCTCCCGCGCGTCGAGCAGGTCTTCAAGCCTGGCCAGCAGCGAGGAGCCGCCGGCGGACCCTGCGGCCAGGTGGTCTCCGGACAGTGGGCTGTGGCCGGAGCCGACGTGCGGCAGCCACTGCAGCCAGTCCCAACGCTCCCGTGACTGCGCCGAAGTGATGGCCGTGAGGACCACTTCGGCGGGCGAGTGGAGGCCCACCAGCTGCAGGACGATGCCGCGGGCCACGTCATCCACCAGGCCACGGGCGCCGGCGATGCCCAGGGAACCGGAGGTGCGCAGCTGCGAGACGATGGGGACGCCTTCGATTTCCCGGAACTGTTTCAGGCAGTCCTGGATTTCGCGGGCGTACTGCACCTCGGTGTCGTTATTGGACGGTTCTTCGAGCCTGACACGGGACGGTGCGGTGCCCAGCCCGAACCGCAGCCCCAGGAAGGTTTTGTGCTCGGGGCGGTGCGTCCACAACAGCGGGCCGAGCTTGTAGATGGCGTCCACGGTGTCACTGACGGACGGTGCCTCCTGCAGCCGGACGGCACGCTCCACCTTCTGCAGCTCGGTGATGTCCTCGCGGAAGGCGGCCATCGACGCACGGAAGTGCTTATGGCCTTCCTTCTGCTGCTTCCTGTTGCGCATCTTCTGGTCCACGTAGTGGCCAATAATGAACAGCGGCATCATCATCATGAAGATCACGGACAGCGGGTTGCGGGTGACCGCAAAGATGACCCCGCCCATCATCAGCGGCGCTATCAGCATGATGTAGGGGAAGGGGTGGTCCTCGGGCCGCTTGGGTCCGGACGGGACCACCCGCTTGGGTTCCTCGAACCGCGGAACCACCCGGGGTGAACGGTTGAAGTCCACCAGGGGCGACGTCGGTGCTGCCGCCCGGTTGTGGCCCAGCGGCACCACCGTGACGGTGGTGTCGCCCAGGGTGACGGTGTCGGACGAGTTAAGCCGTGCACGGGTCACCGGCAGGCCATCCATGAGCAGGCCGTTGGCGGAGTTGGTGTCCACGATTTCGACGCCCTCGGCCACGGTGATGCGGGCATGCCGCTTGGAGGTCAGGGGGTCGGTCAGCCGGATGTCCACGTCCCGGTCCCGGCCGATGTAGCTGGTGCCGGTGGGCAGCGAAAATTCCTTGCCGACGTCGGGCCCGGACAACACCCGAAGGGTGGCCGCGGCAGGACCGCGCCCGGCACCGGCCTCATGGAACTGCTCGCTGACCTGGGCCAGCGAAACCACCGAACCAGGCCGCAGGCCTGACTCCAGGAGGTTGTCTTCCCTGGCCAGGACGTTGCCGCTGATGCCGCCGCCAACGAAGGCCTCATCGATACGGAGGGACAGGTTGTCCGGTGCGGGGCGTCCCTTCCGGTCCGGGTCCGCGGCCCACAGGACCGTGGCAATGTCCGCCACTGTGGCCAGCCCGTCCACGGTGACGGCCAGGTCCTTGGTTTCCGCCGGGTCCCGGCGGAGTGTCAGCCGGATCCTCATCCTTCGTCCACACCCCTCATCTTTTCCAGCAGGTACAGGTCATCGGGGGTCACCAGGTGGGAGGTGACGGCGTGCTCCACCAAGCGGGCACGCCGGTTGGTGGCGAGCTTGCCGCCGCCGCCGCGCAGGCCCACCACGCCCACGCGGTCGAGCTTGTCGCAGACGTTGTCAAGTTTGCGGTTGAACCTGGTCAGCGCCCAGCCCAGGGTCTTTGCGGCGGCAGCGGACGACGGGATGGCGCTGAAGCCCGTGCCCTCGCGCCGCAGCATGGGCTCCGCCAGGGCCACGATCAGTGCCTTCTGGGAGTCGGTGAACACCACCGGGCCGATGGTGGTGTCGCCACTGCTGTCACCGTCCCTGGCTTCCTGCCGGAAGGACGGGGTCCTCAGGTGGACGGCGAACTCGTAGGTGGTGGGCCCGGCCGTGAAGATGATGTTGGTGTGGCTGAAGACCAGCGGGATCCGGGCGCCCGGCGCCAGCCAGGCCTGCATCCCGCCGGACGCGTCCGCCACCGTGGCGGACAGCATGCCGCCCACGTTGCTGAGCCACCAGATGCCGTCGTAGCGGGCGACCTGCAGGAACTGCCGGTGCAGGTACGGATTGTCGTCCACTTCAAGGTCGCCCTCGCGGCCGATGTTGAAGACGTCCTCATCCGAGGGCTCGTACCATTCACCACAGAAATCTATTGCTAGATCCCCCATATTCTGTGCCTCCTCAAGAGCGTAAGTATTAATACGGCCGGCGTGCCCGCCGGCAGAACGGACGGGCAGGCAAGCGTGCCGGCCGTCATGAGCCCGTGCAGGCGATGGAACCCTGTTCCAGCGGGGAGAACGCGCCGTCGGTGCGGACAATCATCACCTGGACGCAGGTCTGCCCGGAGGGGTTTGCCTTGACCTGGACCGGCGGCTGCGCCACTGACTGGAACTCGCCGCCACCGCCGATGGTGTAGACGCGCCATTTGTAGCTGTCGCCGTCCTTGGGCTGCGGGTTCTTCCAGGTGAACGCCACGTTGCCGTCACTGCCGGCAGCCCCGGCCAGCCCCTCGACGTCGGGGACGGTTCCGTTATCCAGGGCGTCCGCAGGCGGCTTGGACGCCTGCTGGGTTTCCACTGCCTTGGGCGTCCCGCCGCCGGAGTTGGCCGCCACGATCCCCACCACCGCGGCAAGGGCCAGGATGGTGCCGCCGGCTATGGCGAGCCACAGGTTCCGTTTGCCGTGGTCCTGTTCCGGTGCTTCCCCGGGCCCTTCGGCCGGCCGGTCACCAGGCGCGGGCCGGTGCACGGTGGCGTCGGCGGAACTGGTGTGTGCGTCCTCGGCGCCGTGGACCGGCGCCCCGTAATTGGGCTGGCCGCCGCCGCTGCCGCGCAGGACGGTGGACTGGGACCATTCGTGCGGGCCGTCGTCGTCCGTTGCCGCCTTGCCGAAGTTGCTCCCGGGGAGGCGGGCCTGCGTGGCCGCATTCCGTCCTTCCGCGGTGGCGGGCGGCCAGGTTCCGGCGGCAGGGGCGGTGAAGCGCGACGGCGGCGCACCGGTTTGGCTGCCCGGCCCCGCCGTTGTGTTTCCGGTACCGGCGCCTCCTGCCCCGGAGCCAGGAGCCTGCGGCCACGTGCGTGCCGGGAAGGTGGGGGCGCTGCCGGTGCGCTCCGGGTCGATCGACGCGATACTCCGGACCCGGGTCTCCTCGGTTCCCTCGTCCGGGTGGTTCTCATCCTGCTGCGGTTCTTCGAGGACCTCGAAGGGGGTGACGGACAGGTTCAGCTCCGCTTGGATGCGCTGCAGGGCAAGGGCGAACGCGTGGGCGGAGGAATACCGTGACTGGGGCGATTTGGCCATGGCGGTGGCAAGGGCCAGCTCCAGGGATTCGGGTACGTCCGCGCGGCCCAGGCGCGGCAGCGCGGTGTTGCTGATGCGGTTGATCAGCTCGCGCTGGGAGTTGTCCGCGCCGGGCATCACGAAGGGTGAGCGGCCGGCCAGGAGCGTGTAGAGCGTGGCACCGAGCGCCCACACGTCCACCATGACGCCGTCCACGCTGCCGTCCCGGAACTGTTCGGGCGGCGACCACGGGATGGACATGCCGGAGTCGTCGTCGCCGTCACCGGCGAGGGTGCCGGAGATGCCGAAGTCGGTCAGGGCAGGGCGGTTGTAGTCCGTCACCAGGATGTTGGCGGGCTTGATGTCGCGGTGGGCGATGCCGGCCCGGTGCGCCGTTTCGACGGCGGAAGCCACCTGGATGCCGACGGCCAGCACCTCGTCCACGCTGAACCGCTGGCGGCGGTACCGCACGTCCAGGCTGGGCCGTGAGCAGTATTCCATGGCCAGGTACGAGTGCCCGCCCTCCGTCACTTCCGCTTCGAAGATGGTGACGATGTAGGGGTGGGAGGACAGCTGGGCCATCAGGTTGGCTTCGGACTCGAAGCGGCGGCGGGCGCCCTCGGTCTTCAGGTCCGAGAGCAGCACCTTGACGGCGACTTTCCGGCGCGGCCGGTCCTGCTCGTAAAGGTAGACGTCGGAGAACCCGCCGGAACCGAGCAGGCTGATGTAAGTGAACCCCGGGATGCGGGGCGGCGGCGCTACGGGCCGTTTGGAACTCAAGGAATCTCCTCAAAACGCAGCGAGATGTTGTCGCCCAGCTCGGCGATGTCACCGTCCAGCAGGATGGCCATCTCGTTCTGGGCCAGGCGCCGCGGGGGCTGCCCCTCCCGCACCAGGACTGTGCCGTTGGTTGCCTTAAGGTCGCAGAGCATGACGTGCCAGCCTTCCAGCCGGACCTCCACGTGGGACCTTGAGATGTCGCCGCCGGGGCTGGGCACCTGGACCAGGCGTGGCATGCCGCCGCCCTGGACCCGGGACACCGATGGCTGCCGGCCGATCACCAGGGATTGGTCAAGGTCCAGCAGTTCTCCGGTGGACAGGCGCATCCGGCCCAGGCGGGGGCGGCCCACCTGGACGGCGTCCTGGGGCAGGGACGCCCCGCACTCGGTGCAGGCCGAGCGGATGGGCGGGTTGGCGTGGCCCTGCGGGCACACCCGGGCCAACACCAGCGGACCGCTGACCGGAGCTGGACCGTCCGTGGCCGGCCCGCCCGGCGTGGCGGCTGCCTGCTGGCCGGTGGGGAGGCTGCTTTTCATGACCGTCTGGCCGTCATGGTCATCGTCAAAGTCGCTGGCCGATGGCCCCGCCCCGGGCGCCGCAGGGTAGCTGGCGGTTCCCGGCTGCGGTGCCGGGGTGGGCGCTCCGAACGCCGGTGGCGCTGCAGGCGGAGTCACGGTCGAAGCTGGTGCCGGGGTGAACGGCTCCGGGGCAGGTGCTTGCGCGTTCCCCGCTCCCCCGGTCCGCCACGGCACCGACTCGATGAGCAGGCCGGTGGCCGGTTTGGGTGCTGCGGCCGGAGGAAGGCCTGCACCGTCCTGGACTTCAGGGGTGCCGGCTCCGTCGTGCAGCAGCGGTTGTTCCAGTGCCTGCTGTTCTTCAGATTCGGCATCGATGGCAGCCTGCGGGGCTGCGGCCTCAATGGCCGGCGCTGCCCCGTGATCGTCCTCGGCCGGTTCTTCGCGGACCGCAGCGTCCTCGATGTTCCGCATGACCGTACGCTCCCACAGGTGGTCGTAGGAGCTGGTCAGGTCGATGGCCGCAGGCAGGTCAGCGGCCGCGGGAACTGCCGCCCCGGAAGCGTTGTCCGCGTCGCCGTCCAGGTCCGGTCCGTCGGCTGCCGCTTCCGGGCTGCCGTTGTTACCGGAGACGTTGTCCGCTGCCCCGCCTTCAACGGAGCCGTGCGCGGCAGGATCATCGCCTGCCGCATCATTTTCGGCAGGATCATTGTCAGTGCGGCCCGACTCATCGCCTGCGCCTGCGTGCTGGGCGCCGGAGTGACCGGAATATTCGCCGTCCTCGTCCAGCACCGCGTACACAGTCTCGACGGAAACCTCCGCACGGCCCGGCGCGATGGCCGTTTCGGGCAGTGCCGCAGCTCCGGCGTCCGGAGCGCCGGGATCAGCGGCCGGGCCGGCAGCGGCATCCTTGGCACTGGAAGCCTCTGGAAGGACTTCAGCAGTACCCGACGAGTCGACGGCAACAGCCGTCAACGGGGCGTCCGCAACGGCAGGATCGGCCGCAGTGTCCGGGTCGGTCAGGGTTTCAGGCGCAAGGACTGCTGCCGCGTCGGCCGCCGCGCCAGCGGGGACAGTCCCACCCTCAGCAGCACCTGGAGCTTCCAGCGCGCCCTGCCCGGCATCAGCGCCCAGGCGGATCGCCTGCAGCAGCACCATGCCCTCCCCCAGCCGGAGCTCGGACTGTCCGGTTTCGCCCGCACCCGGGATCATCAGGGTGCAGGCACCGGGAACGGCAAAACTGCGTTCGCTCCAGGTGGTGACGTCGCGGCCGTTCAGCTCCGCAGGACCCTCCGGTGTTTCGACAGAGAGTTCGAGCCCGCCCCGAAGGAACACCCGCAGGGGTCCGGCGAAGTCCAGGATGGCGAACGGCGGAATCCGGGACAGGTTGCCGCCCGCGCTGCCGGTGATGGCCTGCAGGACTTCGTAGACTTCGGTCTTCCCGGCAATGAGGTTCCACACGGAATCGGCGAGGGCGGGCGGCGTATCGGGTCCGAGGATGACCGCCGTATGGGAGCGGACGATACCCAGCCAGGTGCCGGGGACGTAGCTGGTGCCGGTCATCGCGGGGCCTCCGTGCCGTCGTCGGGATCCTGGCCTGCAGCGGGTTCGTGCCCCGCTTTCTCCTGCCCTGCAGGGGTTTCCTGCACCGCAGGGTTTTCCTGCTCAGAGTTGTCCTGCTGTTGCGGAAGAGGCTGGGTTGTGGCCTGCGGTGCCTGTCCGCGGGGCAATGTGTCCTCGTCTTCAGCGGACGGGTCGCGCCGTGGAGCCGTAGTGGCGGCGCCGGCGTCGTTCAGGACGTTGCGGGCGTCCACCACAATCACCGTGATGTTGTCCCGCCCGCCGCTGCGCAGCGCAGCCTGGATGAGGGCATCAACGGCGTCCTGCGGGTGGCCGGCCGTGCTGAGGATGCGGTGGATGTGCTCGTCCGTCAGTTCGGAGGTGAGGCCATCGGAGCAGACCATCACCCGGTCCCCCTCCTCCACCGGAAGCAGCCAGTAGTCCGCTTCGGTTTCGTCCCCGGTGCCCAGCGCCCTGGTGACCACATGGCGGCGGGGATGCACGGTGGCCTGCTGGGGCGTGATTTCGCCGGCGTCCACGAGTTCCTGGACTTCCGAGTGGTCCACGCTGATCTGCTCGAACCGGCCCTGGCTGAGGCGGTAGGTCCGGGAGTCGCCGATGTTCATGACCAGCCAGTACGGCATGCCCATCTGTTCCACCACTACCGCTCCGGTCAGCGTGGTTCCCGCCCGGGCACCCGTGGCTTCCCTGATGGAGTTGTCCGCGCGCAGCAGGTACTGCTGCAGGACCGCGGCCGTGACGCTCCGGTCCCCCGTGGACAGCTGCGGAATCGCTGCCAGGGTCCTGACGCACATGCCGCTGGCAATCTCGCCGGCCTCATGGCCGCCCATGCCGTCGGCAACGGCGAAGACCGGGTCCGACGCGATGAAGGAATCCTCATTCAGCTCGCGGCGGAGTCCCCGGTCCGTTCCGTAGCCGCAGTTGAGGCTCAGGCCCGGGCCCGGCTGCGTGGTGGGGGGAACACTGGCGGGCTGTTGGTTCATGCCTGTCCTAGGTAAAAGGTCCGGTCGCCAAAGTGGACGCTGGAACCTGGGGAAACGAAAGTCGGGACCCCTGCCGCAAGGGGTGTGCGGAGTCCGTCGGGCGTGGTCACGGCACTGCCGTTGGTGGAGTTCCGGTCAGTCACCCAGATGCCCGCCCCGTCAGTCAGGACGTGCAGGTGGGTCTTCGAGATGGACCGTCCGGGGTCGTCGACGGCGAGGAGCTGGGCGTGCTGTTCACCCGCGGAGCCCACGGGGTTGCGGCCCACCAGGACGCTGCGGTCGAGCTGGAAGTCGCGGCCGTCGTCCAGCCTGATCCGCAGCACGGCGACAGGCGCCGGGCCGGCGGTGCCGGGGCGCACCTGGGTGCGTTCGACGTCGTCGTCAACGTGCGGCTGTCCCGGAAACTGCTGCGCGGCGAACGGCTGTCCCGTGCCCGGCTGCCCGGACTGCCATGCCGCGGACGGTGCGGGAGCCGCGTCCGGCGCCGGAGTACCCGGCGGCGCAAAGGACGACGGCGAGGTGTAGGACACGGTCTGCGCCGGGATGGTCCGGCCGTCAGGCGGGATGGCCGGTGCCGGGTGGGGCTGGACCGGCGCTGCAGCGGGCGCCGCGGGCGTGTGCTGGGCGGGCTGCTGACCAGGCGCGGTCGGCACCTGTGCCTGCTGTGCCGCTCCGGGCGGCGCCTGCGGGGCGATGACCTGGGGCGCGCGGGCACCCGCGACCGGCGAGAGCACCGGCTGCACGGGCGGCAGGTCCAGCGGCGCGAAGCTGTACGGGCCTTGGATGCCGCCCGTGGTGATCGGATCACGGCCGGCCTTGACGTCGAAAACCAGCGTCTTGGCAGCGTTGTCGTGCCAGCCGCGCAGGCGCCCGTCCTTGTCCCAGGTGTTGGAGACCACTACGAGAACGGCCCAGACGGCCGCCACCAGGAGCAGCGGCCCCAGGATGAAGAAGGCGGCGTCGAACCACTTGAAAACCACCACCAGGACGGCTCCGATGATGGTCAGCAGGATGCCGGCACCGGTCAGCAGTCCGCGCACGAAGACCCCGCCGGCCCCGGGCGCGTAGCCGTCATTGTCGGTGCTGCGGATCCCCATCAGGAGGTTGCCGGGTGTTTTGCCCCTCCGGGCTTCGAGGCCTGCCAGCACCGCAGCGTAGAGCAGGGTGATGCCCAGTCCGATGCCGCCGAACAGCACCAGGGAGGCGGTGTCGTAAATAATGAAGCCGCCGCTGCGGGTGCGGGTGATCCCCGCAAAGCCAATGGCGAAGGTCACCACCAGGACTGCCAGCGGGAACAGCCAGTCAACGACGGCAGCCCCGAGCCGCTTGCCCGCGGTTGCCGGGACAAGCTGAAGGTTTCCTGCCATTCCTGTTCCTCCCCCTGGCGCGGACGCCCCTGCCGGACCCGCGATTCTCCCCTGCGCCGATGCCGCGTTCGCGATGCCCGCGGCAGAAGTTGCCTGGGGCATTTGTACTACCGGGATAGTACCGGGAATCGGCGGCCGGTGCGCGGCGACGGGCGCCGCCCGGACCTCCGCTTCCGGGTACGGCGAGGTGCCGGGGCCGGGGTTAGGACCGGCACCGGTTCCGGGTGCCGGCTCCTGGTTGCGGAGGCTCCGGGCCGACCGGTTGGGCAGCGGCGCCCCGCAGGAGGTGCAGAAAGCGGCGCCCGTGCGGATGTTCTGCTGGCAGCGCGGGCATCGCTCGGCATTGGGGGTCACTCTGGTTTGGGTCCTTGCGTTGGGGGTTCTTCAGGTGCAGGTGCGCTGGTGCCGGCCGGTGGCGCGCCGGGTCCGTCCGTAGGCGGCCCGGCAGGCGGACGACGGCGGCCCGCGGCGTTCCCGAACGGCAGTGCCGGAAGTCTGAACCGGCGTCCGCCGTTGCCGGCGCTGTCCTTCGTGTTCAAGGCGGTCCGTGCGTCGGAGAGGAGCGACCGCGGCGAGAACCGTGCTTGCTGGCGGCGCCAGAAGCCCACCGTGGCCGTCATTTCCTTCAGCGACCCGTCCACGATGGTCCAGTACTCACGCACCTCGTCCTCGCTGGGCTGCCCGGCGCCGAAGATCGAGGCGTCCGCGCGCCGCGCCAACGTGGTGGTGGCGGACTGGCTGCCCGGGAACGCCTCGGCCAGGACCGCAGCGCTTTCCCGGCGCGTGGCCCTCGTGTCCACCGCGGCACCCATGTCGGTGGCCAGGCTGACCACTTCACTCCAACCCCCGCCCACCCGCTGGGCAGGGTCACCGGCGCTGAATCGCGACTTCCGGCGCCGTGATTTCAACAGCGCGACCAGCAGCAGCGGCAACGCGAGGATGGCCAGCGGGATCAGCGCCACACCCAGGGCACTGAGCAGTGCACCCCAGAAGAGCCAGGGGTTGTCCTTCTTCTGGTCCGCATCCAGCGCGTCCGGCGAGGAGTCCGGCGGAAGGTCCGCCGGTTCCTGCGGCGGGGGCGGCGGCTGCAGCACCTGCGGCTTGGGCTTGGACTTGTTCTCCGGGTCCGGCGGGATGGGAACGTTGTCCTTGGGCGGAGTGGGGTCGAAGCTGACCCAGCCAACGCGTTCGAACGCGACTTCCACCCAGGCGTGGACGTTCTTGCCGGTGATCTTGACCTCGCCGGCACCGTTTTCGGGGCTCGTGGGATCGGGATAGAAGCCCATCACCACCCTGGACGGGATGCCCAGGTGGCGCAGCATCAGGGACATGGCCACGGCGTACTGTTCGTCGTCACCCAGCATCTGCTTGGCTGTCAGCAGGTTGCGGATGCGCGCCGAGCCGTGGCCGGAGACACTGGGGAGCTGGCCTTCGCTGACCAGCCCGTTGCTGAACGCACCGGTCTTCTGGAAGTGGGCTTCGATCTGGCGGACCCGGTCGATGGCGGTCGGAGCGTCGGCTGACAGGTCGTTGGCCTGCGAACCCACCACCGGAGGAACTTCCAGCGGGTCAGGAAGCGAGAGCTGCGCAAAGTCGTACTGCGTCAGCTGGCCATGCTCCAGCTTCACGGGATCCGAGACCTGCACGCTGTAGGAGTCGCCCCGGTTCAGTCCGTTGGTGGTAACGGCGGTATCCGTGCCGGAATTGAAGTACAGGCCGGACGCCGCCTGGGAGCCGCCCTGGTCGAAGCTGATGCCGGTGGTCTTCCGGCCGCCGGGGACGAAGTATCCCTGATAGTCCTCGATGCTGATGTCGATGGAGTAATCGTTCGTGGGGACCACGCTCGAGGTGTCCGCCAGCGTGTTGATGGACTCGGCGTCGCCCACTTTGCTGAAGTTGCCCGAGCCGTTGGGGTCCATGTTGTAGTTGGTCCCGTTGAAGGCGTCCAGGGCCCCCAGCCGAACCCTGCCGTCCCGCGGAAGGCCCTTGACGACGAACAGGGTGTCGTCCTTCTTGTCCTTGACGTAGGTGCGGAAGCTGGCCAGCGGGGTGACGTAGTCCTTGGGATCGAACGGCGGAACCACCACGTTGCGGAGGACTTTGCGTTCGTCTCCGGCAGTCACCAGCGGCGCGGACAGGGCGGTGACACCCACGCTGACCGCGATCACGCCGGCGGCCATGCCCAGGCGCCGCAGCGAGGCTTTCCTGGCCGTGGCCGTGTCAGCCTGCGGATTGTTGACGGCGACCCGCCGGGTGGAGGACCTGCGAAGGGCATCGCGGCGGAAGGTTGCCCAGGCGATGCCCAGCACCGTCAGGCCAATGCCGCGCTCAACCGTGAGGAAGGCGGCGTTGGTGCTGAACGCTATACCCGTGACGAAGAGGAGCAGCACCGGGATCAGAGGGAGGTAGGGGCTGCGCACGCGCCAAGTCAGCACGGCTGCCACGAGGGCCATGATCATCGAGCTCAGGAACGGAACAATCAGCACGCCGTTGGCGGACCCTACCGGGACGCCCACGGTGAGCATGTCCTTCCAGGCGAACACCACACCCAGCAGGAGCGTGCGGAGAGAATCCAGCGTGGGCACGAACCCGGCGATGGCGGCATCCGGAACGGCCAGCAGGGTGCCGAACACGAGGTAGGCGCCCAAGGCAATCGCCGTGGTGACCAGCAGTCCGAGGCGCGGGTGCGCGTTGAGCACACCGATGCCCAGGCCCAGGATGATGCCGCCGAAGCCGGACAGCAGGTAGTAGGGGTCGCCGCCGAAGCTCAGCCCGAAACCGAGCAGTCCCAGCCCCAGGAGGACGGTGAGGGCACCGGCGTCGAGGGCGAAATGCCAGGCCGGCTGCCCGTTGCTGAACGGGCCGCCCTGGCTGCTGAACGGTTTACGGGCGGATCCGCTTCTGGGGCGGAGGCCAGGTGCGGAGGTCATGCTGCCGCCTTTCGGAGGACGATGCCGAGATCGGCGAGGTCGCCGACGGTCAGCACGGTGAGATCTGCGATGTTGGCCCTGCTGGACGCGGCCCCTGCCTCGACCCTGACGGCGAGGCTGCGGACGCCCGGCGGAACGGACGCTGCGGCGGAACGAAGCTGGGTGGCTGTCACGTTGCTGCCCACCACGAAGAACACCACGGAGGCGTTGGGGACGGTGTCTGCCAAAGTACGGGCGAGGTCGACGGCGGTGCGGCGCATCGGGGTGCCGACAATCCGGGTCATGTCATCGAGCATGTTGCGGCCGGTTTCGCAGCGCAGCGGCCCCTTTTGCGTCAGGACGTCCAGCTCGCGCTGCTCGCGGATGGCCTGGCGGCCGATCGAGGCGGCCGCCGAGATGGCCATCTCGAACTCGTCCTCCGAAGCGTATTCATCGGTGTTGATGGACAGGGCGATGGCGAGGTGGGCCCGGCGGGTTTCCTCGAACTGGCGGACCATCAGTTTGTTGGTCCGTGCGGTGGTCTTCCAGTGGATGTGCCGCCGGTCATCGCCCGGGACGTAATCGCGGAGGGCGTGGAAGGACACATCGGCGCTGGACAGTTCCGTGGTGGGCATGCCTTCAAGGTCGCGGATGAACCCGGCGGCTGAGCCCGCCAGCGCCACCGTGCGCGGGTGGACGAAGAGGTCCTCTGGCTCGGTCCACAGGACCTGCCGGCGCAGCAGGTGCAGCGGGTCGGCACGGACGGAACGGACCGGACCCACCACGATCACGGCGCGGCGGGCCGTCGGAATGGTGAAGAGGTCTTCGTGGACCTGCTGGGGCTTCATGCGGGGCAGGTGGAAGACGGCGGTGACGCCGCCCACGGGCAGTTCGACCGATGCCGGCAGCAGCGGCCGGCTGGACGTGTTGGTGACGGCGATGCTTCCCACGGCGCTGTCCCCCACCGCCACGCGGGTCCGTGCCAGGTCCAGGACCACCCCGTAGGTGGAACGGCCCAGGATGAAGCACACGGCGATGAGGAACATGACGAAGGCCGCCACGGCGGCGGCCTTCGCTTCCTGCCAGCCGTAGGCCGATCCTGCCCACCAGAGCAGGATGGTGGCTGCAAGGACGGACCATCCCAGCACGCTGACCACGGAAAGCACCGGCCACACGTAGGTCAGCCACGTCTTCCGGACGGTGCGCCAGGCCGGTGCCAGGGCAAGGCCCGCGGTGGAGCTTGCCTCGGCCCAGACCGCCGACGGGTGCAGGCGGGTGGGCCTGCCGTCCCGGTGGAAGGGTTGCTTGAGACGCTCCGTGAGCCGGGTCAGCGGGGTGCCGGTGGACATATGTGTGCCTTCGTTGTTGCTGGAAGTGGAGGACGTGCCGGGCCTGCTAATCAGGCGTTGGTGCGCTGCTGCGGGGCTGCCACGTCTGCGAGGATCCGCGCAAGCACGGCCTCGGGCGTCGCTCCGGAGAACTCGGCTTCGGGGTCCATCACGAAGCGGTGGGTCCACACCACCGGGGCGAGTTCCTTGATGTCGTCCGGCAGGACGAAGTTGCGGCCCTGCGAGGCTGCCCAGACCTTCGCGGCGCGGACCATGGCGAGGGCGCCGCGGACCGAGACGCCCAGCCGGGTTTCCGGGGCGTTGCGGGTTTCCTCGCACAGCCGGGAGATGTACTCGAGGACTGCGGTGTCCACGTGTCCGGTGGCGGCATGGTCGGCCATGTCGGCCACAGCCTGCGTGGTGATGACGGCGGACAGTTCCTTGGAACGGTCCTTGAGGTTGGAGCCGCCCAGCAGCCGGACAGTGGACGCGTGGTCCGGGTACCCGATGGACGTCTTGATCAGGAAGCGGTCCAGCTGTGCTTCCGGCAGGCGGTAGGTGCCGGCCTGTTCGATCGGGTTCTGGGTGGCCATCACCATGAACGGGCGGCCGGCGGAGTAGGTGACGCCGTCCACGGTGACCCGGGATTCTTCCATGACCTCGAGAAGCGCGGACTGGGTCTTCGGCGACGCACGGTTGATTTCGTCGGCGAGGACAATGTTGTTGAAGATCGGGCCCTTGTGGAACTCGAACTTCTGCGTCTTCTGGTCGTAGATGGTCACGCCGGTGACGTCCGAGGGCAGGAGGTCAGGGGTGAACTGGATGCGGTTGTTTGAGCCCTGGACCGTGGCGGCCAGCGCACGTGCCAGGGAGGTCTTACCCGTTCCGGGGGCGTCCTCGAACAGGACGTGGCCCTCGGCCAGCATCGCGGTGAAGGTCAGCCGGATGACGTGTTCCTTACCCAGCACCGCCTGCCCCACGTTGGCAACGAGCTTTTCGAACGTATCGGCAAACCACGCGGCCTGCTCGCTGGTCATCGTCATGGGGTGGTTCTTCCTTCTTCTCAGTTCCAAGGGTGGGTTTCAGTCTGTGGCGGGACCCGGATGTTCCGGGTCCCGCCTTATGCGTTGAGGTAATGCGCTAGCCGTTGGGCATCCCGGCGGGCGGGTTGCAGCCGCGGCTGGACGTATCGCAGCGGATCCAGTTCCCGGCGGCCATGCCGCTGGTGAGGTGATACCAGATGCCGCTCGGGTTGTTCGACGTCTTGTACCAAACCTGGTACCTGTCCGTGTCCGCCGGAGCGCCGGCGTCCAGCCATTTGCCTGCCCCGTTGCACTGCGACGGGTTGCCGGCCACAAAGCTGTCCGTACCCTTGCGGGGCTCCGTGCAGCTGCGGGTCGGGGTGGCCGTGATGCTCCACGAGGTTGGCGGCGGCGGGGTCGGGTTGTCACCGGACTTCGACGTTGCGGAGCCGGCCGGACCTGGCACCACAGTTACCGCGCGGACCTTTAGCTGTCGGGACTGATTCCAGCCTCCGGCGGCTCGGTCATAGCGGTTGGCCTTGCCTACGTTGATCCAGCCTCCGCCCTCATAACTGACCTCGTAGTGGCTGAGCGCCCGTCCGTTCGTGGCGGG
Organism: Pseudarthrobacter chlorophenolicus; assembly: GCF_000962805.1. Lineage (GTDB taxonomy): Bacteria > Actinomycetota > Actinomycetes > Actinomycetales > Micrococcaceae > Arthrobacter > Arthrobacter chlorophenolicus_A. The sequence continues at coordinate 112,124 of NZ_JZTW01000007.1, read as the reverse complement.
ATCATTCCACGTCCAGTGGACATCTCCATCGCCCTTTGCAGATGTCCTGCCGTCCACATTCGGTGCGTTGGGAGGTCCGTAAGGGTTACCGCTGCCGATGGCTTTAGCGTCGCCGGCCATGTTGTTCTTGGTTGACCGGGCAATGATCGTGACAGTGATGTCCCTGCCGTTGGTCATGCCGCCGATAGTTCCACCCCCTGCATTGATCGCCCCGCTCCTGCCATCGGCGTTGTACGAGTAGGTGATCTCGGATGCGGTCGATCCGTTGCGTTGGGCATCACTCAGCGGAGTGAAGGTGACCTCCAGCTGGCCGCTGGTTCCGGTCGCCTTCACAGATCCGCTGTTGACCTGCCCGGGCTTCCCGGCAGCCCGCACCGGCGCCGACTCAGCCCCGGTTGCGCTGGTACCTGCCTTGTTGGTTGCAGAAACCGTGAAGGTGTAATTGGCCTCGGAGTTATCCACTGTCACGTTTTGCGAGGTACCGGCCACCGGCTGGGTGGCAACCACCGCACCGCCCCGCAGGGTGGTCAGGGTGTAAGCGGAAATGGCGTCCCCGTTGTTATTCGGAGCTGTCCAAGAAACTTTCATCTGGCTTTCGCTGCCGAGAGGCTGCGCCTGCACTGCTGACGGTGCGGCCGGCGTCGCCGGCACGCCGGCAGGTACTTCAGCCGCAGAGTACGGGCTCCACTCGGACGGTTCCTTGGCGTCGTTCCGGGCCAGGACCCGCACCTTGTAGGACACGCCGTTCTGCAGGCCCTTCCAGACATAGCTGACAGCGGTCAGGTTCTGGATCTGGGCGTTCTGCCCCGCGGGCGGCGGCGAGATTTCCAAGTCGTAGGACTTCACCGGCGAGCCCTTGCTGGCAGGAGCAGTCCAGTTGATGGACAGTTCCTTGTCGCCGAACTTCAGCGACGGCGCCAGCGGGGTGTCCGGCTTGACGTCCGGCCGTACCTCGGCCGAAGCCGGCGAACGGTCCGAATCGCCGAACTCGTTGGTGGCGGTGACCTGGAAGTGGTACTTCGTGTTGTTGACCAGCCCGTTCAGCGTGCAGGTGTTGGCCGGGCAGTCCTGCTTGAACCCGCCCTCGCCGTACACGGTGTAACTGGTGATGGGTGAACCGCGGTCCGCGGGAGCGGCCCAGGTCAGCAGTGCCGTCCGGTCCCCCACGCTCTGCGCCTGCGGCGTGGTGGGGGCCGCCGGCGCGTCCTTAACGGTCAGCCGGACGCGTGCCGTGGCGTGCCGCGATGCGTCCTGGGTCTTGTCTTCCACCGTGTAGGTGACCACCATGGTCCCGGTGAAACCGGGAGCGGGTGTGACCGTCACCGAATCGCCGTTCACTTCAACGTTGCCGCTGCCGGTCTCGGTAGCCGCGGCAATGATCTTCAGCGCCGTCTCGGGGAACGGGTTGGCGTCGTTGGCCAGAACGTTGATGGTGACGGGCTTGCCGGCGGCGGCGTTGGGTTCAACGTCGTCGTTGGCTACCGGTTTGGGCCGGTTGGATGCCGTCACGGACAGCTGGAACGTGGCCGTGGCTTCCAGGCCGCGCGGGTCCCTGGCCTTGACCTGAACGGCACCGGCGGTGCCGGCCCGGCTGGAGTCCGCCGCGGAGACTTTGAGGTTCTTGCCGTCCACGCTCGCGTTGAAACCGGCGGCACCGCCGCCCACCAGCTCGTACTTCATGTTGTCCACGTCGTCCCCGTCGGGGTCCGAGGTCAGCCTTCCCAGGTCGATGCTTGCCGAGTCGCCCATGGGCACCTCGACCTTCGCGCCCAGGAGTTCAGGCGGGTTGTTCTTGTTGGGGTCCGGAAGGACCTTGGTGCGGATGCTGAGCGTCGACTTCAGGCCGGCGGGATCGTCCGGTCCGGTGCCGTCGGTGACTTCGAAGGTCAGTGAACCCGGACCCACGTAGTCAGTGCCTGCGGTGTACTTCAGTCCCGTGCCGTCACCGGTGACGGGGTCGCTGCCGTCGGCTCCGATGAGCTTGATCCGGTCCGCCTGCGTCAGGCGCGGTGAGCGGCCTTCCCGGACCTTGACCCATTCGTCCAGGTCAACATTGACGGTCTGTCCCGCCACCACTTCCAGGACCTCGTCCTTTGCCAAAGTGGGAACCTGCTGGCCGAGGCCGGGAACCCAGATGATGGCGGTGGACTTCTGGCCGTCAACGTCCTCCACGGTGTACGGGATGAGCTGCGGCTGCTCGGTGAGGTCAACGATCATGTTGCCTTCGGCGCCAGGCCGGGCCGTGGTTGCCTCGGTGCTGATCTTCAGGTTTTCGCCCACGCCGTCGGGGTCTTCGTCGTTTTTCAGGACAGGAACGTCCACGGCGGTCTTGCCCATGGTCTGGGCGGACGTGACCCGGTCGTCGCGGGCGATAGGTGCCTTGAGCGGGACCTCCGGGTCCACCACCACGCGTATGGTGGCCTGCGCCCGGGCGTCCCGGTCATCGGCCACGGTATACCGGACATTGACCGTCCCGGCCTCGTTGGGGGCGGTCAGGATGACCCGTCCGCTGGTCTTGCTGACGGTGGCCTGGAGGGCAGGATCAGCCTCGATGCCGTCGGTGAGGATGCGGATCTGGTCGCCGTCGGGATCGGTGTCGTTGCCGGTGGCGTCGACGGCGATCTGGCGGCCGGGGCGGACCCGCACCTCGTCGTCCACGGGAGTGGGATTCTGGTTGATTTCACCGCGCGGCGCGATGCCGACAGTTACGGTGCCCGTATTGACGGCACCCTGCCGGTCCACCACCTTGTAGCGGAAGGTATCGGTCCCGGCGCCGTCACCTGCAGCCGTGAAGTCGATGAAGTTGCTGCCCACCGTCGCCGTACCCATGGCGGGAGTGCTGTCGATGCCGGTGAGCTGGACCGAGTCGCCGTCAGGATCGATGCCGTCCAGCGGCACCGGAATGCGGACGGTCGCGGCTGCCACCACGCGGGCCGTCAGGTTGCGCGGCTGCGGGCGGGAATTCTCCGCGCCTTCCAGCGGGAGGATGTGGATGGTGACGGCGGCGGCACTCTTTTGGCCCTGCGGGTCCACCGCGTTGTAGATGGCGCGGACCGTCTTTGGCTGGCTGCCGGCGATGAACCGGACGGTGTTCTCCGAGACGAAACTCTTGCCGTCAACCGGGTCCACGCCCTGCGGCAGGACCGGGTCGACGGTCAGTTCCTGGCCCTGCGGGTGCGTGTCGTTGTCCAGCACGGGGATGGTAACGACGTCGTTGACGCGGACGTTGACCTCGTCCGGCTTGGGCTGGGGTGCTTCCACCACGGCCGGTGCCGGGACGGGTACCACGGAGACCGAACCGGTGGCCGACTTCTTGCCGTTGGACATGGTGTATTCGAAGAGGATCGGGTCCTTGGTACCGAGGATGTCCGTGATGCGCAGGACGCTGTGGTTGATCACGCTGACTGAGACGGTGGCGTTCTCCGGAAGTTTCACGGATTGCAGCACCAGGACCCCGCCGGAGGGGTCGGAGTCATTGGCCAGCGGGTCCAGCAGGACGCTTCCGCCGGTGGGCATGAGGGCGACGTCGTGTACGGCAACGGGGTCGCCGGGATCGTCACCGGACTCCACATCCACGCGGATCAGGCCCTGGCTGCTCTGCGGGCCGTTGCTGGCGATGTACGTGAGGTAGACGGGACCTGGCGTGGTGCTGCGGAAAGTGAAGGTTCCGCCGTCTGTCACGGGGCCGAGATCGGCGGGGCCGTTCGCTTCCACCTGGGCGAGGCGGAGCGCGCCGCCGTTGGGGTCCACGTCATTCTTCAGCGGCGAGATCACCAGGTCCTGGCCCACTACGGCTGTGACATGGTCAGCGTTGACTACCGGTGCGAGGGCACCGGGCGGCTGGACGTTGATGACCACCTTGCCGGTAACGGTGTCGCGGCCGTCCCAGATGGTCACCTCAACGTTCTTCTTGCCGGAGGTGGCGCCGGAGTCCTGGAAAGTGAGCAGGCCGTCGCGGCGGACCTTCACCTGGTCCTGCTCGTTGTCGGCCTTGGCGTCAAGGAGCACCAGGTCATCGCCGTCGGGGTCCACCCAGTCCGTCAGGATGTTCTGGCTCACGGTCTTGCCCTGTTCCACCAGCATGGTGGTGTTCTCGCCGCGTTTGAACTGCGGTGGCTTGTTCTGGTCCGGGCCCACCACGTTGAGGGTGACCTGTCCCGTGGCGGAGAGGCCACGGCCGTCGGACGCCGAGTAGCTGAACGTTTCCGTGCCTGGCCTGGCGTCGGCCGGCACGGAGATCTGGAAGGCGGTGCCGCCGTAGATGTTCTCCAGCGTCCCTGCCTTCGGCGGGTTGCCCTGGAGCCCGGCGGTGAGGACGTCGCCGTCGGGATCGGAATCATTGTCCAGGACGCTCAGGATGGTGGTGCGGCCCGGACGGACGCCGACGACGTCGGGCTTGGTTTCCGGCGGACGGTTCGGTTTGGTGCGGTCCGGCAACACGTTGATGGTGTTGATATCCGCGGATTCCTGGTCCTGCTCGTCGGATTCGTTTTTGGGGGGAACAACGTCGTCCCAGTTGTTGACCAGCTGCATGTTCTGGTTCACCAGCCACACATTCCCGGAATTCACATCATTCAGGACCACCAGGTCCCGGTTCACCCGAAACACATACGACGGCGACGCACTCGCCTTCGGCACATCCACGTTCTTATCATCAGCATCATTGACACAATCACGGACATACTTATTCGCCCCCGACCACGCCGCATGCACACACCCGGCCAACTGCACCGGAGCCGCAGGAACACCCTCACCACCAAACGACACCGTCTTCGCCGTCCCACCATCCAACGGCTGCTTCAACAACGCCTTCTGCGTCGCAATCGCCACAAAATCACTGCCCGGACCACCCTGCTGCAACTTCGCATCCCGCGCATCAGCCAACTGCAACCGCTTACCACCAGGCAAAAACAAATTCCCCGCCGCAGCATCCAACACCACCGGCCGGTCCCCCACCACCGAAATCTGCAGGTCCCCCGCACCCTTCAACTCAGACCACGACTCAGCATCCGAGGACACCACCACACCATTGGCATCAACACCGGTCACCGTCACCGTCCCGGCCTTCGGATCCGCCGAATAAATACGATCATCAGCCCCCACCGCCGACACCGTACCCTCAGAACCCACCAACACCGGCTCCGACGCTTCCTCATCAAAACCATTCACCGTCGACGGCGACACCGCCCACACCTTGCCCGACGCCGCATCCGTCACCGACAACACCGACGACCCAAAACTCACATCCGCAGCCCCCGGCAACTGCTTATCCCCACCCAAACGCATATTCGCCGGCGACACCTGATTCAACGTCGAACCAGACTCATCATCAACAAACACCTCACCGGCATCCTGCAAAATATCAAACGTCGACGACGCCGGAGTCACCGCACCATCCAACACACGCGACGGATAATTCAACCGCCCCACCGCATTCTTAGACTTCGACACCACCCACACACCACCGTCATTCAACTCCACCTCAGTGGTCTTAAACCCCGGATAGAGCACGGCACCGGTCGCCACGACGGCCACGGCAGCGGCGAAGGCTGTGCCGGTGACGATCTTCTTGTGGCGCCGTTTGAGCCCAAGTTTCCCCAGCAGACTTGTCACAGCGATTTGCTTCCCTCAGTAGTGCGGCGGCCCCCCGGCCGAAATCCCCAAAAACCCGGTACCGGGCTCTCTGTTCCCCGCGCAAGCCTACCCAACGGTGCAAGGGTCCGCGATGGGTAGCGGTGCCCCCGGCGCTGACCTGCGCCTTCATGATTTTGGCGCGTCAGCATGGGGGTGCTCCAAGCCCTGCGGGGTCCGGAAGCGTGGTGTGCCCGGCGATCACATAGCGGCCCACGTTGCGTGCCGAGCCGGACTCCACCCGCCACCAGCGGATGATGCCGTTGCCGGACCAGTTGTCGTCCTGGTCGATGTAGCAGGCCACCATGATGCGGTCCTGGCTGGACTTGTAGAACCAGGGCGGGTTGTTGCCGCTGACGCCATCGCAGGTGAAGTAGGGCGTGGGCCGGTAGTTCGAGCCGCCCCGGGTGAAGGTGCAGCTGCGCTCGAACTTGGGATCCGAGGTCTTGATCCGGGTTTCCCACAGTCCCTGCTTGCCGGACGTCGCCCTGGCAGTGGCAATACCGCTTCCGGTCCCCACGGAATTCAGGGTCTGGACCTCGATGGTGCGGCTCTGCTGCCAGCCACCGGTATTGATGGTCCGGCTGCCCGAAGCTGCCACGTTCTCCCAGCCGCCGCCGTTGATCCTGATCCTGGTGCTCGCGACGTCATTCGTAGTCGTGGACGGCGAGGACCAGCGCAGGGTGACGGACTGGTCGTTGATGCCGCCGTCCTGTCCTGATGCAGACGGCGTGCCCGGGGATCCGTACGGCGTTGCCGACGCCGGGGCACTGGCGTTGGAGCTCGGGGCCACGGAGGAATTGGCAATGACAGTGATGCTCACCTGGGCGCCGTTGGCGAAACCGCCGATGGTCTGGCCGGGGCTGATGGGGCCGCTGGCACCATTGCTGGCGTTGTAGCTGTAACTGACCTCGTTCTCGGCAGAGCCGTTGCGTTCGGCTGCCGTCAGGCGCCGGAAGTCGACCGTGACCGACCGGCCGGCACCGCCGGTGTTGGCCGGCGTGGCGCTGACGCCGGAAACCTGCCCAAGCTTTCCTGTGGCACGGCGGGGAGCCGAGGGCGGGCTGACTGCACCCTTGCCTGCTTTGTTCTCGGCCTGCACGGTGAAGGTGTACGCGGCTTCGGAGTTGTCCGCCGTGAAGTTGGCGCTGCGGACCGTGCCTGGAATCGTCTGCGTCTGGGCGGGCCGGCCGCCGCCTGACATCGTGACGTGGTAGGCGCTGATGGCGTCACCGTTGGTGTTGGGTTCAGCCCAGTTCACCCGCAGCTGGTTCTGGGTTCCCACTGACGACGCCACAGAGGAGGTGGGTGCGGCGGGGGCCGCCGGAACGCCGGCCGGATTGTCTTCGGCTGAATAGGTACCCCAATCGGAGGGGCCCAGCTCGTTGACGGCCTGGGCGCGCACCTTGTACTTCACGCCATTGGTCAGCCCGGTCCACGTGTAATTAAGGCCTGCGACCTCGTTCTTGACGGCGACGCCGTTGGCGGGCGGAGGCGAGATCTCCAGGTTGTAGTGCTTGACCGGGGAGCCTTCCGTCCGGGCAGCGGGCCAGTTGATGACCATGTTCTTGTCGCCGGCTTTGACGCTGGGTGCTTCAGGCGGGGAGGGCTTCTCGTCAGGCCGGATCTCGTTCGACTGCGGTGACGGCTGCGACTCCCCCACCTCGTTGGTTGCCTTGACGGTGAAGACGTACTTCACGTTGTTCGTCAGGCCGGAGAGGGTGCACGTGGTGGTGGGGCACTTCTGCTGGAATCCGTTGTTGGATACCACCGTGTACTCGGTGATGGGCGCTCCATTGTCCGACGGCGGCGCCCACTTGAGCACCGCGGTGCGGCTGCGGACGTCGGTCGCCGAGGGGGCGGACGGCGCGTCGGGTTCACTGCGCACAGTGAGGCGGACCCGGCCGTCCACCTGGCGGGAAAGGTCACCGGTCTTGTCGGCAATCGTGTAGCGGACCACCATGACGCCCTTGAACCCGTCTGCCGGGGTGATGGTGATGGAGTCCCCGTTGATGGTGGGCTGGCCCTGGGCCGAACCGGTTTCGACGCTGGTGCCCACGATCTTCAGCGGCGTATCGCTGAAGGGGTTGACGTCGTTGGCCAGGACGTTGACCGTCTCGGCACGGCCAGCGTTGGCTTTCTCCACCACGTCGTCGTTGGCTACGGGCATGGGGCGGTTGGAGGCCACATGCCGCACCTGGATGGTGGCCGTCACCGCGGGTGAGCGTCCGTCGGTCACGGTGGCCTGGATATTGCCCGTCACGCCGACTCCTACGGAGTTTTCCGCGCTGACGCTAAGGACCGTGCCGTCGAGCCTTGCGCTGAAGCCCGGGGGCGGCGAGCCCTGGAGGGCGAACTTGAGGTTGCCCTGGTCCCGCTCGTCCACGTCGGCCGCGAGGGGGCCAAGGTCCAGTGTGGCGGTTTCCGTCTTTGGAATGTCCAGGGATGCCCCGCGGAACGTGGGCGGGGTGTTGGCCTCGTCCGGGTCCGGGATCACGTTGGTCATGATGACCAGGGTCGATTTCAGTCCGTCGGGATCGTCGGGCCCGGAGCCGTCGGTGACTTCGAAGGTGATGGAGCCCGGCCCCGCGTAACCGGGCCGCGCCGCATAGCGGAGGCCTTCACCTTCGCCAACAATCACGTTGTCCGGCGCGGCGCCCAGCACCTTGACGGAGTCGGCAACGCTGATCCTGGGCCGGCGGCCGTCCCGCACCCTGACGTAGTCGTCCAGGTCCAGGGTGACTTCCTTCCCGGCCATGACCTCCACCGTTTCGGTGTTGGACAGCGTGGGGTACTGGGCTCCCTGGCCCGGGACCCAGATCACAGCCGTTGCGGTGAGGCCGTCGGTATCGGTCACCGTGTAGGGAATCAGCTGGTCTTCGGGCGTGAGGTTGACCACCACGTTCCCTGAGCCGCCCACGCGGGCGTTGGGGTTGCCATCCGGAAGGCTGATCTGCAGCTCGGAGGCCACGCCGTCGGGGTCGGAGTCGTTCTTCAGGACGGGTACGTCGATGGCCGTCTTACCCAGGGTTTCGGCAAGCGTGACCCTGTCGTCCTTGGCAATGGGACGCTTCAGCTCCGCGTCCGCGCTGACCCGGACCCGGATCACGGCGCTGGCCTGGGCTTTCTTGTCGTCCTGGATGCGGTACCGGATGCTCTCGTTGCCTTCCACTGCCGGTGCGGTGAAGAGCACCTTGGCGCCGTCAGCAACTTCCACGTTCAGCTCCGGCCGCGCTTCGAAACCGTCGGTCAGCAGGGAGATGGGATCGCCGTCGGGGTCCGAATCATTGGCCAGCGCGTCAACGGCCACGTTCCTGCCCGGCCGGACATCCACGGCGTCGTCCACGGCAATCGGGTTCTGGTTGATGGCTTCCGGCGGTGCAACGCCCACAATGACGGTGCCGGTGTTCTCTGCGCCAATCCGGTCGCGAACGCGGTAGGTGAAGGTGTCCGTCCCGGCGGCGTCGCCCGCGGCGGTGTATTCGAGGTAGCCGTCGCGGACGGTCGCCGTGCCCATGCCCGCTGCCTTGTCGATTCCCATCAGCTGCACCGAGTCGCCGTCGGCGTCGATGCCGTCCAGGGGCACGGGGATCTTGACGGTCATGCCCGCCACCACGCGGCCGGTGAGGTTGCGCGGTTCGGGGCGGCTGTTGCGTTCGTCGTCGCGCGCCAGGATACGGATGGTCACCTGCTGGGAGTCCACCTGGCCGGACTCGTTGCGGACTTTGTAGATGGCGTAGACGGTTTTGGCCTCGGAGCCGGCGATGAAGCGAAGCTGGTCTCCGGCCACGAAGGTCCGTCCGTCGGTTTCGTCCGGGACCTGGGCCAGCTCGGGCACCAGGGTCAGCTTGCCGCCGTTGGGATCGGTGTCGTTATCGAGCACCGGGATGGAGACCACGTCACCGGCACGGACGGTTGCTTCGTCGGGCTTGGCCTGGGGTGCCTGGAGCTTTGTCGGTGCCGGGACCACCACGACGGCGATCTCACCGGTCGCTGAAGACCGGCCGTTGGAGATGGTGTACTTCAGCGTCAGCTGGCCTTCGGCGCGAAGGTCCGTGATCCGGACCACCGAGTGGTCCAGGACGGACACGCTGACCGGCAGCGAGGAATCGGCGGTCACCGACTGGACCACCAGGACACCGCCGGAGGGATCGGAGTCGTTGCCGAGCACATCGACGAGGACGCTGCCGCCGGTAGGCAGCAGGGCAATGTCGCGGACCGCGACGGGGGCTCCGGCGTCGTTGCCGGCAACGACGTCGACCCGGACCAGCTGCACTGCACTGGCGGGCCCGTTAGTTACCAGGTACTCAACGTAGTGCGGTCCCGGCACGTCGGAGGTGAAGCTGAACGTCTGCTGGTCGGCGCCGATGACTGCCCTGGACTGCTCGTCAGCGGTCACCTGGGCGAGGCGGAGCGCGCCGCCTTGGGGGTCGATGTCGTTCTTGAGTGGTGCGATGACGGTCGGAGCCCCGGCGACTGCCACCACATGGTCTGCGTTGGCGATGGGCGGGAGGGCCCCGGCGGGGCGGACGTCGACCGTGATCCGGCCTTCAGTGGTGGCCTGGCCGTCGGAAATGCCCACGGTGAGGACCTTGCGGCCCGGTGAGGTGCCGCTGTCCTGGAAGGAGAGCTGCCCGTCGGGACGGATGCGGACCTGGTCAAGGGGGTCGGGGCTGGAGACCGACGTGGCGTAGAGGTCGTCGCCGTCGGGGTCGATCCAGTCCGTAAGGATGTTCCGGGTGACCGATTTGCCCTGCTGGACCACCATGGTGGTGTCGCGGTTCGGCTTCTGCGCCGGCGCCTTGTTTTCCGTCAGCGGAACCACGCGCAGCGAAACTTCGGCTGTGGCGGAGAGCCCGCGGCCGTCGTCCACCGTGTATTTGAACGATTCGCTGCCGGTCTTGTCGGCGGGAACCGCGACCTGGAAGCCCGTGCTGCCGTAAATAGTGGACACTGCGCCGAGGCGGATCCCGTCGGGCTGGCGCACCGTCAGGATGTCACCGTCGGGGTCCGTGTCGTTATCCAGGACCGGGAGGATGGTGGTCTTTCCGGCGCGGACGCCGTAGCTGTCCGGCTGGGCGACGGGCGGGCTGTTGGGTTTGGTGCGGTCCGGGAGGACTGTCTGCTGGACTTCGTCGGCGGAGTCCTTGTCGGCGTCGTCCGAGGTTTCCTTGGGGGGAACAACGTCGTCCCAGTTGTTGACCAGCTGCATGTTCTGGTTCACCAGCCACACATTCCCGGAATTCACATCATTCAGGACCACCAGGTCCCGGTTCACCCGAAACACATACGACGGCGACGCACTCGCCTTCGGCACATCCACGTTCTTATCATCAGCATCATTGACACAATCACGGACATACTTATTCGCCCCCGACCACGCCGCATGCACACACCCGGCCAACTGCACCGGAGCCGCAGGAACACCCTCACCACCAAACGACACCGTCTTCGCCGTCCCACCATCCAACGGCTGCTTCAACAACGCCTTCTGCGTCGCAATCGCCACAAAATCACTGCCCGGACCACCCTGCTGCAACTTCGCATCCCGCGCATCAGCCAACTGCAACCGCTTACCACCAGGCAAAAACAAATTCCCCGCCGCAGCATCCAACACCACCGGCCGGTCCCCCACCACCGAAATCTGCAGGTCCCCCGCACCCTTCAACTCAGACCACGACTCAGCATCCGAGGACACCACCACACCATTGGCATCAACACCGGTCACCGTCACCGTCCCGGCCTTCGGATCCGCCGAATAAATACGATCATCAGCCCCCACCGCCGACACCGTACCCTCAGAACCCACCAACACCGGCTCCGACGCTTCCTCATCAAAACCATTCACCGTCGACGGCGACACCGCCCACACCTTGCCCGACGCCGCATCCGTCACCGACAACACCGACGACCCAAAACTCACATCCGCAGCCCCCGGCAACTGCTTATCCCCACCCAAACGCATATTCGCCGGCGACACCTGATTCAACGTCGAACCAGACTCATCATCAACAAACACCTCACCGGCATCCTGCAAAATATCAAACGTCGACGACGCCGGAGTCACCGCACCATCCAACACACGCGACGGATAATTCAACCGCCCCACCGCATTCTTAGACTTCGACACCACCCACACACCACCGTCATTCAACTCCACCTCAGTGGTCTTAAACCCCGGATAAACGACTGCGCCAACAACGAGGGCGGCGAGGGCGAGCCCCATGGCGGAGGTGCTGAAAAGGCGGGACTGGAGAATGGGCCGGCGCCGGGGTGCAGCAGCGGCTTTTGCCCGCGCTCGTCCGCGAAGTTTCATGAAACGGTTCCCCCCGTTGAATCCGGCGACGGCCGACGACCGGCATGCGGCAGCCGGGCAGAACAAATATAGCCTGTCTAGCTATCAAATGGACAAACTCTCCCGCCGATGAGGCCAGGTGCGGAAGAGGTCAGTCGACGATCAGGCCCTTGCCCAAACCGCGCGTCAGGCGGACAGGCTTGATTTCGCCGAATCCGCGGACGTTTTCCGGCGGCTGGGGAACCATGACGAACCGTTCGTCATGTTCGAGGGCAGATGCGGTCATGGAGTCCACCAGCACAGTACCGGGATCGGCGAGGGTGGTGAGCCGCGCTGCGAGGTTGACGGTGGGGCCGTAGATGTCGCCCAGCCGGGACAGGATCCTGCCCCACACCATGGCTACCCGGGCTTCGGGCAGGATCTCGTCCTCCGTGAAGGCCTGGGCCAAGGCGAGGGAGATCTCGGCGCCGGCCGCCGGGGTCTCGGCGATGTAGAGGACTTCATCGCCCACGGTCTTGACCAGGCGGCCACCGCCAACGGAAATTATCTCGGCGCATTTATTCTCGAACCGCTGCACCAGGCGGGCCAGGGTCTTCTCGTTCATCCGGCGCGAGAGGCTGGTGTAGGACACCAGGTCGGCGAAGCCCACGGCCCGCGCCAGCGGCAACGGCGCATCGTCCTCGTCGCCTTCGCGGCCTTCTTCGCTGGCCTGCAGTCCGGCTTCGGCCCGGACGGCCAGCCGCTGGATGCCGGCATTGAGCTGGCGCCGCCACGAATAGACCAGCACTTCCTCGAGGGCATCAACCAGGGCCGGGAGCTCGTTGACCAGCCGCTTGCGGGCGACCGCATCGGTGACACCCTGCTCGTGGACGAGGTCCTCCACCAGGGCTTCGATCTGCCACACCACCATGCGGTCCGTCATCTGGCCGATGGCGCGGGTGACGGAAATGGCAGCTTCCTCGGTCAGCTTTCCGCCGCGGACCAGGTCAACCACGGTTGACAGTGCCGCCTGGTCGCGTTCGGTGAAGGCAACGTCCTCGTCGCCGAAGTTCGGGAACCCGAGGGCGCGCCAGAGTTTGCGCGCGGACAGCAGGGACAGGCCTGCGCCTGCGGCCACCTCACGACGGCGGAGCTTGCGTTCGCCACCGAGCAGCCGCGTCTCGAGGGCTTTCATGGCCAGGCGCTCTGCGGACATCGCTCCGGTAGGAGGGTGCGGGTCAGTGGCGGGGGACGGCGCGACGGGATCCACGAGCTCCTGCTGGGCCTCATCGTTCATTCCATCCACCTTCTCTCATTTCCATCGGCACTGCTCCGGCAAGGTAATCCCCTGCTTCTCCGGGCGGGAGGCGCTCATCGGGCAGTTCCCCGATGGCGTCGAGGATGAAATCCCGGAATTTGGCGGCCTCCGGCACGTCCCGAAAGGTCGTTACGCCCTCATGCCCGGTTTCCAAGGATATATTCCCGGACCGCAGGAGGCGTTGAAGCACGCCCACATGGACTGTGAGGTTGCGGACTGAGAGGAGGTTGACCTGCTGTTCGCGCCTCCTGAAGGTGCCGGACCTGGCCACCATCCGCCGGCTGGTCAGGGTATAGCGTGTGGCGTGCCAGCGCATCAGCCGCGGCAGGCAGTAGCCCAGCCACACCCACGCAGCAGCCAGGGCGCAGGCCGCCACCAGCCAGGGGGTCCAGCGGGCGTCCAGTGCCGGAACCAGGCGCCGTGCCTCCCCCCGCACGATCCAGGCGGACGCGAACGCCGCCACCGCGGGGGCCAAGATGAAAGCGGCGGCTGGCCCGGCCAGCTTCCTGGGTTGCGGCCGGGTGGTGACGATGACCTGTTCGCCGGGAACAAGGTCCTTACGCATAACCGCCTTCGCCGGCGTCTTCCGGTGCGCTCCAGGGCCGCAGGTGCACCACGTCCCCTGCGGTCACCACATGTTCGCGGGAATCCTTGTCCACCACCAGCAGCGAGCCGTATTCGTCCAGGCGGGACGCGTGGCCAATGATCTCGTGGTCGCCCGGCAGCTGGGCCCGTACCTGCCGCCCCAACGTGACCATGACGGCTTCGACGCGCTTATGCAGGGACGGGCCGCCTGCCATGCCTGCCGTGGGGTCGCCGTCGGCGTTGCAGAAACTCCGGTAGAGCACGGCAAAGTGGGACAGGTAGCTCTTCAGCAGCTGGGTCCGGTCCGTGGTCCGCGCTCCCTCGAGGAACACCGAGGTGGCGGTGGGGACCGGCAGTTCGTCCTCGTGGAGGGTGACGTTCAGGCCGGTGCCCAGCACCACCGGCGGGACGGAGCCGTCCGCCATGGGGCCCATCTGGGCCAGGATACCGGCAATCTTCCGGCCGCGGACCAGGACGTCGTTGGGCCATTTGAGCTCGGCCGGTATGCCCGCCGTTTCAAGCAGGGTTTCGCGGAGCGCAAGGGCCGCGATCAGCGAGAGCCATGAATAACTTTGCGTGGGAAGGGGACGGCCCTCGGCGTTCACGGGCCGCAGCACAACGGAGACTGAGACCGAGCTCAGCGGCGGCGCTTCCCAGTGCCGTTCCAGGCGCCCCCGGGCGGCGGTCTGGTACTCGGCCGTCAGCACGGAAAGGTCCGGCCAGGACGCGGGTTCCACGGTGACCGCGCGGAGAAGGTCTGCGTTGGTGGAGCCGGTGGAGTCCACAACGTCCAGCCGGGAGATGCCGGCGGCGGACAGGAAGCGCTGATCGCCAAGCTCCGACCTGTCCAACGGGATACCGGGGATATGCGCTTCAGCCATAGCTAAATCCTACCGAGCCGGGGAATGCCGCCGCACCGGCCTCCTGCCCTTGCGGCTACAGGAAGATGTCGGGAGCCAGCCGGTCCTCCGGGGCCCCAAGGCTGTAGGGGCGGAAATCGGAAACCCCTGCTGCCGCCAACACCTGTTCGTCCGTGTAGAAATTGCCGGTGGCCTGCCCGCCCGGGGGAAGGTTGCTGCCGGTCAGGATGGCATGGGCAGCGTCGGCCATGATCTGTGGTCCGCGCGCTGCCTGGACGATTGCCTCGCCCTGCGGCATGTTCCGGATCGCCGCGGTGTCGATCAGCGTGCAGGGCCACAGCGAGTTGACACTGATTCTGTCATCCTTCAACTCCTCGGCCAGGCCCAGCGTGGTCAGGCTCATCCCGTACTTGGCCATGGTGTAGGCCAGGTGCCGGCCGGCCCAGCGCGGATCAAGGTTCAGGGGCGGCGACAGCGTGAGGATATGCGCATTGCCGGACGCACGCAGCGCCGGCAGCGCGAGCTTGGAGAGCAGGAAGGTCCCGCGGACGTTGATGTCCTGCATGAGGTCGTACTTTTTCATGTCCACGGCATCGGTGGTGGACAGGTCAATGGCGGAGGCATTGTTGACCACGACGTCGATGCCGCCGAACCGGTCCACGGCCTCGGCCACGGCACGGGCCACGTCCTGGTCGTTGCGGACGTCCCCCACCAGCGGCAGCGCACCGCCGCCGGCCTCGATCAGCTCCTGCGCGGCAGTGAACACCGTGCCGGCGAGTTTGGGGTGGGGTTCGCCGGTTTTGGCCATCAGGACGATGTTGGCGCCGTCCGCCGCCGCCCGTTGTGCGATGGCAAGGCCGATGCCGCGGCTGCCCCCGGACATCAGGATGGTCCTCCCACGAAGCGAACCGGACGCCCGGTAGGGGCTGGCGGCCGCGGTCAAAGCGTCGTTGCTCGAAGTCATGGAAACACTGTAACCCAGATAAGTTACCGGCGAGTAACATAGTGGTCCGGGTGAGGGCACGGCAGAAAATTGTAGGTTCCCTACAGTCGCGGGCACTCAAACCGTCATTAGACTTGCCAGCAGGGTTCGTTCTTTGTGTGGAAGCTACTTAAGCGCCTCCAGAGCACGGCCCGTCAAAGACTCAGCGACACCGAACCAATCTGCAACAGAGCCGGAGATACTTGATGAGCCACGATCTGACAACGACAGCGGGAAAGATTGCCGATTTCCGCGACCGCCAGGCACGTGCCGAACAGCCCTCCGGCCCCGAGGCCGTCGAAAAGCAGCATGCGCGCGGCAAGAACACCGCACGCGAGCGCATTGCCCTGCTGCTGGATGAGGACTCCTTCGTCGAGTTCGACGCCCTTGCCGTGCACCGTTCCACAGCTTTCGGCATGGAAAAGAAGAAGCCCCTCGGCGATGGCCTGGTCTCCGGCTACGGCACCGTGGACGGCCGTCCGGTTGCGGTCTACAGCCAGGACTTCAGCGTGTACGGCGGGTCGCTGAGCCAGGTCAACGGCGAGAAAATCGTCAAGGTGCAGGAATTCGCCCTGCGCAACGGCTGCCCGGTGGTCGGCATCCTTGACGGCGGCGGCGCCCGCATCCAGGAAGGCGTCGCCTCGCTGGCCATGTTCGCGGATATCTTCCGCAACAACGTTCACGCTTCCGGCGTCGTGCCCCAGATCTCCCTCATCATGGGCCCCTCCGCCGGCGGCGCCGCCTACTCCCCCGCCCTCACCGACTACGTGGTGATGGTGGACAAGACGTCCCACATGTTCATCACGGGCCCCGACGTCATCAAGACCGTCACGGGAGAGGATGTGGACATGGAAACGCTCGGTGGAGCACGCCAGCACAACGCCACCACCGGCACGTCCACTTACCTCGCCTCGGATGAAGGGGACGCGATCGAGTTCGTCCGCGAACTCCTCGATTTCCTGCCCTCCAACAACTTGTCCGAAGCCCCGGTGCTGGAGCACGCCCAGGAAAACGCGGTCAACGACGACGACGCCGCACTCGACACGCTGATCCCCGACTCTGCGAACCAGCCCTACGACATGCGCGCCGTCGTTGAGCAGATCGTCGACGACGGCCACTTCCTGGAGATGCAGGCCCTCTACGCCCCGAACGTGATGATCGGCTACGGCCGGGTGGAAGGCCACACCGTAGGAATCGTGGCGAACCAGCCGCTGCAGTTCGCGGGAACCCTGGACATTGCCGCCTCCGAGAAAGCCGCCCGCTTCGTCCGGAACTGCGACGCCTTCAACATCCCCATCATCACCCTGGTGGACGTGCCGGGCTTCCTCCCGGGCAAGGACCAGGAGTTCCAGGGCATCATCCGCCGCGGCGCCAAGCTGCTGTACGCGTACGCCGAAGCCACGGTACCCAAGCTGACCGTCATCACCCGCAAAGCCTACGGCGGCGCTTACATCGTCATGGGCTCCAAGAAGCTCGGGGCGGACCTCAACCTGGCATGGCCCACCGCGCAGATCGGCGTGATGGGGGCCCAGGGCGCCGTGAACATCCTTTACCGCCGGGACCTCGCGGCCGTGGCCGAGGACGGCGGCGACGTCGAAGCCCGCCGCGCCGAGGTCATCCGGCAGTACGAGGAAGAACTCCTGAACCCCTACCAGGCAGCCGAACTCGGCTACGTTGACGCCGTCATCGCGCCGTCCGACACCCGGCTGCAAATTGTCCGGGGCCTGCGCGCACTCCGCGACAAGCGAGCCAGCCTCCCGGCCAAGAAGCACGGAAACATCCCGCTGTGAGCGCCACCGGAACGCCGGACCCGGCCGAAGCCCCCGCGGCTCCCCTGCTCTCGGTTGTCAAGGGGCAGCCGAACGCCGAGGAACTCGCTGCGCTCACCGCCGTCGTACTTTCCCTCGGCGGCCCCGAAGCGGCCAAACCCGCTGCGCCAACCGCACGGCACTGGGCGCGCCGGCAACGGCTGGGCCTTGCACCAACGCCCGGTCCGGGCGCCTGGAAGCGCAGCAAAGGCTGACGGTCCGACGGCGGGGGCGCGCACCGGCGCGTTCCTCGCCCGGTGCGCGCGGCCGGGCTAGTCTCGGAAGGTGACTACCGACACCTCGCCCTCCGCACGACCGCATACCCGCATCGACGCCGTCGCGGACGCCTATACCGATACCCTCGTCCGCCTGAATCCGTCGCTGGCAACCACCCTGGGACTGCCCGGCCGCGAAACCGAGTACCAGGATTTCTCGCCCGCAGGCATCGCCGAATTCGCAGAGGTCGCCCGCAAAGCCCTGGCCGACCTTGAGGGCCTGGAGCCTGAAGACGACGTGGACGCCGTCACCCTGGACGCCATGCGCGAGCGGTTGGGCCTGCAGCTGCTGATCCACGCCTCCGGGTGGGAGTATGCGGACCTGAACAACATTGCCTCGCCCGCGCAGGACATCCGCGCGATCTTCGACCTCATGCCCACCGCTACGGAACAGGACTGGGAGCACATCGCCGGGCGGGCGCAGAACGTACCCGCCGCCGTCGAAGGCTACATCGAGTCCCTGCGCCTGGCGCGCGACGCAGGCCGGGTGGCCGCGGCCCGCCAGGTAAACATCGTGATCGAACAGGCCACGAAGTACGCCGCCCCGGACGGATTCTTCGCCAAGCTCGCAGCCGGCGCCGCCACGGAATCCGGCCCGCTGGGCACCGCCCTGCAGGAGAAGCTCGACGCCGGTGCTGCCGCCGCCCGCCGCGCCTACACCGGGCTTGCCGATTTCCTCCGCACCGACCTGCTCCCCGCCGCCCCGGAGAAGGATGCAGTGGGTAAAGCCCGCTATGCGCTCGCATCACGGTCCTTCCTCGGCGCCACCGTGGACCTGGAGGAAACCTACGCCTGGGGCGTGCAGGAACTCGACCGCCTGATCGCCGAACAGGAGGTGGTGGCCGGCACCATCAAGGCCGGCGCCTCCATCGCAGAGGCCAAAGAGATCCTGAACAATGATCCCGCCCGGCAGATCAAGGGCACCGACGCCCTCAAGGCCTGGATGCAGGAACTCTCCGACAAAGCCGTCGCGGAACTGGCCGGCGTCCACTTCGACATCCCCGACGTCATGAAGAAACTGGAATGCCTCATCGCCCCCACCGACGAAGGCGGCATCTACTACACCGGCCCCTCGGACGACTTCACCCGCCCCGGACGCATGTGGTGGTCCGTCCCTGCCGGCGAAGACACCTTCACCACCTGGGCCGAGACCACCACCGTCTACCACGAAGGTGTCCCGGGCCACCACCTCCAGGTGGCCACCGCAACCTACCGGCGCGAACTGCTCAACAAATGGCGGCGCAACATCTGCTGGACCTCCGGCCACGGCGAAGGCTGGGCCCTCTACGCCGAGAAACTCATGCAGGAACTGGGCTACCTCGACGACGCCGGAGACCACATGGGCATGCTGGACATGCAACGGATGCGCGCCGCCCGCGTGGTCTTCGACATCGGCGTCCACCTGGAACTGGAGGTGCCCGCACGCTGGGGCACCGGCACCTGGACCCCGGACAAGGGATACCACTTCCTCAAGGCCAACCTGCCCATCAGCGAGGGACAGCTCAACTTTGAGTTCACCCGCTACCTGGGCTGGCCCGGCCAGGCCCCCTCCTACAAAGTGGGGCAGCGCCTCTGGGAACAGATCCGCGCAGAGCTTGAATCACGGCCAGGATTCGACCTCAAGGAGTTCCACACCAAGGCCCTGAACATCGGCTCTGTTGGACTCGATACGCTGCGCCGCGCGTTGCTTTCATAGCCCCATGCGTGGCCGGGGTGCCCCGGCATGGCCGCCTTCCTCGGCGCGCTGCTCCTTCGTCGCTCTGACGCGCGCTGCCGGAAGCCAGCCACGTCGGGGCGTGCGCAGGCCACTTTCGCGAGATGTTAAGCACACCGCCGGTGGGAATAAGTAATAAAACCCGCTGTCCGCCTTGGTTTTCCGCGGGTTTCTATTTCTTCCGGCGACTGGGGTTGCGTAATATTTCTCAATGTTGTTTCGACGTGATAAGGGCTTCGGTCCTAGCGTATTCGGGTGAGCACTCAGACAAGCACCCCTTCCCCCGCAGGGAAGACGGGCCTCCAGCTTCCCAAGTGGGCTGGATCGTTCGGCTTCCAAATCATCGCCGCCCTCATCGTGGGCCTTGGACTCGGCCTGCTGGCCAAGTACACCGGCAGCACCAAGACCAACCCCAACGGCCTTGGCGCAACACTGCAGACCATCGGCTCGAGCTACGTGTCGCTGCTGCAGACCGCCGTCGTGCCCCTCATCTTCACGGCCGTGGTGAGCTCCATCTCCAACCTTCGCCAGGTGTCCAACGCCGCCCGGCTGGCCTGGAACACCCTGCTGTGGTTCGCCATCACGTCCCTGATTGCCGTGCTGATCGGCATCGGCCTGGGCGTGCTCCTGCAGCCCGGCGCCAACACCGGCATCACCGGCAAGGGGGAGGCCCCCAGCAAGGTCGGCGACTGGTGGGCCTTCCTGATCGGACTCTTCCCCAAGAACTTCCTCGGCCTCGGTGCCAGCTCCACCGTCGCCGAATCCGGCGCCGTCACCACCTCCGTCAGCTTCAACGTGCTGCAGATCCTGGTCATCGCCATCGCCGTCGGCGTCGCCGCCCTCAAGGTGGGCAAGGCTGCCGAGCCCTTCCTGAACCTCAACGCTTCTGCCCTCGCCGTGATCCAGAAGGTCCTCTGGTGGATCATCCGCATCGCGCCGCTGGGTACCATCGGCCTGATCGGCAACGCGGTCGCCGTCTACGGCTGGGACACCATCGGTTCCCTGGGCAAGTTCACTGTTGCCATCTACGCGGGCCTGGCCCTGGTGCTGTTCGTTGTGTACCCCATCCTGGTCCGCACCCACGGCCTGTCCGTCAAGCAGTACTTCTCCGGCGTCTGGCCGGCCGTCCAGCTGGCCTTTGTTTCCCGCTCCTCCGTGGGAACCCTGCCGCTCACCCAGCGCGTCACCGAGCGCAGCCTGGGCGTCCCCCGCGGCTACGCCTCCTTCGCCGTCCCGCTGGGCGCCACCACCAAGATGGACGGCTGCGCCGCCATCTACCCGGCCATCTCCGCCATCTTCGTGGCCCAGTTCTTCGGCATCCAGCTCGACTTCAGCCAGTACCTGCTGATCGCCCTGGTCTCCGTCCTGGGATCCGCCGCGACGGCCGGCACCACCGGCGCCGTGGTGATGCTGACGCTGACGCTCTCCACGCTGGGACTGCCGCTGGCCGGCGTCGGCCTCCTTCTCGCCATCGACCCGATCCTGGACATGGGCCGTACCGCCGTCAACGTGGCAGGCCAGGCCCTGGTCCCCACCATCGTGGCCAAGCGCCAGGGCATCCTGGACGAAGCGCTGTACAACGCGCCTCGTAACGGCACCCCCTTCGTTGACGACGACACCGCCGGCGACGGTGCCGCTACGGACGGTACTGCCGCAGACACCGCGCCCCGCGAGCTGCAGGACGCCAAGGCATAACCAACACCGGTGCCGCAAGGCGCCTCGTACGTGCAATCACAGGAAGTCCCCGGGAATTCTCCCGGGGACTTCCTGTTGTCCCGGGCTGTCATCCCGGGACGCAACCCCGACCTGCCGGGGCAGCTGGGCGGCAGTGGCGGGGTCAGTGTCCGCCGCCGCCGATCACCCCGTTCTGGACCGCCTTGGTGACGGCGTCCGCTTCGGCCTGGGTCAGCTTTCCGTCGGTAACCGCCTGGTCGAGACGGGTCTTGAGCGCTGCCGCCCGATCTGCCTGTGCCGCGGTACGGAGCTCGTCGAGCGCCGCCGTTACCTTGGCCTCGTCAATGCCGAGTGATGCTGCCAGGGACTTGGCAAGTGCAGCTTCGCGGGCGGCCATGTCAGGCTTCTCGCCTTCTGCCGGCGGTCCGCTGGGCTTGTTGGCCTCCCGGAAAGCCTTCAGCGCGTCAGTGACCTTTGCCTCGTCCACACCCAGCTTCTGCGCCAGCGCTGATGCCTGCACGCCGCCGCGTTCACCTCCGCGTCCGCCGTGGCGGCCCATGCCGTCATGGCCCGTGCCGGAGCCCGTGCCGGCATCGGCAGAGGCACTGGCGCTCGGTGAGGGGGTTGGCGTCGTCGTGGCAGAGGCAACTCCCGCCACTCCTATGCCGGCACCCACGGCAAGCGCCGCTGCCGACAGGCCGAGCGCCATCTTCTTCCTGCGTGACATTCTCTTCTCCTGCTCCGCCGTCGCCAGACGGCTGCTGTGGCTGGACCCTTTCCGGGTCTTACCAAAGCTTCCCTGCGCAGGTTCGGTAGAGGCTGTTGGGAGCCTTTCATTCTCCTATGAATTTAACTTGCCCACTGTGCAAACTTGCACGTAGTGTAAGAGCGTGAATTCTCCCTCGTCCCCGCCTGGCGCGCCCGCGGTTCCCTCACGCCGCGAACTGAACAAGGCCGCAACCCGGCAGGCCATCACGGACGCTGCGCTGGCACTGCTGCGGTCCAAGGGGCCAGGCGGTTTCACGGCCGAAGACATCGCCGAGGCTGCCGGCATCTCCCGGCGAACCTTCTTCAACTACTTCAACAGCACCGACGCGGCGCTTGCCTCGGTCACCCACGGCTTCCTGGATATCGTCATCCGGCAGCTGCAGCTGCGGCCCGCTGAGGAACCGCTGCTGGAGGCGGCACAGGCTGCCCTTATGGCCCTGGCGGACCCCATGACGGTGGAGCCGCTGGCCGAGCTGTTCGCCCTGACGCAGCACAGCCAGCTGATGGCCCACACCGAACTCGAGGCCTGGGACCACTGCCGCGCCCAGGTCTTCACCGTGGCAAGGGACCGGGTGGCGGCCACGCCGGACGGTTCGGACGATCTGTATGTCCACGCCCTGGCCGGCTCCGTCATCTCGTGCGGCAAGGCCGCCATGGAGGTCTGGTTCAGCCGCCGTGGGCCCGACCTGTCGCCCGCCTCCCTCGCCGAACTCCGGCAACTCCTTATCAACGCCATGGCCCTCCTGGGCTCCGGCTTCACCCCGCCGGCAGGCGCCGGCACGTCCACCGCGCCGGTGCCTCCGGCACGCTCGTCAGCCCCTTCAGCCGCCCACTCCTCCTGACCAGATCGGTTTCCCACATGGCACTGCTGCTCTACCGCCTTGGCAAGTTCTCCTACCGCCGGCGCTGGCTGGTCGTTTCGTTATGGCTCGTGGCGCTGGTTGCCGTCGGCGGCTCCGCCGCGGCATTCCACGGCACCCTGTCCAACAATTTCCAGATCCCCGGAACGGAAACGCAGCGGATCGCAGACAAGCTGAAGGAAGACCTTCCGTCAGCGTCCGGCGGAACCGCAACGATCGTTTTCGAAGCACCCGACGGCGGCTTCACCGACTCCGGACGGGCGGCGGTCACTGACGCCCTGAAGAAGCTCGAAACGCTGCCGGACGTCCGCGGCACCGTGGACCCGTTCGCCACGCAGGCCCAGGTGGACCAGGCCGGGCAGGCCATCACCGACGGCGAGCGGCAGCTGGCCGCCGGGCAGGCCCAGCTGGACGCCTCCAAGGCACAGCTGGAAGCCGGCAAGGCACAGCTGGAGGCAGCAGAGCAGCAGATGGTGGCTGCCGGTGCACCGGCAGCGGCCATCGAGGCTCAACTGGGCCAGCAGAAGGCCGCAGCAGCCGAAGGCCAGGCAAAATACGACGCCGGAGCGAAGGAACTTGAGGCCAGCAAGGCCAAGCTGGAACTGGGCAAACGGCAGGCTGAGGCATCCTCTGCCATCCGCTTCGTCTCGGAAGACGGCAAGGCTGCGGTAGCCCAGGTGCAGTTCAATGGCTCCATCAACGGCCTGAGCCCCGAGGTGCGGCAGCAGGTCCAGGACATCGCCCACGAAACCTCGGCCGCCGGCATCACAGCCCTGGCCAGCAAGGAAATCACCGAGGACATCTCCGAGCTGTTCGGCATCGCGGAAATCATCGGCATCGCCGTCGCGGCCCTGGTGCTGATCATCATGCTAGGCACCCTGGTGGCGGCCGGCCTCCCGCTCCTGATGGCTGTCATGGGCGTCGGCGTGGGCGTCGGCATCACCTTCGCGTTGTCCGGCCTCTTCGACATGAGCTCCATCTCCCCCATGCTGGCGCTCATGCTGGGCCTCGCCGTCGGCATCGACTACTCGCTGTTCATCGTCAACCGGCACCGCACCCAGCTCCTGGCCGGCATGGATCCTGAAGAATCCGTGGCCCGCGCCACGGGAACGTCCGGCAACGCCGTGGTGTTCGCCGGCCTGACCGTCATTATCGCCCTCGCCGCCCTGGTGGTCCCCGGCCTGCCGTTCCTGGCCGTGATGGGCCTGGCAGCCGCCGGCACTGTGGCCGTAGCGGTCCTCGTCGCCATCACCCTCACCCCGGCCATGCTGTCCCTCATCGGCCGCCGCATCATCTCCAAGCGGGCCTGGGCCAAGGCCAACGCCCACAATGCCGAGCCCGGCCACGAAGCGGCGGACGACGCCAAGGACCGCGAACGCAGCACCCACGGCTGGGGCGGACTGGTCACCCGGCACCCCGTGCTCGCCATGGTGGCCGGCGTCATCCTGCTCGGCACGCTGGCCCTCCCGGCCACGCAGCTGCAGCTCGCCCTTCCCGACGGCGGCTCCGAACCGGTGGACTCCGAGGCCTACCAGGCTTACGACGTCACCGCCCGCAGCTTCGGCGAAGGCGTCACCGGCCCCATCGTTGCCGTGGGCGAGTTCCCCGCCGGCCTGGACGAGGCCGCGTCCACCACCCTGCAGTACGACATCGCGGACAAGCTCCGGGCAGTGGACAACGTTGTGGCAGCCGTTCCGGTGGCCATCAGCGAAGACCGCCGCACCGCCGTCTTCCAGGTCATCCCCGAGGAAGGACCGGCCAGCGCCAGCACGGTCAAGGTCGTCTCGGAACTCCGCGGCCTAAACGGCGAAATCAAGGCCGACTACGACGTAGCCATGGGCCTGACCGGCCAGACCGCCGGCAATATCGACGTCTCCACCAAACTCGGTGACGCGCTGCCGCCCTACCTGGCCATCGTCGTCGGGCTGTCCCTGATCCTGCTGCTACTGGTGTTCCGCTCCATCGTGGTGCCGCTCCTGGCCACCGGCGGCTTCCTGCTCTCGCTCGCTGCCGCGTTCGGCGCCGTGGTTGCGGTCTACCAGTGGGGCTGGCTGGGCACCGTGTTCGACGTCGCCAACCCCGGCGCGGTCCTGAGCTTCCTGCCCATCATCCTGATCGGCGTGCTGTTCGGCCTGGCCATGGACTACCAGGTGTTTATCGCGTCCGGCATGCGCGAGGCGTACATGCACGGATCCACCGCAAAGGAAGCCGTGCGGGTGGGTTTCCGGCACGCCGCCGCCGTAGTGACCGCCGCCGCCATCATCATGGTCAGCGTGTTCGCCGGCTTCATCTTCAGCCACCTCACCATGGTCCGGCCATTGGGCTTCGCGATGGCCTTCGGCGTGCTGCTGGATGCGTTCGTGGTCCGGATGACCATTGTTCCCGCCGTGATGTACCTGCTGGGCGAGAAGTCGTGGTGGCTGCCGCGCTGGCTGGACCGCATCCTGCCGGACGTGGACGTGGAAGGTGCCAAACTCAGCCGGCCGGAGAACACCAAGGCGTCCGCAGAGCTGGTCCACTAGGCTGTTTCCGTGGTCCGCCTGATACTTGCCTCCCAGTCCCCCGCCCGCACCAAACTCCTGGCCGAAGCCGGTATCCGGCACACCGTCCTGGTCTCCGACGTGGACGAGCACGCCGTGCAGGCGCGCTACGGCGTGACCGACCCGCACGACACCGCGCTCCTGCTGGCCCGGGCCAAGGCCGAGGCCGTGGCGGCACTGCCGGACTCCGAGGGCGCACTGGTGCTGGGCTGCGATTCGGTGTTCGAGTTCGACGGCGAGGCGCATGGCAAGCCCTACACGGCCGACGTCGCGCGGGAGCGGATGCTCAGGATGAGCGGCAGTTCCGGGGTACTGCACACGGGGCACTGGCTGGTGGATTGCCGGGATACGGACACGGACGACGACGGCGGTGACGGTGCCGGATCCGGCGCCACCCTCGGCGCGGTTGCCTCAGCGGAGGTCGCCTTCCTGGAGATGGACGCGGAGGAAATCGACGCGTACATCGCCACCGGCGAACCGTTGCACTGCGCCGGGTCTTTCACTATTGACGGCCTGGGCGGGGCCTTCATCCGGAAGGTCGACGGCGACCCGCACGCCGTCGTCGGCCTGTCCGTGTCCACCCTCCGGGGGCTGCTGGCCGCCGCAAACGTGCGCATCACCGATCTCTGGCCGCCGCGTTGAAAGACGGCCAATTACGCCGGACTTGTAGCTTCCCTACAAAGCATTGCCGGTTTACACGCGGATTCCGCAAGTAATATCGGCGGAACCTCCAAAACCGCGCTAGGCTCCCTGAAGGAAAGAAGGAGACGCCTTGTCAGCAAATATGGAGCAGTCCGCCGGTACCACGCAGCAGAGCCTCACCAAGGTGCTGATCGCCAACCGCGGTGAAATCGCGGTGCGCATCATCCGCGCCGCCCGCGATGAGGGCATCGCCTCTGTGGCGATCTACGCCGACCCTGACCGCGACGCCCTGCACGTCCGCCTTGCTGACGAAGCCTATGCTTTGGGCGGCAACACCGCCGCCGAGTCGTACCTGGTGATGGACAAGATCCTCGATGCCGCGCGGCAGTCCGGTGCGGATGCCATCCACCCCGGCTACGGCTTCTTGGCCGAAAATGCCGAGTTCGCGGCCCGCGTGATCGAAGCCGGCATCACCTGGATCGGCCCGTCCCCCGAAGCGATTTCCGCCCTGGGCGACAAGGTCCAGGCCCGCCACATCGCCGAAAAGGTGGGTGCACCCCAGGTCCCCGGCACCGCCGACCCCGTGCAGTCCGCCGAGGAGATCCTCGAGTTCGTTGACAAGTTTGGCCTGCCCGTGGCCATCAAGGCTGCCTTCGGCGGCGGTGGGCGCGGCATCAAGGTGGCCCGCACCCGCGAAGAAATCCCGGAACTGTTCGAGTCCGCCGTCCGTGAAGCCACCGCAGCCTTCGGCCGCGGCGAATGCTTCATCGAGCGCTTCCTGGACGCACCGCGGCACGTTGAAACACAGTGCCTCGCCGACGCCCACGGCAACGTCGTGGTGGTCTCCACCCGCGACTGCTCGCTGCAGCGCCGCAACCAGAAGCTCGTCGAAGAAGCACCGGCGCCGTTCCTCACCCCCGAGCAGAACCAGCGCCTGTACGAATCCTCCAAGGCCATCCTGAAGGAAGCCGGCTACCTCGGTGCCGGTACCTGTGAATTCCTGGTGGGCCAGGACGGCACCATTTCCTTCCTGGAGGTCAACACCCGCCTGCAGGTGGAGCACTGCGTCTCCGAGGAAGTCACCGGCATCGACCTGGTCCGCGAACAGTTCCGCCTGGCCCGCGGCGAGGAGCTGGGCTACGGGGACCCCGAGGTCCGTGGCCACTCCATCGAGTTCCGCATTACCGGTGAAGATCCGGGCCGGAACTTCATGCCCGCCCCGGGCACCATTGCCACGCTGAAGAACCCGACCGGCCCCGGCATCCGGATTGATTCCGGCGTGGAGCAGGGCGATGTCATCAGCGGCAACTTCGACTCCATGCTGTCCAAGCTGGTGGTCACCGGAGCTACCCGCGCCCAGGCCCTGCAGCGCTCACGCCGCGCCCTGGAGGAGATGGTGGTGGAAGGCATTCCCACCGTCATCCCGTTTGACCTCGCTGTGGTCAGCAACCCCGATTTCGCGCCGGCGGAGGGGCCCTTCAAGGTCCACACGCGCTGGATCGAAACAGAGTTCACCAACGACCTGCCGGCCTGGAACCCGCACGGCGCTGCCGAAACCGAGGACGCCGAAGAACGCCAGCGCGTGGTGGTCGAGGTAGGCGGCAAGCGCCTCGAAGTGGTGCTCCCGGCCTCCCTGGGTTCGCTGGGCGCCGGTTCCGCTCCTGCGGCGAAGTCCGGAAAGTCCAAGAAGCGCGCGCGGTCCGGCGGCCCGGCTGCCGCAACCGGCAACGCGCTGGCCTCCCCCATGCAGGGCACCATCGTGAAGGTGGCCGTGGCTGAGGGCGACGTTGTAGCCGAGGGCGACCTGGTAGTGGTCCTGGAGGCCATGAAGATGGAACAGCCCCTTACGGCGCACCGTGCCGGAACCATCACCGGCCTGAAAGCCGTTGCGGGCGAGACAGTGTCCGCCGGCGCCGTGATCGCCACGATCGAAGACTGACAGGCCGGAGGCACCCATGCTGGCACCCAGTTTCCAGGAAGAAGTGGCGCGCTACCACGAGGCGGTTCCGGAGATCACCCGGGGCAACACCGGTCCCATCAAGGACCTCTACTCCCGGCTCGAGGACGTGACGCTGGCCAACCCCTTCGGCGGCATCGCCAAAGGCTGGGCACAGGTTGAAGCCCGGCTCGACCAGGCCGCCCGGCAGTTCCAGGACGGCGAGATGCTCGGCTTTGACACCATCACGTCCTACACGGCGCGCGACACCGCCTACCTGGTGGAAACCGAGCACTTCCGTGCCCGGCTGGACGGTGCTGCGGCCACCGAGGAGTTTGCCCTTCGGGTGACCAGCATCTTCCGGCGCGAGGAAGGCTACTGGAAGCTGGTGCACCGGCATGCCGATCCGGCTGCGCGGCCCCAGTCCCGCCGGTCGCTGGCCCAGGCCGCTGCCGGCTGACCAGCCTGTGGCGGGAGCCCGGAAGCCTTATAGCCCTACCAGACCGGGCAGGCTATGGGTCCGGCAGTTTCACAATCCCCGGCAGCCCGGAGCCCTCCGCTCCGGGCTGCTGGCGTATTTCGGGCAATTGCAGGCACACTTAGCAGGTGTTGCCTTTCCTGCTCCTGGCCTCCCGGGCCGAGGACGCCGCCGCCGATGACGAGTACGCTGCGTACCTGAGGTACGGCGGCCTGGAGGAGCGGGAGCTGCGGCGGATCCGGCTTGAAGCGGCTCCCCTGCCGGATCTGGACCTCTCCGGGTACTCTGGCGTGATTGTGGGTGGCAGTCCGTTCACCTCCAGCGACCCGCCACAGGACAAGAGCCAGGTCCAGCACAGGGTGGAACAGGAACTGTCAGGCCTGCTGGACCAGCTGGTGGCCCGCGATTTCCCGTTCCTGGGGGCCTGTTACGGCGTGGGGACGCTGGGCAGGCACCAAGGTGCAGTGATCGACCGGACCTACGGCGAGCCCCTCGCCGCCGTGGAAATCGGCCTCACCGAGGACGGCCTGCAGGACCCGCTGCTTGAGGGAATGCCACAGTCCTTCACCGCTTTTGCGGGCCACAAGGAAGCCTGCAGTTCGCTGCCCGCCCATGCGGAACGCCTGGCGGGATCCGCAGCCTGCCCCGTGCAGATGTTCCGGGTCCGGTCAAACCTCTACGCCACCCAGTTCCACCCCGAACTCGATGCGGAAGGCCTGGTGACGCGCATCGACATTTACCGCAACGCCGGCTACTTCCCCCCGGAGTCCGCCGAGGACCTGATGGCCGACGCCCGGAAGTTCACCGTGACCGAGCCGATGAAGATCCTGCGGAACTTCGTGGCGCGTTACGCCGCCTGAACCCACGCGCCTGGCCAGTGCGCCTGAACCATCCCGCCCGAACCGGCCATCCGCCGTCGTGCGTTCCTGCCCGGTTACCTGTGCCCGGAACGACGACGGCCCGGCGCCCGCCCCCTGTACTGCAGGGCGTACGCCGGGCCGTCCAGCCACCAACCGGGCTGGAGCGCACAGGCTGGCGGGTCAGGCTACGTTGTTCTCGTAGTCGAGGTCGCGGGTTTCCTTGCTGACGAAGAGCGCGATGAGGGTCAGCACGGCCATGGACGTCAGGTAGACCCCCACCAGTACCGGGCTGCCGTCGGCCAGCTCCCACAGCGCCACGGCGATGAACGGCGCAACGGCGGCACCCAGGATGCTGGAGAAGTTGTAGCTGATGGCCGATCCCGTGTAGCGGACGTTCGTGGGGAACAGCTCCGGCAGGAGCGCGCCCATCGGTCCGAAGGTCAGGCCCATGAGCGAGAAGCCCAGGATCAGCAGGGCCATGGTGCCCACGAAGCCGCCACTGAACAGCGGAACGAAGAGCAGGCCGAAGGCGAAGATCCCGGCGGTGACGCCGATCAGCATCTTCCGGCGGCCGTACTTCTCTGCGAGCGGACCCGAAACCAGGGTGAAGATGCCGAAGAACACGACGCCGGCGATCAGCATCCAGAGGAAGTCGTTGCGGGTGTAGCCCAGGCCCGGAACAAACGCTGCGGCTGCGGCTTCGGTCATCGGCTTGCCGGCCTTTTCAGCGGCCGCCTTGGCGGCGTCGAGGCTCGATGCCCGGGTGCCGTAGGTCAGGGTGAACGTGGTCATCAGGTAGAAGAGCACGTAGGTGGCGAGCATGATGAAGGTGCCCAGGATCAGCTGGCGCCAGCTGGTCTTGAAGACACGGCCCAGGGGCAGCTTGGCGACCTCGTTGGACTCGATCACCTTGGTGAACGCCGGGGTTTCGATGAGCTTCAGCCGCACGTAGAGGCCGATGATCACCATGACGGCGCTGAGCAGGAACGGAACACGCCAGCCCCAGGCCTGGAAGGCAGCGGGTGACAGCGTGTAGCTGGCCACCAGGAAGATGACATTGGCGATGATGAAGCCGATGGGAGCGCCGAGCTGCGGGAACGTGCCGTAGATGGCGCGCTTGTTGGCCGGTGCGTTCTCGGTGGCCAGCAGGGCCGCCCCACTCCATTCGCCACCCAGGGCCAGGCCCTGGGCGAAACGCATGACTACCAGCAGGGCCGGTGCCCAGAACTCCCAGCCCGGTACCAGCGCAGTGGGCAGGCAGCCGATGAGGAAGGTTGCGATGCCCATGGTCAGCAGCGAGGCCACCAGGGTGCCCTTGCGGCCGAACTTGTCACCGAAGTGCCCGAAGACGATGGACCCCAGCGGGCGGGCGATGAAGGCCACGCCAAAGACCGCGAAGGAGCTCAGGAGCTGGGTGGTTTCGTTGGCGTTGGGGAAGAACAGCTGCGGGAAGACGAGCACCGCCGCAGTTGCGTAGACATAGAAGTCGTAGAACTCGACCGTGGTGCCGATGAGGCTGGCGACGATCACACGGCCGCGGGAGTTCACCGGCTGGGGTGAACCGGGCACCGTGGAGGTGTCGGTGGAAGACATGTGTAAACGCTTTCGTGAGAAACCGGCCGGATACAGCGGGCTGCCCCGGCGCGAAATAGTTAGAGTTCAATATTAGTTCCGCTGGTCCAGTCAATGGACGAAAGGTCCACTATTTGGACCTGTGCTGTGCGTCTCACTTTTTGGGCACCTTCGCATCCTAACGGCGTCCGGCTGGCACAGATAGGCAAATGTCACAGCCCGTTAACATCCGGCGTCGGTCCGCGAAACGCGCCGTCCCTACCTTTGAGGAACAACATCCCCCAAAGGAGGTAACCCGTGACTGTTGACCGCACCGCAGATGCCGGCACCGGCAATTCCGTTGATCTTGACGACGCCTCGTCCCCGGAATCAGCCGCAGCATCCGCCAGCGCACAGCCCGGCACTACCCGCACCGCAACCGCCCCAGCCCTTGAATTCCGCCCCGGCCGCTGGATCGCCAACTGGGACGCCGAGAACAAGGAACAGTGGGATACCGCCGGCCGCTCCATCGCCCGCCGCAACCTGAACTGGTCCATCTTCGCCGAGTTCCTCGGCTTCGTCGTCTGGCAGCTGTGGTCCATCGTGGTGGTCCAGCTCCCCGCAGCAGGCTTCACCTTCACCACGTCAGAGATCTTCTGGCTGATCTCGATGCCCAGCCTGGTGGGCGCCACCCTGCGCATTCCGTACACCTTCATGGTTCCCCGCTTCGGCGGCCGGAACTGGACCATCGTCTCCGCGCTGCTGCTCCTGATCCCCTCGATCGGCCTCGCCCTGTGCGTCTCCAACCCGGAGACACCGTTCGGCGTGATGCTCTTGGTGGCCGCGCTGGCCGGTTTCGGCGGCGGCAACTTCGCCAGTTCCATGGCCAACATCACCTTCTTCTACCCGGCACGCGAAAAGGGCTGGGCCCTGGGCCTGAACGCCGCCGGCGGAAACCTCGGTGCCGCCGTCGCGCAGCTCGCCGTTCCGATTGTCATCACCCTCCTGGCCGCCGGTACTGTCAACCTGCCCATGGCCGGCCTGATGTGGGTCCCGTTCATCCTGCTGGCCGCCTTCGGCGCGTACAAGTACATGAACAACCTCACCAGCGCCAAGGGCGACGTCGCCGGATCCGTTGCAGCACTGAAGGAACCGCACCTGTGGATCATGGCGTTCCTGTACATCGGCACCTTTGGCTCATTCATCGGCTTCGCCGGCGTATTCCCCAAGCTGATCAAGGACTACTTCCCCGAGTTTTCCACCATCGGGGTGGGAACCGTAGCGCTCTCCCTCGCCTTCCTGGGCCCCCTGGTGGGCTCGCTCGCCCGGCCCTACGGCGGACGCATGGCTGACCGCATGGGTGGCGCCCGGATGACTGTGTCCGCGTTCGCTTCCATGGCTGTGATCACCCTGACCATGATCTGGACGCTGCCGCTGAAGAACTTCTGGCTCTTCCTGGTCCTGTTCCTGATGCTCTTCACCGCCAGCGGCTTCGGCAACGGCGCAACCTACCGGATGATCCCGGTCATCTTCGCCACCAACAGCCGGGCAGCGCGCAGCGGAGCCAGCTCCGTGGCTACCCAGCGGCTGGCTTCCTCCGCCCTCGGCCTGATCTCCGCGATCGGCGCCTACGGCGGGTTCCTCATCCCTCAGGTGCTGAACGCGTCCAACACCGCCAGCGGCTCCTACACCCCGGCCTTCTACGGCTTCGTCGGGGCGTACGCCCTGATGCTGGTGGTCTGCTGGGCCTGCTACATCCGCAACGCCAACCGAAACGCGATGGGACACGTCTAACCATGACCACAAGCGCCGACACGCACTGCCCTTACTGCGCCCTGCAGTGCGCCATGACGCTCACGTCCCCCACAGGACCGGCCCCGGCTGCACAGCCGGGGCCGGTCCCCGTGGACCTCACCACGGCACCCGCTGCACCACTGGAGGTCCAGGGGCGCGACTTCCCCACCAACCGTGGCGGCCTGTGCCGCAAGGGCTGGACCTCCGCGAACCTCCTCAACCACCCCGGACGCATCACCGAGCCCCTGCTCAAGGGCCCGGATGGTGTACACCGGCCCATCTCCTGGGACCGGGCCCTGGACCTCGCAGCTGCAGCGGTGAAGGACGCCCGCGCCCGCTTCGGTAAAGACGCCGTTGGCGTCTTTGGCGGCGGCGGCCTCACCAACGAAAAGGCGTACCAGCTTGGCAAGTTCGCCAGGCTGGCCCTGGGCACCTCGCGGATCGACTACAACGGCCGCTTCTGCATGTCCTCCGCGGCGGCCGCCGGTATGCGCGCCTTCGGAGTGGACCGGGGCCTGCCCTTCCCGCTCGAAGCGCTGGACAACGCCAGCACCATCCTCATGCTGGGCTCCAACGTGGCCGAAACCATGCCACCCTTCGTCCAGCACCTCAAAGGCGCCCGCGACGCCGGCGGCCTGGTAGTGGTGGATCCGCGCCGTTCCGCCACGGCAGATTTCACGGCCGACGGCGGGGGCCTCCACCTCCAGCCCCTTCCGGGCACGGACCTCACCCTGCTGCTGGGCCTCTCCCACGTGGTCATCCACGAAAACCTGCTGGATACCGCCTACGTCCGCGAGCGCACCTCGGGCTACAGCGCCGTAGCCCGCAGCGTCGCCTCCTTCTGGCCCGAACGGGTCCAGTCCCTCACCGGCGTACCGGCCGACCTCATCCGGGAAACGGCCCGCAGGCTTGCCGCCGGGGCCGGCAAGGGCGGCAGCTACATCCTCACCGGCCGCGGCGTGGAGCAGCATGTGGACGGCACCGACACCGCCACAGCGGCCATCAACCTCAGCCTCCTGCTCGGCCTCCCCGGTTCGGCCCGCAGCGGCTACGGCACCCTCACCGGGCAGGGCAACGGCCAGGGCGGCCGCGAACACGGCCAGAAGGCCGACCAGCTCCCCGGCTACCGCAAGATCACCGACCCCGCCGCCCGCGCCCACGTGGCCGGCGTCTGGGGCGTTCCCGAGGAACTCATCCCCGGCCCGGGCCTTCCGGCAGTCCAGCTGCTGAAGTCGTTGGGGAAGGACGACGGCGTCCGTTGCCTTTTCGTCCACGCCTCCAACATTGCAGTCGCCTCGCCGGACGCCAACGCCGTGATCGAGGGCATCCGCCGCCTGGACTTCCTCATGGTCTGCGACTTCTTCATGTCCGAGACGGCAGCCATGGCAGACCTGGTCCTCCCCGTGCTCCAGTGGGCGGAGGAGGAAGGCACCCTGACCAACCTCGAAGGCCGGGTCCTCCGCCGCCGCCGGGCCCTCGCACCGCCTGCAGGAGCCCGCAGCGAGCTGTGGATCATGGCCCGGCTTGCCGAACGGCTCGAAGCACCGTCCACCTACAGCGAGGACCCCGAAACAGTCTTCGAGGAACTGCGGCTGGCATCTGCCGGCGGCCTGGCCGACTACTCCGGCATCGACTACGCCATGCTGGACCGCGGGGAAGCCGCCTACTGGCCCTACCCCGCCGGCAGCACCGGAACCCCCAGGCTCTTCCAGGAGCGCTTCGCCCACGCCGACGGCAAAGCCGTGATGACCCCGGTGCTGCCGCGCCGCCGTCGTACGCCTGCTGGAAACCCCCTGGCGGAAAGTGGGAATGCGGCTGGAGCCAAGCCCTTCACCCTCATCACCGGCCGCCTCCTGGAGCACTACCAGTCCGGCGCCCAGACGCGGCGGGTCGCTGCGCTCCTGGCTGCGCAGCCAGAAGCCAGGATGCAGATCCACCCCGCCGCGGCAGCAGCGATGGGCGTCACCGATGGATCCTTCGTGTCGGTGGCCAATGAAC
This sequence comes from Pseudarthrobacter chlorophenolicus, assembly GCF_000962805.1. Taxonomy (GTDB): domain Bacteria; phylum Actinomycetota; class Actinomycetes; order Actinomycetales; family Micrococcaceae; genus Arthrobacter; species Arthrobacter chlorophenolicus_A. Next base: position 77,576 of record NZ_JZTW01000007.1, on the reverse strand, counting down.
GCGGCGAGGTGGTGTGCCGGGCAGAACTCAGCACCGCCATCCGCAGCGAAACGGTCTTCCTGCCGTTCCACTTCCCCGAACTGGAAAGCGCCAACCGCCTCACGGAGGCGGTCACCGACCCCATCTCCGGAATGCCCGAGTTCAAATTCAACAACGTGTGGGTCCGGCCGGTTGCCGCGCCCGTATCCAGCAAAGTGCTTCAGACGATGGAGGCCTCATGAGCGAGCAGATTGTCATTGTGGGATTCGGGCCCGTGGCGGCCCGGCTGGTTGACGAGCTGCTGCCCGCCGTACGCGCAGGCCAGGTAGCACTGACCGTGGTGGGTGAAGAGACCGAAGCTGCCTACAACCGCGTCCTCGTGGCCGACCTCGGGGTTGGCCGCACCACCGCCGATGCCCTGGCCCTCTCGGACGCCGGCGCCCTCGCCGCAGACGGTGTGGACGTCCGGCTGGGCACCCGCGTCCGGCGCGTGGACCGCGCCCGCCAACAGGTCCTGCTCTCGGACGGCACCCCCGTCCACTACGACCGGCTGGTGTTCGCCACCGGTTCCCGGCCCGTCATCCCCAACCTCACCGGCATCAACCCGGACCCCGCCTCACCGGTCCTGCCCGCCGGCGTCACCGCGCTCCGGGACCTCCGCGACGCCGGCGTCCTGCGGCAGGCTGTGGACGGCGGAAAGCGTGTGGTGGTCCTCGGCGGCGGCGTCCTGGGCCTGGAAACGGCGCTTGCGGCAGCCGAGGAAGGCGCCACCGTCACCGTGGTGCACAACGGACCGCACCCGCTGGGCCGCACCATCGACCAGGGCGGCGGCGCGGTCCTGGCGGCAGGCCTGCGGCGCTGCGGCGTGCGGATGGCCGGCAACGCGCGTTCCACCGGAGTGGAACACAACGCGCCCGACGGCGGTTTCTCGGCGTTGCTGCTCGATGACGGTTCCGCCATCGACGGCGACCTCCTGGTCATCTCGTGCGGCGTGCGTCCCCGCACCGAGCTGGCAGAGGGGTGCGGCCTCTCCACGGCCGCGGGCATCCTGGTGGACCACCGGCTGCGGGCCCACCACGAACCGCACATCTTCGCGATCGGCGACTGCGCCGAGGTGCGGTGCCCGGACCCCGGCTGCGCCGCATGCCGCACCGCCCCGGGCCCGTCAGGTTTGGTGGGCCCTGGCTGGCGCCAGGCCGAGTGGCTGGCCGAATACCTGACGCTGCTGGCAGCGGGCCTGTTCGAGGATGCCGATCTCCTGCCGGAGCTGCCGGCCGAGCAGCCCGGCATCATCGTCCTCAAGGCGCGCGGCCTGAACATGGCCGTTGCCGGGGACAACGGCGCCGACCCCTGGGACGAGGAAGCGCTCACCGCCGGTGCGGTCAACGGCCGGCCGCGCCTGCAGATCGCCCAGTGGGCGGACCCTGAGCACGGCCGCTACGTCAAGATGACCACCCGCGGCGGCGTGCTGGAGGGACTCGTGGCCGTGGGCATGCCCCGCACGGCGGCCGAACTGGTAGGGCTCTTCGAACGGAACGCCGAACTGCCGGCGGACCGGTCACTGCTGCTCCGGCTGGACGGACCGGACCAGCTGCCGGGCAGCGGCTCCGCGGATCCTGCCGGAACCGTGTGCCGCTGCGCCGGGGTCAGCGGGGCGGTTATCCAGGGCGCCGTGGAGGAAGGCTGCGCCACGGTGGCCGAGGTGTCCGGGGCAACCCGCGCCGGGACAGGCTGCGGCGGCTGCCACGAGGACATCAAGGGGATCATCGAAAAACACTTCTCCCCAGCCGTTCCCTAACCTCGCAAGCTCGGTCAGGGAACCCCGCGGCCGTGGCTCCAGGCAATAGCCGCCGCCTGAACGCGCCGTCGTTGAGGCCGGTGGTTGAGCCTGTCGAAACCTACGCCGGCGCCTTGGGGATGATGATCCACAGGGCGATGTAGACAAGCTCCCCAACGCCCACCAGGCCGAAGATCACGAAGCCGAGGCGTACCAGGAACGTGGGGAGTCCGAAGCGGGCGGCGAGGGCGGCGCAGACCCCGCCGAGCACTTTGCCGCGGCGGGGCCGGACCAGGGCTGTGGACATGGCCGCGCCTACCCTTCTGCCTGTGGTTGGCCGTCCGCGGAGAAGTCTCCGGCTTCCCGTGCCTGCTCATTCCATGTGACGTCCTGCAGTTCCATGGGTTCTCCTCGCGTTGTCGCCGGACAGTGGCGGGCTGATGCAGGGACGGCCGGGAATTCGTTGATGGAATTCCCGGCCGGTCCTTGAAGGAGTCTATGCAGGTGTTGGCGGCAGGGTCCAGAGTTCCGGTGTCCCTGCCTGCGTCCGCTACATGTGGACGTGCAGGCGCCGGGCGGCTTCGGAAATGGAGCCGGTCAGCGACGGGTACACGGTGAAGGTGCTGGCAACGTCATCGACGTGGAGCTTCTGCTTCACGGCGATGGCGATGGGGAAGATCAGTTCGGATGCGTTGGGGCCAACCACCACGCCGCCGATCACGGTGCCGGATCCCTTGCGGGCGAAGATCTTCACGAAGCCGTCACGGGCGCTGCGCATCTTGGCGCGGGCGTTGCTGCGCATTGAGAGCTTCACGACGTCGCCCTGGTACTTTCCGGAATCGATCTCCGCTTCCGAGACACCCACGTTGGCGATTTCCGGCGAGGTGAAGATATTGGAGGCCACTTGGTGGAGCTTCAGTGGGGTCACGCCGTCGCCCATGAAGTGGGCCACGGCAATCCGGCCCTGCATGGCGGCCACGGAGGCCAGCGGCAGGACGCCGGTGCAGTCACCGGCGGCGTAGACGTTCGGGGCACTGGTGCGGGAAACGCCGTCCACCTTGATGTGGCCGCTTTCGCTGACGGCGACGCCGGCCTCCTCGAGTCCGATTCCGGCGGTGTTGGGGATGGACCCCAGGCACAGGAGGCAGTGGCTGCCGGTGACCTTGGTGCCGTCGCTGAGGGTGACCACCACGCCGTCGTCCGTCCGCTCCACCGATTCGGCGCGTGAGCGGGACAGCACGCGTACACCGCGGCGTTCGAAGACTTCCTCCAGGACCACGGCGGCGTCAACATCCGATCCCGGAAGCACCCTGTCGCGGCTGGATACCAGCGTCACCTTGGAGCCCAGTCCGTTATAGGCGGAGGCGAATTCTGCACCGGTAACGCCGGAGCCCACCACAATGAGTTCCTCGGGAAGTTCATCGAGGTTGTACAGCTGGGTCCAGTTGAGGATGCGTTCGCCGTCGGGACGGGCGGTGGCCAGCTCGCGCGGATGGGCGCCGACGGCCAGCAGGATGGTGTCCGCCTCGATGGTTTCGGTGCCCTCCGCGGTCAGGACCTCGATGGTGTGGTTGTCCAGGAGCCGGCCGGAGCCGGCGAGGATCCGGACGTTCTGGCTCGCCAGGGCGTCGTGGATGTCCTTGGACTGGCTGCGGGCCAGGTTGAGCAGGCGGTCATTGATGTGCTTGAGGTCGGCCCGCATCACGGGGACGAAGTCTCCGCCGTCGACGTCGAACTTCACCCCCAGCTCGCCGGCTTCGGCAACGCGGGTCATCAGGTCAGCCGTGGCGATGAGGGTCTTGGAGGGGACCACATCCGTCAGGACTGCTGAACCGCCCAGGCCAGCGCGTTCGATGATGGTGACCTGCGCCCCCAGCGAGGCGGCCACCATCGCGGCTTCGTATCCGCCTGGACCACCTCCCAGGATCGCGATCCGGGGTGAACTGAAATCTGGGTGCGTAGTCACAAACGATTATTCTCCCGCATCCACGCCTGACCACCAAAGAAACCGCTCTCTCGAGCGTGCGCGCCAGGGGGTGGGCGGAGCGGAACCGGCAGGATACCTTGTACCAGTGAGTACAACTGACTTCCTGAACACGGACCCCTTCGCCGCCGCCCGCGCTGCTGCCGACTACATTGCCGAGGAAACCGGGGTGGACAGCCACGACGTCGCCCTGGTGCTTGGCTCCGGCTGGGGCGGAGCAGCTGACCTGATCGGCGAAACCACAGCCACCCTGTCAGCCGAAGAGGTGCCCGGTTTCCATGCACCCGCCGTCGAAGGGCATGTGGGGACCATCCGGTCGATCCTGACCACCGAAGGCAAGCGCGCACTGGTCCTCGGTGCCCGGACCCACTATTACGAAGGCAAGGGCGTACGCGCCGTGGTCCACGGGATCCGCACCGCGGCCGCCGCAGGCTGCAGCACCCTGGTCCTCACCAACGGCTGCGGCGGCCTCAACGAGGACTGGGCGCCGGGCACCCCCGTACTCATCAAGGATCACATCAACCTCACCGCCGCTTCACCGCTGGAAGGCGCCACGTTCGTGGACCTGACAGATCTTTACTCCGCACGGATCCGCGGGCTTGCCCGCGAAGTGGATTCCACCCTCGATGAAGGCGTCTACGCGCAGTTCCCCGGCCCGCACTACGAGACGCCCGCCGAGGTCCAGTACGCCAAGCGGATCGGCGCCGACCTGATCGGCATGTCCACCGCTCTGGAGGCCATCGCCGGACGCCACGCCGGAATGGAGGTGTTCGGAATCTCCCTCGTGACCAACCTGGCCGCCGGGATCAGCGCGGAACCGCTCAGCCACCAGGAGGTGCTGGAATCCGGCCAGGCCGCGGGGCCGCGAATTTCGGCCCTGCTCGCCGGAATCATCGCGAAACTCTAAGCCGGTTTTGGGCCCTGCCGGGGGCTGCGTTGCGCCACCGGCAGGGCCAATGACGATAGCGTTATGCCCATGACGTCTTCCGATGCCGATCTTCGCCTCCACAACGATGCCCGCGATTGGGCGGCCCAAGACCCGGATCCGGCAACGTCGGCCGCGCTTCTTGAACTGGTGCGGGCATCCGAAGACGGCGGCGCCGCGGCCCGCCAGGAGCTTCAGGACAGCTTCCGCGGCACCCTGCAGTTCGGCACCGCCGGGCTCCGCGCCGCCCTCGGCCCCGGGCCCAACCGGATGAACCGCGTGGTGGTGCGCCGCGCTGCCGCCGGCCTGGCGGACTTCCTGGTTGACGCCGTGGGCAAGGCATCCCCCGGCACGCGGCCACGCGCCGTCGTGGGCTACGACGCCCGCCATAACTCGGATGTGTTCGCCGCTGAAACTGCGGCCATCTTCACCGCGGCGGGGATCGAAACCTTCCTGATGCCGGCGGCGCTGCCCACTCCCCTGCTCGCCTATGCAGTCCGCGCCCTGGAATGCGATGGCGGGGTCATGGTCACGGCAAGCCACAACCCGCCCCAGGACAACGGCTACAAGGTGTACCTGGGACGCCACGCCGTCGCGGAGAACGGCAACGGTGCCCAGATCGTGGCGCCATACGACGCCGAAATCGCGGCCCGGATCAGCGCGGTTGGCGCCCTGGACACCATTGCCCTGGCAACGGACGGCTGGACGGTGCTGGACGGATCGCTGGCGGCCGGTTACCAGTCGGCGACGGCGGGACTCGCCCTTCCTGACCACTTCCCGGCGCGGGACCTGCGGATCGTGCTGACGCCCATGCACGGTGTTGGCGGGGAGACGGCACTCGCGGTGCTGAACGCCGCAGGTTTCGGGGATGTCACCCTGGTCAAGGAGCAGGCCGAACCGGACCCGGACTTCCCCACCGTGAGTTTCCCCAACCCGGAAGAGCCCGGCGCCCTGGACCTGGCCTTGGAAACGGCCGACCGCCTCGACGCGGACATCGTCCTGGCCAACGACCCCGATGCCGACCGCGCGGCAGTTGCCGCCAAGGACCCGGACACGGGCACCTGGCGGATGCTCCGCGGCGATGAGGTGGGCGCCCTCCTGGGTGCGCATGTCGCCGCCCGGCATGCTGCCGCGGGAGCGGAAACCCCTGAGGGGCAAAGCCCGGGGGTGTTCGCCAATTCGATCGTGTCCTCTCGTCTGCTCTCCCGCATCGCCGCGGCAGCAGGATTCGACCACGAGGAAACCCTGACGGGCTTCAAGTGGATTTCCCGCGTACCCCGCCTGGTCTACGGGTACGAAGAGGCGCTGGGCTATTGCGTGGCGCCGGACCTGGTCAAAGACAAAGACGGAATTTCCGCTGCCGTCCTCATTGCCGAACTGGCCGCCACCGCCAAGGCCGACGGCAAGACCATCTTTGACACCCTCGATGAGCTCTACCTGCAGCACGGCCTGCACGCCAGCGACCAGCTGAGCATCAGGGTGGCGGACCTTGGCCTGCTGGATGCCATGATGAACCGCCTCCGGGTGTCCCCGCCGGAGTCCTTTGGCTCATCGGCAGTTGAGGTCTCCACCGACCTCTCCGTCGGCTCCGACCAACTGCCGCCCACCGACGGCCTGCTGTACGTGACGCGCGACCTCACCCGTGTCATCATCCGGCCCAGCGGCACGGAGCCCAAGCTCAAGTGCTACCTGGAAGTGATCCACCAGGTGGGATCCGCCGCGGAACTGCCCGAAGCCCGGCAGGCAGCCCGGGCAGCGCTGGACGAGGTCCTCGGCGATGTCAGCGAGGCACTGGGGCTTTAACGCACTGAAGGGGCGCCCCGGGGGCGCCCCTTGTGGTTGTTAGATGTCGGGCCGGATTACAGCCGCACTTCGACGAAGCCGTCGATGACGCGGGTGCCGAAGGCGTCGATCCGGAGACCCGGTGTGCTGAAGCACTCGCCCGTTTCAAGGTCGTAGACCTCCTTGTGCAGCGGGGACGCGATGGTGGGGCGGGTGCCTTTCGAGCCCAGGATGCCGCGGGCCATCACGTACGAACCGGTGGCCGGGTCCTGCTGGGACACTGCGAAAACCCCGCCCGCCAGGGTGCGGAAAAGCGCCACCTGCCGGCCGTCCACCAGGGCGGCTTCCCCCCATGCGGGTTCGAGGTCCTCAAGGCGGCAGACACGGTGCCAGCCTGCCGCGGTGTCCGCTGTTTCGGCGTCGAGTGTCCCGAGTTCCAGTGTTGCCGTCATGTCCGGCTCCTCTCCCTGCGCTGCTTGTCCTGATGTCGCTTGGTGGCAGCCTGAGCAGCCGTGTTCCACGCTAGGCGCAGGGTGTTTCCGCGGCATGCGACAAATGTGTCCGGGGCGTAAAAGAGACCTAACCCGGGCGGAAATGCGTTCGTGATGCAGAAGTTAAGTTGACGAAACAATTGGGAAACTGAAGCGAAACTGCCCCTCCCTAGTCTGGTTGGACTGCTCGACAGAGAAAGCCGCGGAGCACCGTCTGCGGCCCATGCGAAAGGCCCACAGTGACCGAACAGACTTCAAGCACCGAGACTCCGCGCCGCATCGTCGTCGCCGGCGGCGGCCCCGCGGCCCACCGTTTTGCGGACGCCATGCATGCCCGCGGCCTCGATGGCTGGCATGTCACTGTCCTCACCGAGGAGGCCCACCTCCCCTACGACCGGGTGGCCCTGTCCAAGGCCCTCACCGACGGCGGGGTGGACCTGACACTGGGCACCGCGTCGATGTGGGACCACGGCTCCCTCGACCTGCGCACCGGCGAGCGCGTCGTCCGGATCAATGCAGAAGCCAAGTCGGTGGAAACCGCTGCCGGCAGCGTCTTCGAGTACGACGAACTGGTGGTGGCTACCGGCTCGAACGCCGCACGGCTTCCCATTCCGGGCAACGAGCTCACCCACGTTTACCGGACGCTTGAAGATGTCTGGGCCATCAACAAAACCATCGCCGAACTCACCGTGAAGCTGGGCCGCAAGGTAAACGCCGTTACCATCGGCGGCGGCCTCCTGGGCCTGGAATCCGCCGCCGGGACCGAGCAGCTGGGTGCAACCCCCATCGTCATCGACGGGTCGCAGTGGCTGATGGCCACCCAGCTCGACGAAGGCGCGGGCCAGGCCATGGGCCGGCTCATCAAGGCCAAGGGCTTTGAAGTCCACGGCGGCGTCTTCCCCTCAGAAGTCCTGTCCGACGACGACGGCCAGGTCACCGGCGTGCTCATGGCCGATGGCCGCATCGTCGACGCCGACATCGTCATCGTCGCCATCGGCGTCCGTCCCCGTGACGAACTCTTCCGCGCCGCCGAGGGAGAAGAGCAGGTCTTCAGCCTGGGCCCCCGCGGCGGCGTGGTCATCAACGACTACTGCGCCACCGAGATCCCGGGCATCTGGGCCATCGGCGAAGTAGCCAACTACGGCGGCATGTGCCTGGGCCTGGTGGCCCCGGCCAACACCATGGCCGAGATCGTGGCGGACCGGCTGCACGGCGGCGACGCAACGTTCCCCGGATTCGACACCGCCACCAAGCTCAAGCTCTCCGGGGTGGATGTGGCCAGCTTCGGCGATGCCTTCGCGAAGACCGAGCACGCGCTGGAAATCGTCTACGCAGACCCCGCCCGCGGCGTCTACCAGAAGATCGTCACCACCGATGATGCCAAGACCCTCCTGGGCGGCATCTTCGTGGGCGATGCCTCGCCGTACATGAGCCTGCGGCCCCTCCTGGGCCGCGAACTTCCCGCCGAGCCGGGCGCGTTCCTTAGCGCAGCCGGCGGCGGCGGCGCCCCGGAAACCGAACTTCCGGACGACGCCACCCTGTGCTCCTGCAACAACGTCACTGCCGGAACCATCCGGGACACCATCAACGGCTGCGGCGCCTGCGAGGGCAACGCCCCTGTCCAGGAACTGGGCGAGCTCAAGGGCTGCACCCGTGCCGGCACCCAGTGCGGTTCCTGCGTTCCGATGCTGAAGAAGCTGCTGGAAACTGAGCTGACCAAGTCCGGCGTCGAGGTCTCCAAGGCCCTCTGCGAGCACATTGAACTGTCCCGCCAGGAACTCTTCGATGCCATCCGTGTCCTGGAACTGACCTCCTTTGAAGAGATCATGGCCAAGTACGGCACCGGCGAGGGCTGCGACATCTGCAAGCCCACTATCGCCAACATCCTCGCCAGCCAGAACAGCGCCTACGTCCTCGACGCCGGCCGCGGGACCCTGCAGGACACCAACGACCGCGCCCTGGCCAACATGCAGAAGGACGGCACCTACTCGGTGGTGCCACGCATCGCCGGCGGTGAAATTACCCCCAAGAAGCTGGGCGTGATCGCCGCTGTGGCGGAGAAGTACAACCTGTACACCAAGATCACCGGCGGCCAGCGGATCGACATGTTCGGCGCCCGGCTGGAGGAGCTCCCGGAGATCTGGAAGGAACTCGTGGACGCCGGGTTCGAGTCCGGGCAGGCCTACGGCAAGAGCCTGCGGACGGTGAAGTCCTGCGTCGGTTCCACCTGGTGCCGCTTCGGCGTCCAGGATTCGGTGGCCATGGCCATCCAGCTGGAACTGCGCTACCGCGGCCTTCGCAGCCCGCACAAGCTCAAGATGGGCGTCTCCGGCTGCGCCCGCGAATGCGCCGAGGCCCGAGGCAAGGACGTGGGCGTTATCGCGACGGCGGACGGCTGGAACCTCTACGTCGGCGGCAACGGAGGTGCCACCCCGGCGCACGCCCAGCTGCTGGCCAAGGACCTGGACGACGAAACCCTGATCAAGTACATCGACAGGTACTTCATGTACTACATCCGGACGGCGGACCGGCTGCAGCGTACCGCACGCTGGCAGGAGGAGCTCGACGGCGGCATCAAGCACGTCGAGGACGTAGTGGTTAAGGACACCCTGGGCATCGCCGAGGACCTTGAGGCAGCCATGGCCAAGCACGTTGACACCTACATCGACGAGTGGGCCGACACCCTGAAGGACCCGGAGCGCCTGCGCCGGTTCCGCTCGTTCGTCAACGCGCCGGACCAGAAGGACGATTCGATCACCTTCGTCCCCGATGAGCGTGGCCAGATGCGCCCCGCCACCGCCGAGGAGAAGGCGGCGGCTGCCCAGCAGCCCGTCCTCCTCGGAGCCTCAATCGCCGTCCGTCCCGGCACGCCCGCACCCGTTGGAAACGAGGCATGACCATGCAGCTCAGCATCGACCTCACGGGCCGCGAGGTCCTGGTGACCGGAACTGAAGCCGCCGCGCGGCAGGCCGTCCGGCGCTACGAAGCCGCGGGCGCCGTCGTCCGCCGCCTCGCCGGCCCGCACGGCACCGCCCCGCTTCCGGAAAAGCCGTTCCTGGTGGCCGCGGTCGACGACGGGCAGCCGGGCTGGGAGCCGCTGCTCCAGCAGTACCGGGCTGCCGGCGTCCCTGTCGCCGCGGAGCCGCCCGCAGGCGCCGCCGGTCACGTCACCCTGGTGGGCGGCGGGCCCGGCACCACTGAGCTCCTGACAGTTGCCGCCGTCAAGGCGCTGCGCGACGCGGACGTGGTGTTCTACGACCGGCTGGCGCCCTGCCAGGACCTGCCCGCCCTGACCAGCGCCGAGCTGGTGGACGTGGGAAAGAAGCCCGGGCACCACAAGGTAGGCCAGGCCGATATCGAAAAGCTCATGGTGGACAGCGCCCTGGCCGGCAACAACGTGGTCCGCCTCAAAGGCGGAGACCCGTACGTCTTCGGCCGCGGCGGCGAAGAAGTCGCCGCCTGCGTGGCTGCCGGGCTGAAGGTCCAGGTGGTGTCCGGCGTCACCAGCGCCATCTCCGTGCCCGCTGCGGCGGGCATCCCCGTCACGCACCGCAACGTGAGCCACATGTTCACCGTGGTGTCCGGGCACGCCCCGCTCACCGAAAAGGAGCACCATCACCTTGCCGGCCTGGGCGGCACCATCGTGGTACTGATGGGCATCGGAACGCTGCACCACCTGGCTGCAGGCCTCCGCCGGGCAGGCATGCGCGCCGATATGCCCATGGCAGTAGTGGAACGGGGTTACCGCCCCGGCCAGCGCACCACCATTGCCGACCTCGGCACCATCGCCTCCGCCGCTGCCGGCTGCAGCAACCCGGCAGTCCTGGTGATCGGTGAGGTGGTGCGGGTGGCGGAAGCCAACCGCGGGCACGCTGAGGCCGCAGCCGACCTGGACCGGCTGGCGGCCTCGCTGCTCGGTTCGTGAAAGGATTGACCCCCATGAACGCACTTGCACCGGCCGAAACGGCAGCCGCCACCGGGGCGGCGGACGCCGCGGAAGCCCAGGCGGCAGAATCACCGCTGGAAGGCTTCCGCATCGGCGTGACCTCGCACCGGCGCTCACAGGACCTGATCGACGCCCTTGAACGCCGTGGCGCCGAGGTGATCCATGCCCCGGCCCTCAAGATCGCCCCGGTCCAGGAGGATCTCCGGCTCATCGAGGACACCCGCACCATCATCGCGGCCAAACCGGACCTGTGCATTGCCACCACCGCCTACGGCATGCGCCGCTGGTGCGAAGCAGCTGACACGTTCGGCATCGGCGACCAGCTGCTCGAAACCCTGGGGGCCTGCCGGATGTTCGTCCGCGGCCCCAAGGCCCGCGGCGCGGTCCGCGCGGCCGGCCTTGCCGACGTCGGAATCAGCAGCGATGAAACCACTGCAACGCTGGTGGACATGCTCCTGGCTGAGGGGGTGCGCGGCAAGACCGTCGCGGTCCAGCTGCACGGCTACACGGACGTCCGCCAGCTGGAACGGCTGCGCATGTCCGGCGCCACCGTCCTGACCGTCACGCCGTACCGCTGGGTCAAGCCGGACGGCGCCGACCGGCTCCCCCGCCTCATCGAGGCCGCCTGCAGCGGAAACCTTGACGTGCTCACTTTCACCAGCGCACCCGCCGTCGACGCCATGTGGAGCACAGCCCACGAAATGGGCGTCTACAAGCAACTGATCGAGAGCCTGAAAACCAACGTGACCACCGCCGTCGTGGGCCCTGTTACCGCCCAGCCGCTGCTGGACGCCGGCGTGAAGCCGCTGATCCCGGAGCGTTTCAGGATGGGCGCGCTGATCCGGCTGGTCTGCGAGCACCTGGCGCTGAACCACGTACGCCGGCTGGACACCCGGTCCGGGAATATTGAGCTCCGCGGACGCAGCCTGCGCATCGACGGCCAGGCCGTGGAACTGGCGCCCGCTCCCTTGCTGCTGCTCCGCGCCCTGCTCGGCGCCGGCGGGGCGGTCCTCTCCCGCGAGGCGTTGTCCGACCTGCTGGAACTGCGCGGTTCTGTGCACGCACTGGACATGACCGTCAGCCGGCTCCGGTCCTCGCTGCCCGACGGCAAGCTCATTGAAACCGTGGTCAAGCGGGGCTACCGGATCCGGGTCTAACCCCCTGGAGTTTTTTGGGCAGATAACGGGACTTCGAGCGCCTCCAAATCGTGGTATCTGCCCAAAAAATCCTGCGTGGTTGGCCTGGGCGGGCCCTGCCGCGGACGGCCCGAATGTGTCCGGCGCCGGCCGAAAGAGATGCAGGTCACCGGTTCTGTTACCGGCCGGTAAATACTGGCGAACACCGGGGTGCTGAACGGCAACTGGCGGGAAACACGCCGGAAAAGGCGCAGGCCTACGCTGGGTTCCATCATGAACTTCCGGCCGTTTTCCGGCCGCCAGCGAAAGGGCCAGCACATGTCCGCTCCGGCACCCACCACGTCCACCTCCGCCGCCACCCGCATCGTCATCGCCGGAGCCGGTCCGGCTGCCCGCGCCCTGGTCCGGCAGCTGGACCAGGGCCGGTTCACTGGCAGCATGACCGTCCTGAGCAACCGCGACGACGCCCCCGAGGACCTGCTGGAACTTGCCCTGCTTCCGCAGGTGTCCGTCCGCTTCGGACAGCCTGCCAGCCACATTGACGCCGATAACCGCACCGTGGCCACGGCTGACGGCATGGAGTTCGCCTACGACCAGCTGGTCATCGCCACCGGTTCGGCCCCCGTTGCCGCACCTGTCGAAGGCGCCGCCGAGTGCCTGAGCTATTCCACCATCGACGACGCCACGCGCATTGCGGACCGGGTGCAGGAAGTCACCCGGGAACTGGGACGCCGTCCGCTCGGGATCCTGGTGGGCACCGGGGCGGCCGCAGGCCAGGCTGAGGCTGTGCTGCGCGCCAAGGGCGTCCGCCCGGTGCGCACCACCGCCCGGCCGGCCGCCGTCGTGCCCGGGACCTCGGCCTTTGGCCTGGCCGCCTCCGCCGTGGTCTTCGAGGACGGCAGCAGCATGTCCGGCGACCTGGTGGTCCTGGCCGAGGACCGTGTGTCCTGCGACGGCCTCGCCGCCAGCGCGGGCCTGCGGACGGCCACCACCGGAGGAATCGTCATCAGCCAGGACTTCCGGACCTCGGTGCCCGGCATCTGGGCCATCGGGGACGCGGCAGCGTTCGACGGCGTCCGGCTGGGTTTGCTGGTGGCGGCGGCTTCCGCTGCAGGGGCCTGCGCCACGCAGCTGCTTACGGCGGCCTCGGCAGCCGCGCAGTCGCCTGCGGCATCACCGGAAGCAGCAGCTGCGGCGCCGTCCCTCGCACGGTCCCTCCAGGCAGCCGCCTGACGCCTGGGGCAGTGCGGGTTGCACCGTGTGCACCTGTGACAAGATGGTTCCCGAAACGCGAGTCAAGGACGCGCCGGGCCCACGACGCCCGGGCGAGGCCCCGAGAGGACCATCATGAGCAACGAAGCCACCCCTTCCGTGCAACCCGCTGCCGCTGCGGCCGGGAACATTGCTTCCTACATCGACCACACCCTGCTGAAGCCCGAAGCCTCCGAGGCTGACGTCCTCAAGGTCTGCGCCGAAGCCGCCGAATACGGTTTCAAGTCCGTCTGCGTCAACCCGGTCTGGGTCAAGACAGTCAAGAAGGCACTGAAGGGTTCAGGCGTCCTGACCTGCTCCGTGGTGGGCTTCCCGCTGGGGGCCACACCCACCGATGTGAAGACCTTCGAAGCCCGCGGCGCGGTGCTGGACGGCGCCGACGAAGTGGACATGGTGATCAATATTGCGGCTGCCCGCGCGGACGACAAGGGTGCCCTGACCGAAGACATCGCCTCCGTGGCCGAGGCCGTGCACGCCAGCGGCGCCATCCTGAAGGTGATCATCGAGACCGCCCTGCTGTCAGACGACCAGAAGGTCCTCGCCTGCGAAGCCGCCGTGGCGGCCGGAGCCGATTTCGTCAAGACCTCCACCGGCTTCAACGGAGGGGGCGCCACCGCGGAGGACGTGGCACTTATGCGCAGGGCCGTGGGCCCTGCACTTGGCGTCAAGGCCTCGGGCGGCGTGCGGTCGCTGGCAGACGCTCAGGCTATGATTGCAGCAGGTGCAACACGTATCGGCGCCAGCTCCGGAATTGCCATCGTCAAGGGTGAACAGGGTTCGTCCGCCTACTGACGGCCTCCGGACACGCCACAATCAAGCCCCGCGGGGCCGAGGAGGAACGAATGTCCAGCAAGATCAACGCGTCCAACGAGGGCTCAGCGAAGCAGGGCTATGTCCGCACCCCGCAGAACGAGAACAAGCTGGGCGGCACCATCGTGGTGTTCGTGATCATGATGGCCCTGTTCCTCGGCGCCGTCTACTCGCTGTCCTTCCTGACGCTTGGTAACCCGTGGCCGATGGCCGTCTGCCTGGGCCTGTTCGCCCTGGCCTTCTGGATTCCGCAGACCATCCTCGGCCGCTCGGACTCGGCCGGCGAACACTAAACCTGTTGACGCAGCGAAAGACCCCCTGGACGCTGTCCAGGGGGTCTTTCGCTGTTCGAGGCCTGTGGGAACGCCCTCAGGCAAACCAGGGGCCGATCCAGGCGGCGGCAGCAGCCACCACCCTGGGCCACTGGTTCTGGGCGATGGCCCAGCCCGCCACCGTCAGTCCCACCATGGCGTACGCGCTGACGGGAATCAGCACCAGCCACTCGCGCTTGGACCCCGCCCGGCCCAGCAGAGGCAGTGACAGCGCCCCGTTGGCCCGCCAGACGTTCCGCAGCAGCGGCACCTTGCGCAGCAGTTTCGGCGGGCGGATCACCAGTGGCCACAGCAGCGGCACTCCCCCGGTGGTGATGAGGTCTCCCACGATGTGGACCATCACGCCGATAAGCATCGACATCGGCAGCCAGGTCCACTGGTGCGGCGCGTACACCGTAACCAACCCGGCCATCACCAGGGCGAAGATCCAGTTGGAAATGAACCCGCTCTTCGGAAACAGCTTCAGGGCCTTGGCAGCGATGTTGATCAGGAACATGCACAGCAGTCCTGCGCCCACGGACAGCAAACCCCAGGGGGTCTCCATCTGCACCTGCGCGGCCACGCCTGCGAGGAGCACGAACCCGGCGGCGCCCAGGACCGAGTGGGTGCCCTGGCGGTGGCCGCCGCTGACGGTTTCGATGCCCCTTGCTATGGCATTGGACAGCGGCGGCAGTGAGTGGGCAACAGTGCTGGACCGGTGGTCCCAGTCGCAGACCAGGGCGGTGCCGGCCGTGGCCATGCCGCCGATGAGGATCCCCGTGGGATCCAGCGGGTACCAGCCCAGCGTGTATGGGCCGGTGGACGCAACAGCTACCCACGCCGCGGCTCCCGACGCGGCGTGGTGACCTCCCATCATGCCTAGCCCGCTGAAGGGGCGACAGAAAGCGGCTGGTCCGAGAAGATGTTGCGGATGACTCCGTTGGCCCACTCCAGGATTTCGGCGTCCTGGAGGTCCCTGCCGCCGATCCGGGCCGTCTTCGGCTTGGGGATGAGGATCGCGTCCAACGCGGGCTTGGACTGCGACCCCGGATACATCCGGGTCAGCCGCATGGTCTTGGACTCGGGAAGCGAGGCCGGCGCGAACTTGATGAAGTTGCCCTGCAGCGCGACGTCGGACAGTCCGGCTTCCCGGGCCCCCACCCGGAATCGCGCCACCTCCACCAGGTTCTTGGCGGGCAGCGGCAGTTCGCCGTAGCGGTCCACCAGCTCGGCCATGACCTCGTCGATGGCCTCGTTGGTGAGGGCCGCGGCCAGCTTGCGGTACGCCTCCAGCCGGAGCCGTTCACCAGGCACGTAGTCGTGTGGCAGGTGCGCGTTGACGGGCAGTTCGATCTTCATCTCGGCGGCCTTTTCCTCGGCCTCGCCACGGAAGTCCGCCACGGCCTCGCCCACCAGCCGGATGTACAGGTCGAAGCCCACCCCCTGGATGTGGCCCGACTGTTCACCGCCCAGCAGGTTTCCGGCGCCACGGATCTCCAGGTCCTTCATGGCCAGCTGCATGCCGGCGCCCAGTTCGTTGTGCGCCGCCACGGCCTTGAGCCGCTCCAACGCCACTTCGCCCAGCGGCTTCTCGGACGGGTACAGGAAGTACGCATAGGCGCGTTCGCGGCCACGGCCCACACGGCCTCGAAGCTGGTGCAGCTGGGACAGCCCGTACTTGTCCGCGCCGTCCACGATCAGGGTGTTGGCGTTGGAGATGTCCAGGCCCGTTTCGATGATGGTGGTGCACACCAGGACGTCGAACCGCCGTTCCCAGAAGTCCACGATGATCTGCTCCAGGCGGCTTTCGGACATCTTGCCGTGCGCCACCTCCACCCGGGCCTCAGGCACCAGCTCACGGATCTTGGCCGCGGTCCGCTCAATGGTGGACACGCGGTTGTGGACCAGGAACACCTGGCCTTCGCGCATCAGCTCGCGGCGGATGGCAGCCGAGGTCTGCTTGTCCGTGTACGGGCCGACGTAGGTCAGCACAGGATGCCGCTCTTCGGGCGGCGTAGCCAGGGTGGACGTCTCCCGGATGCCGGTCAGGGACATCTCGAGGGTCCGGGGAATCGGGGTTGCGCTCATGGCCAGGACGTCCACGTTGGTGCGCATCTTTTTCAGCGCTTCCTTGTGCTCCACGCCGAACCGCTGTTCCTCATCCACGATCACCAGTCCGAGGTCCTTGAACTCGAAATCCTTGGACAGCAGCCGGTGCGTGCCGATCACCACATCCACGGCACCGCTCTTCACACCCTCGGCGGTCTCCTTGGACTCCTTGGCGGACTGGAAGCGGGACAGCGGCTTGACCCGCAGGGGGAAGCCGGAGAAACGCTCGGTGAACGTCTCGTAGTGCTGCTGGGCCAGCAGCGTGGTGGGCACCAGGACGGCCACCTGCTTGCCATCCTGCACCGCCTTGAACGCAGCACGGACGGCGATCTCGGTCTTGCCGTAGCCGACGTCGCCGGACACCAGCCGGTCCATGGGGATTTCACGCTCCATGTCCGCCTTGACCTCGTTGATGGTGGTCAGCTGGTCCGGGGTCTCCACGTACGGGAAGGCTTCCTCGAGCTCCCGCTGCCAGGGGGTGTCGGGCCCGAAGGCGTGGCCTCGCGAGGCCATCCGGGCCGAGTACAGCCGGATCAGCTCGCCGGCGATCTCCTTGACGGCCTTGCGTGCCTTGGACTTGGTACTGGCCCAGTCCGCGCCGCCCATCTTGCTCAGGACAGGAGTGTCCCCGCCTACGTAGCGGGTCACCTGGTCCAGCTGGTCCGTGGGGACGAAAAGCCGGTCGCCCGGGGCCCCGCGCTTGGACGGCGCATACTCGAGCACCAGGTATTCCCGGACGCCGTCGCTGCCGCCGGCCACCTTGCGTTGGAGAAGTTCCACGAACCGGCCGATGCCGTGCTGTTCGTGGACCACATGGTCCCCCGCCACGAGCTGCAGGGGGTCTACGGCGTTCCGCCGCTTGGAGGGCATGCGCCGCATGTCCTTGGTGGAACCTGCGGAGGTGCGGCCCAGCAGGTCTGCTTCGGTGAGCAGGCCCAGTTTCAGCCCGTCCAGGACGAAACCGCGGCCGACGGCGGCAGTGGTCACCTCGATGATGCCCGCCTGCGGCTCGTGGTCAAGGCTGTCCACGCGGGCGCAGGGGATGTCGTTTTCGTGGAAGAGTTCCGCCAGCCGCTGGGCCGGGCCGGGGCCTTCGGTGGCCACGACGATCCGCCACTGGTCGCGGACATGCGAGCCGATGAACGCCATCATCTCCGCGACGTCACCCTGATAGCCGCGCGGTTCACGGGCGTGAAGATTCAGGACGTCAATCTCGGGAAGGAGCTCCGCGTCCTGCGCCAGCGAGGTGATGGACCACCAGGAAACGCCGTGCCCCAGCGCCGAACCGCGGGTCTCCGCGAGCGACCGGAAGCTCGCCGAATGCAGCGCGGCCGATGCCTGCGAGCTGAGGTCCAAAGGCGCGGCACCGCCGTCGGACGCAGTGGACCACGCGGCCTCAAGGAATTCCTCGTTGGTCGCGGAAAGGTCGTGGGCCCGGGTGCGCACCTTTTCAGGTTCGATGACGACGGCGATGGACTCCGCCGGCAGCTGGTCCACGAAAGGCACCATGGCGTCCACCAGCACCGGCGCCAGGGATTCCATGCCTTCGACCGCGATGCCGCCGGCGATCTTTTCCAGCATGTCCGCGGCGGCAGGCAGCTCAGCCTTCAATTTCGCCGCCCGGGACATCACGGACGCGGTAATGAGGATTTCCCTGCAGGGCGGGGCATGCAGTTCCGTGGGGTGGTGGATACCGGGGGCTGACAGCGAGCGCTGGTCCGCCACGGCAAACCAGCGCATCTGGTCCACCTCGTCACCGAAGAACTCCACGCGGATGGGGTGGTCCTCCGTGGGCGGGAAGACATCGATGATGCCACCACGGACAGCGAATTCACCGCGGTGGGTCACCATGTCCACGCGGGCGTAAGCAGCGTCGGCAAGGCTCCGCACCACGTCGGTGAAGGGCACGTCCTGGCCCACCTTCAGAGTCACCGGGGCCAGGTCACCCAACCCGGCCACCACTGGCTGGACCACGGCGCGGACGGGGGCGACGACGACGCGCAGCCGCTCCGCCGTCGAACTTTCCGGATGCGCCAGGCGGCGCAGGACCGAGAGCCTGCGCCCCACGGTGTCCGATCGGGGCGAGAGGCGCTCATGCGGGAGGGTCTCCCAGCTGGGGAACTCGGCCACCGAATCCGCGGGGAGGTAGGCGCGCAACGCCGCCGCCAGGTCCTCTGCTTCACGGCCGGTGGCGGTGACTGCCAGCACCACGCCGGGATCGGCCGCACCTTCCTGCCCTGCCGCGGCGGCCGCGAGGCCATCCGCCATCTCCGCGAGCAGCACTGGCCGCAAGCCCGCCGGCGCGCTGATTTGGTAGTCCTGTCCCCTGACGGCGAACCCGCGTCCGGCCTCAGCCCTGACGCGGGCGTAAGACTGGTCCGGGGCCAGTGCACGGCGCAGCCCATCGAGCGTGGGGCCGTGCGTGGCGGTAACGGGAAGGCTCATGACAGCTGCTCCTGGGGTATTCACGGAAGATCGCAGGCAACGCGAAAACCCGAAATTCGCTGCGAATCCCGGGTAACCCCAGCCTACCGCGCACCGGTGACATTCAGGTTTGGCGGATTTTCCCGGCCCGCTCCCATGCAGGCGCCGGGACTCCAGCGGGGCTACGCTGGCAGGGCCGGACCTTTTTCCGGGAGCGGCCGTCCATGACGGCGGCGGCTCCGAACGGCTATAGCAGGACACCGCTGCGGACGAACAGGAGCCAGCATGACCGGAGACAGCACCACAGATTCGCCCGGACCGGGGCACGAAGGCACAGCCTCGCCCCGAACGGTCCTGGTCACCGGGGCCACCGGCTACATCGGGGGCCGCCTGGTGCCCAAGCTCCTGGAGGCCGGCCACACCGTCAAGGTGCTGGTGCGCTCCCCGGACAAAATCGCCGGCGTGCCCTGGCGGAACCAGGTGGAGGTAGTCCAAAGCAGCCTGGACGACGGCGACGCACTGCGCCAGGCGCTGGCCGGCGTCGATGTCTTCTATTACCTGGTTCATTCGATGGCCGCCGGGGCGGGGTTTGAGTCCAAGGAAAAGGCCATGGCCAGGACCGCCGCCGAGGCTGCAATGGCGGCCGGAGTAGGCAGGATTGTGTACCTGGGCGGCCTGCACCCGCAGGGGGTGGAACTCTCCACCCACATGCGTTCGCGCGAGGCCGTGGGCAAGGTGTTCCTGGACAGCGCGGTGGACGCAATCGTGTTCCAGGCCGGCGTCGTGATCGGTTCCGGTTCTGCCTCCTTCGAAATGATCCGGCACCTCTCCGAAACGCTGCCGCTCATGCCGGCACCCAGCTGGGTGCGCAATCGGATCGAGGCGATCGCTGTCCGCGACGTCCTGTACTACCTGGTAGCTGCCGCTTCACTGGAGGGCACCATCAACCGGACGTTCGATATCGGCTGCCGCCAGGTACTGACCTACGCGAGGATGATGCAGGAATACTCGTCGGAGGCCGGGCTGCCCTACCGGGTGGTGTTGGCGCTGCCCATTCCCGCGCCCAAGCTGGCAGGCATGTGGGTGGCGCTGACCACGCCCATCCCGTGGTCCATGGCGGTCCCGCTGGTGCAGTCGCTCCAGCATGACGCGGTGTCCAACGAGCACGACGTTGACGGGTACATTCCGCAGCCCGACGGCGGCCTCACCCCCTACCGCACAGCGGTGGCCCTTGCCCTCGGCAAGGAACGGGACGGACAGGTGGAGACCACCTGGGCGAATGCCGGCGCGGATTCCGATCCCCTGCCCAGCGACCCGGAATGGGCGGGGCACAAGGTGTACATCGACGAGCGGACTTTCCACGGTGATGTGGATCCTGCCCACGTATGGAAGGTCATCGAAGGAATCGGCGGCCGGAACGGCTGGTACTCACTGCCTTTGGCCTGGCAGGTCAGGGGCTGGCTGGACAAACTGACCGGTGGCGCAGGCCTCCTGCGGGGGCGCAGGCACCCGCATAGCCTGCACGCAGGCGAGGTAGTGGACTGGTGGCGGGTGGAAAGCATCGACAGGGGCAAGCTGCTGCGCCTGCGTGCCGAAATGCGGGCGCCGGGACGGGCCTGGCTGGAGCTCTCAGTGGAACCCGATGGTGACGGAAGCCGATACCGGCAACGGGCCATCTTCTTCCCGAAAGGCCTCAGCGGCAGGCTGTACTGGCTGGCCGTGCTCCCCTTCCACAGCTTCATCTTCCCGGCGATGGCACGGAACATTACGGCCGCTGCCCAGGAGCTGGCCAATGCGGAGAGGCCCGCCGCAACCCCGTAGGATGTTTGGA
Organism: Pseudarthrobacter chlorophenolicus; assembly: GCF_000962805.1. Taxonomy (GTDB): domain Bacteria; phylum Actinomycetota; class Actinomycetes; order Actinomycetales; family Micrococcaceae; genus Arthrobacter; species Arthrobacter chlorophenolicus_A. The sequence goes on along the minus strand of NZ_JZTW01000007.1, from coordinate 56,799 downwards.
GCCTCATCCGATCGCGACGTCCCAGGAGGACCTATGGCCCTGAGCGCCACCACCACCGTTCCGCACCCCGTTGACAGCGTTGCCGCTGTCCTGGTGAACGAGGATTTCCAGCGCCACGTCAGCCAGCTGGTAGGCGGAAACCTGGAATCGTTCACCGTTGACGGTGACATTGCCGGCGCCTTCAGCGCCACGCTGGTACGGACGCTGCCCACCACCCGCCTTCCCGATATCGCCCGGAAGTTCGTCGGCGAGCACCTGAAGGTGACCCAGGTGGAGACCTGGGACGCCCCCGCCGCCGATGGCTCCCGCAAGAGCAACATCTCCCTCAAGGTTGCCGGTGCCCCCGTTGACGTGACCGCTGTCCAGCGCCTGGTGGCCGAAGCCACCGGAACGCGGGTGGAGCTGGAAGGCGAGGTCAAGTCCTCGGTACCGTTCCTGGGCGGCAAGATCGCCGACGCCGCCGAGCCCATGGTGGCAAAGGCACTGAACCTGCAGGCCACCCAGGCGCAGGCCTGGCTCGAAAGCCACTAGTACATGCAGCTTCCTGTCTTCGCCGCGCTGGTCCTGATCATCGCCGGTGTCTGGTCACTGGCCGTCTGGCCGCAGTTCCTGCGCCGGGTCATGAAGGACCCCCGTGCACGCGATGCCGCCGGAAAAGCCACCAAATTCCTGACGGTCCACGTGGTGCTGGTCAGCATCTCGATGGTGCTGGGAGCGGCAACTGCCGTCATCGGTGTTCTGGGGCTGCTGGGTTAATACCCCCGCTGCTGTTTTAACCCAAGAGGTCCACTTCCCACCGGGAAGCGGACCTCTTGGCATTTGCGGGGCAACGCGTGTCGGCGGGCACTGGGTGTTTGCGGGCAGCGCGTGTCTGCGGGCAGGCGGGGCGCGTTCGGCCCGGCCCGGTCAGGACGCCTGGTTGAGGGCATCCTCCGCGGCCACCCAGGAAATCATGGCGCACTTCACGCGGGCCGCGTACCGTGCCACGCCCTCAAACGCGGCGGCGTCCCCCAGCAGTTCAGGATCGGCCGGGATCTTGCCCCGCGACCTGAGTACTTCACGGAAACTGTCAATCACGCCGTGCACTTCGGCCACCGTCATGCCTTCGGCGAGGTCACTGAAGACCGAGGCCGAGGCCATGGAGATGGAGCAGCCGGCGCCGTCCCAGGAAACCTGGGTCACCTTTCCGTCGGCCACGGCCAGCCGCAGGGTCACCTCGTCGCCGCAGACCGGGTTCAGCTGGTGGGACTGCCCGGTGGCTGCTCCCTGGGGTGCGGGGGTTTCGGCCAGGCCGCTGCCGTGCCGGGCCTTGGAGTGGTCAAGGATAATTTGCTGGTACAACTGGTCAAGGCTCATTGCTTACCTTCGGTTCTGGCGGCTAAGCGCGGAAGTAGGCCCGCACGCCGGCCACGGCGTCCAGGAACTGGTCTACGTCGTCGGTGGTGTTGTACAGGTAGGCGCTGGCGCGGGTGGTGGCGGTCAGCCCCAGCCGGCGGTGCAGCGGCTGGGCGCAGTGGTGGCCCACCCGGACGGCGATGCCCATCGAGTCCAGGAACTGTCCCACGTCGTGGGCGTGGACGCCGTCGACGTCGAACGCAGCCAGCCCGATGCGTTCCTCACCGGCTGCCGGCCCCAGCACCCGGATCCCGGGAAGCGCCTCAAGACCCGCCACCATGCGCTGGCCAAGGTCCATTTCCCACCGGTGGATCCGGTCCAGGCCGGTCTCCGTGAGGTAATTGGCGGCGGCGGCCAGGGCAACCGCCTGCGAAATGCGCTGCGTGCCTGCCTCGAAGCGCTGCGGCGCCGGGAGGTATTCGGCCCGTTCCATGGTGACCGTAGTGATCATGGAGCCGCCGGTGAGGAACGGTGGAAGGATATCCAGGAGTTCCTGCCTGCCGTACAGCACACCGATGCCTGTGGGCGCCAGCATCTTGTGGCCGGAGAAGACAGCGAAGTCCACGTCCAGCTCTTTGACGTCCAGGGGCATGTGCGGCGCGGACTGGCAGGCGTCGAGGACCACCAGGGCATTGGAAGCGCGGGCCAGGGCCACCAGTTCACGGACCGGATTGATGGTTCCGAGGACGTTGGAGGCGTGCGTGAAGGCCAGCACCCTGGTGCGGCTCCCGATGATCCCCGCAGCCTGCTCCAGGTTGAGCCGGCCGGCATCGTCAATGGGCAGGTAGCGGAGCGTCGCACCGGTGCGGAACGCCAGTTCCTGCCACGGGATGAGGTTGGCGTGGTGCTCCATTTCGGTGACCACTATTTCGTCGCCCGGTTTCAGGGCAAGGCCCTTCAGCGCCGAGTCCCCCCGGCCCTGGGCAGCCCAGAGCGCGGCGTTGGACAGCGCGTAGGAAATAAGGTTGAGCCCCTCGGTGGCGTTGGAGGTCCAGACGGTTTCGGAATAGTCCGCGCCGATGAGGTCCGCCACGGTCTGGCGCGCGTCTTCGAAGGCTTCGGTGGCTTCGACCGCGAGGTGGTGGGCGCCCCGGTGCACTGCTGCGTTGCGCTGCTCGTAGAACTCCTGCTCGGCCTCGATCACGCTGAGCGGGTTCTGGGACGTCGCCCCGGAATCCAGGTACACCAGCTGCTTTCCGTTGACCATCTGGTTGAGGACCGGGAAGTCGTTACGGATGCGCAGGACCTCGGCGTTATCCATGACCGGAACGGACCGCTCCAGGGTGGCGGGCGTTGATACTACGGCCAAGACGTGCTCCTTGAGATGCCAGCGGTTGACACTCAATTGTCCCACAGCACGGCTGTGGCGGCCGCCCGGAGGGGCAGCCGCCACAGTCGCTCCGGGCTTCAGCCCGCGGAGCGGAGGGCCGGCGACGGCTGGGGGGAGAGTCTCGGTCTCAGAAGACTCTGACGTCGCCGGCCCCGTCTCGGTCCGGCCGGGTGGGCCGGAAGTTCAATGAGGCCTTGATGTGTTTCGGCAAACCCGTGAGGCTCTTTGCTGCCGTGTGCTTTGCCTCCTTAAGTAAATCCCGCGGGACCGCCGCGCACACGAGTAGGGTGTACTCGAATTCCGGCGGGTGCCACTACGGGGACACTGAGTGTCGATACCCGCCGGGCTTGCGGGCCCTGCGGCGCATGGCGTTAACGCAGGGCCCGGGTGGTTGCGGATTTAGCTCAAAGGCGCGCGGAGTCAGCAGGAAGGCGGGCGGAGAATGCGGTAATAACAGATTGCGCGACGGCGGCAGCTACCGGGGAAGGGCGGTTTCCAGTTCGTCGCGGCTCCGGACGCCCAGCTTGACGTAGGTGCGGTAAAGATGGCCTTCAACCGTGCGGACGGAGACCATGAGGCGTTGCGCTATTTCGCGGTCCGTGAGGCCCTGGACGGCCAGTTCCACGATGTCCTGCTCCCGTCGCGTGAGGTGCACGGTGGGTGCCGCCGCGATGAACCGGCCTTCGCGGAACCGCTCCCCCAGTTCGTGGTCGCACTTTTCGCGCTGCGCCACGGCCTGCCGGGAGCGGCGGCGCTCCCCCACCTGATCAAGAACGGCGCTGGCACGGGCGTAGGCCTCGCGGGCAAGGTTGACGAAGCCTGATTCCTCCAGCGAAGCTGCTGTCATCATCAGGGCGTCCCCATCTGCGGCTTCCCACCCGGTGGCAAGGGTCAGCATGGCCTCGGCCCAGCGCCCCTGCAGGCCGCCTGCTGCTTCCTGCACCATGGGAATGACGGAAGGGTCCCCAAGGTCCCAGCAAACGGCGAGCAGTTCAAGCAGCTGCCCGGCCCGGCCGGAGGCTTCGGTGGTGGTCATCAGCGTGTGCAGCGACGCCAGTCCCTTGCCGTCGTGGGCAAGGTACTCTCCGGCGGCCATGGCGTAGCCCCGTGCCAGGAGGTCGGCGGGACCACCGGCCATGGCGTCTGCATAGTCCTGTTCCAGCCGCTTGGCCTGTGCGGCGTCCCCCAGGCGGGCAGCAACGTAGTACCCCAGTGCGGCCCCGAAGCCGAACAGCTGCAGGGGGTCGTTAAGGCGCAATGCCTCAACGGCCGGGAGCAGCACCTGGTAGGCCCGTTCCATCCGGCCCTGGCGAAGCAGCGAGTACCCGCGCAGCACCTGCAGGCTGCCGTTGAACGTGGCCACTCCTGCAGCATGGGCGGCGGCGTAACTGTTGAGTTCCCGCTCCGCGGACTCCCATTCGCCCATGGCCAGGTAACAGCTCACCAGCCTGCCGAGGACAAATTCCGGAAAGAAGTACAGGCTGTCCTCGAGCGGGGACAGCTCGGACGCGGCCCGGAGGGCGGCGTCAAGGCCGTCTGCGGGGCGGCCCGCCGCCGCGAGTGCGTGTGCCAGCAGCGCTTCCCCCAGCGCGGCCATTGGTTCGGCCTTGGTCTCGGAGAGGCCAGGTACCCTGATGCCCTCCACCTCGTCCGCCAGTGCCTGGCAATCAGCTTCGGCCCCCGACTGAAGCAGGCGCAACAGCTGTACCGGCCAGGCCGGGCCCGCCTCGCCGGCCCGGGAAACCTGGCCGAGAACGTCTTCGGCCACGGCTGCCAGGGACTGCCCGGCAGCCTGGTGGGCCGATACCCGCAGCAGGAGGACGGCAGGCCCCTGGGGATCATCGGCGAGCGATGCCCAGCACTCGTCGAGGAGTGCTGCAGCGTCAGCGTAGGCACCTTCGTTGTAGAGCGCCCGGGCCTGGATGGCCTGGGCGAGCGGCAGTGCGCCCGGGTCCTGGATCCGGGCTGCGATGGATTTGGCGCTGTCATTGCGGAAACGCAGGAGTGCTTCGCGGGCGGACTCCAGCATCTCCTCCTCGGGCACTTTGACTCCGACTTCGATGGCCCATTCCACGGACCGCAGCCGCCCCTCACCGCGAAGGACCGTGCCGTTCTGCCGGGCACGGATTTTCTCCTGCAGCTGGAGGCTGCGGGAGACCGAGATCGTGATCCTGATGGCGTCGGAAAAGAGGTTGTTCCACAGGGACAGCTCGGCAGGCACGCCTGACGTTTCGACGGCCACCTGCTGGTCCAGCAAGGAGCGGACCACCGGCGCCCCGCAGATTTCTTCGATGACCTTGCGGCCCACCGGGCCCGCCAGTGCGATCAGCTTGAGCGCTTCCTGTTCCTCGGGGTTGCGCCGCAAATGGTCCTTGGCAACCACCGCTGTGAGCCGCGGTCCGTCGGCGGGCAGGGCACCCAGCAGGATCCAGATCCCGTTGCGCTTCGAGAGGATTCCCGCTTCGGCGGCATCGTGCAGCAGCGCATCGAGGAGGCGGGGGTTCCCGCCGGAAGCTGCCCACACAGCCTCGATGGTGGCGGCGGGAACAGTACCGTCCAGCAGGTGGGCCAGGACTTCTTCGATCTGTTCCCTGTTCAGCGGGCGCAGGTCCACCCGTTCGGCGAGCCCGTCGTACCAGAGCTGGTCCAGCGGCTGGGGCAAGCCAGGACGCGGCCGTGCCGCCGCCACCACGGTGGCCCAGCCGGCTGAAATCAGGTCTGCGACCACTCCGGCGGACGCCTCATCAAGGTAATGGGCGTCGTCCAGCACCATGAGCACTGGCGCACTGTTCCCGGCCCGAAGCTTTTCGAAGTAGCTCCACATGGACCGGAGCACCGCCACCGGGGAGACGGATTCCTCCGCTGTCAGGTCGCCGGTGTAAGGCGTCAGGACACCGAACGGAACCGCCGCAAGGGCGGAGCTGCCATGGATCCGCAGGATGTTCAGCTCATCCGCGAGGCGTTCCGAAATGGCGTCGGCAAGGGACGACTTTCCAATCCCGGGGCCGGCCATGACAAACACCGCCTGGCTGGTGCGGTTCCGGACGATGTTACAGATCCTGTCCAGCGGCTCGCGGCGTCCGGTGAGGACCCTGCTTGCTGCTGCTTTGTGGCCGTTAGACGAGTCCAGTCAGATCACCCCTGGAGGTTACGCCGAGCTTGGTGAAGACCTGGTACAAATGGCCCTCAACAGTCCGGACTGACACGCCCATTTCCAAGGCGATGTCGCGGTTGGATGCACCCCGTCCCGCAAGCCGCGCTATTTGCCGTTCCCGGCTGGTCAGCAAAGGGCTGCCGCTGCTGGGCACAATGGGAAGGTTCGCGACCGTGGTGGCCAGGATGTCCAGGCGGGCCTGGGCCGTGCGCGCCGAGATCGAGTCGCCGTCCTGGCGCGCGAAGTCAACCGCGAGGGCCATGCACCGCGCCTCGACGGCATCCAACTCCAGCGTGGCGGCAAGCTCGCCACCAGCCAGGAGGATCTTGGCATCCTTGGTACGGCTGCCCAGGGCAATGAGACGGGAGACCTCGGCCAGCGGACCCTGGCGGCGACCGGCAATGTCTTCGAGTATCCGGAAATCGGCATCACTGCCGTTGACCGTGGCCGCGAGTAGTTCGACCCCTGCAAGGGTATGAAGGCCCGCAGCGAGGTTCCGTCGGGCGGATTCTTTGAGCCGGGCCACGGAGTCGGCGTCGTTCAGCCAGCGGCCGGCCGTCAGTGCGCAGAAGCTGATGATGCTCTCGTCAGCAAAGCCGGCGTTTGCAGGGATCCTTTGCAGCTTGCCCAGGTACTTGCGGGCCTGGGGAGCGTTTCCTGTCTGCGCGTACGCCAGGGCGGTAGCGGCATAGGTGTATCGGAGCGCCGTCTGGACGGGGTGGAGTTCCAGCTGCGCGCCGGCCGAGATCAGCAGGTCCAGGGCCGCGGCGCCACGGCCTGCGAAGACGTAGGCTATCCCGGCGCCCAGCTCGCTTGACGCCGTCCCGTAGGGCAGGCGGTACGGTTCGTCAGTGCTCTGCGGGCCCAGGAAGTCCAGGCACCGACGCCACTGGCCCGCCAGCAGCAGCACCAGGTAGGACTCTTTGGTGTACTGCTCCCGCAACCCCACCACGTGGGAGGCGTCGCTGATCTGGCCGCCGAGCTGGCGCATCAGGCCCAGGGCGTCCATCTCGCGGCCGGTGAGCACCAGAGCGGTCATCAGCAGGATCGCGGCGTGCATGCGGTACCCGGTGTCCGGGTTCAGTGTGGGATCGGCCGCGGCTTCAAGATCAGGAATGAGTTCGGCGTAGCCGCCCATAAAGGCCCGGTACTCGAACGCGCTCAGGGCCACGCGGTTGGCTGCGACGGCTGCAGGCTCGGGCCAGGACGGCTGCTCAGCCCCCGTGCCGGCCAGCAGGCGTTCCCGGGCTTCGCCGAGCAGTGACGGCACTTTGTCCGCGTGCTCTGGCAGGCCCATCATCACCTTGGCTTTGGCGGCGACCACCTGTGCGTACTCGTCGACCTCGAGGGCGTCCAGCTCAGGCTGTGAAATGTCCTCAAGGGCGGCCAGTGCCTGGTCCGGCATATCCAGCTGAAGGTAGGCGGCCGCGCGCTGCCGCTGGGCAGGAACCCATTCCCGGTCTCCGCGGCGAAGCAGTTCGCCGTAGGTCAGCGCGAACCGCGGGTCGAAGAGCTGGACCGCGGCCTCGGCTGCCGAAAGCGCCAGTGCGGGACTCAGTTCGGCCTCGCACTCGTGGGTCCAGGCGGCAAATGCCATCAGCTCTTCGACGGTCATGCCCGCCGGGTCCGGTTCCACGCCCCCCAGCAGCACGGCACGCAGTTCACGGCGCCGGGCAATGCTCAGCCAGGTCCGCACGACGTCGCCGATGTATTTCTCGCGCAGTGATACCCAGCGGTGGTCGGAGTCGTCGATTTCGAGGAGTCCGCCGTCCTCCATGTCCGCCACCACGTCGGCACCGTAGATCGAGGTCAGCCGGGACAGCTCCACGCTCCGGGCGCAGGACAGCATTTCTATGACTTCGCGGGTTTCCGGGGTTTCCCGCGACCAGCGGGAGCGGACAATGTCGTCTAGGCTGGCGGCGCCGTCAAGGACTACTTTGTCGCGCAGGGTCCAGACGGAGTCGGACAGGACCAGGTTGCCGGACAGTTGCTGCTCGGTGACCAGCGCCTTGAGCAGCAGTGGGTTGCCTCCCACCATCTGGTGGTAGGTGGTGACCAGGGAGGCGGACACCCGGTGGCCCAGCAGTGAAAGGAGCACTTGCCGTGTCTGGAGCTCATTGAGGTTGCTGAGCCGGACTTCGGTGAGCCGCCGGTCCGTCAGGAGCCAATGGAAGTCAGCGGGGAGGTCGCTGATCTTGGGTGCCACGGCGACGATCTTGGCGGTCCCGGTCAGGAGCACGTTCAGGAGCACGCCGGCGCTGAGGTCGTCGATGGTGCCGGAGGTGTCCAGCGTGATTACGCAGGGCCTTCCCGCGGCGTCACTGCGGATCAGGGACGTGATGCCGCGCAGAATGGCCGTGGGCGAGCCCATGTAGGCCTGCGGGAGGCGGGCCAGCAGGAAGGAGAGGCAACCGTAGGGTGTGGTGGAGCCTGCAGGTCCGCTGCGGAGCTGCAGCGACCAGACATCCGGACCAAGGTCTGTGACGGCGGCACGGGCGAGGGAGGATTTTCCGACGCCCCGGCCGCCAGTGATGACGACGCCCAGCGAGTTGTCTGCCGTCAGTGCAGTGCGGACCGTTTCAAGGTTGGCGCTGCGGGCGGGCACGGACCATTGCGGCCCCGGGCTTCCCTGGGCCGGAGTACGCAACCCTGCGTCCAGGGGTGCTGGCCCGCGCCCCCAGCTGAGTGGCTCGATTGACATGAACGTTCCCCTACATCCAGCTATAGCGGGATGTAGCCCCTTTGCTCCCCCGCATAGCAAGAAGAGTACCTTGCCCGGCAGACAACGAGACAGGTCAAAGCCACTTTAAGTTTTTTGTGGCGCCGGCCGGTGCCTGTTATCCGGCCGTCTTGGCCGGGTGGAACTTCTGCTGGGCCGCGGTGAGGCCCTCCTGCAGGAGCAATTCGACGGCGTCAGCCGCCTCGTCCAGCAGGAACGGAAGCTCCTTGAGCTCTGCGGTTCCGAAATCGCGCAGCACGTAATCTGCCGTGTCCATCCGGCCGGGGGGACGGCCCACACCTACCCTGACCCGGAGGTAATCCTTGGTGGCCAGCGCCTTGGAGATGTCGCGCAGGCCGTTGTGGCCGCCTTCGCCGCCCCCGATCTTCAGCTTCACCGTATTAAAGGGGATGTCTATTTCATCGTGGACGGCCACCACGTGGTCTGGCGAAATCCCGTAGAAATTTGCCAGCGCAGATACCGGTCCGCCGGAGACGTTCATGTATGTCATGGGCTTGGCCAGCACCACGCGGGGGCCTCCGATGCCAAGGCGCCCTTCAACCACCTGGGCGCGTGCCTTGTGGCTCTTGAACCCCGCGCCTACCCGGCCCGCCAGTTCATCGAGGACCATCTGGCCCACGTTGTGCCTGTTCCCTTGGTACTGGGCGCCGGGGTTGCCGAGGCCAACTATCAGCCAGGTATCAGTCATGGATCAATCCTAAGGTGGGTGGTCTTGCGGCTCGGGCTCAGGCATGGCAATGGCCGGACCCCGTGCGGGATCCGGCCATCGGCACAGCGTGCGGAGTGGCTACTCGGCAGCAGCTTCCTCGGCAGCGGGAGCTTCTTCGGCGGAAGCTTCGGCCTGCTCGCCTTCTTCCTCGGCGATTTCGACTTCCTCGGAGATGTTCACAACCAGCGCCTCGGCGTCGGTCAGCAGGACAACGCCCTTGGGCAGCACGAGGTCAGACGCGTGGATGTGCTCGCCGGCGGCGCGGCCTTCGATGGAAACCTCGACGGCGGTGGGCAGGTGGGTTGCCTCGGCCTCGAGGGACACGGTGGTCAGTTCGAGGTTGTGGACCGTGCCGGGAGCGGACTCGCCTGCAACATGAACGGCAACGTCAACGGTGACCTTTTCGCCCTTGCGGACGGTCAGGAGGTCGATGTGCTCGATGATCTGCTTGATCGGGTCGCGCTGGATGTCCTTGACCAGGGCCAGGTGGCCTTCGCCGTTGATGTCCAGGGACAGCAGTGCGTTGGCGGTGCGGACGGCAAGGGTGGTGGCCTTGGCCGGGAGGGTGATGTGGATGGGCTCTGCGCCGTGGCCGTAGATAACGGCGGGGATCAGGTTGGCCATCCGTGCGCGGCGGGCGTAGCCCTTGCCGAATTCGGTGCGCAGTTCTGCTGCGAGCTTCTGCTCAGACATGGAATCTCCTTGAAGGCTAAACGGTGTTCAGCGAGGGCGGAGGTCTGGGATGACCTTCAACGCCGGGCGGCCGGGGCGGCCCAATCCAAGAAGGCTGTTCTTCATCTGAAGGACAGGTCAGACCCAGTCGATCACGGAGATCTGCAAGCCGTCGAAGCGGCCGCTCTCCCTCGCCAAGGTTTCGGGGTAAAGCCTACCAGTGCCGGCACCGTTTACTGAAAACGGTACCGGCACCGGCAGGTACAAGCGGGTGCTACGCGTTGCCGTCGAACAGGCTGGTGACCGAACCGTCGTCGAACACTTCACGGACGGCGCGGGCAATGAGCGGCGCGATGGACAGCACCGTCAGCTGCGGAAACCGCTGCGACGAGTTCAGCGGCAGGGTGTTGGTGACCACCACTTCACGCGCGCCGGACTCGGACAGGCGCTGTGCAGCAGGCTCGGAGAAGACGGCGTGCGTGGCGGCGATGATGACATCCTTCGCGCCGGCGTTCTTCAGCACCTGGACAGCGCCGGAGATGGTTCCGCCGGTATCGATCATGTCGTCGATCAGGACGCAGGTGCGTCCCTCGATCTGGCCCACCACGGTCTTGGAGACGGCCTGGTTGGGGACGGTCAGGTCGCGGCTCTTGTGGACGAAGGCCAGCGGGGCTCCGCCCAGGCGTTCGGCCCACTGCTCCGCGACACGGACCCGGCCGGTGTCCGGGGACACAACCGTGATGTTCTCGGCGTCAACGCGGGTGCGGATGTAATCGGCCAGCAGCGGGATGGCCATCAGGTGGTCAACGGGGCCGTCAAAGAAACCCTGGATCTGGGAGGTGTGAAGGTCCACGCTCATGATGCGGTCCGCACCGGCGGTCTTGTAAAGATCGGCCACCAGGCGGGCCGAGATGGGTTCGCGGCCGCGGCCCTTCTTGTCCTGGCGGGCATACGGGTAGAACGGCGACACCACGGTGATCCGCTTGGCGGAGGCACGCTTCAGCGAATCGATCATGATCAGCTGTTCCATGAGGTGGTTGTTCAGCGGGGCGGGGTGGGCCTGGATCACGAACGCATCCGTGCCGCGGACGCTTTCACCGGCGCGGACGTAGATCTCGCCGTTGGCGAAGTCGTACGCGTCCACCGGGAGGAGGTCGGTGCCGAGCTCCTTGGCGATTTCCCGGGCCAGCTCCGGATGTGCCCGCCCGGTGGCGAGCACCAGCTTCTTCTCGCCGTGCGCCGTAATTTCGCTCATTGTTACTTGCCCTCTTCTGTAGATGCCGGGGTACTTGAGGAGTTGTTGATGGCCGCCTGGGCCAGTTCGGCGGACCGGCTGCCGGGACGGTTGGCCGGGACCCACCCTTCGGTGTTGCGCTGGGCGGCGATGCTCAGTGCGAGCGCACCTGCCGGGACGTCCTTGCGGATCACCGCGCCCGCGCCGCTGTAGGCGCCGTCCCCCACGGTGACCGGTGCAACGAAGACCGTATTGGAACCTGTCCTGACGCCTGAGCCAATGACGGTGCGGTGTTTCTTCTCGCCGTCGTAATTGGCGGTGATGTTACCGCAGCCGATGTTGGTGTCTTCGCCGATTTCAGCGTCGCCGGCGTAGCCCAGGTGGGACAGCTTGGAGCCGCGTCCGATGGTGACGTTCTTGGTTTCGTAGAAGGCGCCAATTTTGCCCTTTTCGCCCAGGACGGTGCCCGGGCGCAGGTACGTGAAGGGTCCGACGGCGGCGCGCGGGCCGATCACGGAGCCGGAGCCATGGGTGCGGACCACCGTTGCACCCTCACCCACCTCGACGTCCGTAAGGGTGGTGTCGGGCCCGACGACGGCGTCCCGGGCCACCGAGGTGGAGCCGTGCAGTTGCGTGTTGGGCAGCAGGCGGACGTCCTCGTCCAGGGTGACGGAGGAATCGATCCAGGTGGTGGACGGGTCCACCACCGTCACGCCGGCGCGCATCCAGGCTTCCACGGTGCGCCGGTTCAGTTCAGCGCCCAGGGCGGCGAGCTGGACGCGGTCGTTGGCGCCCTCCACCTGCCACCGGTCAGCGGTGACGACGGCGGCAACGCGGCCGCCTGCCTCGCGCGCCAGCCCCAGCACGTCGGTGAGGTATTTCTCGCCCTGGGCGTTGTCGGTGGTGACCTTGCCGAGTGCTTCGCGCAGCACGGCGGCGTCGAAGGCGTAGATCCCGGAGTTGACCTCGCGGATCAGGCGCTCGGCGTCAGTGGAGTCCTTGTGTTCGCGGATGCCGGTCACGGTGCCGTCCGCTCCGCGGAGGATGCGGCCGTAGCCCGTGGCGTCGTCCAGGACTGCGGTGAGCACGGTGACCGCGTTGGCTTCCCGTTCGTGCGTGGCCACGAGTTCGGCCAGCAGTTCACCGGTGAGCAGCGGGACGTCCCCGTAGGTGACCACCACGGTGCCGGTGAGCTCTTCCTTGGCATTCAGCGCCTGCAGCGCCACCTCCACGGCACGGCCGGTGCCGGGCACCTCGTCCTGGTCCACGATGGCCGCGGACGGGTCGAGTTCCGCCACGTGTCCGGCCACAAGGTCGCGTTCGTGGCGGACCACGATGGCGAGCTGCCGGGGTTCAATGCTGCGGGCGGCGAGGAGCGCGTGGCCCACCATGGAGCGTCCGCCGATTTCGTGGAGGATCTTGGGGGTACGTGACTTCATCCGGGTACCGGCACCTGCTGCCAATACGATGACTGCGGCCGGACCGGTGTTTTCAGGGATCACGTACGGATTCTCCTCGCTTTGTTGCGCTGGCGCTTCATGGTGTCCGGCCAACCTCCGCCGGCCCGGCACCGGGAGTTACCTGCTGAACTCCCCGCACAGCAGTTCCGCCCATAGGATTCGAACCTATACTCCACGGCTCCAAAGGCCGGGGTGCTGCCGTTACACCAGAGCGGACCATGCCTCCGGCACAAGGCCCGGGCACAAGTCCCTATTTTGCCACGGGTTCGGGGCAGCGCGCGACACAGCCCCGGCCGGCCGCGAGCGGGGCGCCTCCCGGAAGCGGGAAAACAGGCCTGCCGGGGTAGGGCATGATGGAAATGTGAGCAACAACCCCCCGCGGACACGGATGACCAGCCTTCAGCGGCGGAACCAGCTGATCGACGTGGGGCGCGGCCTCTTCGCAGTCCGCGGACTGGACGGCACCACCATCGAAGAAATCGCCGCCTGCGCGGGCGTCTCGAAACCAGTGATCTACGAGCACTTCGGCTCCAAGGAAGGCCTCTACACCCAGGTGGTGGACTTCGAGTTCCACATCCTCCTGGACGCCATCAACACTGCGCTGGCCGACGAAGCCAAGCCGCGCGTCCTGGTTGAACGCGCCGCCCTCGCCCTGCTCACGTACATTGAGGACCGCACTGAGGGCTTCCGGATCCTCATGCGCGATGCTCCCCCGTCCCAGCCCGAAGGCGCTTTTTCCACCCTCCTGTCCCACGTCACCGCCAGGGTGGAGCACATCCTGTCCGACGAGTTCTCCCGGCGCGGCTTCAGCGGCCAGGACGGCGCCATGTACGCCCAGATGCTGGTGGGCATGGTGGCCATGACCGGCCAATGGTGGCAGGACAGCCGCCAGCCGGACAAGAACACGGTCGCCGCGCACCTGGTCAACCTCGCCTGGAACGGCCTCACCGGGCTCAAGAAGGAACCTGAGCTGCAGTCCGAACCCTAGCCGTGGTCACCTTCGTGAGCGGGGCACCTGTCCTCTGCGTGCTGCTCCTTCGTCGCTTTGACGCACGCTGCCGGACAGCCGCACCGCTCCCGTGTGCCGCCGTCGCCACCGCCGGAGGCGGGCCTTCGGAAAGTCGCGCATCGCTGCACATCGGAGCGTTGAGGTCGCTCAGCGACCGAGGCGGTCCCTATGTGCAGTGTCTAAGCGACGTCGAAGGGCCGGTTCCGGCACCCAAGGAGAGCTAGTCGCCCAGGAGCTCTGAGGCTTCGAGCCACTCCATTTCCAGGGTGTCCTTTTCGTCGGTGAGGTCCTTGAGCTGTTTGTTCTGGGTGGCGAGCTTATCGAAGTCGCCGGCCTCGGTGGTTTTCAGCATCAGGTCGTGAAGCTTCTTTTCCTCCTGGTCGAGCTTCTTGATCTGCCGCTCGATCCGGTTAAGGGCCTTGCGGGCCTCACGCTTTTCGGCTTCGGAGGGTCCTGTCCCAGTTCCCGCAGGTGCTGCGCCGGCGCTGGTAACGGGGTTTCCGCCGCCGGTCACGGTGGACCCGGCCAGGGCTGCCTCGCGGAGTTCAAGGTACTGGTCCACGCCGCCGGGCAGGCCGCGGAGCTTACCGTCGCCCAGCAGCGCCATCTGGTGGTCGGTGACGCGTTCCAGCAGGTACCGGTCGTGGCTGACCACCACCAGCGTGCCCGGCCAGCCGTCCAGGACGTCTTCGACGGCGGCGAGGGTGTCGGTGTCGAGGTCGTTAGTGGGCTCGTCGAGCATCAGTACATTGGGTTCGCCCACCAGCAGCCGCAGAAGCTGCAGGCGGCGCCGCTCACCGCCGGAGAGGTCCCGGACCGGAGTCCACTGCTTCTGGTTGGTGAACCCGAGCTGCTCCACCAGCTGGCCGGCGGTGAATTCCTTGCCGCCCACGTTGAAGGAACGCTTCTCGCGCTCAATGACCTCGATCACGCGCAGGTCAGCGACGTCGTCGAGCTCCTTGACTTCCTGGGTGAGGACCGCGGTGACCACCGTCTTGCCGCGCTTCAGCTTCCCGGCGTCGGGGGCGATTTCGCCGTTCAGGAGCTTCAGGAGCGTGGTCTTGCCGGCGCCGTTGACGCCCACCAAGCCCAGTCGTTCGCCCGGGGCCAGGCGGAGCGTGATGTTGTCGAAGAGTTTCTTCCCGTCGTCGTCGCCCTGGAAGTTCAGGGAGACGTTTTCCAGGTCCAGCACGTCTTTGCCTTGGCGCGCGGTGGCCATCTTGCTCAGCGCCATTGAATCACGCGGAGCGGGAACGTCGGCGATGAGCGCGTTGGCCGCCTCGATCCGGAACTTCGGTTTGGCAGTGCGGGCAGGGGCTCCACGGCGCAGCCAGGCGAGTTCCTTCTTGACCAGTTGCTGGCGCTTGCTTTCCACCACGGAGGCCATCCTGTCCCGCTCCGCGCGGGCAAGGACGTAGGCAGCGTAGCCGCCCTCGAAGGGGTCCACGATGCCGTCGTGCACCTCCCACGTCTTGGTGCAGATTTCGTCGAGGAACCAGCGGTCGTGGGTGACCACCAGGAAGGCGCCCTGATTGGCGCGCCAGCGCGACTTCAGGTGCCGGGCCAGCCAGGCCACACCCTCGACGTCGAGGTGGTTGGTGGGCTCGTCGAGCATGATGACGTCGTGGTCCTCGATCAGCAGCTTCGCCAGGGCCACGCGGCGCTTCTGCCCGCCGGACAGCGCATGGACGTTGGCATGCCAGTCGACATCGGACACCAGGCCGCCCATGATTTCACGGATTTGCGGGTTCCGTGCCCACTCGAAGTCGGCCTGGTCACCGACGATCGCTACGCCCACCGTCAGGTCGCCGTCGAGCACGTCGCTCTGGTCCAGGTAACCGACGTTGACGTCGCCGCGCTTGGTGACGCGGCCGGAATCCGGGGTGGAGCGCAGGGCAAGCAAGCGCATCAGCGTGGACTTGCCGTCGCCGTTCCGCCCCACCATCCCGATGCGGTCGCCCTCCTCGAGTCCGAGCGTGACGCCGTCCAGGACTGTGCGGGTGGCGAAGGAGACCGTGAGGTTTTCGCCGCCAAGAAGGTGTGCCAAAAAGAACTGCTTTCTGCTGCCCGGATGGGCATTGCGCTGCTAGAGAAGGGTGTCGGAGATGATGCGGGCGCCCGGGACGGGACCGTGGACGGCGAGTGCGGAAAGGCCTTGGTGCTGCAGGTCTTCCGCCAGTGCTTCCGCTGCCACGGAGTCATCCGCGAGCAGCGCCACGGTGGGCCCGGAGCCGGACACGATGCCGGCGATGGCGCCATGCGATTCGCCGATGCCCAGCGTATCGCGCAGTGAGGGGGCCAGTTCAATGGAGGCCCGCTGGAGGTCGTTGACCAGGATGCGGCTGAGGGCGTCTGCGTCGCCACCGCGGAGTGCGGCCAGGATGTGCGGATCGACGCCGGTGGGCTCGTCCGCGTCCACGCCCTCCGCTTCCCGGAGCCTGTCCAGGGTCCGGAAGACTTCCGGGGTGGACAGGCCGAAATCGGCGGTAACCAGGACCCAGTGGGTCTTTGCCTTGGCGAGTGCCGGTGACAGTTGGTCCCCAACCCCGAGCCCTACCGCCGTACCGCCGAGCAGGGAGAACGGAACGTCGGCTCCGAGTTCGGCAGCAAGGTGCGCGAGTTCCTCCCGGGAGAGGCCGCTGTTCCACAGGGCGTCACAGGCCAGGAGGGTCGCGGCGGCGTCCGCCGATCCCCCGCCCATCCCGCCGGCCACGGGCACCCTCTTGGTGATTTCCAGGTGGACCCCGGTGGCGTGTTCGGAAACGTCAGCCATGATCGCGGCGGCCCGGTAGGCCAGGTTGCTGGCGTCGAGGGGGATCTCGACACCGTCAAGGTCAAGGGTGCTGCCCGGGCTCAGGCTCACCGTGATGCCGGGTGTTTCCGTGCTGGTGGCGGCGACTTCCTCATAGAGGGAGACGGCCAGGTAGACGCTGGCTACGGAATGGTAGCCATCGGGCCGAAGCGGGCCGACGTCCAGCGAGACGTTGATCTTCCCGGGAGCCTTGACCCGGACCGTCCGCGCTGCGAACCGGACGGGGGGCGTATTCACGCGCCCGCTTCCTTGGCTTCGGCGATCCTGGCGAACGCGGCGATGTCGATGACCTCACCGCGCGCGGTGGGGTCGACGCCGGCCGCCAGCAGGCAGCGTTCGGCTTCCGCCCCTCCCCCGGCCCAGCCGCTGAGCGCAGCACGCAGGGTCTTGCGCCGCTGGGCGAAGGCCGCATCGATCACGGCAAAGACCTGCTGGCGGGTGGCGGTGGTGGCAGGCGGCTCGCGACGGGTGAAGGCGACCAGTCCGCTGTGGATCTTGGGCGCGGGCCAGAACACGTTCATGCCGATCACGCCGGCTTTGCGCATCTGGCCGTACCAGGCTGACTTGACGGACGGAACGCCATAGGTCTTCGAGCCCGGGCCGGCGGCCAGCCGGTCGGCTACCTCGTCCTGGACCATGACCAGGCCGTGCTGCAGGCTGGGGAAATGCTCCAGGAGGTGCAGGACCACGGGCACCGCAACGTTGTAGGGCAGGTTGGCCACCAGCGCCGTGGGTGCCACGGGCAGGTCCGTGACTTTCATGGCGTCAGCCTCGACGAGGTGGAAATTCCCGACGGCGGCCGGCCGCCATTCAGCCACAGTGGCCGGAAGCTTGGCGGCGAGGACGGGATCGATCTCCACAGCCACAACGGCCGCGGCGGCGTCCAGCAGGCCCAGCGTGAGTGAGCCGAGGCCTGGGCCGACCTCCAGGACCGTCTCCTCGGCCCCGATTCCTGCTGCCGCCACGATCCTGCGGATGGTGTTGCCGTCGATGACGAAGTTCTGGCCCAGGGTCTTGGTGGGCCTGACGCCGATCTCCCCTGCCAGCCGGCGAATGTCGGAAGCACCGAACAGCGGAGCGGGCGCGGCGGGGTTGGGTTCAGTCACCTAGGTATCCTATCCCGCGTGGCCGGACCGTTTCCGCCGGGCCGGCCGTGTTAACGGCTGAAGCCGGGCCCGGAAAAATACCGGGCCCGGCTTCAGCCGTTAACCATGCCAGTACAGGCTGGCAGCAGATCAGCTAGCTGCTGGCTGCCCAGCCGCAGCCCCACGGCTGCAGGCCGCGCTGCGCGTAAACGCGGTTGGCGATGTCGATCTGCTGTGCTTTGGTGGCCAGGCTTGCGTTGGGGGCATAGGCCCCGCCGCCGGCGCCGATCCAGGTCTGGATGTCGAACTGCAGGCCGCCGTAGTAGCCGTTGCCGCTGTTGATGCTCCAGTTACCGGTGGACTCGCACTGGGCGATCTTGTCCCACATGGCCTCGTTCATCATGGCCGGCGCAGCAGCGCCGGTGTTGCTGCCGGCGGCCGGGGCCGCAGCGGCCTGGGCAACGGGCTTTGCCTTGGTTCCGACCGTCACCTTCTCAGCGACAGGCTGGACGGCTACGGCTTCAGAGACGAGGGTGCGGGAGGCTTCACGGCCGTCCACGAGGACCAGCTTGAAGGTCTTCTCCAGCTTGCCCGCGGCACCTGCCTGGGTAACTTCCTTCTCACCCTTGAGCATCTCGGCGTTTTCGGTGGTCACCGTCTCGAAGGGGACGTCCTCGGTGGTTTTCGCGGTCTGGCCGTTATCAACCCGGGACACCTTGATCACCATGTTGTTGACGACGTGCGCGTTGGCAGGCTGGGAGGTCCGGTCGTTGGCGCCAATGGTCAGCCCGGCACTTTCGAGCACGTCGCCTACGGTGGCCGCCGTGGTGGTGGTGGTGTTCACCTTGCCGTCGGCGACGATGCTGACGGACTTGGGAGTGGAGATGGACACGAAGGAGCCGGCGAGTGCGAGCTGCGCGTCTTTGGGGACGGAGAGCGATGACGTGCTGGCCACGCCGAGTTCGGTGACCAGGCCCGCGACGTCCTGCGCGGTGGTACTGACCGTCTTTTCAGCTCCGTCGAGGCTGACCTTGACTTCCTTGGCCTGGTTGACGTTGATGACGGTCCCGTTGTGGACCGAGGCGTCGATGGGCGGGGAAACCCTGTCTGCGGGCTTCAGTTCGATGTTGGCACTCTTGACGACCTGGCCTACGGTGCCGCCAAAGGTTTGGACGGAAGAGACTTTCCCATCAACGTTGAGCGTGATGGTTTTGTTATTGCCGACGAAGGCTACGAGCCCTGCTACCAGGGTGCAAAGCACCAGCAGCTGGGCACCAACCTTGAAAAAGCTGATCTTGCCATCCGATGTGAAGAACTTGACCACGATTGCCCGTAACTTTAGGTCCATCCGGGCACGGGGATTTGCGCAGTAAAATGCCCGGCACCGCTTTCGAACAGCAGTCCGGGCACCTTTGCGCCGCCTGCTTCCCGCCAGCGGCCAGGACGGGACAAGGTCCCGGCATGTGATGCTGAAAAGGAAGCGAAATTACCCGTTGGCCTTCCCCGACCCCGGCTAATAGTTTTCCACTGTAACCGTAGCGTTATAAACGGGCCAACAAATTTGCATACCACGTATGCCTTGAAGGTCACTCAACGTGACACTCCTCAGCCCCAGGATCCGTAAGCCCGCACCGTATTTGAGCTGATGCCGGTGCACAGCTCCGCAAGGTCCGTGCCTGTCAATTCGGCCATGGCGCGGACGGTGTAAGGCACCATATAGCTGGCGTTGGGCCGGCCCCGGTGGGGATGCGGGGTCAGGAACGGGGCGTCTGTTTCCACCAGGACGAGTTCCGGGTCTGCGACCGCGAGCGCGGACCGCAGGTTGGCGGCGTTCCGGAAAGTCAGTGTCCCGGCGAAGGACATGTACCAGCCCTCGCGGTTGCAGACGGCGGCAAGCTCCTCGTCGCCGGAGAAGCAATGGAACACCACGCGGTCCGGAGCACCCTCTTCCGCCAGAACCTGGACCACGTCGGCGTGCGCGTCCCGGTCGTGGATCTGGAGGGTCAGGTCCAGCCGTTTGGCAATGTCGATGTGCCTCCGGAAGGAGTACCGCTGATGAGCAAGTCCCTCGCCTTCCGTTCGGAAAAAATCGAGGCCTGTCTCGCCGATGGCACGGATCCGCGGGTGGGATGCCAACTCTTCAATCTCAGCCAGGGCGTCTTCGAGTTCGCCGCGGGCGGCATAGCCGGGAGCATCATTAGGGTGCAACGCCACAGCGCCCAGCAACCGGTCATCCTGCTGCACCGCCTGGACTGTAAACCGCGACGATTCCAAATCGCAGCCCACCTGGACTGCCCCTTGGACACCCACGGCGGCAGCGGCGTCCAGAGCTTCGGCTATCCCCACCGGCCCTTTCCCGTCAGGAAAATCCAGGTGCGTGTGGTTATCCATTACCGGTACCGGCAGCGGTTCGGGCGCTGGCGGATATTCGCGTTTCGGGGATGCTGCGCCACCCTGGGAACCACCCGTTGAGGGTTCGCGGTAGGCATCGGGGGTCTGCGGACTGCACATCACTCCAGCCTAATGGCGGAGCGCACCACGATTTTGCCGGAACTCTCTGCCGGGCCAGGCAGTTGTGTTAGTAGTCTGGTGGGAGCACATGAGAACGCCCACCGACGGGCGAAGGCAGGCTTGCTGTCCCGTCCAGGTGAAACCCTGGCTGAAAGGTTGCCGATGGAATCTTACCGACGCACTGCCAACGATGTGAGCGCTGCGAACCGCAACCTGGCGGGCGTTTCCGATCCCGTCAGCCACCTGAACGGGCACCGTGCCGCCGCCATGGATGCTGACTCGTTCCACGACGCCAGCCAGCGGATCCTCAGCGTTGTTAATACGGTGATCGACGGGAAGTCCGACGCCGCCGAGCTTGCGTTGACCGTCCTGCTCGCCCAAGGCCACCTGCTGCTGGAAGATGTTCCAGGCGTCGGCAAGACCCTGTTGGCCAAAACGCTTGCCAAAACCATTGACTGCACCGTCAGCCGCATCCAGTTCACCCCGGACCTGCTCCCCTCCGACGTGACCGGTGTGTCCATTTACAACCAGTCATCCCGGCTCTTCGAGTTCCGTCCGGGGGCGGTTTTTGCCAACATCGTCATCGGCGACGAGATCAACCGGGCGTCAGCGAAAACCCAGTCCGCCCTCCTCGAGTGCATGGAGGAGCACCAGGTGACCGTGGACGGCACTTCCTACCGGCTCGACGAACCCTTCATGGTGGTAGCCACCCAGAACCCCATCGAGATGGAAGGCACCTACCCGCTGCCCGAGGCCCAGCGCGACAGGTTCATGGCCAGGATCTCCATGGGCTACCCGGACAAGGACGCCGAAATCGAGATGCTTGAAACCCACCAGGCGGCGTCGCCGCTGGCTAAGGTCTCAGCCGTGGTCACCGCTGCGGAGGTGGCGGCCATGATCACCACCGTGCAGCAGGTCTACGTCTCACAGGCCGTGAAGGAATACACCGTGTCCGTTGGACGGGCTACCCGGGAAAGCCCGCTGCTGCGCTTGGGAGCCAGTCCGCGGTCCATGCTGCAGTTGCTTCGCGCGGCGAAGGCGACCGCCGCCCTGGACGCCCGCGACTTCGTCCTCCCCGATGACGTCGTCCAAGTGGCCGAGGCTGTCCTGGCGCACCGGATCATCCTGGACCGCAAAGCTGCCGGTGCCGGCGAAACAGCGCACAGCGTGCTGCAGGGCATCCTGTCGCGGCTCCCGGTCCCGCAGGCACCCGCGGGCGCCGGATACACAGCGGCTGCGGGCACTGCCGCCGGAACACGGAACCAGGCCGCCCGAAACGCCGCGTCCGTGGCAGGTTCCGGCAGGAACCGCTAAGCGGTACGCCATGGCCCTCCTGGACAGACTGCCCCAGCACCTTTTCACCGCACGCGGGTGGGGCATGCTTGCCGCCGGAGGCTTCTCCCTCGCCGCCGCCCAGATCATGGGACGCAGGGACCTACTGACCCTCAGCATCCTGCTGCTGGTCCTCCCTTTGGTTTCGCTGGCCGGTATCCGGCTGGTGAAGCCCCGCTTCCGGGTGTACCGGGAGTTCCATCCTTCGCCGGTGGAAACGTCCGCCCCCACCACCGTGCGCCTTGCCGTGGCGCGGACAGGTGCAGGCACCGGCCGGGCCAGCATGGAAGAACGCCTGCCGCCGCGGTTCGGTTCTTCGCCCGCGTTCCGGTTTCCCTCCCGAACGGCCTCCGGCGGTACCAGCCGCTATGAATACCACCTGCGTTCGGAGCAGCGCGGCCAATTCCGCATTGGACCGGTCACCGCTGAGTTTACGGACCCGTTCGGGCTGTCGCTGCACCGCCAGTCCATCGACGACGGCGACATGCTCACCGTGACGCCGGCCGCCGTCGTACTGCCCGTTACCGGCCTGGCCGGCGCCCGCGGGAACGACGGAGTGACCGCTACCAGGACCCGCGCCAACCCCAGCGACGACGACGTCATGACGCGCGAATACCGGCACGGCGACCCCATGCGAAGGGTCCACTGGGCAGCCACCGCCCGGCACGGCTCGCTGATGGTCCGCCAGGAGGAATCCGTCACGACGCCGGAGGCCACGATTATCCTGGACCACCGGTTCGGGGCATTCTCCAGCGGTTCCACCGCAGCGGCCGGCCCGGCCGGCCAAGCCGGCCAGGACGGGCATTCCATGCTGACCAGCCGGACGTTCGAATGGTCAGTGGTGGCGGCAATGTCCGTCAGCGCGCACCTCGCCGAGCGGAATTACGGCCTGCGCCTCCTGGACGTCCGCGGCGAGCCCGCCTTCCTGCACTCGCCCTCGGCGCCGGAACCTGAGTCAGAGGAATACGGCGGTGCGTCAGGGCTGCAGTCCATCGCAGAGAGCCTCGCCGCCATCCAGCTGTCAGGGCCGCACCATACCCGGTCCAACAGCAGGCTCCGGCTGCCCGACGGCCCGGGTTCCGCCCCGGCACTGCTGCGCCCCCGCAGCCGCAATGGCCAGGATGCGGGACCGGCCGCATTCGACGACACGCTCATGGACAAGCTGTCCGCGCACCGCATGCGAGGGCCACTGATTGCGGTCCTGGGCCGCATTTCGCCTGAAGAGGCAATTGCCCTGGCCCCCGCAGCCAGTTACGGCACCAACGCCTTTGCCATCATCGTGGCTGAGAAACCCGAAGACTTCTCCCCCGCGCTGGAGACCCTGCGTCAGGGGGGATGGCGCGCCATTGCCGTACCGGCCTCCGCAGGCACCGCAGCCGCCTGGCGGTCGTTTGACCAGGACGTGCCGTTGCCCACGCCGACCAGCGACCCCGGCCGCGGCACGGGGGTGATCCGATGACCATGGCGCCGGCCCGGACTCCGGGAACCGGTACCCAGTCCACACCGGCTGCCGGTACAAGGCCCGTCCGCGTGGGCGCCTACCCCTGGGCTATGGCCGCAGCCATCGTGCTGGCGGTCTGCGGGGCTGCCCTGTCCCTGAACGGGGTCCTGCGTGGCTGGGCCTGGTATTGGCCGGTGGCCACCACCGTTGGCGCCGTGAGCTTTACCCTCGCCGGGCTTCGGGCACTGCGCGCAGCGCCGCTGCTGGTCACAGCAGGCGGTTTCCTCTCGCTCGGGGCGATCCTCACACTGACGTTCTTCCGCGGTTCAAGCATTCTGGGGGTGATTCCCAGCGCCGCGACGTTCTCCGACGTCAACCAGCTGATCCGCCGTGCCAGCGAAACCGTACTGTCGGAGACGGCCCCCGTTGCGCCCAACGTGGGCATCGTCATGGTGATCTGCGCCGTCCTTGGACTGGCGGTGATCCTGGTGGATGCCCTGGCCGTCCCGCTCGGCATGCCGGCGGCCACCGGCATGGGGCTGCTGGCAATCCTGGTGGTACCGGCAATGATCAAGCCGCAAAGCGTCGGTTTCTGGGGATTCAATGCAACGGTGGCCGGTTACCTGATGATCCTGGCCTGCAGCCAGTGGTTTGCCCCCGACTTCCGCAGCCAGGGCGGGACTGCACGGAACCCGGGGCAGCTTCGCCGGGCAGCCCTCACCGGCGCCGTGGCGCTGACCGCCACCCTGGTAGTCCCGCTGGCTGTCCCGGGCTTCGACCAGGGCACCTTTCCGCAGGGCTCACGGCTCAACCCGTGGGGAACCGGAACCGGCCTGAATCCCATGATCACGCTGGGCAACAGCCTGCGGACACCGGATGGCAGCGGCCGGATCACCTACGCCACCAGTTCCACCGCTCCCCTGTATCTGAGGTCCGTCACGGTGGACCATTTCGACGGCGAGTCCTGGGGACCGGATGACCGTACTGCATCACGGCTCCCGCTGGGCGGACAGATCGATCCCGGCTATGCGGTCCTCGCCGACGAACAGCAGCAGGTAACGGCCATTGATACCGGTACGTTCAGCAGTCCGTACCTCCCGGCCCCCTATGCCCCGGAAACCGTCCGCGGCCTCAACGGCCGGTGGACCTGGGACCCTTCGACATTGAGCATCAAGGGCTCCGACGCCACAGCGTCCCGGCGCCAGGAGTACGTGGTGACATCGTCGGTGCCCAATCTGACGGCTGCGTTGCTGGAGCAGTCTTCCGCTCCGGCGCGGGACGTTCCGGACGACTTCACGCGGATCCCCGGAAACGTGCCGGAGATCGTCCGGACCACCGCCGGGCGCGTGGCCGGGGCCGGCGCCACGCCGTATGAGAAGGCCATGGCCATCCAGCGCTACCTGCGCTCGTCTGAGTTCACGTATTCCCTGCAGTCGCCTGTGCAGGGCGGCTATGACGGCAACGGATTGTCAGTCCTGTCCGACTTTTTGGAGCAGAAGAGCGGATACTGCATCCACTATGCCTCGGCAATGGCGGTGATGGCGCGGCTGGAAGGGATCCCCAGCCGGATCGCGGTGGGGTATGCGCCGGGGAGGCTCACCGGTGCCACGGTAACCGTGGCCGGCCAGGGCGAGCTTTCGGAGTACGAGGTGGACGCGCGGGATGCGCATGCCTGGCCGGAACTGTATTTCCAGGGTCTGGGCTGGGTGCCGTTCGAGCCCACGCCGTCCCGTGGCGTGGTTCCGGGCTATGCCAGCGAAACCTCGTCCCCTCCAGCGCCGGGCTCCGTTGAGAACAATGATGACCTCGTCCCCGATCCCGCCCCGGCTCCGACACCGGCTCCCAGTGCCACC
Source organism: Pseudarthrobacter chlorophenolicus (assembly GCF_000962805.1). Classification (GTDB taxonomy): domain Bacteria; phylum Actinomycetota; class Actinomycetes; order Actinomycetales; family Micrococcaceae; genus Arthrobacter; species Arthrobacter chlorophenolicus_A. The sequence goes on along the minus strand of NZ_JZTW01000007.1, from coordinate 32,062 downwards.
CCGGTGCCGGCCCCGGGCGTGGGCGGCGGAAGCACTGACGCCGGCGCGCAGGTGCTCCCATGGCTGCTGGGAACGGGTGGCGTTCTGGGCTTGTTCCTGCTTGCGGCGTCGCCGCGGCTGGTACGCACGGGAATCCGTGCGCGGCGCCTCCGGCCGAGGAACGCCGCCGATGCCGTTCCGTTGGCATGGAGCGAGCTGCTGGACCTGGGCCGGGACTACGGGCTCCCGGCCGGCACCAGTGAATCACCGCGCGCCTATGCGTCGCGCCTCCGCACTTCGCTGTTGGGCGAGCCAAACGGCATGGAGGAGGCGGCGCACCATGCCGTTGCCGCCGTCACGGCGGCTTTCGAACGGCGCAGGTACGGCCGGCCGCCGGAACCTTCTGACGATCCCCTGGGACCCGACGCCGGTTCGCCCGGGCCAGGCCGCGCTGCGGGCTTGCATGGTGCCGCCGCAGCGCCCGGACAGTTGGGGCCCCTTGAGGATTCACTGCGGGCCAACGCAACATTGCTGCAGCGGTGGCGGGCCCGGTGGCTGCCGCCTTCCGTCATGGGCCGCCTGGGCAGGCTCGCCGCCGCTCCGGTCCGGCTCGCGGGCCGCGCGTTGACACGACGCGCGGAGATCAGCAAAGAAGCCGCCGTGCGCGCCCGGCCGGCCGGGCCGGGGCGGACTGCGCACGGCGGCTTCCATGAGCAGGAAGGCAGCTGACTGCGGCGATCCCGCCGCGTTCGCCGGCCCTCCTGCCGGAGTTGGAGATCAGCCAGCGTAGGGGTCGGCGATTCCGATGTACTGGGTGTAAAGGTACTCCTCGATGCCTTCGAGCCCGCCTTCGCGGCCCAGCCCGGACTGCTTGACGCCCCCAAACGGTGCCGCGGCGTTGGAAATCACGCCGGCGTTCAGGCCGAGCATGCCGGTTTCGAGGCGTTCACCCATCCGGATGCCCCGGTTGAGGTCCTTGGTGAAGACGTACGCCACCAGGCCATATTCGGTGTTGTTGGCCAGGCGCACAGCGTCGTCCTCACTGGAGAACGTGATAATGGGGGCCACCGGGCCGAAGATCTCTTCCGACAGGATCCGGGTGCCCTCGGTGACGCCGGCGAGGATGGTGGGCTGGTAGAAGTAGCCCGGGCCGTCTACCGGCGCGCCGCCCAGGACCGCCTTAGCGCCGGAGGCAACGGCGTCGGAAACCAGTTCGTGAACCTTGTCCCGGCTCTTGGCATCGATCAGCGGGCCCACCTTGGACTCGGGCTCGGTGCCCCGGGCCGTGGTCATCTCCTTCATCTTCGCGGCGAACTTCTCCGCGAATTCAGTGGCAACGGATTCGTGCACGATGAACCGGTTGGCAGCGGTGCAGGCCTCGCCCATGTTGCGCAGTTTGGCCAGCATTGCACCGGCGACGGCCGCGTCCAGGTCGGCATCCTCGAAGACGACGAACGGGGCATTGCCGCCGAGCTCCATCGAGGTCCGCAGCACGGTTTCCGACGCATCGGAAAGCAGCCGGCGGCCCACTTCGGTGGACCCGGTGAAGGAAAGCTTCCGCAGCCGGGCATCCTTGATCAGCGGACCGGTGGTGGCACCGGCGGTGGAGGTCGGAATGACGTTCAGGACACCGGCGGGCAGCCCGGCTTCCTGCATCACGGCTGCGAACAGCTGCGACGTCAGCGGCGTCAGGTTGGCCGATTTCAGGACCATGGTGCAACCGGCGGCAACGGCCGGTGCGATCTTGCGGGTGGCCATGGCCAGCGGGAAGTTCCAGGGCGTGATCAGCAGGCACGGGCCAACGGGCTTCTTGGTTACCAGCAGCCGAGATTTGCCGTCCGGGGCCACAGAGTAGCGGCCGAACGCGCGGACAGCTTCCTCGGAGAACCAGCGCAGGAACTCTGCACCGTAGGTGACCTCGCCGCGGGCCTCGGCCAAGGGCTTGCCCATCTCCATGGTCATCAGCAGCGCGAAGTCCTCGGCGCGCTCAGTCACAAGCTCGAAAGCCCGGCGCAGGATCTCCCCACGCTCCCGCGGCGGAACCTTTGCCCAGGATTCCTGCGCAGCCACCGCGGCGTCCAGGGCCGCGGCACCATCCTCGGCGCGGGCGTCGGCAATGCTCAGCAGCACCTTGCCGGTGGCTGGGTCCTCGACGTCGAACGTCTTGCCGGAAGCGGCGTCACGCCACTCGCCATTGATCAGCAAACCGGTGGGAACGGAGGCCAGAAGCCGGCTTTCACGGTCGGCGGTAACAGCAGTCTGTGCAGTAACAGTCACGATGACTCCCTCGTCAGTAGGGTTGTGGCGGCCGTGGGTGTCCTGCCGTAGCGGCGGAGCGTCGGAGGCCGATTAACTGTCACACTACTGCGGGCACGGAGGAGGGTCTACGCTCCGGCGCACTGCCCAATCACGGGTTTACTGTGCAGCTGCACAGCAATTTCCAGCCATTGTCCGGACGGGTTCAAGGGTGCCCTCAGCGGGCGGCAAGGACGGCCGAATACAGCTCGCGTTTGCTGACCCTGACGTCCTCCGCAACCGCGGCCACGGCTTCCTTGAGCCTGATGCCCTGGGCCACCAGTTCGTTCACCGCCGCCACGTGGTCCTCCGGCGTACCGGCGGCCTGCTCCGGCGCGCCACCGAGGACTACGGCAATCTCCCCGCGGACCTCGTTGCTTTCGGCCCAGTGCAGGAGCTCGTCGAGGGAGCCCCGAATCACTTCCTCATATGTCTTGGTCAGCTCACGGCAAACGGCGACGGGCCGGTCCGGGCCGAAACGCTCACGCAGCGCGCGGAGCATGGCCTCAAGCCGGTGCGGCGCCTCGAAAAACACCATGGTCCGGCGCTCACCGGCGAGGTCTGCCAGCCGGCCGGCGCGTTCACCGGCTTTCCGCGGCAGGAACCCCTCAAAGCAGAACCTGTCGGTCGGCAGGCCGGACAGCGCCAAGGCAGTCAGGACGGCGGACGGGCCGGGGACGGCGGTGACCGTCAATCCGGCGGCAACGGCGCCCTTCACAAGCCGGAAACCAGGATCGGAAACAGACGGCATCCCCGCGTCGGTCACCATCACCAGGGTGCTGCCCGTCCTGACCTGGTCGAGGAGTTCCGCGGTCCGGGTCGCTTCGTTGTGTTCGTGGTAGCTGATGATCCTTCCGGCCACAGTGACTCCGAGGCTCTGGACCAGGCGGTGCAGGCGACGGGTATCCTCCGCGGCAACAATGTCCGCTGTCCCAAGGAGCTCAACCAGGCGGGCGGAGGCATCGCCGACATTTCCGATGGGCGTGGCGGCAAGGACAATGCGGCCGGGAGTCGCAGGGCTGGCGGCGGGAGAGGTGTTGGGGGAAGAATCCACGCCACCAGCCTACTGCTGGGAAGGACTGCCAGCCGCAAAAGGTAGCATGGGGCTCGTGACGCAGACCTCGACGCGGCGGCCGGGAGCCGGAGAATCCGGAGCCGGACAACCCGCTCCCGCGGCGTCTGCAGGCATCCATTCCGAGGTTGCGGAGCAGGGTCCGCGCCGGTTGGGGCGCGGCAGGTACAGGCCGTGGGTGGTCCGGCCGGAGGAAGCCTTCAGCCCCGACGGACTCCGCGAGCGCCTGCTGGGCAACGCCCGGTCATGGCGGGAGTACCCGCCCTCCCTGCGGATCTGGTTCGTCCTGGTGCCCGTCTTCACGGCGGTGGTGGCGGGCATCCTCCGCTTCGTCCGCCTGGACGCCCCGCACAAGCTGGTCTTCGACGAGACCTACTACGTCAAGGATGCCTACTCCTACCTCATCAGCGGCTATGAGCGCAGCTGGCCGGACAAGGCGAACGATTCCTTCAACGCCGGCAACCCGGCTGTCCTGCTGAACTCGCCCGAATACGTGGTCCATCCGCCGGTGGGCAAGTGGATGATCGCCGCGGGTATGGCGCTTTTCGGCTCGGACAATCCCTTCGGCTGGCGCTTCGCGGCGGCCCTGACCGGTACCCTGTCGGTCCTGCTGGTCTCGCTCATCGCGCTCAAGCTCTTCAGGTCCCTTCCACTGGCTGGAGCCGCAGGCTTGCTCCTGGCGGTGGACGGCCATCACCTGGTCATGTCCCGCACCTCATTGCTGGACATCTTCCTGATGTTCTGGGTCCTGGCGGCTTTCGGGGCGCTCCTGATGGACCGTGACGATGGCCGGCGGAGGCTCGCAGCCCGGCTGGCCGCTGCCGCGGCACGCAATGGCGGGCGTCCGCCGATGGCAGAACTGCTGTCCGGCCCGTGGCTTGGCGTCCGCTGGTGGCGGATCACGGCCGGTGTGTGTCTTGGACTGGCGGTCGGTACCAAGTGGTCCGGTCTGTTCTTCCTGGCGGGTTTCGGCCTGCTCACCGTCTTCTGGGACCTGAATGCGCGGCGGGTGGCGGGCATCCGGGGCTGGGTCAGCGGCGGAATCATCAAGGACGGCCTTCCCGCTTTCGTCAGCACTGTCCCTGTGGCAGCCGCCGTGTATTCGCTGACATGGATTGGCTGGTTCCGGTCCGACAATGGCTACTTCCGCCACTGGGCAGAAAACAACCCCTCCGCAACGTGGGGCTGGTTGCCGGACGCTGTGCGGTCGCTCGCCCACTACCACCAGGAGGCGTACACCTTCCATCAGGGCCTGAGTTCCGAGCACCCGTACGAGGCAAGCGCCTGGAGCTGGCTGGTACTGGGCCGGCCGACGTCGTTCTTCTATGAATCCCCCCAGCAGGGCACCCCCGGCTGCGACGTCGACAAGTGCACCTCGGCCATCCTGTCCGTGGGCAACCCACTGATCTGGTGGGCTGCGGCCATCTCCCTGGTGATCCTGCTGTTCTGGTGGGCAGGCAGGCGTGACTGGCGCGCCGGCGCCATACTGGCCGGCGTGGCCGCGGGATACCTGCCGTGGTTCATGTACCCGGACCGGACCATGTTCTATTTCTACGCTGTGTCCTTCGAGCCGTTCCTGGTACTGGCCCTTGCCTACTGCCTGGGCCTCGTCCTCGGCAGGGCATCCGATCCGCCGTGGCGGCGCCGCTCGGGGCTGTACCTCGTGGCCCTGTTCGTGGCGGCAGCCATCATGCTGTCGGCCTTCTTCTACCCCATATGGGCGGCGGAGGTCATCCCCTACGACGCGTGGAAGGTCCGCATGTGGATGCCGTCGTGGATCTAGGGCAGGATGGCATCAGACCCCAATGGACCGCCGCTGCCGCGGCTTGGCTGCGGAACGGAGACCTGTTGTGAGAGAAGCAAGCACTGAACTGTTGGTCGGGCTGGACGCCGCCAGCAACGTGACCGACCTTTTGCTGGAACGGCACGCCGCCAACCCTGCCCATGCGCTATACCGGCGCAAAGGGCCCAACGGGTGGGTGGATGTACCGGCCGGGAAGTTCCTGCAGGACGTCAGCGCCCTGGCCAAGGGGCTGATCGCCGGCGGTCTCGAGCCGGGCGACACTGTCGCCGTCATGTCGGCCACCTCCTACGAGTGGACCCTGGTGGATTTCGCCATCTGGTTCGCCGGCGGAGTGACCGTACCCATCTACGAAACGTCTTCAGCCAGCCAGGTGGACTGGATCCTCCGCGATGCCGGAGCGCGCCGCGTCTTTGTCCAGGACCAGGCCACGGCTGAACTTGTCAGCGGCGTGGTGGCCGGCTCGGCTACGCTCCGGGACCGTTTGGTCCACGTCATACGCATGGATTACGACGGCGAAGCACCGCACCTCGCCAGCGTTGCGGCTGCGGGCGCGGGCGTCAGCGACGCCGAACTCGAACGGCAGCGGAGCACGGCTGGGCTCGACGACGTCGCGTCCCTGGTCTACACCTCGGGCACCACGGGCAGCCCCAAAGGCTGCGAGATCACCCACGGCAACTTCGCGCTGGTGGCCCGGAACATCGTGGCCTTCCTGCCGGAGCTCCTGGTCCAGGACCAATCCCGGACCCTGATGTTCCTGCCGCTGGCCCACGTCCTGGCCCGGGCGGTGCAGGTGGTCTGCCTCGCCGCAGGGGCCACCCTGGGACACACTCCCGGCGCCGCGCAGCTGTTGGAGGACCTGGGAACGTTCCGGCCTACCTTCCTGCTGGTGGTCCCCCGGATCTTCGAAAAGGTCAGGGCCACCGCCGCCCACAAGGCGGCACTGGCCGGAAAGAGCCGGCTCTTCCAGGCGGCCGCGGCGGCGGCGATCTCCTACTCCACCGAACAGGACCGGCAAAGCCGCGGCGAGGGGCCTGGGCCCGGGTTCGTCCTGCGGGTCCGGCACGGACTTTTCGACCGGCTGCTCTATCCCCGGCTGCGGCAGGCGTTGGGCGGCCAGGTGGGTTACACCGTGTCCGGAGCGAGCCACCTTTCGCTGGAGGACGCACATTTCTTCCGCGGCGCCGGGATCCCGGTGCTGGAAGGGTACGGCCTGACCGAAACCACCGCGCCCTGCACAGCGAACACCCCCACCAGGACGCGCGTCGGGTCCGTCGGCATCCCGATTCCGGGCACCACCATCCGGGTGGCCCAGGACGGTGAAATCCTGGTCAAAGGCATTGGCGTCTTCAAGGGCTACCACAACAATCCGCAGGCTAATGCCGAGGCGTTCGTGGATGGTTTCTTCCGCACCGGCGACCTCGGCGTGCTGGACCCCGACGGCTTCCTGACAGTCACGGGCCGGAAGAAAGACATCCTGGTCACTGCCGGCGGAAAGAACGTCGCCCCCGGGCCCCTCGAAGACACCATCAGGGCACACCAGCTGGTGGGCCACGCCGTAGTGGTGGGCGATGGCCAAAAGTTCGTGTCCGCGCTGATCACACTGGACCCTGACGGGCTGGCCGACTGGAGGTCGGAACGCGGGCTTCAGCCCCTGGAGCGCCAGGCCGCCATCACCGATGCCGAGGTCCTTGCGGCCGTCCAGGAAGCGGTGGACCAAGCCAACCTTTCGGTCTCAAAAGCCGAATCCATCCGCCGGTTCACGCTCCTGGACACGGAATTCACGGTGGAATCCGGCCACCTCACGCCGTCGCTGAAACTGAAGCGGTCCGCCGTCCTCAGCGATTTCGACGCCGAGGTGGCCAAGCTTTACGCCTGAGCGGCCTCCGGGGTTTCCTCGGCCGCCTGCGCCACGCCGCGCCGGCGGCGGGTGGGCCAGGTGAGGATCAGGGTCACCAGCGACACGAGGAGCACCAGGCCCCCGATCACGATGCCTGCGTCCATCCAGAACTGGCCGGGGAACAGCCGGATCAGGGTGTCATCAAGGCTGAAGGTCCAGGATCCATCCGCAAAGAAGATCCGGTGGAACTCGGTGAAGAACTGCTGCCAGCCCAGGAACGCCAGGGTGCCCAGTCCCAGGATGAGGACCAGCGTGACAATGGAGCCCGCAAAGAGGCCCCGCCGGACTCCCCCGGTGCTGCGCTTGCGCAAATACAGGACAGCAATGACGCCCAGGACCAACAGCAGGGTACCGGCTCCGAAGGTGGAAAGGATCACGGCCTTGACATCCGCCATGTGGCTGACTTCGCCGTCCTTGAACAGTTTGTCGCCGCTGCGGTGCACCAGGTCCCCGAGATAGCGCGGACCGGCCCAGTTGCTGAGGTAATCCACGGCGTAGGAGCCGTAGGTCATCCTGTCGTCCGTGCTGAACCCGTAGCCGTCGCCGGGAAACCCGGGGCGGTTGTATTCGATCCACAGGAACAACGGGCTGGTGACCGCTCGGACGGCGAGCACCAGCAGGACCACCGGGAAGAAGACGGCAAGGAGGACCTGCATGACCCGCGGTGCTACGGGCTTGGCGTTGGCCGCGCTCTCACGCTCGGCGTTGCGCCGCGCCACTTCCTCTTCGGGTGGGCGGACTGACAGCGAGGACGTGGGGAGAGGTTCGCGGAACGTCCCGTCGTCGCCCTTCCCGGAAAGCTTGCCGTTGTCAGGCTGTGCTGCGGCGGAATGCGCTGCAGCAGAAGATCCTGCGGCGGACATCCCGGCGGCAGGAGACCGATCGGTTGCGGTTTTTTGGGCGGCTGGTTCGTCGGCAGCCTCCGCGGCGCGGCGGCCGGACCTGCTGTCCGGCTGCTGGTCCAGGGGCGCGGCCGCCCCTTCCGTGACGGTCCCGTCCCCGGTGTGTACCGCGGTGCGCTCCGATGCCGGGGTTTCCTTGCCGGTGCCATCATTGACGGGGCGCTCCCGCGAGGTGCTGTCCTTGTCGGTGTCTCCGCTGTCCGCAGCCATCCAGGAGAAGGCGGGCTCATCCGAGTCTCCTGACGTATCCAGGAAAGGTTCGGGCTGCGGCTGGGCGTTTTTGGCGCGGGCCGGTGTCTCGTCTTTCACAACAGCGTCACTTCCGTTGGGGTGTCCGCGCCGCGCTGGGATAGGCCGGCGCGCTTCATCTGGTGTCGAGCCTACCGCCCGCTCCTTGACGCGGGCGAGGAACCACCCCGGAGCAATTACAACGATTCAGGCAGCGATCTCCGTGTAGCCTGCATCCTCGCGGCGCAGGTCGCCCCGCTCCCCCGCCAGGTAGGCACGGCGGCCCCATACCAGGGTGTACGTCCAGTAGCAGGCCAGCACGGCGGCGCCGATGGCAATCTTCGCCCAGACTGGAAGCGGGCTGGGGGTGACGAAGCCTTCCACGAGGCCGGACACGAAGAGCACCAGGACCAGCCCCAGCGCCACGGTGACCAAGGACCGGCCTTCCTCCGCCACGGCCCGCAGCCTGGTTCTTGGCCCCGGCGACACCATGGCCCAGAAGATCCGCAGGCCCGCGGCACAGGCAATGAAGACGGCGGTGAGTTCCATCAGGCCGTGCGGAAGGATGTAGCTGAAAAAGACGTCCGATTTGCCCGCAGCGGCAAAGATACCGGCCGTCACACCGACGCCTTGGGCATTGGTGAAGAGGATGATGGGCACCCACACGCCGGTGATGCCCAGTGCAACAGCCTGGGCGCTGATCCAGGCGTTGTTGGTCCACACCGCCCCCGCGAAGGAGGCAGCAGGGTTCTCCGAGTAGTAATCAATGAAGTCTTCTTCGACGTACTGCTTGGCTGCAGCCTCGGACGCCACGGCCCGCAGGGCCTCGGGCGACGTTCCGATCCAGATTGCGTAGGCGGCGCCAATGACGAGGAAGGCAGCCCCGCAGGCAACGGTCAGCCACGCCAGGCGATAGAACGCTGCCGGCAGCGCGAGGACGAAGAACCGTTCCAGGTCTGCCATCGGGTTTGACCGCGCACCGGTGAACCGTGTCCGTGCCTGCGCCAGTGTGGCTGACAGCGATGCGGACAGGCCGCTTTCCGGAGCTACCGAACGTAAAAGGGACAGGTGGGCGGACGTTGCCTGGTAAAGGGCAAGCAACTCATCGGCCTCCGGCCCGCTGAGCTTTCCCTTGTGGGCAAGCTCGTGCAGCCGCGACCACTTGTCCGCGTTGACGGCGGAGAAGGCGTCCATATCCACGGCACCAGCCTAGCGGCACCGCACTAGACTTTGACCGACTGCAGCATAGGCCTAAGGGAAACGGATACGCACGTGGGTTCGATCATCACCGGTGAGGCCGTGGTCCTGGAGCTGCGCCCTGCCTCCTTCGCGGCCCGCGCCTTGGGACTGTTCCTCGACGTCCTCTTCAACCTGGTCCTGCTGGTGGTTATCCTGATCGGCCTCGCCACCGCCGGTGAAGGCTTGGATGAGTCCGCCATGCGCGCGCTGGTCCTGTGCAGCGTGGTCTTCTGCCTGGTGATTGTCCCGGTGGGGCTGGAAACACTGAGCCGCGGCCTGTCCCTGGGCAAACTGGCCGCAGGCCTCCGGGTGGTACGGGACGACGGCGGCGCAATCCGCTTCCGGCACGCCCTGATCCGCGGACTGGCCGGCTTCCTCGAGGTCTACCTGACGTTCGGCGGCCTGGCTCTTGCCGTGGCACTCTTCAATGACAAGTCGCGGCGGCTGGGCGACCTGATGGCGGGTACCTACGCAGTCCGTACCCGGGTGGCTGCCGAGCGGCCGGTCCCGGTCTCCATCCCGCCAGGCCTGCACGCCTGGGCCAGGACGGCCGATATCGGCCGCATCCCGGATGCCACCGCACGCCGGGCGTCCCAGTTCATCCGGCAGGCGGCCAGGATGGCGCCGCTGTCCCGGGCAGGCATGGCCGCGTCAATCGCCACCGAACTCGCGGCCCATGTGGCACCCGGCCCGCCGCCGGGCACCGGCCCCGACGACTACCTTGCCGCCGTCGTAGCCGAGCGACGGAACCGGGAACTCACCAAGCTGACCCGGCAGCGCCAGCGGACCACGAAGGTTGGCGAGCGGCTGCAGCGGCTGCCCTTCGGCAGGTGACCTCAGTTGTCGTACTCGGCCCAGGGGATGTTCCAGTCGCCGTACCCGTCATCGTGGGCGGCGTAGTCACCCTCGGTATTGATGATGTTGACCACGTCACCGGTGCCCATGTTGTCAAAGACCCAGGCGGCGCCGTCGGGGGCGAACCCGATGCAGCCATGCGAGACGTTGGTATTGCCGATGTACGGGAAGGCTGATTCAAGCGCCTGGTGGATGTAGGCCCCGCTGAGCGTCAGCCTGATGGTGTACTCCACATCCACGTCACCGTAGTAGGCCGGGTCGCCGGGTTTCAGTCCAATGCTGGACGCGCGGAAGTGGTCGAACCTGTTCTTCTCCATAAGGACGCCGTAGCCGCGGGCTGAAGGGAACCGCTTGTCGCCCATGCTGACGGGCAGGGTCTTCACCGGCTGGTCGTTGACGCTGAGGGTGAAGGTGTGGGCGGTGGCGTCAGCCACGGCTACTTTCTTATCCCCAATGTTGACCTTGACTTTTTTGTCGAAGTTGGCGATCTGGCCGTTGCCCAGGTCTACGCCGAACATCTGCATGTCCATGGTGACGGTGGAGTTCGCGGCCCAGAAGTTTTCCGCCCGGTACCGGACCATCTTGTCGCTGTACCAGTGGAAGGCCCCCACCTGCCCGGCGCTGCTGGTGATCTTGATGGCCTTCTCTACGGCGTCGCGGTTGAGCACCGGTTCGCTGAAGATGATCTGAAGCGGCTGGCCCACACCCACCTTCATGCCGTCCAGCGGGTACACGGCGGCGTCAGCCTCGTGCGAGCTGGAGACGGTGCTGAACTGCTGGGTGGTGCTCGTTTCGCGTCCCGCGCCGTCCTTCACCACGAATGTGTAGCTGTAGTCGGTGTTGAACTTCAGCGGCGCCGTGGCGGTCCATCCGGTGCCGGCAGGGTCGATGCTGCCGTCCACCTTTTCGCCGGCGGTGCTGGTCAGCGCTACTCGCTCAATGGTGCCGTTGCTGACCTTCAACGACACGGGGGCAGCGGGGTTGACCTGCTTGGCGCCGTTGGCAGGAGAAGCCTCGGACTTCACCGCAGCAACCACCGGTGAGGCGATGCCGGGAGACGTCCGGGTAGCGGATCCGGCTTCCGATTCCAGGTCCCCGCCGGCGAGGCCGGGAGCGACGGCGGCGAACACACCGCCGGCAGCCGCGAGGATGCACACCACGGCGATGATGAGCATCTTCTTGAGGGACCGGGGACGGCGGGGCTGGACTTCAGGCTCCATGATCAGATCCTAGGCGCTGGAAGTAACGGCCCGGGCGCGGAGGGCGCCCGGGCACCTTACTTCTTGGTAACGGCTTGTTGGCGGCGGCTTTCTAGTACCGGTAGTGCTCGGGCTTGTACGGGCCGGCGGCGTCGATGTCCAGGTAGGCAGCCTGTTCCTTGGTCAGCTCGGTCAGTTGCGCACCGAGGGCGTCCAGGTGCAGCCGCGCCACTTTCTCGTCGAGGATCTTCGGCAGCACGTAGACCTGCTTTTCGTACTCGCGTTCGCCTTCCGGCTGGCCGGCCTTGGTGAACAGTTCGATCTGCGCGATGGTCTGGTTGGCGAAGGAGTTGCTCATCACGAAGGAGGGGTGCCCGGTGGCGTTTCCGAGGTTCAGCAGACGGCCTTCGGACAGGACGATGATGGACTTCTCCGCGTCCGTTCCCTCGTCGAGGACCCACTCGTGGACCTGCGGCTTGATCTCGACCTTCTTGATGCCGGGGATCCGTGCCAGGCCGGCCATGTCGATCTCGTTGTCGAAGTGACCGATGTTGCCCACAATCGCCTTGTCGCGCATCCCGGCCATGTGCTCGGCCATGATGACGTCCTTGTTGCCGGTGGTGGTGATGAAGATGTGGCCTTCTGCCAGGACGCTCTCCAGCGTGGCCACCTGGTAGCCGTCCATCGCCGCCTGCAGCGCGCAGATCGGGTCGATTTCGGTGACGATCACGCGCGAGCCCTGGCCGCGGAACGCCTCCGCGGCGCCCTTGCCGACGTCGCCGTAGCCGCAGACGACGGCGACCTTGCCGCCCATCAGTACATCCGTGGCGCGGTTGATGCCGTCGGGGAGCGAGTGGCGGATGCCGTACTTGTTGTCGAACTTGCTCTTGGTGACCGAGTCGTTGACGTTGATCGCCGGGAACAGCAGCTTGCCCTGTTCGGCGAGCTGGTAGAGGCGGTGCACGCCGGTCGTAGTCTCCTCGGTGACCCCCAGCAGGCGCGAGCCAACCCGGGTCCACTTCTGCGGGTCCTTCTGCAGCGAGGCGCGCAGCACCTCAAGGAAGACCCGCCCCTCTTCGGATTCGTCGTCCGCTGCGGCCGGCACGGCGCCGAGGGCTTCGAATTCAGCACCCTTGTGCACCAGCATGGTGGCGTCGCCGCCGTCGTCGAGGATCATGTTGGGACCAAGCTCCGGGTTTGTCTCGGCACCCGGCCAGGTGAGGATCTGCTCGGCGGTCCACCAGTATTCCTCAAGCGTCTCTCCCTTCCAGGCGAAAACGGGGACACCCTGGGGATCTTCCACCGTGCCCTTGCCCACGACGACGGCTGCCGCGGCCTCGTCCTGGGTGGAGAAGATGTTGCAGGACGCCCACCGGACGTCCGCACCGAGCGCCGTGAGGGTTTCGATCAGCACGGCGGTCTGTACCGTCATGTGCAGGGAGCCGGCGATCCGGGCGCCCTTCAGCGGCTGGCTGGCGCCGAATTCCTCGCGGAGCGACATCAGGCCGGGCATCTCGTGCTCGGCCAGGCGGATCTGGTGCCTGCCGGCCTCCGCCAGGGAGATGTCGGCAACTTTGTAATCGAAGGTCATGGATGGTCCTTTGCTGTGTCCGGGAAAATCATGAACAGGCCGCATCAGCGTTTCCGGAGGGCCTGGAAAAGGCAGTTGTTTCGTGGTCCGCAAGGGGCAAGGCTCCGAGGGTCATGCACCGGAGCCGGGCGGCTTAGCGGACTGCGCCCCCGGCGGGGTCGGAGTCGTGCTGGTCGGACCCGGCGGCCGTCGCGGCAGCCAGGAGTTCCGGGGGCAGGAGGAGGGGGATACCGTCTTCGATCGCGTAGCGTGGCTTCACGCCGTCAGCCCCCGCGGCCGTGGCCACCAGTTCCTCGCCTTCCTGCACCAGGGGCGAGCCCGTTACGGGACAACGCAGGACAGACAACAGTTCGGAACTGATTTTTGGCATATGGTTCAGGCTCCCTGGCGGGCGCGCTCGCGCCGGTAGCGGAAATGGTGTGCAGGTTCCAGCGTACCGCCAGAAAGGGCTCAGGACGGCTCGCGCAGGATGCGCAGGTGTCCCCTTCGGGTTCCCTCGGCCCCGGCAGGCGCCTCCAGGGCGGAATGCTGGCTGCGCTGCGAGGGTTGCTGCTGCGCCTGGGTGGGCGCCGCTGCCGCGTCCCGCACCGCGTTGGCCAGGGCGAGGAGATCGTCGGGGCCGGGCTGCTGTGGAGTCGAGGGCATGGCCAGTCGCAGGACCTCCCAGCCACGGGGAACCGTCAGCGAGTCGGCATGTTGCTCACAGAGGTCGTAGCAATGCGGTTCTGCGTATGTGGCAAGCGGACCAAGGACAGCGGTGGAGTCCGCGTACACATACGTCAGGGTGGCCACCGCCGACTGGCGGCAGGCAGATCTTGAACACTGACGGATAGCTCCCACGACATCCCAGACTACTCTGCGCCCAGGCCAAAACGCCGCATTGGAGCCCATGCCCGGACGCGCCTTCGCTGCGGGGCGAATCTGTCGCGGAATCCCCGGTCCGGGTTTAAAGTCAATGTATGCAGTCATCGAACCAGAATTCAGGCCTGACGGTCCGGTTGGCTGACCCGGGTATCGAGTCCACCACCGGGGCGTCCGCAACCGGCCGGAGCTTCATGCGGCGCCGGCGGAACCGTCACGGCCGTGGCCTGCGCGGGGAAGTCATGCTTCCCACCCACCCCGGCTACCGCACGCGGGGCGACCGCTTCGATGACATGGTGCTGGACTCGGCCCAGCGGCTGCACGATATCTGGGGCAAGACCCTGGACGGCGTCAGGTTCGGCGTTGACGAAATTCCACCGGACCTCGAATTGCTGGCCGCCACCGGCGCGCCCGCACCCATGGGCGCCTACACGCCGGCGGCCGGGGATGACGGGCCGCTGATCACCGTCTACAGGCGCGTAGTGGAACAGGCCTGCCCCGGCGTGGAGGAATTGCAGGACATGGTTCACGACGTCGTCGTGGAGCACACCGCCGAGATGCTGGGTGTGGCGCCCGAAACCCTGGACCCGGTGTACCGGCGCCGTTACTGAATGCCCGGCGGTCAGTAGCCCAAGGCTACAGGGACCGTTTCCTGTCCGGCGGCTGCAGCCTGGAACGGCAGGGATGAAACGTCGCTGCGGCCCTCCTGTCCCAGCAGGACCGCGCCGTATGCGGCGTCGCCGGAAGCGGACACCACGTAGCCCACAACCTCGGCCCCGTCAGTCTCATTGGGGACGGTGATGGATGCTGTTGTTCCGCCGGCGATATCGGCGGTGGCCGGCGCCTTTACCTTGCCGTCGGCGGTGATCGCGGCGTAGGTGATGGTGGCCCTGGCGTCGAGGGCGCCAAAGACCAGTTGGCGGGTGCCGCCCTTGGGTACTGCCACCACATGCTGGCTGCCCAGCCGGATTCCGGATGCCGCCCAGGCGATGTCCGATGGTTGGTTCGCCTGCAGGCCGCGGGTAATGCGCGTGGCCGCCACGAAGGAGACGTCCGACGACGCCGCTACCGTGTAGTTCCCCGCCGGTACCCCTGCCAGGGATACTTCGGTGATGGAGTTGGCTTTGGCCGTGATCACACCGCCGGAGGGGAGTGCTTTCTGGCCGTCCCGGCCGTAGAGCTTGATCTCGACCACGGCGTCGGACGGCCCCGGGACAGTGATTTCCAGTGCGGGCGCGGCGTCTGCATACCCTGGCTTCGAGGTGAGTGCTGCGATGCCGGCAGCGTCTTGGATGTCAACGCCGGTCATCACCTGGCGGACGGCGGGTGCGGCGCCTGGCGTGATGAAATCCACTCCCCCGGGTGTCAGGCCGCGCAGGACACTCTGCTGGATAGCCGCCGCAATGGGGCCTCCGGTGCTGCGGACACGGACGCTCAGCTGCTCCTCGCCCGGCGCCAGCCCGGCCAGCACCACTGAACGGGTGGTTTCCGGCGCCACCAGCAGGCCGCGGCTTCCTGGTGCCTGGATCTGCCCCTTGCCGCCGAACAGCTCAAGGCTGACGGTGGCCGGGCTGCTGGAAGCATTGCTCAGGACCAACACCGATGTCCGGCCCACGGTGGTACTCGCCCCGGCAAGCCATTGGTCGTTGGAGGGCTGCAGGCAGTTGGCCGCAGCCGAACCCTGCAGGTCACCGTCCGTTGCCCTGAAGATCATGGCCCCCGCTGCGGACGCCTTCTGGTTGGCCACGGCGTCGGCGCTGAGGACAGAGACCGCGTCCACGCCACGGCCGGATACTGTTCCGGCCAGCAGTTCCTGGCGCGGACCTTCTGACGCCGGTGCGCCCGGAGCCTTGGCGATCTCGACGGCGGTGGCCCCGTCCAGCCGCGACAGCCGGCTTCCGGGTACTACTCCCGCAGTCCCGAGTACCGCGCCGGTCACGCTGGTGGCGGCGGTGTCCGACTCGGGGCTGAACTGTGGGTCGGTCCCTGCCTCGGTGCCTTCCAGGAGGCGGGCCGGGCCCGGGCACACGCCCACGCTGGTTCCGGCGGGAACAGCGGCAGCAGCGGGCTGGACGCTTCGGCTGGAGCCGGCGCTGGGCAGCAGCGAACCTGCGGCAACGACGCCGCCGGCGCAGGCCAGGACCAGGACGGCTGTGGCGGCCCCGGCCAGGGCCGCCCTTCGCCGCTTCGCGCCGGCGGGGACGACCGCCGCGCCGGAGTCCTTCTGGCCCTGCAGTCCGGTCCGGTCCGGTCCGGATCCGGCATCGGCTGCGCCGGGACGGGTGGGGTGCTCATGCATTCTGCTTTTCCTTACGCAGGGCGCCTTCGTCGCGTGACAGCCCGGTCCTGGGCCTGTTGACCGGCATGGGGATGGCCAGCATGACCGTCAGGCCGATGATGGTGACCTGGGCTGCTCCAACCCACCAGGACCAGGGATTTTCGTAGCGTACTGTCAGCTGTCCGCCCGACGCCGGCAGCGTGAACGCCTGCGCCCATCCGGACGTGGTGGATGTAAGCTTCCGGCCATCGAGCCAAGCGGTCCAGCCGGCATCGGCGCGTTCGGCGAGTACCACCAGTCGGCCTTCGGGGCCGGCGGCAACGGAGGCATCGACGTCGTTGACGTCTGACGGCAGCATGGCCAGCGTGGCGCCGTTGCTGTCCGCAATCCTGACGCGGTGGGCAACTTCCGCGGCCTGCGTGGCGGACTGGTTCCGGGACGTGATGCGCCAGAGCCAGCCGACGTCGGTCTGCCCCACGGCTACAAGCCCCGGGACGGCGTCCATCCGGCTTGCGGTCAGTTGAGCCGCGGTATCGGCGGAGCGCAGGACCACGAATCCGGCGCCGAGCTCCTCAAGGTCCTCGCGCGGATCAACTCCCTGCCCGGCAACCAGTGTGGCAACTACCCGGCGGACGGATGCTGTGACGTCGTCGTCGCCGCGCACCGTTTCCGCTCCCGCAGGACCCGTGATGCTCCGGGCAG
Source organism: Pseudarthrobacter chlorophenolicus (assembly GCF_000962805.1). GTDB lineage: Bacteria > Actinomycetota > Actinomycetes > Actinomycetales > Micrococcaceae > Arthrobacter > Arthrobacter chlorophenolicus_A. The sequence continues at coordinate 15,160 of NZ_JZTW01000007.1, read as the reverse complement.
TGGCAATAGAGGACAGGCTGTCCAGTGTGGTCCCCGCCCCACGCATCAGCGAAGCGTCATAGGTGCCGTCCTCGCGGGTGCCGATCAGCAGGGTCCGTGTCTGCTCAGCGCCGGTCCCGCGGTCGATCGCGGTGGCTGGCAGGGTTCGGGTACTGGCAGCCTCTACGAGCCTGGCTGTACCGAGCCCGGGTGTGCCGGATTCTTCGGCAGCGGCCGGCGCCGCGGTCGCTGTGCCGGTCCGAAGCAGGTTTTGGGCAGACCAAGCAGCCATGCTGGCCAGCGGGCCCACCAGAAGAACTGCCATGCCCACTGCCACCGCTGCATTGGCCACCGTGGCCCGGCGCGGTTCTTTGGCGGCTGCCCGGCCGGCTGCGTTCAGGAACCGTTCGGCTCCCAGCAGCCCCGCACCCAGGAGGGCAAACGCGGCGGCGGACACAGCCGGTCCGGTGAACGGGGTAACCAGGCTGTCCGAAGTGGCGCCGGTGGCCACCTGGGTGGCGAGCCATCCGCAGGCCAGCGCTATGGTGGCCGCTGCCCACAGCGCCCGTGTCAGCTCGGACCCGCGTCCTGGGGCGAAAAGGGCCGAGACAGCAAGGATCAGTACCGGTGCTGCCAGGAGGACCGCCAGCACCAGGGCCCACGGCAGCGCCCCGTCTTCGAAGGGCGGCAGCCCTGCCAGCCCCTTGGCGGGGTCGAACGCCAGCGGCTGGGCCAGGAACTGCTGCCAGAGCGGTGCAGCCTCAAAGGGCAGGGGCATGCCGGGGTCGGCAAGCAGGGCCCGCGGCCTGTCGAGCACCGAAATGCCGAACGGAATAAACAACGCAGCGCTCGGCAGGAGGGCCCACCAAACGGTCCGGCCGCGTCGGCCCATTCGAAGCCCACAGATGATGATGATCAGGGCTGCCGGGACCAGGAGGGAAGGCGCGGAAGCAACCGTGACAGCGAGGACAAGCCCTGCCGCGGCCGCGGCAGTCCAGGACGGTGTTCCGTTGATTCCCGGCCGGACAGCCGGTTTCTCGCCCGCACGGAGCCCCGGTTGCGGTACCGCGTGGCGGCCGTGGCCCACAGCGGAACCCGTGGCCCGCAGCAGGGCCAGGACAACCAGTGGAATCATCAAGTGCGCCACAAGGGCTCCGGCCCGCCCCTGGTTCAGGGCAACCTGCAGCGCCGGCGCAGCCGACCAAAACAGTGCGGCAACCAGGCGGAGCCGCCGCCGGGTGGTCAGGCCGCCAGCGGCGAACCACGCCGTCAGGCCGGACAGTGGCGTACCAAGGATAATGAGCCACGCCATGGCGGCGTTTGCGTTGCCGCCGCCCAGCACCCCCAGGATCCACAGCACGTAATCGAAGGGGTCCCCGTGGCCGGGAAGCCCCGCGCCGAGGTTGATCCACCAGCCAGAGGCGTTCTGCCATATGTCACCCAGGCCAGTGGAGATGGGGATGAGGCCGCCGCCGGCCACAGCCTCCGCGCGGAGAAGGCCTGCCAGGCCCAGCAGCGAGGCAAGGGAAGCGATGATGAAGGCGGCCAGGGCACCGTTGCCCACCCAGCCACGCTTCCGGGTTGCCAGCGCGGCGAAATCGTCTGCGGAGTCACCGGTGGGCTGGTGCGCCAGGGGATCCTGTTCAAGTTCGTCGGCGGGGTTGTCGTCCGCTCCAATGGCTTCCATCAGGGAACGCCGGTGGCTCCAGACTTCCCGCCGCGGCGTCTGGAGCTTGCGGATGACGGACCGGCGGATGCGCCGGCTCTGCCGCGCCGACTTCCTTGCACGGGCAAGGGCCCGTGGCCGGGCCAGGGCGGCAAAGGTGGCGGCGAGTTGGGTGATTCCGTGGGCCGGGTCCTTGACCACGATGCTCAGGACCAGCCTGAAGAGGCTTCCGAGCAGGGCTCCCACGGCATGCACCGGCACCATCGCCAGCGGCGCGTGCTTCAGCCGTAGGTGTACCTGGGCTTTCCTGGCTGCTGCCGGGTTACCCAGGCCGTGCGGCCTGTGCGCCACATGGAACATTCGGGCCGCCGGCACTACGACAACACGGTTTCCTGCCAGGCGGTTGCGCCAGCAAAAATCGACGTCGTCTCCAGTACCCGGGAGCCCGGGGTCGAATCCGCCCAGCTGGTCCCACACGTCCCGCCGCACAAGCATTCCCGCCGAGTTGACGGCAAACGTGTCGCTACGGCCGTCATACTGGCCCTGGTCGAGCTCGTCGGCGTCGATGAGCGTGAGCCGTTCCGCCCACCTGCTGGTGGACAGTCCGACGTCGATAAGTTTCCGTTCCTCGTGCCAGTCCAGCTGCTTGCAGCCGGCAACGGTCACGGACGGGGCACGTTCAACGGCACCGAGCAGTTCGGCGAGGGCCTCCGGCGCGGGGGCGGCGTCGTCGTGGAGCAGCCAGATCCACTCCGGCTTGCCGTCGGGCCTGCTTGCCCCGCCCGGCGCCAGTTCCAAAAGGGCTGCGGACACAGCGGCGCCCATGCCGCCCTTCCCATGATCATGGGAGACGACATGGGCTCGGCCCAAAGTGTTTTCGAGAAGGAACCGGGAGTCGTCGCCGGACCCAGTATCGACGCCTATCGCGTAGTCGACCGGCCGGGTCTGGTCCGCCAATCCTGCAAGCGTTCTGGGGAGATAGGCACTGCCGTTGTGGGAAACCACAACGGCAGTGACATGGACATCCTGGTGAATTAGACCGCTCGCTTCCTCAGTCGTCGGCGCTCACGCTCGGAAAGGCCTCCCCAGATGCCGAACCGTTCGTCATTGGCCAACGCGTACTCCAGGCACTGCGAGCGGACGTTGCACGCACCGCAGACCTTCTTGGCATCACGGGTGGAGCCGCCCTTTTCCGGGAAGAAAGCTTCAGGATCAGTTTGGGCGCACAGGGCATCTGTCTGCCAGCCCAGTTCCCCTTCGTCATCGAAGTCCTGCTGGAGCGGCAAGCCGATCCACACCGGCTGCACCGTTCCCGGTGCAGCCAATTCCATGGGCGGGTCCAGTTCGTCTTCCGGTTCCGCCCCGCCGTCGAGAAGGGCTTCGTGGGCGGCCAGGAATGCGGTGGCCTGGTCCTCGAGGGCTGTCCCGGTGTTGCTGTTGTAGCGCTCCGCGGCAGCGGGATCGGCGGGATCCACGTACCAATCGCTGGGCACCCCCCGGGCACGGTACCTTGCCGTAGCCTGTCCGGCCACGACGGCATCTTCCTGGATACGCTCTGCTTGCCCCACGGCGACCCTCCTGATGTTGCAGCCCCTGCCTGGATACGTGGACACTCGGTTGTGTGCCGGTATTTACGCAGTTGCCTTTAGATATCTAATTACACGTGTGTAACTAAGGCGAGTCAAGCCGCAGCCGGGATAATAATCAGTGAACCCTGCGAACCACGCGCACGCCACGCCCGGGAATTTTTGCCCCTGGAGCCGCCTCCCCCACCCTCACCGGCTTGCAAGGTGGAATACGGGCCGGAATCGCTGTAGCCGCGGCAAAATATCGCTCTTCAGCGCAAATAGCAAGCCCGCTTACTATCGGATGTGATAAGAATCTCATGCGGGCATGGCGGCCCCTGATGCCGGGACGTCCGGACCGGATGACCGGCACCGCGGCCAGTGGCAGGATGGACGCATGACTACTCCGGCAATCCAGCTGATGAACAACCTCCGCACCGGCAACTCCACCGCACCGCGGCTGACGTGGTACGGGCCGGAGGGCGAGCGCGTGGAACTTTCCGGCAGGGTGCTGGACAACTGGGTGGCGAAGACCAGCAACCTGCTGCAGGACGAGCTCGACGCCGAGCCCGGCATGAAAATCAGCCTGGCCCTTCCCCCGCACTGGAAAACCATGGTGTGGGCCCTCGCTGCATGGCAGCTGGGCCTCGAAACCGTCCTGGACGGTCCGGGTGCCGATTTCCTCGTCACGGCCGACCCCGACCGGCTGAACGGCAACACGGCCGGGCAGGAACCGGCAGGACAAACCTACGACGCCGTTATCGCCGTCGCGCTTCCTGCCCTGGCCATGAGGTGGCCCGGCGAGCTCACCGGCGGCTGCCTCGACTACGCCGCCGAGGTGCGGCTGCACGGAGATGTTTTCCTGGCGCACGCCGATCCCGATCCCCTGGCGCGGGCCATCTCAGGATCGGATGGCCGTGAGCACCGCCAGCAAGACCTGCTGGAGGGATTTGCCGCCAGCCACGACGAAGGCGTCCGCCTGCACATTCCGGCCGCGGACGGACTGGAGGCTGCCCTCTCCAATGCCCTTGGAGCGTGGAAGCAGGACGGATCCGTGGTGATCACGCACCCGGACGTCCAGCTGACCGACAAGCTGCTGGCCGCCGAACGCATCCACGGCAGCTAGCACCGGGAGTCGCCTGCCGGGGGTACCACTGTCAGGAGCGGAAACCTGCCCCTATGACTTGGCGGGACCGTCTGCGGACGGCTGGCGCTCATTGTCTGCGGCCACCGGCGCACCGTGGTGGTGCACTTCGATGAGCTCGTGGTCATGCGAGAACGCCGGCTCTTCGTCCAGTTCCTTATTGAATACGAGGAATCGGTAGGCGAAGAAGCGCACCACCGTGGCCACCAGAATGCCGACCACACCGGCCAGGAACAACAGGTTCTTGTCCGTGACGCCGAGACCGTACTTGGCCAGGGCCGTAAACCCGGTTGAGATGCCTATGCCGATGCCGTTGATGATGACGAACATGACGAACTCGCGCACGACATTGTCCTGGCGGCGGTGGCGGAAGGTCCAGAACCGGTTGGCGATCCACGAGAAGATAGTGGCCACCGTGGCTCCAACGAACCGGGCCTTGGCTTCGCTGTCCGTCATGGGACCGTGCATGAGGTAATACGTCAGGCCGTTGTCGATGACGAAGGCTACACCGCCCACCGCCCCAAATTTGGCAACCTCGCGCCAAAACAGCGAAGCCAGGCCCCGGATGCGGTCTGCAAGTGCGGAAATCATGACCCTCCAAGGCCTTATAACGTGTGGGCCTCTTGGCCAGAGATCTATTTTAGCGCCTTGAACCTTGGAGCAGCCTCCCAATAATCGGCGCTTGAGGTGCCGCGTTACCTCGATTCTCGTTTTCCGCCACGGCCGGAAGCCGGGATATCCGGCGGTTTTCGGTAGGCTGGCAGATGTGACTTTTCCAGTAATAGGTGTTGTTGGCGGCGGCCAGCTTGCCCGAATGATGGCCCCAGCCGCGACTGCCCTCGGCTTCGAACTCCGAGTCCTGGCGGAAGGTGAGGACGTGTCGGCCGTCTCCGCGGTCTCCACTTCCCCGGTGGGAGACTACAAGGACCTGCAGACGCTCCTGGACTTTGCCAAAGACCTCGACGTCATGACTTTTGACCACGAGCACGTCCCGGCTGCCCACCTTCGGGCACTCCAGGAGGCCGGGGTCAACATCCAGCCTGGCCCCGACGCCCTCATCCATGCCCAGGACAAACTGGTGATGCGGGCAGCCATTGACCGGCTGGAGCTGCCCAACCCGGCGTGGGCCTCCGTTGACGACGTTGATGCGCTGGTGCGCTTCGGCGACGACACCGGCTGGCCTGTGGTCCTGAAGACTCCGCGTGGGGGCTACGACGGCAAGGGCGTCAGGATCGTCGGTTCGCCGGACGAGGCCGCCGAGACAGCCGACTGGTTCGCTGCCATGAGCCCGCTCCTGGCGGAGGCCAAGGTTGAGTTTACCCGTGAGCTTTCAGCGCTGGTGGCACGGACGCCGGACGGTGAGGCCCGCGCCTGGCCTGTTGTCCACACCATCCAGGTGGACGGCGTGTGCGACGAAGTCATCGCCCCCGCCCAGGACATCCCGGTGGAGGTTGCGGCAGCAGCCGAGGACGCCGCGTTGCGGATCGCCGCAGAACTCGGTGTTACCGGCGTCCTGGCAGTGGAACTGTTTGAGACACCCGGGACCGGGGCGGGCTTCCTGATCAATGAATTGGCGATGCGCCCCCACAACACCGGGCACTGGACCCAGGACGGGGCAGTAACCAGCCAGTTTGAGCAGCACCTGCGTGCAGTCCTGAACCTTCCACTGGGCGCTACTGACGCGCTGGCTCCGGTAACAGTCATGAAGAACTTCCTGGGCGGCGACAACCAAGATCTGTATGCGGCATTCCCGCAGGCCCTGGCCAGCGAACCGGCTGCCAAGGTGCACTGCTACGGCAAGTCCGTTCGGCCAGGCCGCAAGATCGGCCACGTCAATCTGGTGGGCGCCTCCACCGCGGAAGTAGAGTCAGTGCGGCGCCGGGCCGGGATTGTGGCCGGCATCATCCGTGACGGGCGGGCACCTACAGAAGAGCCGCCCATGACTTTCGAGGAGAACGCATGAGCGCCCCCACCACCCCAGCCAACGGACCCGCGGCAAGCCCCCTGGTGGGCCTGGTCATGGGCTCCGATTCGGATTGGCCCGTCATGGAGGCGGCAGCGGAAGCGCTGGCAGAGTTCGGCATCCCGTTCGAGGCCGATGTGGTGTCGGCGCACCGGATGCCCACGGAAATGATCCGGTACGGCCAGACCGCCCACGAGCGCGGGCTTCGCGTGGTCATCGCCGGTGCCGGCGGCGCGGCGCACCTGCCCGGCATGCTGGCCAGCGTCACTCCCCTCCCGGTCATCGGGGTGCCTGTTCCGCTGAAGACGCTGGACGGCATGGACTCCCTCCTGTCCATCGTCCAGATGCCCGCGGGTGTGCCGGTGGCTACCGTATCCATCGCCGGAGCCCGCAACGCAGGGCTGCTGGCCGTGCGTATGCTGGCTTCGGGCACTGACGAACTGGCCGCGTCACTTCGGTCGGACCTGCTCGAATTCGCCGCGGACCTCAACGCCGTGGCGTCCCGCAAGGGTGCCAACCTCCGGCAGAAGGTCAGCGAGGTCTTCGCCGAGGGCAGCGGAACACTGCGGGGCAACCGTTAGGACGGCCGGAATGTCCAGCAGCAAGGTCCCCCAGTCCGGGTCTGACACGTCCCTGACAGACCCCGTCCGGTATCCGGTGAGCGCTTCGCCGCCGGTGCGGACCAAACGCGCGTTCGTCCTGATCCTGCTGACACTGTTCGTTCCGGGCAGCGCACAGCTGGTGGCGGGCGACCGCAAGCTGGGACGGACGGCGCTGCGTGTGACGCTCTGTGCCTGGGCGGCCATCGTCCTTGCGCTCCTGCTGCTGCTGTTCAACCGGCCCCTGCTCATCAACGTCATCACCAACCCGTTCGCCTCGCTGGTGATCATCCTCGTCCTGGTGGCCCTCGCCGTCGGCTGGGCTGTCCTGTTCATCAATACTGTGCGCCTCATCCGGCCGGTGCTGCTGGTTCCCGGCGCACGGCCGGGCGTCGGGATCGCCCTTGTCCTGGCACTGGTCATCAGCAGCGGATCCCTCGGCTACGCGGCCTATCTGCTCAATGTGGGGCGCAACGCCATTGGCAGCATCTTCTCCTCCGGCCCGGCCATCGATCCCGTGGACGGGCGCTACAACTTCCTCATGATGGGCGGCGACGCCGGCGACGACCGCACGGGCCGCCGGCCGGACAGCCTGTCGGTACTCAGCGTCGATGCCAAGACCGGTCAAACCGCCATCATCTCCATTCCCCGCAACTTCCAGAACGCCCAGTTCAGCGAGGGTTCGCCCATGCGTTCGGTCTACCCGGACGGGTACAACTGCGGCGACGAGTGCCTGATCAACGCCATCAACACCGAGGTCACCAACGAACACGCCGACCTTTACCCCGGCGTGGCCGACCCCGGCGCCCAGGCCACCATGGAGGCCGTGTCCGGCACACTGGGGATGCCCATCCAGGCCTACGTGCTGGTGGACATGCAAGGCTTCTCCACGCTCATTGACGCCATGGGCGGGATCAGGATCAAGGCCGGCGGCTGGGTCCCCATGAGCGGGTACTTCGACGAAGCCACCAAGACGCACGGCATGCCGCTGGGCTGGATCCCGGCCGGCGAACAGACCCTGAACGGCGACCAGGCGCTGTGGTACGGCCGGTCCCGCGAATACGTGGACGACTACGCCCGGATCCAGCGCCAGCAGTGCGTGCAGCAGGCCATGCTCAAGCAGCTCGATCCGGCCACCCTCCTCGCAAAATTCGAGGATATTGCCAAGGCCGGCACCAAGGTGGTGGAATCCAACATCTCGTCCTCCCAGCTGGGCAGCTTCGTGGACCTCGCCATGAAGGCCAAAGGCAAGGAGGCCAAGCGCCTCACCCTGGGCCCGCCGGACTTCGATGCATCGTTCTCCACCGTGCCGGACTTCGACCAGATCCATGATCGCGTGGACCAGTTGCTGGCCTCCGCATCCGGAGCGCAGTCGGCAGGAACGGCCGACGACGTCATGGCAGTACCGGCCGCGGGCGGCGGGCACGTACAGGCATCAGGCAGCCGCTCCCCCGGCGTGCTGCAGGCCGGCGGAAGCACGGCGCAGCAGGCCACCCCGGCGCCGTCGGACTTCACCCCGGTGACCACCACGCCCGAGGGCGAACCGATCACTGCGGAGATGCTGAACCAGCTCAAGAGCGAAGGCAACGAGGAAGCCATCCGGCAGCTCGTGGCAACGAACGGCCAGTGCGCGCCGCTCTAGCGCGCATGGCGGAAACGCCCTGACAGGCCTAACCAAGAAACGGAACGGTTTTGTACGAGATTGACAACGTCCTCCGGGACTACGCGTGGGGATCCACCACAGCCATCGCAGCCCTCCTGGGCCGGCCCGAGTCCGGCGCCCCGGAAGCTGAACTCTGGATCGGCGCCCATCCAGACTCGCCGTCCACCGCCCATGTCCCGGAGGACCGGAGCACCACGCCACTCGATGCGCTGATCAGCACGGACCCGGAGCACTTCCTGGGCGCGGAGTCTGTGGCACGTTTCGGGCCCCGCCTGCCGTTCCTGGCGAAGATCCTTGCCGCTGCCCAGCCGCTGTCCCTTCAGGTCCACCCCAGCCTGCAGCAGGCACAGGACGGGTTCGCCCGTGAAAATGCTGAGGGCGTGGCCCCGGATGCACCGCACCGGAACTACCGGGACGACAACCACAAGCCGGAAATGATCCTGGCGCTGACTCCGTTCGAGGCCCTCTGCGGCTTCCGGTCCGTAGCAGCCACCCGCGGGATCCTGCAGTATGTTGCGGACGCCGTCGGCCGTGACACGGACGGCCCCGGGGAATCCGCGCGCGAGGGCGCTGCCCTGGTGGCGGCCCTGCTTTCGGATCTCGACGGCGGATCCCACGGTGGAGATGAAGGCGCCGGCCTGCGTAGGGCCTTTGAGCGGCTCATCACCGGCGGGGAGGACGTCGCCACGGCCACGTCCCAGGTGGTAGCCGCACTGATCGGTGGCAGCGTGGGGCCTTATGACGCGGAACTTGGCACCGTTATCAGCCTGAACGAGAAATACCCGGGCGACCCCGGGGTGCTGATTTCGCTGCTGCTGAACCGCCTCTCGCTTCAGCCCGGCGAAGCCGTCTACCTCCCCGCGGGCAACGTGCATGCCTACCTGCACGGCCTTGGGGTGGAGGTGATGGCGTCCTCGGACAACGTGCTGCGCGGTGGCCTCACGCCGAAGAACATTGATGTTCCCGAACTGCTGCGCACCATCGACTTCAGCCCGGTGACCGTCCCCATGCTGGCCGCCGAAAGGTCGGAGCTGGACCAGGAACTCTTCCGGCCGCCCTTCGCTGAGTTCCAGCTCCAGCGGATTGAACTCTCACCCGGCGACGGTCCGGTGCCGCTGGCACAATCGGGCGCAGCAGTGGTGATCGTGGTGGCCGGCGGAATCTACCTGGACTCGCCGAAGGGGGACCTGCGCCTGAACCGCGGTTCCAGCGCCTTCCTCGCCGCCGCCGAGGCCCCGGTGAATGTGCACCTGGCCTCGGACAGCACCGAGTCAGCCCTGGCGTTCGCTGTTACGACCGGTCTCTAGCCCCGGCGCAGGAGCGTTCGGGCCCGTCCAGCGGCGGCTTTGGCCAGCCGCCGGGCGGTCTGGAGCCCGCGGCGGGCCAGCGGCATCGCTTTCGAATAGGCCGGGTAGAACGGTGAGAGTGGCTTTTCCCACGTTCCCAGCAGCATGTTTTCGTGCTTCGCGAACTGCTTCTTGAAGTCCGAGATGCCGTCGTTGAGCAGGCCATTGAAGTCGTACCGGGAGCACCCGTCTTCGCGCATGGCCTGCAGTGCGGCCCATTTGACGCCGTAGTTCACGCGCTGCTTCTGCCCTTCGGCGGACACACCGCCGTAGAGTTCAAACGCCGTGGCGCCGCTGCGGGCCAGCCACACGAACGCCAGCAGCTGCTCGCCGTCGAACGCTCCAATGATGGGCGAGCCGTCGCCGAGGTTCCGGAAGATGTCGCGGTAGTACTGGTCCTCGTGGATGCCAAACCCGGCACGCTCGGCCGTCTCGTGGTAGATCGCCAGCACCTGTTCAAGTTCGGACTCGTTCTTGACCTTGCGGAATTCGACCTCGCTGCGCATCGCTTTGCGGATGTTGGCCCGGGTCGACTTCGACATCTCGGCCGTGAGCTCGTCATCGGTACGGGTGAGGTCCAGGATCAGGGTCCGCGGAATGAGGACCGTGTTGGTGGTTTCCCGGAAGCCCGCCCCGGCCACGGCCCCGGCGTATGCCGAATCCTTGTCCCAGTCGGGTTCGATGCTCAGGGCAACACCGCGGTGCCTGATGGCGGCGTGGTCAGCGAGGCTGTTGAGCACGGCCTGGGTGTCCTCCACCGAGCACATCGGGCCCCTGGGGATGTAGACCAGTGCGCGGAAAGGCAGCGGCAGCGGGCGGACCAGCAGCTGGGCGGCTCCGACGGTGGTCTCGCCGTCCTTCAGCAGCACCCGGTCCACCGACCAGCCATGCATGGCCTTGGTCTCTCCCCAGCCCCACAGCTGCTGCGGATGCCCGTTGAACGTGTCGACGGATTCGTCCCAGAGGGCGCGGTCAGTACAGGGCACAACAGCAGGAATCATGGCTTAAACCCTATACCAGCCTTTAACGCCGAAGCCCCGGAGCACCATTGGGCACTCCGGGGCCTCCGGGGAACTGCGGTCAGCTCTTGCGGGCGTAGCCTTCCCACTTGCTGGCCTGGTGCTCGCCGTCCACGAAGCGGATGGTGCCGGACTTGGACCGCATCACGATGGACTGGGTGAGGACCTTGTCCTTGGAGTACCGCACGCCGCGCAGCAGGTCGCCGTCGGTGATGCCGGTGGCAGCGAAGTAGCAGTTGTCGCTGGAGACGAGGTCGTTGGTGGAAAGGACGCGCTCAAGGTCATGGCCCGCGTCGATCGCCTTCTGCTTCTCTTCGTCGCTGGTGGGCCACAGGCGGCCCTGGATCACGCCGCCCAGGGACTTGATGGCGCAGGCAGCGACGATGCCTTCAGGGGTGCCGCCGATGCCCATCAGGGCGTCAACACCGGTGCCCGAACGGGCAGCCGCGATGGCGCCGGCGACGTCGCCGTCCATGATGAACTTGGTGCGGGCGCCGGCTTCGCGGATCTCCTCGACCAGCGGGCGGTGGCGGTCGCGGTCCAGGATCATCACGTTGAGCTGGTTGACCTTGACGCCCTTGGCCTTGGCGATCAGGTGCAGGTTCTGTTTGACGGGCAGGCGCAGGTCCACCATGTCAGCAGCTTCCGGCCCGGTGACGAGCTTTTCCATGTAGAAGACGGCGGAGGGGTCGAACATGGAGCCGCGTTCCGCCACGGCGAGGACGGCCAGGGCGTTGTTGATGCCCAGGGCGGTCAGCCGGGTCCCGTCAATCGGATCAACGGCAACGTCGCACTCGGGGCCGGTACCGTCGCCGACGCGTTCGCCGTTGAACAGCATGGGGGCTTCGTCTTTTTCGCCTTCGCCGATGACCACTACGCCGTTGAAGTGGACGGTCTGCAGGAAGGAGCGCATGGCGTCGACGGCGGCACCGTCGGCGGTGTTCTTGTCGCCGAAGCCCACCCAGTGTCCGCCGGCGATGGCTGCTGCCTCGGTGACGCGGACGAGCTCGAGGGCAAGGTTGCGGTCCGGCTCATCGTTGCCCACAGCAAGGGACGGTGAGATCGTGGAGTACTTCTGGGTCATGGACGCTGGTGACACGTTAACCTCTTCTTCGAGTGGCGATCATTGAACCCGTCCCGCCGGAGCAGCTGGACGGTGATTCCTCTGCTTTCGATCATAGTCGCGGGACGCGGTGCCGGACGGCGGATGACGCACTGCCGCAATGTGCCTGCGGGGCTGGGGCCGCCTTCCGGGAGCCGCCGAATGGAAGTCCCGTGCCGGCATGGGCGACTATGGAGGGGTGAATGAGATGCAGGAGAAGACCAGCCCCACCCCTGACCCGGCAGGAACCGGAGGCAGCAGCGGGGCAGGTGCCGGGGACGCAGGCACCCCCGTAAAGCCTGTCATTCCGGCAGCAGCGGCCAAGCGGGCGAACGCTTCGGTGATCGGCATGGTCATCGCCCTGGTGGTGAGCATCGCCGCGTTCCTTCCCGTCATCCTCATGAACCCGCTGCCCAAGAGCGACGGATACCGGCCGGACGTCGACGTTGCCGGCATCTCCCAGCGGGCTGCGGATGTGGCGGGATTCACACCCGTGGCACCCGATACGGGCAACTCGTTCCGCGCCAACTACGCACGATGGGAAGCCGGCACGGGCAACGGGGTCCCCACCTGGGAGGTTGGCTACATCACCCCCAAGGAGTCCTTCATCGCCCTGGTACAGACCAGCAAGGCCAACCCCACCTGGCTCCTGCAGCAGACCAAGAACGCCCCTGTCACCGGGTCCCGCAACGCAGGCGGCCAGGAATGGGAGCTCCGGGATACCGGCAAGGGCGAGAAGTCAATGGTGCTGGACTACCGCGGCACCACCGTGGTCCTCTCCGGCGCGGCGCAGCTGGACGAATTCGGCACCCTGGCGGCCGCCGTCGTGAAATCCATGGACAGCAACCCGGCCGTCACAGTTTCACCGTCGGCGCCCGCCGCACCTTAATGTAGTAAGCGTGGCTACTAATCTGACTCCTGCACTGGCCTGGCGCCGCCTGCGCGAAGGCAACGAACGATTCGTCAACGGCGAGTCCTCGCATCCGAACCAAAACGCCGACCACCGGTCGTCCCTGGTGGAGACCCAGCATCCGTTCGCGGTGATCTTCGGCTGCTCGGACTCCCGGCTCGCCGCGGAGATCATCTTCGACGTCGGCCTGGGTGACGTCTTCGTAGTGCGCACCGCCGGCCAGGTCATTGACGACGCCGTGCTGGGCTCGCTCGAATACAGCGTCGGCGTGCTGGGGGTGCCGCTGATCGTGATCCTCGGCCACGACAGCTGCGGAGCCGTCACGGCCACCAAGTCGGCCGTCGAGACCGGCGAGATGCCGTCCGGCTTCATCCGCGACCTCGTGGAGCGCATCACGCCGTCTGTCCTGACCTCGCTGCGCAACGACCAGCCTGAGGTCAACGACATGGTGGTGGAGCACGTCAAGCAGACATCCCAGCGCCTGGCGGACAGTTCGCGTGTGATTTCCGACGCAATCGAGGAAGGCCGCACTGCGGTCATCGGACTTTCATATCGGCTGGCCGAAGGCCGCGCCGACCTTGTTTCCGGAATCGGCGAGCTCTAGCCAGGGCTTCAACAAACGGCGACAGACCCAGTGGAGCGGGTCCCGGGAGGCCCTGCAGGCCGGCCCGGGGCCCGCTTCACGGTTTTATCTGGGGCGCCGGGGAGCCATAAGCTAGCCCCATGACTTCCACTGAAGAGTTCCGCATTGAACATGACACGATGGGCGAGGTCCGCGTCCCCGTGAACGCACTGTACCGCGCACAGACGCAGCGGGCAGTAGAGAATTTCCCGATTTCCGGCAAGACCCTGGAACGCACCCACATCGAGGCGCTGGCACAGGTCAAGAAGGCAGCCGCCCAGGCCAACGCAGAACTGGGTGTGCTCGACGGCGAGCTGGCCAAGGCGATTGCCGACGCTGCCGACGAGGTTGCTGCCGGCAAGTACGACGGCGACTTCCCCATCGACGTTTTCCAGACCGGTTCCGGCACTTCCTCGAACATGAACACCAACGAGGTCCTGGCAGAGCTGGCCACGCGCGCACTGAAGGCCGCAGGCAGTGACAAGGTGGTCCACCCCAACGACCACGTCAACGCTTCACAGTCCTCCAACGACGTCTTTCCCACGTCCGTGCACGTGGCCGCCACTTCGGCGCTGATCAACGACCTGATCCCCGCGCTGGGCTACCTGGCCGAATCGCTGGAGCGCAAGGCCGTTGAGTTCAAGGACGTCGTCAAGTCCGGCCGCACGCACCTGATGGATGCCACCCCGGTGACCCTGGGCCAGGAGTTCGGCGGCTACGCCGCACAGGTCCGCTACGGCATCGAACGCATCAACGCCGCGCTCCCCCGCGTCGCTGAGGTTCCGCTGGGCGGTACCGCCGTGGGCACCGGCATCAACACCCCCGCCGGTTTCCCGGAGCGGGTCATCGAGCTGCTCGCCACGGACACCGGCCTGCCGCTGACCGAAGCCCGCGACCACTTCGAGGCACAGGCCAACCGCGACGGCCTGATCGAGGCATCCAGCCAGCTGCGCAACATCGCAATCTCCTTTATGAAGATCAACAACGACCTCCGCTGGATGGGCTCCGGGCCCAACACCGGCCTCGGCGAAATCGCCATCCCGGACCTGCAGCCCGGTTCGTCCATCATGCCCGGCAAGGTCAACCCGGTCATCTGCGAGGCGTCCATCATGGTGGCCGCCCAGGTCATCGGCAACGACACCGCCATTGCCTGGTCCGGCACCAACGGCGCTTTCGAGCTCAACGTCGGCATCCCGGTGATGGCCGCGAACCTGCTCGAGTCCATCCGCCTGCTGGCCAACACCAGCCGCGTCATGGCGGACAAGATGATCGACGGCATCACCGCCAACGTGGAGCGCGCCCGCTTCCTGGCCGAGGCCTCCCCCTCGATCGTTACGCCGCTGAACAAGTACATCGGCTACGAGAACGCCGCCAAGATCGCCAAGATCGCCGTCAAGGAAGGCCTGACCATCCGCCAGGCCACCGAGAAGCTCGGCTTCGTCGGCGAAGGCGAAGGCAAGGTCTCCGAGGCCGATCTCGACAAAGCACTGGACGTCACCACCATGACGGCTCCGGCGCACAAGGCCTAACGAACTTAGCGCCCGACGGCGGCCGCCCACCTTCCCAGGGAAGGTGGGCGGCC
>NZ_JZTW01000006.1 GCF_000962805.1 Pseudarthrobacter chlorophenolicus | reverse complement strand
ACTTCTACAACAACCACCGGCCCCACAGCAGCCTCGGAGGCAAACCACCCACCAGCAGGTGCAAACAACCTACTGACTGAGTACACCTAGGCGGGACGCGGCTCCGGAGGGAGGCGTCTACTTCCTTCGCCAGTACTTGCCCCAGTCCACTTCCATGGCCCACAGCGCCAGGAGAAGCGCGTCCATGGTCATGAGTCCCGCCAAAAGGTAAGCCCAACCTGCCATCCAACCCACCGCAATCTCCTGACTGTTTCCCCCAGCCAATCGATTGCTCCCCAGTGTGGCATCTAAACCGCCTGGACGGAACGCCCCCTGCCCACAGTTTTGAAGAGTCCTTCCAGCCGGTGGTGGGCATCCGTCTCAACCCGTAACCGGTGGGTCAGCTTCTCCACGTGCTGCGACATCTCGTCGCCCACGGGCAGCCGGTCTCCCGGCCAGTTCCAGACGTCCCTGGACTCGGCCAGGGCAGCAGCGAGTTCGCGGGCAGCAGCACGGACTTTGCGGGCATGGACATGGAGGCACCAGAGCGCCCGGGCCCTGGCAGCGCCCATCGCCAGGACTTCCTTGACGATCAGGTCCAGGCCAACAGCCGGACCACCTCCGGCTTGCGGCCCGGCTGCAGCCTCGGCGGGCGCACCCCGGTTCGTATTCTTCGTCTGTTCCATGGTTTCCCCCGCAATCCCGCCGGCCAGGCAACTTCCGGCGGGGACCGCCGTCGTATCCCCTGCTGCCCGGAAGCTGCAGCCTTGCTCCGAGTGTCCCGGGCGATGCTCAACGTCCGGGCAAGCCGGTCCCAAGATTTGCGCAAGAACCCCTTTCGGCGGGTTGGGGGCCCGGCATCACGGTCACGCTCCGCCGCTGAACAGCGGATTCACTTGAAACTGTGAAGCGCTGAGACATGCCCCGTCCGCCTTAATACGGTAGAAGTAGAGCTATGGTCTCTCCCCCTGAAGTTCGTCGTGCCGTTGTCATCGAGGATGACCCGGACATCCGCGGGCTCCTGGTCCGCGTACTGACCAAGCAGGGCTTCATAGTCACGGAGGCCGGTGAGGGCCTCACCGGTGTGGAGGAGGTCCGGCGCAGCCAGCCGGACCTGGTCACCCTTGACCTGAACCTCCCGGACCTGGATGGCCTGGAGGTCTGCAAACTCCTCCGCGAATTCTCCGATGCGTTTATCGTCATGCTGACTGCCCGCGCCGACGAACTGGACAAGCTGACGGGCCTGGACAACGGTGCGGACGAATACATCAGCAAGCCGTTCAGCCCGCGCGAACTGCAGTCGAGAATTAATGCGCTATTCCGCCGGCGCCCCTCCCCCGCCGCAGCCGACACCGCATCGTTGAGCGAACTCCAGCGTGCCACCGAGGTCCAGCAGAGCCTCCTGCCCAAGGAGGACATCCGTGTTGAGGGCTACGACGTTGCCGGGGTCTTCCGCCCTTCACGCAGCGTGGGCGGGGACTTCTACGACTGGTACCAGACTCCGGAAGGCCTGCACCTGACCTTTGCCGATGCCATGGGCAAGGGCATGGGTGCGGCGCTGATCGCCGCTACGGTCCGTGCCGTCATGCGCTCCACGGGCCGCCGGCAGGACCTGGACGGCGCGTTCGCCTCCGCCAGCAGGGCGATCGCCACGGACCTTGATTCCTCCAACTCCTTTGTCACCCTTTTCCATGCCCGGCTGGATGCGGCATCAGGCAAGGTCAGCTATGTCGACGCCGGCCACGGGCTCGCGCTGCACGTCGAGTCCGGTGGAGCAGCACACCGTCTTCCGTCGGGAGGGCCGCCGGTGGGGGCCTGGTCCGGGTCCGAGTGGCCCCAGTCCGGCCTCGACCTGGCGCCCGGCGACTGCCTGGTGGTGGTCAGCGACGGCGTGCTTGATGTCTTCGAAACCGTGGAGGACTTCACCGAAGCTGTCCGGCGGGCCACCCAGTCCGAACATTCCGCGCAGGCGGCCAGCAGCGCCATCCTGTCCCTCGCCCCGGCTGAGACCGCTGAGGACGATGTGACGGTGGTTGTGGTCCGCAGGCTCCCGGAGGGGGTGGCGGCATGACCCGGTTCTGGACCCGCCTGGTGGTGGTGCTGACCGTCATCACCGGCGTGAACTACATCGCCTGGCGGTGGATGGCATCCCTGAACTGGGAAGCCTGGTGGATCGCGCTGCCGTTGGTCATCGCCGAAACGTACAGCCTCATCGACGTGATGCTGTTCGGCATGACGGTGTGGAACCTGAAGATCCGCAAGGGCGCTCCGGAGCCACCGGCCGACGCCACGGTGGACGTCTTTATTACCACGTACAACGAGGACCTGGACATGGTCCTCACCACGGCGCTGGCAGCCCAGAAAATCCGGCACCCACACAGCACCTGGATCCTTGACGACGGCGCCCGCCCGGAGATGAAGGCTCTGGCCGAACAGCATGGCCTGGGTTACGTGACCCGCAGCGAGGACTGGACCAAGGACCTGCCGCGGCACGCCAAGGCAGGGAACCTGAACAATGCGCTGATGCAGACCGACGGCGAGTTCCTGCTGATCCTGGACGCGGACCAGATCCCCGAGCCGGACATCCTGGAAAAGACGCTGGGCTACTTCAATAACCGCAGAGTGGCGCTGGTCCAGACGCCGCAGTACTTCAGCAACGTCCCGGCCGATGACCCCCTGGGCAGCCAGGCGCCCCTGTTCTACGGACCCATCCAGCAGGGCAAGGACGGCTGGAATGCTGCCTTCTTCTGCGGCTCCAACGCCATCCTGCGCCGTGAAGCGCTGATGCAGCTGGGCCTGGTGGGCTACGTGAAGGAAACCGAGAAGAGCATCCGCCGCGCATTGGCCGCCTCCCGGCAGGCTATCCGGCAGGCCCGCAAGTCCACGGACATGGACTCGCCGCTGGTGGCCCAGGTACTGGACGAGGTGGAAGCCGCCACCGTGGAGGCGCAGCAGGAGCTGGATTCCGGAATGGCGCTCAGCGAGATCACATACCGGGTGCGCCGCCGCGTGGACACCGCCGTGCAGACCCTGGTGCAGGCCGACGTGGAGGCCCTGCAGTCGGACCTCGAGGAAATCGCGGCCATGGAACTCGCCCATGTTGGCGAGGCCGGCGTTCCAGTGGTGGCCGATGACGCGGTGCAGCGCATGTCCGCCCGCGACTGGTCCCCGCTGGGCGCCCTCGAATCGGTCCAGGCCGTCCTCGACGCCCTGTCGGTGGAACGCAACGACGAAGCCCAGCCGATCATGCCGCTGGCCACCATCTCGGTCACCGAGGATATGGCCACCGCCATGCGCATGCACGCCATGGGGTGGGAGAGCGTCTACCACCACGAGATCCTTGCCTACGGCCTGGCGCCGGAGGACCTGAAGACCATGCTCACCCAGCGGCTCCGCTGGGCCCAGGGCACCATCCAGGTGCTGCTGCGCGAAAACCCGCTGGTGCAGAAGGGCCTGAAGATCGGCCAGCGGCTGATGTACTTCGCCACCATGTGGACCTACCTGAGCGGTTTCGCGGCGGTCATCTACTTCGCCGCCCCCATCATCTACCTGCTGCTGGGCATCCTGCCCGTCACCAGCCTCAGCTGGGACTTCTTCATCCGGTTCATCCCGTTCATGGTGGTCAACCAGTTGCTGTTCGCGGTGGCCGGCCGCGGTATCCCCACCTGGCGCGGACAGCAGTACAG
The DNA here is from genome assembly GCF_000962805.1 of Pseudarthrobacter chlorophenolicus. Classification (GTDB taxonomy): domain Bacteria; phylum Actinomycetota; class Actinomycetes; order Actinomycetales; family Micrococcaceae; genus Arthrobacter; species Arthrobacter chlorophenolicus_A. The sequence goes on along the minus strand of NZ_JZTW01000006.1, from coordinate 229,315 downwards.
CCTCGCCCTGTTCCCCACCTGGATCAAGGCGTGCACGACGGCGGCCCGCAACGTCTGGTTCGGCCGTCCCCTGGGGTTCGCGGTGACGCCCAAGGCGCGCCAAAGCGGCGGACCCAGCTGGAGCCTCATCCAGCCCCAGATCGTGGTGTCCATCCTGCTGGCCGTGGCCGCCGTCGCCGGAATTGTCCGCCTGGCCACTGGCCTGGCCGAACCGCTGGGCACCCTGGTCAACGTGGCCTGGGTGATCTTCGACCTGGTGGTCATGAGCATCCTGGTCCGCGCAGTGCTCTACAAGGGCTTTGAACCGCCCGCAGAATCCACAGAACCAACACAATCCGAGAGGAATCCCGATGGAGTTTAGCTATGAGGTCAAGGACTCATATGCCGAGGTCAAGGCGGACGGGCGGCTGAACATGGTGTCCGCGCCCAAGCTCCGCGAGTTCGTCACGGACGTGATCGCCGGCGGGTCAAACCGGATCGTGGTCAACCTGGAAAACACCGCCTTCATGGATTCTTCCGGGTTGGGCGCCCTCATTGGCTGCCTGAAGGCTGCGCGGCAGGCCGGCGGGGACCTGCGGATCGCCGCGGTCCAGCCGCAGGTGAAGATGGTCCTGCAGCTCACCAGCATGGACAAGGTCCTCACGGCCTACCCGTCGGTCGAAGAGGCGTTCAGCAATGACTGAAGTGCTCGCCTCGCGCAGCTTCCGCGGGCTCGCCACCGACGAGGCCATCAACGACGTCCACAACGATATGGACAGCCTTTGGCTCGATGTGCCGTTCGTCAATGACATGGACCAGATGACGTTCACCACGGCGGTGATCGAGTCGGCGTCCAACATCGTCCAGCACGCAGAACCGGCGGCCGCGGATCCCGTGGAGCTGGGCGTGGACATCACCGTGGCGCCACTGCTGCTCCAGGCGCGTGTAAGCGCCTACAACGCAAAGCCACCATTCGGCCCCATGGAGCCGGCAACGCCCGGTGAGGACGCTGAGTCCGGCCGCGGCCTTGCCCTGATCCAGGCCCTGGTGACCACCGTGACGTTCGAACGGCAGGACGGCACCAACACCTGGGTGCTGTCCAGGACGTCGTCCCAGGACTAGCCCCACCTAACTGACAGAGTTTTTGGGCAGGTAACGGGACTTCCGCCGCTGCGGAGTCCCGTTACCTGCCCAAAAACTAGAAGGGGTGACGGACGGATGGGCTAGGCGGGGAACAAAACCGAAACAGTTGCTCCGCCGCCGGGCGTCTCGCTGATGCTCAGCTCGCCTCCGTGCGACTGGGCAATCCGCTGGCACGTCGCCAGGCCCAGGCCCGAGCCCGGCCCGTCTCCCGGCCGGTGGAGCCGGACCAGCGGTTCCACAGCCCTCCCCCGGTCCGCGGGCCTGATGCCCTTGCCGTTGTCAGCCACGTGGACGGTGACACCGCGGGGGCAGGTGGTGGCGGTGATGGCCACTTCCAGCCCGCGGCCGGGCTCCCGGTAGTTCAACGAGTTGGCCAGCAGGTTCTGGATCAGGGTGCGGAGCTGTTGACGGTCCGCGGTGAGTTCGGCGTCCTCGCAGAGGAAACCGCTGCCCAGGCCCAGGTCCACTCCGAGATCCTGGGCAGCTTCTGCCGTGACGGCCAGCAGGGACACCCGTTCCGGGTGCAGCTCCCCATCCGCGCGGGCGTAGTTGAGAACATCTTCGAGGGTTCCCAGCATGCGCCGGCCCCCGGTGCCAATAAGATCCAGATACTCGGCGGCCGGGTTGTCCGGGGCCATGTTGGGATCGTCCTCGGCCAGCTCGACGTAGCCCAGGATGGTGGTCAGCGGGGCGCGGAGGTCATGGCTCACGCGGCCAGCGAACTCGGACAGCATGGCGTTGCTTCGGCGCAGCTCCACCAGCGCATGGTCCAGTTGGAGCGTCCGGTGCTGGAGTTCGAGGAGTTCCACCACCTGCAGGGCCAGCACTTCCACCAGGTCTATCTGCTCCTGGGAGGGGAGTTCGGCCTGGTCGGAGAAGACACACAACGAACCCAACACCAGGCCCGTGGACGTGCGCAACGGGACCGAGGCGTAGAAACGGACATTCGCGATTTCCCCCGTGACGAACGGGTTCGCGGCAAAGCGGGGATCCAGGGAGGCGTCCCGCACCACAGTGGTTCCTGGGTCCAGGAAAACGGAGGCGCACATGGAGTCCTCGCGCGAGCAGATGCCTGCTTCGGTACCGGACGCCGCTATCTGTAGCTGCTGCTCCGAGGTGATGATGTTGACGACGCCATAGGGCACGCCGCACAGCGATGCCGCCACGCGCACCAGGTTGTCGAGGGCACCTTGCGCCTGCCGGTCAATGAGTATGGGGATGGTCCCCTCGTTCGCTGGCAGTAATCCGTATTCCTGCAGGCCAAGATCTCGTCCGGCATCCTGATCGGTCAGCGTCTGCATAGCGTCCCGTCCATCTATTATTGACTCCCCAGTCTGTGTCAGCAGGCCTTTGAAAGGCCTTTCCGTGATGATACCGGGTAGGCCGCAGTGGTGTTGTAGTCTCTTGACACCACCGACTTCCTGCCCTTAGATATTACGTATGCTGAAATAACAGTTCCATGATGCGGAACCTTCGTAGGCTTGCCTTGGCGAGTCCGTCACGGGGGCGCCGGGCAATCCGGCCTCCGCATAGCCGTCACCATGGATGCCAGCATCGCTACCGAGGAACCAGCCAGCATGAAGCTTGCCGAATTTAACAGCGCGGACCCCTCCTCCGCCGCAGACACCCTCAAGCCCTGCATCGATGTCACCCGCTGGGTGGACGCCGTCACCGCAGCCCGGCCCTTCCACAGCAGGGAAGCCCTCCTGGCGTTCGCTTCCGCGGCCGCCAGCCCTTTCACCCCTGCCGAGGTGGAGTCCGCCATGGCCCACCACCCGAGGATTGGGGAACGGCCGACGGCGGGCACCGCCGAGGCGTCCATGTCCCGTTCAGAGCAGGCCGGGGTGGATCCCGCGGACGCCGAGGCTGCGGAGGCGCTGGCCCGCGGCAACAGGGAGTACGAGGAAAAGTTCGGCCGGGTGTTCCTCATCCGCGCCGCAGGCCGTACCGCACCGGAAATCCTGCAGGCCCTCAACAGCCGCCTCGCCAACACCCCCGCCGAGGAAGACACCATCGTGGCCCAGCAGCTGCGCGAAATCGCCGTACTCCGGCTCGAAGGACTGATCAGCGAATGAGCACCTCCCACGTCACCACCCACATCCTCGACACCGGTGCCGGGCGCCCGGCGGCGGGAGTCGCCGTCGTCCTTTCCAAGAACGACGCCGGCACCTGGCGTGAGCTTGCCGCTTCCACCACCGATGCGGACGGCCGTGCGAAGGACCTTGGACCCGAGCAGCTGGAACCGGGCCACTACAAACTGAACTTTGCCACCGGCACGTATTACGCCGGACTGCAGACCGCCACCTTCTTCCCCGAAGTGGACCTTGTTTTCGAGGTGTCAGGCCCTGAGCACTACCACGTCCCGCTGCTGTTGAGCCCGTTCGCCTACTCCACATACAGGGGCAGCTAGACCCGCCCCAATGCACCCCGGCACGCCTCTTCACGCTGCCCTGCCGGACTCCGTGTCGTGCCCGTCACAGATCCCGGCATAGGATCGAATGGAGTAACCGACCAGCGCTTGCGGCCCGCCGGCACGCAGGCGGCAGCGACGACGTGGGAGCGCCTGATGGCTTCGAACAACCACCCCGAACCCGACGCGGATGCCGAAAGCGGACCGTCCGGCGGGGTGCAGTCCGTGGAGCGCGCCCTCGCGGTCCTGGAAATCCTGGCCCGCGAAGGCCAGGCCGGAGTCAGTGAAATTGCCGACGAAATGGGTATCCACAAGTCCACGGTGTCCCGGCTGATGGGGTCCCTGGTCAGCAGGGACATGGTCCAGCAGAACAGCGACCGCGGAAAATACCAGCTGGGGTTCGGCATCCTCCGCCTCGCCAGCGTCATCCCTGGCCGGCTCAGCCTGGTCCATGAGGCGCGGCCGGTCCTGGAGGGCCTCGCGGCCGAGTTCAAGGAGACGGTCAACCTCGCCGTGCTGCGCTCCAACTATGCGGTTAACGTGGACCAGGCCATGGGTCCCTCCACCCTGGCCACCTACGACTGGGTGGGCAGCCTGACCCCGCTGCACGCCACCTCCAGCGGAAAGATCCTCCTCGCCGCTTTGGCTACGGACGAACGCGACAGGATCCTGAAGGAGACCGGCCTCCCGGCCCGCACGTCCCGCACCATCACCAACCGGCAGGAACTTGACCGCCAGCTGCTGGATGCCGGCAACAAGGGTTACGCCGTGGTCCGCGAAGAGTTCGAGATCGGCCTGAACGCGATAGCGGTGCCGGTGTTCAACCACCAGGGCAACGTGGTGGGTTCCATCAGCATTTCCGGCCCGGCCTTCCGCTTCGACCCCGAGAAGATTCCTGGCCTGGTGGAGGCACTCCAGGAAGCTGGCCTCCATATCAGCGCCAACATGGGGTACGCCAGGCGCTAGGCGGCCCAACAACAGTGGCCCCGGTCCCGTGGACCGGGGCCACTTCCATCTCGAATATCAGGCGATTAATTGCTCCCTGCGCAACCGCAGCCGTAGTGTGCAACAAATTGATTTCGCTTTCCTCACTGTCAAGCGGCCGGGTCTTGTTGCCCCGGCATGAGGAAATACCTTGACTTTAAATGTGGCGTAGCGCACTCTGTTGCCTAACGCGAATACTGTTGACCCTTGCGAAACACTCCCCAGGTGCTTTACCCGTCCGCCATCCCGGTCCGTCGGATTCTTCCAGCCGCCGCGACCCATACCAGAGGTAACTCCACGCACCACGCCTGCCGGCGCCGGGAAGAGACTGCCGGCAAGCACCTGCCTTAAAACAGCTACGCACCATCTACGGCGACATCATGGCCTTCAACTCCGGCGAAGTCCCCCAAGCTTCGTTCCGGCGGACGCGCCAGGCCCTGCCATTGCGCATGTCCATGACCGCCGAGCAAAGGATCCAGCTCATGGCTATCAATAGTGAATTAACCACCCCTAAACCCGGGCGTCCCGAGGACGACCAGGACAGCATCCCCGCGGATGTTGCCGCCACCCCGGGCGGCAGCACACCGGACACCGCAGCCCCGCCCGCGGAGGACGCACTCACGGAGCCCATCCCGGACACCGAAGAGTACGACCAGATCCTCGAGGAACTGCGCCAGACCAAGACCGAACATGCGGTGTCCCAGCGCCGCAACCGCAAGCTCACCCTGGACAAGGCAACCTTCGGAATCACTGGCGCCATCGCCGTCGCCTTCGTGCTCTGGGGGTTCTTCGGCAAGGACAGCCTGGCCGCGACCTCCAAGGACGCCCTTGACTGGGTCATGGAGTACACAGGCTGGCTCTTCATGGTCCTCGCCTCCCTGTTTGTCGTCTTCGTCCTCTGGCTGGCCATGGGAAAGTTCGGCAACATCCCCCTCGGCAAGGACGGCGAGAAGCCCGAATTCCGAACCGTGTCCTGGATCGCCATGATGTTCGCGGCCGGCATGGGCATTGGCCTGATGTTCTACGGCGTGGCTGAACCGCTCTACCACTTCATCTCGCCGCCACCCGGAACGGTTGACGGCCGCACACCTGCCGCCATCCAGACCGCCATGGCCACGTCCATCTTCCACTGGACGCTGCACCCCTGGGCCATGTACGCCGTGGTGGGCATCGCGATGGCCTACGGCACCTACCGCCTGGGCCGCAAGCAGCTGATCTCCGCCGCCTTCACCTCACTGTTCGGTATCCGGACGGTTGAGGGCCCGGTGGGCAAGTTCATCAACATCCTGGCCATCTTCGCCACACTCTTCGGCACGGCCGCATCGCTGGGCCTCGGTGCCCTGCAGATCGGCAGCGGCCTCACCTCCAACGGCTGGGTGGGCGAGGTAGGGACCCCTGCACTCGTGGCCATCGTGGCCATCCTGACAGCATGCTTCGTGGCGTCCGCAGTCTCCGGCATCAGCCGCGGCATCCAGTGGCTGTCCAACATCAACATGGTCCTGGCCGTAGTCCTCGCGGTCATCGTGTTCATCGCCGGCCCCACCCTGTTCATCCTCAACCTCATCCCCTCGGCCGTGGGCGACTACGCCCGCGACCTGGCCGAAATGTCCTCCCGCACCGAGGCCGTGGGGGACGAGGCCCTGCGCACCTGGATGTCCAGCTGGACCATCTTCTACTGGGCCTGGTGGATCTCCTGGACGCCCTTCGTCGGCATGTTCATCGCCCGCATCAGCCGCGGCCGCACCATCCGGCAGTTCGTCACCGGTGTCCTCCTGGTTCCCAGCGTTGTCAGCGTGATCTGGTTCGGCATCTTTGGCGGGGCAGCATTCGATGTGCAGCAAAAAGCTGACGAGGCAGGCCAGCCCGGCCTGATGACCGTCACCGACGGCGTGGCGTCGATCGACTTTGACGGAGCACTGTTCAACCTGGTGAAGAACCTGCCGATGCCGGGCTGGCTGACGGCCGCGGTGATCGTCCTGGCGATGGTCCTGGTAGCCATCTTCTTCATCACGGGCGCGGATTCAGCCTCGCTGATCATGTCCTCCCTCAGCTCCAACGGAGCCTCGGATCCCAAGCGCGGACTCGTGATCTTCTGGGGCGCCCTCACCGGCGCCGTGGCCGCGGTGATGCTGCTGGCCGGCGGCGATGAACCGTCCGAAGCGTTGTCAGGCCTGCAAAGGATAACCATTGTGGCGGCGCTGCCGTTCGTCGTGGTGATGCTGCTGCTGTGCTTCGCCCTCGCGAAGGACCTGCGGCGGGACCCGCTGTCGCTGCGCCGCCGCCTGGCGACGTCCGTCGTCGAACGCGCCATCCGTACCGGCGTCGAACAGCACGGCGGCGTCCAGTTCGACCTGGTGACCCGGCACGAGCACAGCGAGAAGTGCGCGGAAGGGGAATCCTGCCCCGGCTCGGGCTCCAGCCCTGCGTCCAGCGCCGAGGCCAGCAAGAACTAGCCAAACCACGCAGTAGAAAGGTCCGGCTCCGATGGATTTCCACCGGGGCCGGACCTTTTCAGGTTCCCGCACCCTTCAGGCCGGGCCCCTGCCTGCCCTGCCATTCGTATGGCGGGAACGGATGGTGAAACGGCGGCGGCTCCACCTGTGCAGGTAGAGCCACCGCCGTGTTGCGAAGGAGTGGATCAGCTGATGGCAGCCAGGAGTTCCTTGGCTGCCAGTGCCGGGTCGGCTGCGCCGTAGATGGCGCCGCCTGCCACGGCAACGTCGGCGCCTGCGGCCTGGACGGCTGCGATGGTGCCGGCCTTCACGCCGCCGGCCACGGAGAACGGCACCTGTGCTTCCTTGCCTGCGCGGAGAAGTCCGTCCAGGTCAAAACCGGGCTTTGCCTGCTCGTCCAGGCCGGCGTGGAACTCAATGAACGTAGCGCCCAGGGCGCGGGCTTCCCGTGCACGGGTGGCCTTGTCCGGGACTCCGATCAGGTCCACCACGATGCCCTTGTTGTGGGCCTTCGCGGCCTTGACCGCGCCGGCAATGGTGGAATCGTCGGCACTGCCAAGGACGGAGACCAGGTCGGCGCCGGCCTTGAAGGCGATGTCGGCTTCCAGCTCGCCGGCGTCCATGGTCTTCATGTCAGCGAAAACGGTCTTGTCCGGGTGGGCGTCCTTAATGGCCGTGACGGCGGACAGTCCAGCCGCCTTGATGAGCGGGGTTCCCAGTTCGATGATGTCCACGTACTCGGCAACCTTGCCGGCCAGCTCGAGGGCATCTTCGACGGCGAGGAGGTCGATGGCTACCTGAAGTTTCATGTTTGTCGCTTTCTTTTGGTGGGGTGTTGAAATCTTGGGGCAGGGGCTATTCGAGGTTGGCGTGCCGCAGCCACAGCTCTTCGGCAGGGACGTCCACGGTGTCCCACAGGGATTGGAAGAGGGCTTCGGTGGCCACGAACAACGACTGTTCGAACAGGCTCCCGGAGTACTGGCGGGACACACCGGAGCCGTGGTCGGCCTTCTGCTGGGCCGGGACAATGACCACTTCGTCGGCCAGCGCTGCGAGCGGAGACCCGGGGTTGGCGGTGAAGGCCGCGATCAATGCCTGGGACTTGGCTGCGGTCTCGGCGGCCTTGACTACTCCGCCGGTGGTGCCCGAACCGGACGCAACCAGCAGGAGGTCGCCCTCCCGGATGGCAGGCGTGGTGGTGTCCCCCGCTACGTGGACCTCAAGGCCCAGGTGCATCAGCCGCATCGCGGCCATCCGGAGTACCAGTCCGCTGCGGCCGGCGCCGGTAACGAAAATCCGTTTGCCGCGTTCCAGCAGCCGTGACACGGCAGCCAGTTCCGCTTCGCTGATGGCCGCTGCAGTGTCCGTGATTTCTCCCAGTACCAGGGAGAGATTGCTGGAGACTGCTTCCCGGGTTACTTCCAGGCCGGGCGCCGTCATGACAGTGGCATTCACGTGTCCTCCTTCAATTGTGGGCCTGATTTCATGGTTCCGTTCTTGCCGGGTAGGCGAAACGCTGATTTGGGATGGTTGCACCTACCCATTCGGATAGTCAGTGACGGAAGCAGTCCCGTACTCTGGCTGCATGACCCACACCATGGCCGCCGATAACGCTGCTGCCCTTGCCGGCTCCACGCCTCCATGGCCCCTGCTGAAGGCCATAGCCCGGATCACGAATGCTCCGCTCTCCGGTATTGCAGAGCAGCTCCGCGAGGCAATGCACCCCTTCGCCGGTGGCGATGCGCTGGTCATCTTCACCGAAGAGTGCACAGGAAGGCCCCAGAAGAAGGCCGGAGACGGGGATATCACCGCCGGAGTGTCCATCACCGAGCTGCAGCAGCTTCGGGAATCGCTGGCCGGCACCGTGATGTGGGCCGGTGAGGCGATGATCGCCGGGAAGGACCGCCCCGTGTTGGCCCTGACCTACCCGCCCAGTAACGCCCTGCTGGTGATCACCAACCCTGATGCGCCCGCAGCTCCAACCTTTTACTCCAGCAGCCCCGCATCAGGCGACGGCCCCGGAGGCATTGCAGCAGAAAGTACAGCAGGCAGCGGAGCCCTGGACATGGTCCGCTACCTGTGGGACCTTGCTGCCCGCCGCATCCAGGAGAAAGTCAGCGACGCGCCGCCGTCGTACCTCGTGGAGTCCCGCGCGGCGTCAGCCGAGCGCCTCAGGGTGACCAGCGAACTCGTGGACCTGCATTCGACCACTTTGGAGACTCTCGTGGCCGCGTCCCGGTCCACGTCCATCGACGATGCTGCTGCGCGGGCAGCCGTCACCGACCTCGCCGCCCGGGCACTGGTGGAACTCAGGACGCACAGCGACCGGACCGCCGAACAGATCGAAGAACCCGTGGCATCGGCTTTCGAGCGCCTGCGGGACGACCTCCGTCCGCTGACCCGGCTGAGCGGCGTGGACGTCCAGTTCATTGAACCGCCCCTCAACGGCAGGGCGCTGCCCGGCGAGGTGGCCGTGGCGGCGCGTGCCATTGTGCGGGGGCTCCTGCTGGCCATGATGGAGCAGCCGGAGGTGCGGCGGGTCCGCACGCAGTGGGATTGCGACGGCGAGAACCTGTTGGTCAGCGTCCGGGACGACGGCAATGGTGGACTGTCCACGGAAGCCCCCGCCATGGGCCGGCTGCAGCGGCGGGTCCAGGCACTGGCCGGGCGAATGGAGGTGGACCTCCTGCCGGGGTGGGGCTCGGATATTTCCGTTGTGCTGCCGCTCGACCCGCCGGCCGCTCCGGGCGACGTGGCCGGCTGGAACCTGGCCGCCCGGGAACTGGAAGTCCTGCAATTGCTTGCTGCTGGCCAGCGTAACCGCAGCATCGCGTCGGCACTGAACATCAGCGAGAACACGGTGAAGTTCCATGTCCGGAACCTGTTCAGGAAACTGGGGGTCGCCTCACGCTCCGAAGCGATTGCGCTGGCACACAGCCGCGGGCTGCGGTAACCGGGAGGACCAACCGGGGGCGCCCGGCTGGCTGGCCGCCCAAGGCACCTTCAGTACCGGACTAAACCCAGACCTGGTAGCCGGTGCCTTTATCGAATAGGCGGCGGGTATCAGCGCCGGCGCCGGCAAGCCACAGGACCGAATCGTCGTCCGCGGCCTGGTCCACCACTCCCGTAGCCACATGCTCCCCGAGCAACCACACCTCCACAGTGTGGCCGGGCAGGCGGGCCCAGTCGCCCCGGACTCCCTGAACCGGCACGCTCTTGCTGCAGCCGTTCCGCTTCGCTTCGATAGTGCTGCTTCCGGCATCTGCGACGGCGTGCACGCTGGGGTTCATCTCTTCCTCCGGATAGTCTGGTCGACCCTCACGGGCCCGCATTGATATTTTTTTGATATATCAATGGTGAAGAAAGTATGACCCGGGTCGCACGGGGCGTCAATACCGGTCCGGAATACCAGCAGAAGGGGCCGGCGGGGCACGTCGCGGCTAAAGCGCAATCGATAGCGCGACGGCGGCGCTCAGGCGCTGAACAGAGCCTCACGGACGGCGCGCTCAAACCCGCTGACATGCACGCGCGCCAGATCGGCCGCGCTGTCCTCATCGCCGTCGATGACCGCCCGCAACAGGTTCAGATGCTCGTGCACATGGGCAGAGAGATCCGGCAGTCGGTCCACCACCATGCACCAGATCCTCGTTGCCAGGTTGTCATAACGGATCAGGATGTCCTCGAGGTGCGGGTTGGCAGCCGCCGCATAGATGCTGTGGTGGACCCGGGAATCCAGCTGGAGGGTTTCCACCACGGAGGCCGCGCTGACGTCAAAGGCCTCAACCTCAGCCAGGATGTCCTTGAGGTTCGCCCGGACTGCCGGCGAGGCAACGCGTGCTGCGCGCGAAGCGGCCAGGGGCTCCAGTTGCGCGCGGATCTCGGAGATGAATGAAAGGTCGGTCACGTCCACCCGCGTGGCAAAGGTACCCCTGCGCGGGTAGGTCACCACCAGCCTGTCCAGCTCCAACCGCTTGAGGGCTTCGCGAACGGGGGTGCGCCCCACGCCCAATGACTTGGACAGCGCATCGTCGTTGAGGAGGTCGCCGGGCTTGATGTCCAGCATCAGCAGCCTGTCACGGATACTTTCGTAGGCCACGTCCGCGAGCGATTTCCTGGCAGCATCTTCCGCGAGCGCCAAAGTTTCAATTGCCATCGCAGCACCTCTCCCCTCGAACCGAAAAAACCTATTGACCTCACTCACCGACCAGTATACGCTGATCTCCAACCTAATATATCAGTACGCAACACAGGAATATATCTATAGAAGGAGGAGACATGACCCTGGTGGAAACAGCCTCATCGACGGCCCTCGGCGGGACCACGCTTACCGAAACGGTGGAGCAGCCGACTGATCAGAAGTTTGTCCTGACCCTGTCCTGCGGCGAGCGCGCTGGCATTGTCCAGGCCGTGACAACCTTCCTGTTCGACCGCGGCTTCAACATCGACGAGCACCAGCAGTTCGATGACAGCCTCCGCGAAACGCTGCACCTGCGTACCGCGTTCTCCGGTTCACCGGCCTACACCCGGGACACGCTCGAAGAAGAGTTCCGTCCCATCGCAGACCGGTTCGGCATGAAGTTCAGCTTCAGCGACCAGACCCAGCAGCGCGTGCTGGTGATGGTGTCCAAGTTCGGGCACTGCCTCAACGACCTCATCTTCCGCTGGCGCGGCGGCACCCTGGGCGGTGACCTCGTGGCAGTCGTTTCCAACCACGAAACCCACCGCGCAATGGCGGAGGCCGCAGGCCTGCCGTTCATCCACATTCCCGTCACGCCTGACACCAAGGCCGACGCCGAGCGGCGCCTGCTGGAACTCGTGGACGAATACCAGGCGGACCTGGTGGTCCTGGCCCGCTACATGCAGGTCCTGTCCAACGATCTGTGCCGTGCCCTGGAGGGCCGGGCCATCAACATCCACCATTCCTTCCTGCCCGGCTTCAAGGGCGCCAAGCCCTACCACCAGGCCCACGCACGCGGTGTCAAGCTCATCGGCGCCACCGCGCACTACGTCACTGCCGACCTGGACGAGGGCCCCATCATCGAACAGGAAGTCATCCGGGTTGACCACAGCTTCGGACCGGGCACACTCTCCACTGTGGGCCAGGACGCCGAAGCCCTCGCCCTGTCCCGGGCCGTGCGGTGGCACTGCCAGCACCGCGTCCTGCTGGACCAGACCAGCACCGTGGTGTTCCGCTAGCCGGCGCCGCACCCAGCACACAGCACATCAATGACTTTTCAGCAGGAGAACCACATGGAATCGACGCCACGCATTGTCATCATCGGAGCTGGCATTGTCGGCACGAACCTGGCGGATGAACTGGTCACCAGAGGTTGGAACAACATCACCGTTTTGGACCAGGGCCCGCTTAACATGCCGGGCGGCTCGACGTCCCACGCCCCCGGCCTGGTCTTCCAGACCAACCCCTCCAAGTCCATGGCGCTGTTTGCCAAGTACACGGTGGAAAAGCTCCTCTCCCTGACCGAGGACGGCGTCAGCTGCTTCAACCAGGTGGGCGGCCTGGAAGTTGCCACCAACGAAACCCGCCTCGCGGACCTCAAGCGCAAGCTCGGCTACGCACAGGCATGGGGCATTGACGGCAAGATCCTCTCCCGCGAGGAGTGCAAGGAGCTCTACCCCCTGATCAATGAGGAAGAAATCCTCGGCGGCCTGCACGTTCCCAGCGACGGACTCGCCAGCGCCGCCCGTGCCGTGCAGCTGCTGATCAAGCGCACCGAAGCCGCCGGCGTGAAGTACCAGGGCAACACCACCGTCACGGGGATCGAACAGTCCGGCCGCCGCGTCACCGGTGTGCAGACGCCCGACGGCGTGATCCCGGCTGACATCGTGGTCTCCTGCGGCGGATTCTGGGGTGCCAAGATCGGCGAGCTGATCGGTATGTCCGTACCGCTGCTGCCCCTGGCGCACCAGTACGTCAAGACCACCCCGGTCCCGGCCCAGCAAGGCAAGAACGAGCTGCCCAACGGCGCACAGCTCCCCATCCTGCGCCACCAGGACCAGGACCTCTACTACCGTGAACACGGCGACCGGTACGGCATCGGCTCCTACGCCCACAAGCCCATGCCCGTGGACCTGGAGGAGCTCGGCAGCTTCAAGCCGGACGAGATCAGCGAGCACAACATGCCCTCCCGCCTGGACTTCACCCTGGAGGACTTCCTCCCGGCGTGGGAGGCCACCAAGCAGATCCTGCCCGCCTTGCGCGAAAGCGAGATCGAGGACGGCTTCAACGGCATCTTCTCCTTCACCCCCGACGGCGGCTCCCTGGTGGGCGAGTCCAAGGAAGTGGACGGCTTCTTCGTGGCCGAGGCCGTGTGGGTGACCCACTCCGCCGGCATCGCACGCGCCGTGGCAGAACTGCTGACCACCGGCAAGTCCTCCATCGACCTGGGCGACTGCGACATCCACCGCTTCGAGGAAGTCCAGCTGACCCCCGAGTACGTCAGCGAAACCTCGCAGCAGAACTTCGTGGAAATCTACGACGTCCTGCACCCGCTCCAGCCCAAGCTGTCCCCGCGCAACCTGCGCGTCAGCCCCTTCCACGCCCGGCACAAGCAATTGGGTGGCTACTTCCTCGAAGGCGGCGGCTGGGAGCGCCCGTACTGGTTCGAGGCCAACGCCGAACTGCTCAAGGAGATGCCGGCAGACTGGCAGCCGCCGGCACGCGATGCCTGGTCCGGCATGTTCAGCTCCCCCATCGCCGCTGCCGAGGCCTGGAAGACGCGTACCGCCGTCGCCATGTACGACATGACGCCGCTCAAGCGCCTTGAGGTCTCCGGCCCGGGCGCCCTGAAGCTGCTGCAGGAACTGACAACTGCGGAAATGAACAAGAAGCCCGGAGCCGTCACTTACACCCTCCTGCTCGACGAGCAGGGTGGCGTCCGAAGCGACATCACCGTGGCCCGCCTGAGCGAGGACACGTTCCAGCTGGGCGCCAACGGCAACATCGACACCGCGTACTTCGACCGGGCAGCACGGCACCAGACCGCAAACGGCACCGCCGAAGACTGGGTCCAGGTGCGCGACACCACCGGCGGCACCTGCTGCATCGGCCTCTGGGGCCCGCTGGCCCGTGAGGTGGTCGGTGAGGTCAGCAGCGACGACTTCACCAACGACGGCCTGAAGTACTTCCGGTCCAAGCAAGTGGTCATCGGCGGCGTCCCGGTCACCGCCATGCGGCTGTCCTACGTTGGCGAGCTCGGCTGGGAGCTCTACACCAGCGCAGACAACGGCCAGCGCCTTTGGGATGCGCTGTGGAAGGCTGGCCAGCCCTTCGGCATCATCGCCGCCGGCCGCGCCGCTTTCAGCTCCCTCCGTCTGGAAAAGGGCTACCGGTCCTGGGGCACCGACATGACCACCGAGCACGATCCGTTTGAGGCCGGCCTGGGCTTCGCCGTCAAGATGGCCAAGGAGGACTTCGTCGGCAAGGCAGCCCTGGAGGGACGCACCGAGGAAACGTCGGCCCGGCGCCTGCGCTGCCTGACGGTCGACGACGGCCGCAGCATCGTGCTGGGCAAGGAACCGGTGTTCTACAAGGACCAGGCGGTGGGTTACGTCACCAGCGCAGCTTACGGATACACGGTGGCCAAGCCCATTGCGTATGCCTACCTTCCCGCCGAGGTATCGGTGGGCGACTCGGTGGAAATCGAGTACTTCGGCCGCCGCATCGTTGCCACCGTCACCCAGGATCCGCTGTACGATCCCACGATGTCCCGGCTGCGCGGCTGACCATGGCCGAACAGCAAGCGAACAGTGCAGGTTCCGCCGGCCCTGCTTCAATAGGCGCAGAGACCATCAGCGGCTACCTCGCCCGGCTCGCCTCCCGGCAGCCGACCCCCGGGGGCGGTGCTGCTGCGGCCCTCCATGCTGCGCAGGGCGCCGCCCTGGTGGCCATGGTTGCCCGGTACACCACCGGTCCCAAGTACGCGGAACACGCGGCGCTGGTGGAGCGGATCACCGGCATCGCCGACGAACTCGCCACCGAAGCCCTGCGGCTGGCGGATTCGGATGAGCAGGTTTTCCAGGCGGTCATTGACTCCTACAAGCTGCCTGCTGACACGGAGGAACTGAAGGCTGCCAAGAGCGGCGCCATCCAGGCGGCACTCGTCCAGGCGGCACAGACCCCGGCGCAGCTCATCAAACTGGCCGGTTCGGTGGTGGACCTCGCCACCGAACTGGGCGAGGTGGCAAACCCGAACGTGATCAGCGACGTCGCAGCGGCGGCGGATGCCGCCCGGGCCGCCGCAACCACCGCAAGGGTGAATATCGACATCAACCTCGTGGCCATCAAGGACCCCTCCGTCAGGTCCCTTCTTGCGGACCAAACGGACGGCCTGGCTGACAAGGTTGTAGCGGCAGCGGACAGCCTCGCGGCCCGGGTACGGGAAAGGATCCTTCAATGAGCACCGCAACCACCCGGGCCCTGTCCGGAAAGACGCTGGCGGGAGTCATCCGGCAGCGGGCCCGGGATGAGGCCCGTGAACTCGAGCGGGATGGTGCGCATCCGTCCGTCGCAGTGGTCATCGCCACCGACGACGAGTCAACGCACTGGTACGTCCGCTCCATCGAACGGGCGGCCGAAAATGCCGGCATCGGCTGCCGCGTCATCGACCTGGGGCACGATGCCACCGAGCAGGTGCTGGCCAACGTCCTGCGGGACCTCAGCGCAGAGCCTTCAGTCCACGGCATCATCCTGCAGACGCCACTGCCGGCAGGAGTCCGGACCGATGCCCTGGTGGGCCTGATCGCGCCGGAAAAAGACATTGACGGCGCCAACCCGCTCAGCCTGGGCCGCCTCGCCGTGGGGCAGCCGGCCTTCGCACCCGCCACTGCCCGTGCCGTGGTTGAAATCCTCGACCACTACGACGTCCCCGTTGCGGGCCGCAGCGTCGCCGTGGTGGGCCGGTCCGCCGTCGTGGGCAAACCCCTGGCGCTGCTGCTGCTGGAACGCGATGCGGCCATCACCGTGTGCCACTCGCGTTCCGGCCCGCTGGAACGGCACACCAGGCAGGCGGACATTGTGGTGGTGGCTGCCGGAAGGACGGGACTGGTGAACGGCAGCCACATCTCGCCGGACACCGTTGTGGTGGACGTCGGTACCAACGTCCTCCCGGACGGCTCCCTGGTGGGCGATGTTGACGGCGCAAGCGTGAATGGCATCGCCGCTGCGCTGACCCCGGTTCCCGGCGGCGTCGGCTCGGTGACCACCGCGCTGTTGCTGCTGCACACGGTGGAGGCTGCACGCCAGCAGTCGCGGGTCCAGCTTTTGGAAAACGCCTAGCGTTCGAAAAAGTGTGGACACGACATCCACCACTGACCTAAAATTACTGATATATCTTTCGTCTTGTAAATGAGATATCAGTCGCCCGTTGCTCGTAGACGGTGCTTCGATGGCCTGAAACCTGGGGAGGTATTCCTCGTCGAAGCACCGCTTACGGGCAACGGGCGTTTTCGCTTCAACTCCGCAAGGGGCATCCATGATGACGTTCACGCCCAGCGCAGATCCCGCGTCCCCAATGGCGGGGACCGGACTGCACTCGATCGATTGGCCGGAAGCCAGGCGCCTGGCCTACGACTGCGCAAGTCCCCTCCCCTCCGTAAAGGTTCCGCTCCATGAAGCGGCCGGACGGACCCTCTCCAGAGCCGTGAAAGCGTTGCAGGACCTGCCCCACTACGCCTCCTCGGCAATGGACGGCTGGGCGCTGAACGGGGATGGCCCCTGGCTGCTGGCCGGCGGGCAGCAACCACTGGCGCCAGGCACGGCCGCCGTCATCGCCACCGGCGGCCTGGTTCCGCCCGGAGCGAGTGCTGTGCTCCGCAAGGAAAGCGGGCTGGTGGCTGAGGACGGAACGGGGCGCCCTGTCCTTACCGTCAGCGCCGACGCCAAGCCTGGTGAACCCCGGCCGGGCCAACACGTGCGCCCCGCGGGGACCGAGGCGCTAGCCGGCGAAACACTGATTCCAGCCGGCACCGTCCTCAACCCCGCCCACCTGGCCCTTGCGGCCGTAGCCGGCCACGACCTGGTGGAGGTGCAGTCGAAACCGGTGGTTTCGGTCGTTTTGACCGGCTCCGAGGTAGTGACATCAGGTATTCCTGCCCCAGGGAACGTCCGGGACACCTTCGGCCCGCAACTGGGCACCGTCATTTCCCAGCTGGGCGGCATACCGGGCGATTTCACCCGCATTGGCGACTCCTTCAATGCCTGGCTTGAGGCACTGGACGGCTCCGGACCGGATTCACCGGCGCGGGCCGACGTCGTCATCACCACGGGAGGAACCGGCAAGTCCGGCACCGACCACTTCCGGGATGCCGCGGCCGCCCTCGGCGGACGCCTGCTGCTGGACGGTGTCGCCATGCGCCCCGGACACCCCGCTGTCCTGGCCGAACTGCCTGACGGGCGCTTCGCCGTCGGACTTCCCGGAAATCCCCTCGCCGCCATGATGGCGCTGGCCACCATCGGCGCCCCCTTGCTGGCCTCGCTGGGAAACCAGCCCTTGCCGCAGGTCCGGCACGCCACCTCCGGCAACGACTTCGGCCCCGACGGCGGCTGCAGCGACGGAAAGGGGCGGACGCGGCTCATCCCGTGCAGGTTCCTGTCCGGGCTGGCCTTTCCCGTGCCCCACACTGGACCTGGCATGATGCGCGGCCTGGCGTGGGCTGAGGGCGTCATGGTTGTCCCTCCCGGCGGCGTCGACTCGGGCCAGCCCGTGGCGGTTCTGCCGCTTCCCTGGACCCCGGCGGCCGTAAGCGTTGGAAGGAACACGCCTTGGCACGCATGACGCAGCGCCGCAAGATCCACCGCTTCCACCTGGACGGCTCGGGCACCGAATATCCGGTCCGGTTCAAGGAGGATGTGATCGCCGCCGAAGAGCCGCTGGAGATCCGGCTGGGCGGCCGTTCATTCGCCGTCACCATGAGGACGCCGGGTGACGACTTTGACCTCGTGGCCGGGTTCCTCGTTTCCGAGGGCGTGATCCGGGAGGCATCCGAACTGGTGTCCCTGCGCTTCTGCGCCGGCGGCCCCGACGAAGCGCAGACCTTCAACGTAGTGGACGCGCAGCTGCGTCCGGACGTCCCCCTGCCCGAAACCATGCGGCACGTCTACACCTCCAGTTCGTGCGGCATCTGCGGCACGGAGTCCATCGAGGCGGTGCGGAAGACCCTGCACTACGATCCCTCCGCGGACCCGCTGAAGGTGCCCGTAGACGCCCTTGCTTCCCTCCCGGACAAGCTGCGGGAGGCCCAGGCCGTGTTTGACAAGACGGGCGGTGTCCATGCTGCCGGTCTCTTCCGATTAGGCGACGGCGAGCCCGAGCTGCTGTGCCTGCGCGAGGACGTGGGACGGCACAATGCCGTGGACAAGGTGGTGGGGTGGGCCCTCCGGCAGGGCCTGCTGCCACTGCGCGGCACAGTGTTGCAGGTGTCCGGCCGGGCGTCGTTTGAGCTGGTCCAGAAAGCCGCACTGGCCGGCATTCCAGTGCTCTCTGCGGTGAGCGCCCCGTCAAGCCTGGCCATCGACCTGGCCGTCGAAACCGGCCTGACACTCGCGGGATTCAGCAGGGGACACAGCCTGAACGTCTACGCGGGCCGGGACCGGCTCGAACGGCCACGCTCCGTAACAGAAGACTTTCTCAAGGCAGGGGCCGGCCAGGAAAACTAGCGCCCCGCGTCGCCTTTCAAGCCGGCCACTCCCGCGAGGGAGGGGGCGCGATTGTTGCTGCCCTTTTTTCGGCGGCCGCAGGCGTTAAACGCCGCAAATGCCAGCCGACATCTTCTTGACAACCGGTGTGACCTGACGCACTGTTTTGTTGCATAAGACGAAGCATGTTGATCATCCCGGAACGAAGAACTTCTCAGATCCGCGTACTTCCCACTCCGCGGCACCGGGCTGCGGTAACTGGGACGCGATCACTCCCAACGAGAAACCGACCTGCGGTGGCCGCAGTTGGAGGAACCCAGTTTCCCAGCGGCCCCTGCTGCGGTGAGCATCCCGCTCCCGCAACAAAACCCGAAGGAACTGTTGATGACAATCCAAGGTGGCAGCACCATCGATCAAAGCAGGGCAGAAGCGACCAGCTCCGCGTTCAAACGCCGCTTCATGATTCGGCTCGTCGCTGTCTTCATCGGCGGGATGTTCCTCGACGGTTACATCCTGGGGATCATCGGTCCCGTCGCCGGGCTCATGCGGACCGACCTCCAGCTCGACGCATTATCGCTCGGCCTGATCGCTGCTGGCCCGCTGGTTGGCATCTTCGTGGGTTCCCCGCTGGCCGGCTGGGCTACTGACAAGTTCGGACGCAAGCCCATGTTCCTCGTGGACATGGGACTGTTCCTGGCAGCCTCCGCGGCCCAATTCTTCATAACCTCCGGAGACGGGGCCGTCATCCAGCTGGTCATCATCCGGTTCTTCATGGGCGTGGCGATCGGCGGAGAGTACTCAATCGGCGGGCCCTTGCTGTCGGAGTTCTCCCCTCCCAAGCTCCGCGGGCGTCTGCTCGGGCTGACCCTGATCGCCTGGTACGTCGGTTTCATGGTGGCGTTCATTGTTGGCACGCTCCTGCACGACGCCGGCACCCCCTGGCGCGTCGTCATCGGAACCAGCACCATACTTGCGCTCGTCCTGTTCATTGCCCGCCTGGGCCTGCCCGAATCGCCGAGCTGGCTCATCACCAAGGGACGGCGGGAGGAAGCACTCGAGATCGCGCACAAGTACGTCGAGTCTCCGGAGATGAAAAACAGCATCACCGAGGAGATCGACCTCAGGATGATCCAGGAGGCCCAGGCCGCGAAGAACAGGACCAAAATCAAGGGCGCCTCCATCGGAATGCTGTTTTCGAAGGAGAACTGGCGCGCCACCGTCTTCACCTCGGGTTTCTGGTTCTGCGCTGTCACTCCGTACTTCGCGATCGCAACCTTCGCCGACGATGTGCTCACCCAATTCGGCTTCGGCGGCGGCTGGGCCGGCGGAGTCGGACTCTCCGCACTTGCGGCCGCGGGTGTCGTCACCAGCGTGCTTCTGATTGACAGGCTCGGCCGCCGAATCCTCACCGTGCCCGGGCAGTGGCTCTGCGCAGGCATCCTGCTGGTTATCGGAGTCTGGGCGGACGCACCGGCGATCCTCATTCTGGTCCTGTTCCTCGCCTTCTCCTTCTTCAACGCCGGCTACACCACGATGACCCAGGTCTATCCGGCCGAGGTCTTCCCCGGCCACCTGCGCGGCATCGGCATGGGCTTCGCCGCGGCCTTCAGCCGCATCGGAGCAGCGCTCGGCACCTTCGCTTTGCCGTGGGCCATCAGCAACATCGGCATGGGTCCCAGCATGGTGGTAGCCGCAGCCGTCGCACTGCTCGGCGCCGTCCTCTCGCAGTGGCTCGCCCCTGAGACAAAGGGGCGCACCCTCGCCGAGATCTCATCAGATTTCTCCCACTGATCCCTGGACTGCCCGATTACATCGAGCTTGGAGGCCCCCGCCGCAGCCGCGGCGGGGGCCTCCCTGCTTTGCCTGCTTCACACCCGCAGCGACGCAATAAAGCGGTAACCCCTTGACATCTGATGTGAGCTGCGCCACCGTGTTGCATATGGTGATGCACGTTGCTCATAGCGAAGCAACTCAGCAGTACCCGCCGGAACACCCCGCAATCCAGGAGAACCACACGCCATGACCGCTTCGCCCCGCGTCGTCATCATCGGAGCCGGCATCGTCGGCACGAACCTCGCCGACGAACTCGCCAGCCGCGGCTGGACGGACATCACCGTCGTCGAACAGGGCCCGCTTGAGCTTGCCGGCGGTTCCACGTCCCACGCCCCGGGCCTGGTATTCCAGAACAATGGGTCGAAGACGATGACGGAGTTCGCCACCTACACCGTCAACAAGCTGCTCTCCCTGACAAAGGACGGGCAGTCCTGCTTCAACCAGGTGGGCGGCCTGGAACTTGCCACCACCCCCGAGCGGCTGGCGGACCTCAAGCGCAAGATGGGCGTGATGACCTCCTGGGGCGTGGAAAGCCGGATCATCGACGCCGACGAATGCGAGAAAATCTACCCGCTGCTGAACACCGGCAAGCTCAGCGGCGGCCGCGAGGTCCTGGGCGGCCTCCTCATCCCCACCGACGGCCTCGCCCTGGCCGCCCGGGCCGTGCAGCTGCTGATCGAGCGCACCCGGGAACGCGGCGTCACCTACCTTGGTTCCACCACCGTTACCGGAATCGCCCAGGAGGGCGGCAAGGTCACCGGCGTCGAGACCTCTTCAGGCTTGGTCCCCGCCGACATCGTCGTGTCCTGTGCGGGCTTCTGGGGCCGTGAGCTCGGCAAGATGGTGGACCTCGAGGTGCCCCTGCTGCCGCTGGCCCACCAGTACGTCGTCACCACGCCGCTGCCCGAACTTGAGGGCGTCAACGAGCTTCCCAAGGGCGCCAGCAAGCCCATCCTGCGTTACCAGGACAAGGACCTGTACTACCGCGAATGGGGCGACAGCATTGGCATCGGCAGCTATGCCCACCGTCCGATGCCGGTGGACATGTCCGCCCTGCCCGAGGTGCCGGCCGGCGAGATGTCTGACCACCGCATGCCCTCCCGCCTGGACTTCACCCTCGAAGACTTCCTGCCGGCCTGGGAAGACACCCGGGACCTGCTGCCGGCACTGCGCAACGCAGACATCCAGGACGGCTTCAACGGCATCTTCTCGTTCACGCCCGACGGCGGCCCGCTGATCGGCGAGCACCCGGACCTGACCGGCTTCTTCGTTGCCGAAGCGGTGTGGGTGACGCACTCCTCCGGCGTAGCCAAGGCTGTCGCCGAGCTGCTCGTGGAAGGACGCTCCCGCACCGACCTGCACGGCACGGAGCTCACCCGGTTTGAGAAGGTGCAGACCTCGGACTCCTACGTCAGCGAAACCTCGCAGCAGAACTTCGTGGAGATCTACGACGTCCTCCACCCGCTGCAGCCGCGCAAGTCGCCGCGGGACCTGCGCGTCAGCCCGTTCAACGTCCGGCAGAAGGAACTCGGGGCGTTCTTCCTGGAGTCCGCGGGCTGGGAACGCCCGCACTGGTTCGAAGCCAACCGCCCGCTCCTGGAGGAGCTGCCCGAAGAATGGCGCGCACCCGAGCGCGAGGAGTGGGCGAACATGTTCCACTCCCCCATTTCCGCCGCCGAAGCGTGGAAGACGCGTACCGCCGTCGGGCTCTACGACATGACGCCGCTCAAGCGGCTCCAGGTCGTTGGCCCCGGTGCCGAAGCGCTGCTGCACCGCCTCAGCACCGGAAACATCACGAAGAAGCCCGGCGCCGTCACCTACTGCCTCCTGCTGGAGCACGACGGCGGCATCCGCAGTGACGTGACGGTGGCGCGCCTGGAGCAGGAGAAGTTCCAGCTTGGCGTTAACAGCAACGTGGACTTCGACTACCTGCGCGTCGAGGCCCGCAAGCAGTCTGAGGCCGACCCGGCACAGTGGGCACATGTCACCGACATCACCGGCAGCACCTGCTGCATCGGCCTGTGGGGCCCGCTGGCGCGCGAAGTGATCGGCAAGCTCAGCAGCGATGACCTGAGCAACGACGGCCTGAGGTACTTCCGCACCAAGGAAATTTCCGTGGGCGGCATTCCCGTAAGCGCCTGGCGGCTGTCCTACGTGGGTGAACTCGGCTGGGAGCTCTACACCACCGCCGAATACGGCCTGAAGCTGTGGGACCTGCTCTTCGAGGCAGGCCAGAAGTTCGGCATCGTGGCTGCCGGCCGCGGCGCGTTCAACAGCATGCGCCTGGAAAAGGGCTACCGGCTGTGGGGTACCGACATGACCTCCGAACACCACCCCTACGAGTCCGGCCTCGGCTTCTCCATTGCCAAGGACAAGACGGGCTTTGTTGGGGCCGAGGCCCTTGTTGGGCGCAAGGAGCAGCCCGCTACCCGCGCACTGCGCTGCCTGACGGTCGACGACGGCACGTCAGTTGTGCTTGGCAAGGAACCTGTCTACGTGGGCGGGGAAGCCGTCGGTTACGTCACCAGCGCGGCCTACGGCTTCACCGTGCACAAGCCCATCGCGTACGCCTGGCTGCCCGCCGGCGTCGAAATCGGTGACTCCGTAGAGATCGAGTACTTCGGCAAGCGCGTGGCGGCCACCGTCTCTGCCGAACCCCTGGTGGACCCGGGGATGGAGCGCATCCGCGGCTGATTCTCTTTCGCCCCCCCAGGGTGGTTGGGCCTGCTTGAGACCGGCAGGCCCAACCACCTTTTTGCGCTGTTTGTCCCTGCCCCGAGGTTGATCCGGTCGACGCCCGTTGCGGTGGTTGAGCTTGTCGAAACCCGGTGGTTGAGCTTGTCGAAACCCTGTTGGTCCCTTGAATGTCGTACCCCTTTGCCATAGTTCGGTTATGGGGAAGTCGGCGGTGGTGAGGGCGTTGGAGGAGATCGATGCTGCCCTTGCCGTGCTGAACGCGGAGGTGGATGGTGCCGGTTGCGAGCCGTTCTCTGCGGCCGATCCGTTGGCTGGGTTGGCGGGCGGGTGCTTGGACGTCCTGGCCGGCGCCCGGGCGGTGGAGGCCAGGGTCGCTGGTTTGAAGGCGAAGGCCGCGGTGGCGTATGCCGAGAGTGCCAGCGCGGTGGCGGGCCCGGTGGTACCGGCGCATTCGCAGGAGATGTCGGCCGCGGCAGAGGTCGGCTGCGTCCTGGCGCTGGGTCCGCGGGCCGCATCATCGTTCCTGGCCACCTCCCACGCCCTGGTCGCCACGCTGCCGCTCACGTTGGCCGGTCTGCAGGCCGGGGCGCTGTCCTGGGGGCACGCGGTGGTGATGGCCGACGAAGCAGCCGGTCTAGACACTGTGGGCGCCGCGGCGTTGGAAGCGCATTTCCTGAACCCGTGCGCCCCGGACGCGGCGGCCGGTTGCCCGGTCGGGGAGTTGCCGGCGCACCGCTTCCGGGTCAAGGCCCGCACCTGGCGCGAACGCCACCACACCGAGAGTATCGAGGCCCGGCACGCCAAGGGTGTGGCGGAGCGGCGGGTGGAGTACCGGCCGGACCGCGACGGGATGGCCTGGCTGTCCGCGTACCTGCCGGCCTGCCAGGCTTCGGCGGTCTGGGACCGTCTCACCTCCGAAGCCCGGTCCCTGCAAGGCACCGATGAGCCGCGCACCCTCGCCCAACTCCGCGCCGACAACTACGCCACAGCCCTGCTCGCCACCTACCCCGCACCCGGCGCTACCAACCGCACCCGCCCGGACAGCGACGGCTCCGGCGCCATGGCCGGCGCCGCGGCTGGTGCCGTTGCCGGCGGGGTGTCTGCACCGATCCGTGCCCAAGTCCTGGTCACCGTCCCGGTGTTCTCGCTGATGGGCCTGACCGATGAACCGGCCATCCTGGACGGGTACGGCCCCATCCCGCCCTCCATGGCCAGGGCGTTGGTGGCCGATGGTGCCGGGTCGTTCTACCGGGTGCTGGTGGATCCGCGGGACGGGGCGCCGCTGGAAATCGGGCGGACCGGTTACCGGGTCACCGGCGCGATGCGGGCTTGGCTGCGGATGCGGGATGGTAAATGCCCGTTCCCCGGCTGCAGCAACCATTCCCTGGACAACGACGCCGACCACATCCTCTCCTGGGCCAACGGCGGCACCACCGGGATCAGCAACCTCGGCCAGCCCTGCCCCAAACACCACAAACTCCGCCACACCACCGGATGGAAACCCACCCCCGCAGGCCGGAACAAACCACCCGGCTGGACCTCACCCAGCGGCCGGCACTACGCAAGCGAACACCAGGACTGGGAACCACCCCACCGTCCGAAGCAGCTGAAAACCGGGGCCACCGACCTTATTCGCCACCGCGGATCACCTTGGGAGGATGCCCTGGGGCAATGCCTGAGCGCCTACGGCTAACACTGCCGTGGGGCAAAACAATGGCGGCACCCCGGAACGGCCGGGATGCCGCCATCGCGTGGCGTCAACGGGGTGGGGGCTCGGTAAACCTACGCAGGAGTCCCTGTCAGTTCTCCTGCCGATTCCTCGGCGGCCACAGTTTCACCCGTGTGCGGTTCAAAGCGGACGAACATGGCCTTGAAGCCGGGGGTGTTGGATTCGCGGGCCACGTTTTCCTTGTGGACCAGGGCGTTGGCTTCGGGGAAGTACGCAGCGGCGCAGCCCTTGGCGGTGGGGTAGGCCACCAGGCGGAACTTGTCCGCGCGGCGATCGACACCCTGGAAGGTGCTCACCACGTCCACGAGTTCCCGGTCCTGGAAGCCTGATTCGGCGAGGTCCTCCGGGTGGATCAGGATGACGCGCCGGCCGCCGGAGACCCCGCGGTAGCGGTCGTCCAGGCCGTAGAACGTGGTGTTGTACTGGTCGTGGCTGCGGATGGTCTGCAGCACCAGGTGGCCCGGCGGCGGCGTCAGGTACTCCAGCGGGCTCACCGTGAACCGGCCGCGGCCGATGTCCGTGGCGAAGGAGCGGGTGTCGCGCGGCGGGTTGGGCAGTACGAAGCCGTTCTTGGTCCGGACCCTGGCGTTGAAGTCCTCGAAGCCGGGGAGGACCCGGGAGATGTGGTCGCGGATCACGTCGTAGTCCTCGGCCATGCCGCGCCAGTCGACGGAGTGGTCCTTGCCGAAGGTGGCCTCGGCCATCCGCGCCACGATCACGGGTTCCGCGAGCAGGTGCTCGGACACCGGCGTGAGGCGGCCCTGGGTGGAGTGGACCACGGACATGGAGTCCTCCACGGAGAGGAACTGCGCGCCCTTGGGGTGCTTGTCGTCCTTGTCCGTCCTGCCCAGCGTGGGCAGGATCAGGGAAGTGCGCCCGTGCACGATATGCGAGCGGTTGGGCTTGGTGCTGATGTGCACGGTCAGGCCGATGCGCTGCATGCCGGCTTCCAGCGCCTCGGTGTCCGAGCAGGCGAGCGAGAAGTTGCCGCCCATCGAGACGAAGACGTCCACCTCGTCGCGGTCGAAGGCCTCCATGGACTCCACGGCGTCGTGGCCGTGGTGCCGCGGGGACGTAATCCCGAACTCGGCATCGAGGGCCGCCAGCAGCCATTCCTTGGGCTTTTCCCAGATGCCCATGGTCCGGTCGCCCTGGACGTTGGAGTGCCCGCGGACGGGGCAAGCACCCGCGCCCGGCTTGCCGAAGTTGCCCTGCAGCAGCA
This sequence comes from Pseudarthrobacter chlorophenolicus, assembly GCF_000962805.1. Taxonomy (GTDB): domain Bacteria; phylum Actinomycetota; class Actinomycetes; order Actinomycetales; family Micrococcaceae; genus Arthrobacter; species Arthrobacter chlorophenolicus_A. The sequence continues at coordinate 203,212 of NZ_JZTW01000006.1, read as the reverse complement.
GGACGTTGACCATTTCCTTGATGGTGTCTACGGAATGCGGCTGCTGGGTGACACCCAACGCCCAGCAGAAGATGGAGGCCTTGGAGGCCAACAGCATCCCTGCCACCTTCTCGATCTGCGCCCGGTCCAGGCCGGTAGCCTTCTCCGTCTCGTCCCAGTCCAGGGTGCGGCGGGCGTCCCGGTAGGCGTCGAAGCCATCCGTCTGCGCGGCGATGAAGGAATGGTCGACGACGGTTCCCGGGTTCTTCTCCTCGGCCTCCAGCAGCAGGTGGCCCAGCGCCTGGAACAGGGCCAGGTCGCCACCCACCTTGATCTGCAGGTATTCGTCGGCCAGCGGCGTGCCGCCACCCACCACGCCGGACACCGTCTGGGGGTCCCGGAAGTTGAACAGGCCGGCCTCGGGCAGCGGGTTCACGGCCACCACCTTGCCGCCCTTGTCCTTGCATTCCTTGAGTGCCGAGAGCATGCGCGGGTGGTTGGTGCCCGGGTTCTGGCCCACCACGAAGATGAGTTCGGCGTCGTGGATGTCGTCCAGGGACACCGTCCCCTTGCCGATGCCGATGGTCGGGTTCAGTGCCGAGCCGGAGGACTCGTGGCACATGTTGGAGCAGTCCGGCAGGTTGTTGGTGCCCAGGGCCCGCGCGAACAGCTGGTACAGGAAAGCGGTCTCGTTGGCGGTGCGGCCCGAGGTGTAGAACACGGAGCGGTCAGGAGTGGTGGCACGGATGTGCTCACCGATCAGCTCGAACGCGTCATTCCAGGAGATGGGCGAATAGTGCGTCTCGCCTTCCCGGATCACCACGGGTTCGCTGAGCCGGCCCTGGTTCCCCAGCCAGTACTCGGTCTTCTCCGACAGTTCGGCAATGGAGTGCTTGGCCCAGAACTCGGCGCCCACCGTGCGGAGGGTGTTCTCCTCGGCTACGGCCTTGGCGCCGTTTTCGCAGAACTCGGCAGCCTTGCGCTTCTTGTCCGATTCAGGCCACGCACAGCCCGGGCAGTCGAAGCCTCCGCGCTGGTTCAGCCGCAGCAGTGACTGCGCCGTACGGGTCACGCCCGCCTGCGCCACGGCCCGCTCCAGCGCGACCATGACGGCCTTGACGCCCGCGGCCTCGGTCTTGGGCTTGTGGACCTCAAGCAGGTCCTCGTTGATGTCCGCCACCGGGGCGGGCTGCTTACCGAACTTCATCGTTCCAACTTCCTTGCCGGCATTTGTTGATCAATTGCTGAGGGGGGCGTGCCGGCGTTTCCCGGCACGCCCCCACTGCGCGCTTTTCTGGACTGCGCCTACTCCGCGATCTTGGCCAGGGTTTCCTGTTCGGCGGCGATGGTGGTGTTGTCACCATGGCCGGTGCGGACCACCGTTTCGGCCGGCAGGGTCAGCAGCCGTTCGCGGATGGAGGTAAGGATGGTGGGGTAGTCGCTGTACGAGCGGCCAGTGGCACCCGGTCCCCCGTTGAACAGGGTGTCCCCTGTGAACACCGTGCCTTCGCTTTCCAGGTAGAAGCAGGTGGATCCCGGCGAGTGGCCCGGCGTGTGGATGGCCTTGAGCACCGCGCCGCCCACCTCGAACTCGTCGCCGTCCACGTGGTACTGGTCCGGGGTGGCGTCCGGGTATTCCTGCTCCCAGAGGACCAGGTCTTCCCGGTTCAGGATGATCGGTGCGCCTACGGCCCCGGCCACCTCGCGGGCAGCGCCGATGTGGTCGTTGTGCGCGTGGGTGAGCAGGATGGCCTTGACCGTGCGGCCCTTGACCTGGTTGATGATGGCAGCGGCATCATGCGGGGAATCGATGATCACGCATTCTTCGTCGTTGCCCACGATCCAGACGTTGTTGTCCACGTCCCAGGTACCGCCGTCGAGCGAAAACGTGCCCGAGGTGACCAGGTTCTCGACGGTGACGCCCATCAGGAGGCCGCCACGGGGAGTTCGACGACGGAACGCAGGACCTTGCCCTCATGCATCTTGCCGAAGGCCTCCTCCACCTGGTCGATGGTGATCCGTTCGGACACGAAGGCGTCCAGGTCCAGGTTGCCCTGCTTGTAGTGGGACACCAGCATGGGGAAATCGCGGGAGGGCAGGCAGTCGCCGTACCAGGAGGACTTCAGGGAGCCGCCGCGGCCAAAGACGTCCAGCAGCGGCAGGTCCAGCGTCATCTCCGGCGTCGGGACGCCCACCAGGACCACGCGGCCGGCGAGGTCACGGGCATAGAAGGCCTGCTTGTACGTTTCGGGACGGCCGACGGCGTCAATCACCACGTCCGCTCCGTTGCCTCCCGTGAGGGCCCGGATGGCCTCGACGGCATCCTCTTCCTTGGAGTTCACCCCGTGGGTCGCACCGAGCTTCTTGGCCATTTCGATCTTGTTGCTGTCGATGTCCACGGCGATGATGGTCGTGGCGCCGGCGAGCTTGGCACCGGCGATCGCCGCGATGCCAACGCCGCCGCAGCCGATGACTGCCACGGATTCTCCGCGCTTGACCTCACCGGTGTTGATGGCGGCGCCGATGCCGGCCATCACGCCGCAGCCCAGCAGGCCTACGGCTGCAGCATCAGCCTCGGGATCCACCTTGGTGCACTGCCCGGCGGCAACGAGTGTCTTTTCAGCGAACGCCCCGATGCCCAGCGCGGGAGACAGTTCGGTGCCGTCCTCAAGGGTCATCTTCTGGGTGGCATTCGCGGTGTTGAAGCAGTACTGCGGCTGGCCCTTGGCACAGGCGCGGCACTGGCCGCACACGGCACGCCAGTTCAGGATCACCCGGTCGCCCGGGGCCACCTCGGTGACGCCCTCGCCGACGGCGCTGACCACGCCGGTAGCCTCGTGGCCCAGCAGGTAGGGGAAGTCATCGCCAATGCCGCCCTGCTTGTAGTGCAGGTCGGTGTGGCATACGCCGCAGGTCAGGATGTCCACCAACGCCTCACCCGGGCCCGGATCCGGGACCAGGATGGTCTCCAGCGACACCGGAGCGTTCTTCTCACGGGCAATGACAGCTTGAACTTTGTGAACCATCGTTCTGTGTTCCTTTCCTGGATCCGGCGGGATCCGGTGAGTCGGCACCAATTGCCAATCTAGCCGACGCAACACGGTTAATGCCCGCCCGGTGCAGTACGCCATCCACGCCTGCTAAATTGCGCATTACACAACGCGGCGCACATAGTGCTACTTGAAAATATGACAGCGACCACAGTTGGTGTCAATAGATATATCAGTTTCAGGCCAGCGGCACTGTCCTTCGACGTCCCCTGGTGCTTCCTGGACTTATCGGCAGCCGTGCGGGCACGGTCCCGTTATGTGCCCGAAAACTCCGGCAGTAGGCTGGATGGCATGTCTTCGAACCAACCCCCCGCCGAGCGGCGCGAGGTAACCGTCCGCCGGGCCCCCAAATTCGTACCGTTCCTGGTGCTGGGCGCGCTGGTGGGCTTCGCAGCAGCTGCAATTGCGGCATTCGGCGTGCCTGCGGATGAGGACTTCGATCCGGGCGCTGTTTTTGGCTTCCTCATGATCACTTTCGGTGCCGGCGGAGCGATCCTCGGCGCTGTCCTGGCCCTGGTCCTGGACCGCCGAAGCGTCCGCAGGCAGCAGCGCGCCGTCGTCGAATCCGTCCCTGACTCCGCGCCGGACACAAACCCGCAGGCGTGACCCCTGCCACCGGCAGCACGCCCCGGCATCCGGGTGCGTGACGCTGCCGGGTCACAAAGGGGAGCGGGAAAAAGTCCTACCCCATGTCGTGCGATAATCGATCAGTGGCACGCGGCGATGGAAAACTTTCCCATGATCTTCTTCCCGGCGAAAAAGGCCCGCAGGACGCTTGTGGCGTCTTCGGCGTCTGGGCTCCCGGAGAAGAAGTAGCAAAACTAACCTATTACGGGCTGTACGCACTGCAGCACCGTGGCCAGGAGTCGGCTGGTATTGCTACCAGTGACGGCAAACGGATCAATGTCTATAAGGACATGGGGCTGGTGTCCCAGGTCTTCGACGAGACAACCCTGAACACCCTCACCGGGCACCTGGCCGTGGGCCACTGCCGTTACTCCACCACCGGAGCCAGCCACTGGGCCAATGCCCAGCCCACCCTCGGCGCCACCTCCACCGGCACCGTGGCCCTGGCGCACAACGGCAACCTGACCAACACCGCCGAGCTCAACGCCATGATCACTGAACGCAACGGCGGCCAGCTCACCGGCGAAATGAAGCAGGGCAACACCTCGGACACCGCCCTGGTCACCGCCCTCCTGGAAGGTGAGCCCGGCAAGACCCTTGAGGAAACCGCCACCGAGCTCCTGCCCAAGATCAAGGGCGGCTTCTGCTTCGTCTTCATGGACGAAGGCACCCTCTACGCGGCCCGCGATACCTATGGCATCCGCCCGCTGGTCCTGGGCCGGCTGGAACGGGGCTGGGTAGTGGCCTCCGAGCAGTCCGCCCTTGCCACCGTGGGTGCCAGCTTCATCCGCGAGATCGAGCCCGGCGAATTTATCGCCATCGACGAAGAAGGCGTGCGGTCCAAGAAGTTCGCTGAGCCCACTCCGGCCGGCTGCGTCTTCGAGTACGTTTACCTGGCCCGTCCGGACGCTGCGATTGCCGGCCGTTCCGTCTACGAGTCCCGTGTGGAGATGGGCCGCCAGTTGGCCCGCGAAAACACCCACGAAGCGGACATCGTCATCCCCGTCCCGGAGTCTGGCACCCCCGCTGCCGTGGGATACGCCGAGGAATCGGGCATTCCGTTCGCACACGGCTTCGTCAAGAACTCCTACGTGGGCCGCACCTTCATCCAGCCCTCCCAGACGCTGCGCCAGCTGGGTATCCGGCTCAAGCTCAACGCCCTTGAGTCCGTGATCCGCGGCAAGCGCGTGGTGGTGGTGGACGACTCGATCGTCCGCGGCAACACCCAGCGGGCCATCGTCAGGATGCTGCGGGAAGCCGGCGCCGCCGCCGTCCACGTCAAGATTTCCTCCCCTCCCGTCCAGTGGCCCTGCTTCTACGGCATCGACTTCGCCTCCCGTGCGGAGCTCATCGCCAACGGCGCCACCATCGAAGAGATTTCGCAGGCCATCGGCGCCGACTCGCTGGCTTACATCTCCGAGGACGGCATGATCGGCGCAACCCGCCAGCCCCGGGAACGCCTCTGCACCGCGTGCTTTACGGGCAAGTACCCGATTACCCTGCCGGGCGCGGACAAGCTGGGCAAGAACCTCCTGGAACGCACCGACCTCGGCGGCCTCCCGCCGTCGCCGTCCGCCCTGCCGGGCGAAACCGCAGCCCTCGCCGTCGACTCCGAGGAAGATCCTGCCGGGAAGGCCGGCGCTACCGGCTGCGATCCCGGCCCGGACTCCGAGTTTGAAAACCTGCTGACCGACGCCGACATGGTGCCAGACGTACACGCCGCCGCAGGCACTGACAAGAAAGAGTCCGTATGACTTCCGCAAACACTGCCGCCGGTTCCGCATCAGGGAAGGCAGGCATCACTTACGCCTCCGCGGGCGTCGATGTCGAAGCCGGCGACCGCGCCGTCGAGCTCATGAAAGACGCCATCAAGGCGACCCACAACCCGTCGGTGATCGGCGGGGTGGGCGGCTTCGCCGGCCTCTATGACGTCTCGAAGCTGCTGACCTACAAGAAGCCGCTGCTGGCCACCTCCACGGACGGTGTGGGAACGAAGGTTGCCATCGCCCAGGCCATGGACATCCACGACACCATCGGCTTCGACCTCGTCGGCATGGTGGTGGACGACATCGTCGTGGTAGGCGCCGAACCGCTCTTCATGACCGACTACATCGCCTGCGGCAAGGTGGTTCCCGAGCGCATCGCCGGCATTGTGCGCGGCATCGCCGCTGCCTGCTCAGTGGCGGGCACCGCCCTGGTGGGCGGCGAAACCGCAGAACACCCCGGCCTGCTGGGCGAGCACGAATACGACGTTGCCGGTGCAGCCACCGGCGTCGTCGAGGCAGACGCCCTGCTCGGACCGGACCGTGTCCGCGCGGGCGACGTTGTGATCGGCATGGCCTCCTCCGGCCTGCACTCCAACGGCTACTCGCTGGTCCGCCGCGTGATCAACCACGCCGGCTGGGCCCTGGACCGCCAGGTCTCCGAACTGGGCCGCACCCTGGGTGAAGAACTGCTTGAGCCCACCCGCGTCTACGCCGCCGACTGCCTGGACCTGGCCCGCACCTTCCCCGTCACCGGTTCTGCTGCGGTCCACGGCTTCAGCCACGTGACGGGTGGCGGCCTGGCCGCCAACCTGGCCCGGGTCCTGCCGCAGGGACTGGTAGCCACCGTGGACCGCGCCACGTGGGAACTGCCGGCCATCTTCAAGCTCGTTTCCGAACTTGGCAACGTGCCGCTGGCCGACCTGGAACGCACCCTGAACTTGGGCGTGGGCATGGTGGCCATCGTCTCCCCCGAAGCAGCGGATGCCGCCGTCGCGCGTTTGAACGAACGCGGGCTGCCGTCCTGGGTGATGGGCACCGTCGCCGCGGACTCGGATTCCATCGTGAAGTCCGGCCCGGACTACGTCCAGGGCGCCAAGGGCGTGGACGGCGGCGCAGTCCGCATGGTCAACGCCTACGCCTAGGAAATTCTTGACAGGGCCGCCCCTCATCCGCGCTCGTGCGGGTGCGGGGCGGCTTCGTTTTATGGGCGGTTCCGCCCCACGCTGGAGGCTTAGATTTCCAGCAGGCTGAAGACGCCTCCCTGCGGGTCCTTCAGGGTTGCGGTGGCCCCGGGTGACTCATCGTCGGCCGGTTCCGGCGCGATCAGGACTTCCGCGCCTGCCGCAATGGCCTTGCCCACGGCTGCCGGGACATCCGCCACGCCGAAGTAAACCTGCCAGCCAGCAGGGCCGTCGTCGTGCGCCACCCCTGCAACCTCGGCACCGTCCACCATGAGCGTTGTGTAGGTGCCGCCGTCCTCCTGCGGGTATTCCGTGACCTCATGCCCGAAGAGGTGCTGGAAGAAGCCGATGGCAGCCTGGGGCTCAGGCGTGAGCAGTTCGGCCCAGGAAAGTGCACCGGGCACGTTATACCTTCCTGAGCCGCGGTGCGTTCCGGCCTGCCACACTCCGGTAGTGCCGCCGCCCGGCGGGTCCAGGAACACCATGACGCCTGTCTCCCCCACCTCCTCGGGGCCAAACTGCACGGAACCGCCGGCGTGGACGGCGTTGGCGGCGATGCTCCGGGCGTCGTCAGCGGCCAGGTACACGTTCCACTGGGCAACCGAACCAGGCGCCTGCATGGGGCTCTGCGGCGCAATGGTGGCCACCACGTCGTCTCCCAGGAAGGCCATCGCGTAGCTGCGGCCGTCCGGAGTGGGATGGTCCTCCAAACGCCACCCGAAAACCGCTGCATAGAACTTCTTGGCGGCTTGGACGTTCGGCGTCTGAACGTCAGCCCAGCACGGGGCACCCTGCGGGTAGGTGTTCACAGTTGGCATGGGACCAACGGTACACGTGGCCCGGGGAAAGCCCCGGCCGCCGGGAGGGAAACCTGGGGCTGGCGGAGGCAGCGAAGGGGATGACGACGGAAAGGCCCGCGGGCACGCACTGTAAAAGGGCGTGCCCAAACGGGCCTTGTGACCGAGGTCGGCAAAAATTAGTGCTGCAAAGAATTTGCCCAACGGCGACTAGCCGATGCGACGGTTGTCTACCTCGTCGTCATCATCTTCCAAATCATCCGCGTACTTATCCACATAAGCCGAATAGTCCGGTTCCACCGGCTCATTGGCGTAATGGCTCGTTACACGACTGCCTGGGCCCGTCAGCTCACGCTGAAGTGCCGAGTAGTCAGTGTTCGGGGAGTAGTACTTGATATCCCGAGCCTGCTTGGTAGCTTTTGCCTTTTGACGGCCGCGCCCCATGGCGTGACCCCCTTTTGTACTTGGACCGGAGGTGGTCACCTTGGCGATCGGTGAGGCCCCGGAATGTTTGGTCAATTTGTCGTACACCTAGATTACATGCTTTCTGCGGCCCCTGCTTGCCGCCCGACGCGCTCCCACGTGTGATTGGGTTACCATTCCCCGGTCCGCCCGCGGGTTTCCGGGTTTTTTCTTCGGTAGAGTCGCTTCAGGCAGCTGCCAAAACCCTTCCGACGGCGGGTTTTGCGGTACTGAAGCGACGACAACGCAGGAGGATGCAGCCGTGAACCCCCAGGACGTTCCGCCGAAGCCAGCCTCCCCACCAACGGCCGGCATCCCCCGGGTAGACGCCGCCCCGGCGCCGGCATCCGTGACGTGGCCCCCTCAGCATGCTGAACCCGGCCCCACGGCCTCCGGAGCCGCCGACTCCACCCCGTCCGGCGCCACCCCACCGAATCCCGCACCCCGGGCTAAGACCCTGTGGAAGGCGCTCTTCGCCGTCGTACTCGTTGCCGTGGTGGGAGGCCTCGTGTGGCTGGCCCTGTGGCTCAACTCCGGCGCAGCAGCCCCCGAGGGCCAGGGCGGCCAGGCTGGAGTCCTTGAAACGACCCCCACGCCGCGGGCGACGCCGCTGCCACTGCCCAGGGACGGCGTCAAGCCCGCTGACTACGCCGTGGGTGACTGCTTCAAGGACTTTGATCCGGAATCACTGGCCTCAACCGCAGTGCCCTGCGATACAGGCCACTCCGCACAGCTGGTGGGTGTCTTCCGCTATCCCGCAGGCGAGCGCTACCCGGGGGCAGAAACACTGAAGGCCAAGGCCCTGGAGATCTGCCAGGCAACCAAGCTGGGCCCGGCCGCCAACAACTTCCAGCTCAACTACCAGCGCAGCTTCCCCAGCAGCACCAGCTGGGACGCCGGGGATCGCCGGGCTGACTGCTATGTAACGGCCCCAAACGGGAACGTCATCAACGCAAGCGTGCTGCCCTGACGGTTATCCGCCGGGACAGCACGCTGTGAGGTTCGGCTAGCCCTTCCGGCGCACCGACAATCCGGCCGACGGAACACCGGTGAGGGCGTCCACGTTGCCGTTGGTGAGTTCGCCGGGATCGGCCGCGGTGTCCACCAGCACGGTGTCCCCGTCGCTGATGTCGCCGGCGAGGATGCCCTTGGCCAACCGGTCGCCGATCTCGCGCTGCACCAGGCGGCGCAGCGGGCGCGCACCGTAAGCGGGGTCGAATCCGGAAAGTGCCAGCCAGGCCTTGGCCCCATCCGAAACCTCCAGGGTGAGCCGGCGTTCGTGCAGCCGCCGACCCAGCTCCTCCACGTGCAGTTCGACGATGTGGCCCAGTTCCTCCACCGTGAGGGCGTCGAACAGGACCACCTCGTCCAGCCGGTTCAGGAACTCCGGCTTGAAGGAGGCATTCACGGTGGCCATCACGGCATTCCGCTTGGCTTCGGCATCAAGGGTCTGATCCACCAGGAACTGGCTGCCCAGGTTGGACGTGAGCACCAGGATGACGTTGCGGAAGTCCACCGTCCGGCCCTGGCCATCGGTAAGGCGGCCGTCATCGAGCACCTGGAGCAGGATGTCGAAGACCTCGGGGTGCGCCTTCTCCACTTCGTCCAGCAGCACCACGGAGTACGGGCGGCGGCGGACGGCCTCGGTGAGCTGGCCGCCCTCTTCGTATCCGACGTATCCCGGAGGGGCACCCACCAGGCGTGACACGGAGTGCTTCTCGCCGTACTCGGACATGTCGATGCGCACCATGGCACGCTCGTCATCGAACAGGAAGTCCGCCAAGGCCTTGGCCAGCTCGGTCTTGCCCACGCCGGTGGGGCCCAGGAACAGGAACGAACCGGTGGGCCGGTTGGGATCGCTGATGCCGGCCCGCGCACGGCGGACGGCATCCGACACGGCAGTAACAGCCTTGGCCTGGCCGATCAGCCGGCGGCCCAGCTCCTCCTCCATGTGCAGCAGCTTCTGGCTTTCGCCCTGCAGCATGCGCCCGGCGGGGATGCCGGTCCAGGCGGAGATGACCTCGGCGATGTCATCGGCGGTCACCTCCTCCGCCACCATCAGGGATGACTTGTCCGTCACGGCAGCCTCGGCCTCGGCAGCGGCGTTAAGCTCTCGTTCCAGCGCGGGGATCTCGCCGTAGAGTACGCGGGAAGCCGTTTCCAGGTCGCCTTCGCGGGCAGCCTTCTCGTACGCGCTGCGCAATTCGTCCAGCTTGACCTTGAGGTCGCCCACCCGGTTGAGGCCGGCACGTTCGGCCTCCCAGCGGGCCTTCAGCCCGTTGAGTTCCTCCTCACGGTCCGCCTTGTCGGCCCGCAGCGCGGCAAGGCGTTCCACAGACGCGGCGTCCTTCTCGTCATGGAGGGCAAGCTCCTCCATGGTGAGGCGGTCCACCAACCGCTGCAGCTGGTCGATCTCTTCCGGTGCTGAGTCGATCTCCATCCGCAGCCGGGACGCCGCCTCATCCACCAGGTCGATGGCCTTGTCCGGAAGCTGCCGGCCGGAGATGTACCGGTTGGACAGGGTAGCGGCGGCTACGAGTGCGGAGTCAGCAATGGTGACCTTGTGGTGCGCCTCGTAGCGTTCCTTCAGGCCGCGGAGGATGCCGATCGTGTCCTCGACACTGGGCTCCCCCACGTACACCTGCTGGAAGCGGCGCTCCAAGGCCGGATCCTTTTCGATGTTCTCGCGGTATTCGTCCAGGGTGGTGGCGCCGATCAGGCGGAGCTCGCCGCGGGCCAGCATGGGCTTGAGCATGTTGCCGGCGTCCATGGAGGAATCCCCGGTGGCGCCGGCGCCCACCACAGTGTGGATCTCGTCAATGAAGGTGACGATCTGGCCTTCGGAGTTCTTGATCTCCTCGAGAACGGCCTTGAGCCGCTCCTCGAATTCGCCGCGGTACTTGGCGCCGGCCACCATGGATGCCAGGTCCAGGGCAATGAGGGTCTTGCCGCGCAGGCTTTCGGGGACGTCATTGGCCACGATGCGCTGGGCAAGTCCTTCCACCACGGCGGTCTTGCCCACGCCGGGCTCGCCGATGATCACGGGGTTGTTCTTGGTACGGCGGCTCAGCACCTGCACGATGCGGCGGATTTCCGTGTCACGTCCGATCACCGGGTCCAGCTTGCCGGAGCGGGCCATGGCTGTGAGGTCGGTGCCGAACTTTTCCAGCGACTGGAAGGTGTTCTCGGGGTCCTGGCTGGTGACCTTCCGGTCGCCGCGGACGCCGGGCAGGGCGGCCACCAGGGCTTCGTGGGATGCCCCGGCGTCGCGCAGGATCCTTCCCACACTGTCACTTCCGGCGGCGAGGCCCAGCAGCAGCATCTCGGTGGAGACGAACGTGTCACCCAGGTTCTCGGCCTCGGTCTTGGCGTTCTGGATAGCCTGCAGCGCGGGCCGTGACAGCTGGGCCTGCTGCGTGGAACCGCCGGATGCGGCAGGCAGGGCCTTGATGGCACTGCTGGCCTGGACGCTGACGGCGTCCGGTTCGGCGCCGGTGGCCTTCAGCAGCGCCACCGCCACGCCGTCACGCTGATCCATCAGGGCCTTCAACAGGTGGGCGGGTTCCACCTGCGGATTACCGGCAGTTGAAGCGTTCATGGCGGCAGCCGAAAGAGCCTCCTGGCTCTTGGTGGTGAATTTGACGTCCAAAGAGGGCTCCTTTCAGGGGCGGGTTTTCTTAAGGTTGAGTGTACTACGCTCAACTTTGAAAAACGCAGTCTTTGGACCCTGTTTTCCCACAGCGAACCGCCAATGCCTCCTGGCGCCGCCGTGCGGCGGGAAACGCAAAAAACCGGCGGGCGGCTCCCCCAACAAGCCGCCCGCCGGCATGGGCGGATGCGCGTCACCGCGGAACCGCCGCCGTCCGCCCGCTAACGGGGCGGACGGAAGCCGTGAAGGTGGAAGCTCAGGAAGCCCCCACCCCTGAGACGCTGGTAATCCAGCTGAGGTTCCGGGACACGGACGCATGGTCGTTGTAGTACCTCGTGAAGCTGGACGGGTTGGGATTGGGCAGGATGCTCGACGTCGACAGGACGCCTACCAGCTTGCCGTTGACAAGGAGGGGGCCGCCGGAATCGCCGCCCAGGGTGTGTCCGCTTTGGGACTGCGTCCTGACGGAGGCTCCGCCATAGGTATCGGTGCCTTGGCCGGCCACAGTGACGTCGGCGGTTTTGAGGTTGTAGGACATGGTGCCCGCGCCTTCTGTCTGGTCGCCCCAGCCGTACACCTTGGCCGGAGTCCCGGTGGCGGGGAAGGAGCTGGAGAGGCCCACATAGGAGCCGTAGTGCGGGGTGGACAGCTTCAACAGCAGGACGTCGCCGGTGCTGGAGGCATAGCGGGCGGCGACAGTCTTGACCGTGCCGCCGGATTCAAGGTAGGTGGCTCCCAGCCGGACCGACTGCAGGGAGGCGGAATTGCAGTGCTTCGCCGTGATCACCCAACTGGCCGAGATCTGGCTGCCGGTGCATCCCACATTGGTGCCGGTGGCGTCGAAGGAGATCTGCGCTGCATAGGGGGCTGCGGAAATGGTGGTGGTGCTGCCGCCGGCGATGTCGGGGCTTGCCATGTCACCGCCGGGAGCGGGTGCGGCCTGCGCGGGCAGCGGGCCCATCAGCGCAGCAGTCGCGGCAACGGCGGCAAGGATTCTGGCGATTTTCACAGCGGTGGCTCCTTCGCAAGGGACCCCGCGCCGCAGCCCGTTGAGGCGCAGGCGGGGGTCGGTTCCGGTTGATGGGCGGCGGCGATAGCCCTCCGCCCATCCGAACGGTACCGGAACGCTGTGAAGTTTGTCACTCACTTTGACAAACTTTGTAAATAACTTTGTTATTTAGGTCGCGTAGATCGATACCGCTGCCGACTTGACCACAAAGTGGGCAGGCATTCCCGGGGCCAGGCCCAGTTCTGCCGAGGCTGCGGGGGTGATGTCCGCAGCCAGGCCCCCTCCCCGCACCCGAATCTGGTCTCCATGGGGCTCAAGCTCGGTGACCTCAACGGGAAAGGAGTTACGGGGGCTCCCGTGCGCGTCCGTCAAGAACACGGACACGGCCGACGGCGGAAACACGGCTGCGCCCGGCAGGCCGGCGGCGCCTGCCTGGCCCGGTTCGCCCGGCTCCTCCAGGTGCCCGGCGATCTCCAGGTCCCGGGCGATCCCCTGGCCGCCGGCGGTCCGGATCCCGGCGGCCGTCAGCGTGCCGGTGACGAAGTTGAGCCCGGCGAGGCCGGCCGCGAACAGGCTGCGGGGCCGCTCCAGCACTTCCCGGGTTGGCCCGTCCTCCGCGATGCGCCCCTTCTCGAGGACCACCACGCGGTCCGCCAGCATCAGTGCATCCAGCACATCGTGGGTGACGATGATGGCCTGCCGGCCCTCGAGTACCCGTTTGAGCAGCCGCCGCAGCAGCGGGGCCGAGTGGATGTCCAGGGCGGCCATGGGCTCATCGAGCAGGAGGAGGCCAGGATCGGCAGCGAGGGCACGGGCGATGGCGACGCGCTGCGCCTGCCCGCCGGACAGCCCGGTAGGGCGGCGGCCGGCCAGGTCCTCAGCCTCCACTTCCGCCAGCCATCGGAGCGCGATGTCCCTTGCCCGGCGCGCCGGGACGCCGGCGCTGCGGGGTCCGAACGCCACGTTGTCCGCCGCCGTGAGGTGCGGAAAGAGCAGAGGCTCCTGGGCCAGTAGCGCGGTTCCCCGGCGGTGCGGCGGCGTCCACTGATGGGTCCCGGGCCCCAGGTGGAACAGCGTCCGGCCGTTCAGCTCGGCCTGCCCGGTGTCCGGCCGGACCAGGCCCGCGATGGTGGACAGCAGGGTGGATTTGCCCGCGCCGTTGGGACCCATCACCGCCACGGTTTCGGTTGGCCCCAGCGCGAGGGACACGTCAAAGTGCCGTTCAGCCACGGCAGCCCGGAAGGAGAAACTCACCGGACGCTCCCGCCTGTGGTGAGCGGCGCCGTCGGCCGCTGAATGGGCCCCCGCCCGGCGGGAGCGCCCGTGCGTCCGTAGGCGAGCGCCACCACTGCAACTGCCACGGCCACCAGGACGAGTGACAGTGCGACGGCGGCGTCGGGGTCGGTCTCGCGCTGGAGGTAGATTTCCAGCGGCAGGGTCCGGGTTACGCCCTGAAGGCTGCCTGCGAACGTGAGGGTGGCGCCGAACTCCCCCAGGCTGCGGGCGAAGGAGAGCACGGCTCCGGAGGCCAGCCCGGGGAGGATCAGCGGCAGGGTGACGCGGCGGAACACGGTGCCGGGAGAGGCGCCGAGCGTGGCGGCCACGGCCTCATACTTTTGCCCGCCGATCCGCAGCGCGCCCTCCAGGCTGACCACCAGGAACGGCAGGGCCACGAACGTCTGGGCAAGGACCACGGCGGTGGTGGAGAAGGCGATCTGGATGCCGAGGACCTGCAGCGTTCCGCCCAGGAGTCCCTGCCGCCCGAAGGTGTAGAGCAGGGCGATGCCGCCAACGACCGGTGGCAGTACCAGCGGCAGCAGGACCAGGGAACGCAGCAGCCGCTGGAAGGGGAAGCTGGCGCGGGCCAGGACCAGGGCGAGGGGGACGCCGAGGACGATGCACAGGAGGGTGCTGGCGGCGGACGTGCGAAGACTCAGGCCCAACGCTTCGAGCGCCGATTCCGAGGTGATCAGGGGAATGAAGTTTCCCCAGTTGACCCGGGCCACGATGGCGACGAGCGGAAGGACAACCACCAGGGCGGCCAGGACCGCGAGTCCGGAAACCCAGCGCGGGATACCGGTATAGGGCTGCCGTGGCCGGAACGTCACTTGACGCCTGCGCCGAACCCGGCTTTGGCGAGAACCTGTTGGCCGTCAGATCCGAGCACCAGGTCAATGAATGCCTTGGCGGATTCCTTGTCCTTGGCGGCGGTCAACGCCGTGATGGGGTAGCTGTTGACGGCCGACGCGGCCTCCGGGAACGGAATACTGTCCACCTTGTCCCCTGCTGACTTGACGTCGGTGACGTACACCAGGCCCGCGTCGGCTTCCCCGGAGATGACCTTGCCCAGGACGTCGGTGACCGCGTTTTCCTCGCTGACCGGGCGGAGGGTGACCCCTGCCTTGTCCGCCACCGTGGCGGTGGCCGCTCCGCAGGGCACCTGCTTGGCACAGGTCACCAGCCGGAGGCCGTCCCTGGCGAGGTCCTGGAACCCGGTGATGCCGGCGGGGTTTCCGGCCGGGACCGCTATGGCGAGGGTGTTGGTGGCGAAGACCCGGGGCTCGCCGTCGACCAAGCCGGTCCCGGTGACTTTGTCCATGTTTTTGGTGTCCGCGGACGCAAAAACGTCCGCCGGAGCGCCCTGGTTGATCTGGGTGGCGAGGTCGGAAGAGCCGGCGAAACTCAAGCTGACGCGGGTGCCGGGGTGCTGTGCCTCGAACGTTTCCGCCAACCCGGTGAAGCTGGACTTGAGCGACGCCGCTGCGAAGACTGTCAGGGTCTTGGCCTCGGTGGCGTTTTCCGAGGGTGCCCCCGCCGTGCTGGCCGGAGCGCTGCTGCCGGCGCATCCTGCGAGTCCCGCCGCCAGCATCATTGCCGATGCCACTGTTATGAGTGTCCGTTTCATACTGTTCCCTTCCCCAGCGGGGTTTCGATAATGACGGTGGTGGCCTTGACTACGGCCGTTGCCACCGAGCCCAGCTCAAGTCCCAGGTCCCGGACGGCCTCGCTGCTCATCAGGGACACCACCCGGAAGGGACCGCACTGGAGTTCCACCTGCGCCATGACCTTGTCTGCCGTAATACCCGTCACCAACCCGACGAACCTGTTGCGCGCCGAACTTCCGGTCCGGTGCGGGTCGTCGGGCAGCTGGGCGAGTCTCTGCGCGTGCCGGGCGAGTTCCAGCCCGTCCACGGCGAGCCGGCCGGACTCGTCCTTAAGGGCAGTGAGGGAGCCGTTGTCCGTCCAACGGCGCACGGTATCGTCGCTGACACCGAGGAAACGGGCAGCTTCAGAAACGCGGATGAGGGTCATAGGGACATAATAGTTTGAATTTACGGAGCAAATCTTCCAGAAGTACCGCAAATCCTAATGTGACCGGCCAGCTGCCCCGCACGCCGGCCCTCCGGCGGACACAGGGCCGCCGCACTACACTTCCTCCATGGCCATTTACCTTGACCCGCCATTGTGGCCTGCGCACGGAACGCACTTCTCACATCTGGTTTCGGACAGTTCGCTGGAGGAGCTGCATGCTTTCGCCGGCGCCGCGGGCATCCCGGAGCGGGCGTTCGACGGCGACCATTACGATGTGCCGGAGCGGCGCTTTGATGATCTGGTGGCCGCCGGCGCCGTACCCGTGGAGGCGCGGGTCCTGGTGCGGAAACTGATCGCCAGCGGACTGCGGATCCCCGCACGGCAGCGGAACAAGTCCCTGAAGGTGCCGCTGCTGAACCGGTGGAACACCATCATGGCCGGCCACGACGCCCTGTTCCTGGACCTGCTGGACCGCTGGAGCGAACCGCACCGCCACTACCACGGCTGCACCCACCTGCTCTCCGTCCTGGAGGCGATCGACCTGCTCACCGAACCGGCCGAGCCTCCCCGCACCGTGTTGCTGGCCGCCTGGTTCCATGACGCCGTCTACCGCGGGATCGCCGAACAGGACGAGGAGGAATCGGCCCGACTGGCAGAGAACCGACTGGCGGAGGCCGGGCTCGCCGAAGCGGACGTGGACGAGGTTGCCCGGCTGGTGCGCCTGACCTCGGACCACAGGCCGGAACCGGGCGACGACGGCGGCGCCCTCCTTTCCGACGCTGACCTCTCCGTGCTCGGCGGGGAACCTGAGGAGTACGCCCGGTATGTGGCAGCCGTCCGGAAAGACTATGCGCACATTGGTGACGCCGATTTCGCTGCCGGCCGGGCCGCCGTCGTACGCCATCTGCTCGAACTGGACCCGCTGTTCCACAGCCCCCGCGCAAAGGCGCTGTGGGAGGACTCCGCGCACCGCAACCTGAAGGGCGAACTGGCATGAACGCACCGGGCTCGAACCCCCGGCACACCAGGACGGCGAATGCCGCGCACTGGCAGCTCCCCTATACAGTCCGCTTCGAGTGGGGACCGGACGCAGCCGCCATCACCTCCGGCGCCGACCTTGCCGTGGTGGTGGACGTCCTGTCCTTCACCACCTGTGTGAGCGTGGCCCTGGACCGTGGCGCGGAGGTGTTCCCTTACGCGTGGAAGGACACCAGCGCGGAGGACTTCGCCGCCCACCACGGTGCACAGCTTGCCGGACCGCGCGACGGCGGCGGGCTCAGCCTGTCCCGCGCCAGCCTGCGCGCCGCGGACTCCCTGGACCGGGTGGTGCTCCCCTCCCCCAACGGCTCAGCACTCTGCCATGAGTTGGCGGGCCATGTTCCGCTGGTGGCCGCGGTGTCCCTGCGCAACGCGGCGGCAACGGCCGACTGGGTGGCCGCGAACCTGCCGGAGGACGCTGTTATTGCCGTGATCGCCGCCGGTGAGCGCTGGCACGACGGAAGCCTTCGCCCCGCCGTGGAGGACCAGATCGGTGCCGGCGCCTTTATCGCAGGCCTGGCAGCTACGGGCAGGGGCGGCTACGACGCGGATGAAGGCAGGGACGGCCGGCACGGCTACTCACCCGAATCCGTTGCGGCAATGGCCGTCTACGAAGCGGCCGAGCCGCGGCTGCGGGAGATGCTGCACGGCTGCGCCAGTGGCCGGGAACTGGCCGGCGCCGGCTACGCTGCGGATGTGGACATCGCCGCGGAACTGGACGACAGCGACGCCGTGGCCATCCTGGCGGACGGGGTATTCCGGCGCAGGTGACTTATTGGCAGCCGGCTACTGCGTGAACTGCTGGACGGACCCTGGGATGAAGCCCAGGATGCTGATCAGCGCCACTGTGGCAATGCCGTAGCCAATGGTCAGGGCGGCGATTGCCAGCAGCTTTCCCCGCTGGCCCCTGAGGCGGACCTGGTTCAGGGCAACGTGACCGGCACCCACTGCAAAGACGGCAAGAACGGCGACCCCGAAGATCCACAACCCCGATGCCGCTACAACAGCTAAAACAATGGCTGCGACAGAGAGTTTGTTCAGTTCTCCGGTTGCCGTGTGCGTTGGCTCTGTCTGTACGTTCATCCTGGTCCCCCAACCTATGGTGTGCATGCGAGTCTAGCGGGCCCAGCCTCACTGCCCGCCCCGGTACTAGCGGTAGGTGCTCGCGAAGGGGGTGCTGGTGGGCACTATCTGCTTGCCCAGCGGCATGAGCGAGACGGGGATGAGCTTCAAATTGGCGATGGCCAGCGGGATGCCGATGATGGTGATGGCCATGGCGAAAGCGGTCACCACGTGTCCCACCGCAATCCAGATGCCGGCCACCAGCAGCCAGATGACGTTACCGAGCAGCGAGAAGACACCGTTGCCACCGGGCTTGTCCACCACCATGCGCCCAAACGGCCAGAGCGTGTAGGACGCAATCCGGAACGAAGCGATGCCCCACGGGATGGTCACGATGAGCAGGCAGCAGATCACCCCGGCCGCGAAGTAGCCCAGGGCCAGCCAGAAGCCGCCGAATACCAGCCAAATGATGTTGAGCAGTGTCTTCATGCATCCATTGTCCACCGGGACTGCTAACCGGAACGTGGGGGATCCCCCTGAGCGGACCCTGAAATGGCCTGGCTGACAACGCCCGAACACAGGGTTTACGGGGGCAGTCCTAGACTTTCGCGCCGGCCTTTGCCGCACCCACGAAGGACCGGATCTTTGCCAGGTCCTTGACGCCGCGGGATGCCTCCACGCCGGAGGACACGTCCACGCCCCAGGCGTGGGCCGCCACGGAAGCGTCACGGACGTTGGCTGCGTCCAGCCCGCCGGCGAGCAACCACTGGCGGCCCTTCAGGACCGGGAGATCCGCCATGGACGCGTAGTCCCAGCTCTCACCGGAGCCGGGCACGGCGGCATCGATCAGGAGGAGGTCTTCGCCCCAGTCCTCCAACTCATCCGGCCCGGCACCAACGGTGACGGCCCTGACCAGCTTCATGCCGGCGTCGTGCACTGTGGCAACATCCGCGCGGGTGCGCTCGCCGTGCAGCTGGATCCACTGCAGCCCCGCGGCGCGGGCAATGGCAATGGCGTCGGCCACAGGCTCATGGCGAAAAACAGCGATGGGGGAAACCGTTGCCGGCACGTCCGCCAGCAAGGTGGCGACCTGGCCCGGTGAAACCACCCGCGGGCTGGCGGTCAGGACGAATCCCACCGCATCCGCCCCGGCATCCACCGCTTCACGGACGGATTCAGACGTGCTGAGACCACACACTTTGACGAACATTCCCGGGCTCCTTCAGGCTGTTTTCGTGTTGACCCCCCGCAGGAGAGTAACAGGGACGGGTCCAACCTGCGATGCGTGCCCACGTAACCCACCGCACCTGCCCGGATGGCGGGACCGGTCACCCCTGGCCGAGAACTAGGCTGGGCAGATGCAGATCATCCGCTTCGCAGAACTCAAGGCCAAACCATGGCGCAACGGCGGCGGCACCACGCGCGAAATCCTCAGCGGCCCGGCAGACCAACCGGCGGATGCCCCGGCAGGCCGGCCCGACAGTTGGGGCTGGCGGATCAGCCTCGCCGATGTCACCAAGGCCGGCGACTTCTCAGCGTTCCCGGGCTGTGAGCGTGTGCTCACTGTGGTGGAGGGCGACCTGCTGCTGCTCAGCGTGGACGGCTCCGAACGTCCCGTGGAGAAGTACCGGCCGTTCCGGTTCGACGGCGGCGCCCCAACTATTGCCGCGCTCCCCACCGGAGATATCCGGAACCTCAATGTGATCACCCGGTCCGACGCGTTCAAGGGCTACGCATCCGTGATCGAAATTTCGAAGAAGCGCGCCCACCCGGTGTTTGCCGGGCAGGTCGCCGTCCTCTTGCAGGGGCAGGCCACGGTGGGTGACGGAGCCGGCGGCTCGGCCGAGCTTGCGCGCTACGACGCCGTGGTGGGATCCGATGACGCCACGCCGGAGGTTACCGGCCGCGGGTTCCTGGCCGTGGTGTCCATCGATCCCGCAGCGGACTGACGCGACGCCAACGCACCGGAAGCCGCAGGCGGCGCACTCTGGCTCCGCAAACCGTGTGGTGACCTTGGGCACCAAGGCTGGCCAGCCGGCGTCGGGCGTTGCTATGTTGGAAACCAAGGCTCCGCACCCGAGCCTCCGGACGACGGTTCAGTACCCGGCACGCGACAAGACTGGCCAAAGGATCTGTCATGTCGTGGTTAATCCTGGTTCTCTCCGGGGCGCTCGAAGCAGTCTGGGCCGCCGCCCTGCACCGCGCAGCGCAGGCATCCGGCAAACGCCGCATCGCCCCCTCCATACTCTTTTTAGTCTCCGTCGCCGCCAGCACCGGCGGCCTGGCCCTTGCCATGCAAACCATCCCCACCGGCACCGCCTACGCGGTGTGGGTGGGCGTCGGCGTGGTCCTGACATCCGCTTACGCGATGGCCAGCAAGGTTGAACGCCCGACGGCGGCGCGGCTGCTCCTGCTGACCGGCATCGCCGCGTGCGTGGTTGGCCTGAAGGTGGTGGCGTGATGTTGAAGCGTTCAGCTCCGTGGCTGGTGCTCCTGGCCTCAGCCGTCCTCGAAGCAGTCTGGGCCACCGCCCTCGGCCTGTCCGACGGTTTCAGCAAACCGCTGCCCACGGTGGTCTTCCTGGTCACCGCCACGCTCAGCATGCTGGGCCTGGGCCTGGCCATCCGGTCCATCCCGCTGGGCACCGCGTACGCCATCTGGGTGGGCATCGGGGCCGCCCTGACAGTTGGCTGGGCGATGGCCACCGGCGTTGAACCCTTCAGCGTGCTGAAGCTGCTATTCATTGCCGGAATCGTCGGCTGCGCAGCCGGACTGAAGGCACTGCCCACCGGGAAGACACAGCCGGCGCCCGCGCCATCCGAACCCGCCAACACCTGACGTGCTGCCTGGCCACAGCCTTTAGGCTTTTGCCATGGACTCCCCTGAGCTCGACCAAGCTGTTGACGCGCTCCGGCGCCGGCTGGACCCGGGAACCCGCACCATCCTGGGCATCGCCGGGGCGCCCGGTTCCGGAAAATCCACCCTTGCCGCCCGGCTCCAGGAGGAGTTCGGCGCCGGAACGGCAGTGGTGGTGCCCATGGACGGCTTCCACCTGGGGAACGCCATCATCGACGGCACACCGCTGCGGGATCGGAAAGGCGCCATGGACACGTTCGACGCCGGCGGGTACCTTTCGCTGCTCCGCCGCCTGGCGGCACGGGATGAGGCAGTGGTTTACGCCCCGGAATTCCGGCGCACCCTGGACGAGCCGGTGGCGGCGTCGATCGCTGTGCCGGCCGACGTTCCGCTGGTGATCACTGAGGGCAACTACCTGCTGGCCGATCAGGAGCCGTGGAAGGAGATCCGGGCGCAACTCGACGAGGTGTGGTTCCTGGAGACGCCCCACGAGCTGCGGATCAGCCGGCTGGTGGCCCGGCACGTCTCATTCGGGATGGCGCCCGACGCCGCTGACGCGTGGGCCAACGGGCCGGACGAGGCCAATGCGGCCCTGATCCGGTCCACCCGCCACGATGCCAGCAGCATCATTCCCTGGCTCTGACCGGCCCCGTCTCCACGCGGACAGCCGGGCAGTGCCCGCTGAGTTTCCCCACCTTTGCGGCGTGACGACGGCGTGTCCCGGGAACACGCCGTCGTACGTGCCATCCCCCCACCGCCAAAGGTGGGGAGTTTCAGCTGAGGGTCAGGCTGTGCGGTCCGCCCGGACCAGTTCGGCGCACCGTTCGCCGATCATCATGGTGGTGATGTTCGGGTTGACGGTGGTCAGCTCCGGCATGACGGACGCGTCCGCCACGCGGAGGCCTGTGACGCCCTTGACCCGCAGTTCAGGATCCAGCGGCGACATCCGGTCCCCTGTTGCACCCATCCGGACCGTCCCCGCCGGGTGGTAGACGGTGTTGTGGGTCTGGCGGATGTACTCGGTGATCTGCTCGTCGCTCTGGATATCGGCCCCCGGGTACAGCTCGGTTCCCACCCACTCGGACAGCGCAGGCTGGGCTGCGATCTCACGGGCTTTCCGGATGCCGGCCACCATCACGCGCATATCGTGCCCTTCGGGATCGGTGAAGTAGCGGGGGTCCACCTTGGGCTTGTCGCGGAAGTCCTTGCTGCGCAGCTTCACTGTCCCCCGGCTGCGGGCGTGCGTCACGTTGGGCGTGAGGCAGAAGCCGTTCTCCGTGGTGGGGAAGCCCCGGCGCAGGGTGTGCATGTCGAACGGTACGGACCCGTAGTGGAACATCAGGTCAGGGCGGTCCAGGCCGTCCTCGGTGGTGGTGAAGATGCCGGCCTCCCACCACTGGGTGGACGTCTGCGTCATGGGCTGCTTGGCCTCCCACTGGATGACGCCCTCGGGGTGGTCCTGCAGGTGCTCGCCCACGCCCGGTGAATCCACCCGGACTGGGATGCCGAATTCCTCCAGCTGCGCCGCCGGGCCGATGCCGGAGAGCATCAGCAGCTTGGGCGAATCGATGGCGCCGGTGGACACCACCACCTCGGCACGGGCGGTGAGCTGGTGGGTCTTGGCGAAGGCGTTGTCCACCACGGCCACCCCGGTGCAGCGGTTGGCGTCGTCGAACGTAAGTTCCTTCGCGCGCAGGCCGGTCAGCAGGGTGAAGTTCTTCCGGTCCATGATGGGGTGGATGTAGGACACCGAGCTGGAGGACCTGGTGCCGTCCGCGCGGCGGTTGATCTGGAAGAAGCCGGCACCGTTGATCACCGTGTCGCCGGTGTTGAAGTGCGCCTTGGGAATTCCGGCCTGTTCGCAGGCTTCCAGCATGGCCCGGCCCGTGGGGTCCGACGCCGGGACGTTCATCAGGTGCACCGGTCCGGAGTCGCCGTGGTGCGGTGCGTCCGGACCGGCGTCCTCATTGGTTTCCAGCTGCTTGTACAGGCGGTAGGCCAGGTCCGAGGTCCAGCCGGTGGCGCCGAACTTCTGCTCCCACTCGTCAATGTCCTCGCGGGGCGCCCAGAAGGCGATGCAGGAGTTGTGGCTGGAGCAGCCGCCCATCACCTTGGCGCGGGCATGGCGCATGAAGGAGTTGCCGTTCTCCTGCTCTTCGATGGGGTAGTCCCAGTCGTAGCCGGATTCCAGCAGCTCCATCCAGCGGTCCAGCTGCAGGATCTCGGGCAGGTCCCGGTCGTCCGGGCCGGCTTCCACCAGGGCAACTTCCAGCGAGGGATCTTCGCTGAGGCGGGAAGCCACTGCCGCTCCGGCGGAGCCGCCGCCGATCACGATGTAGTCGAAGTCTGTTTTTGCTGCTGCGCTCATAATCAGTTCCTCCCTGCGGGTGCGGCGGCGTGGTCCGCGAACCAGCCGGTGACCTGCGGATCGATGTTCTGGTAGACGTGCTTGGCTTCCTGGTACTCGGCCAGGCCGGTGGGGCCCAGTTCACGGCCGACGCCGGACTGCCCGAAGCCGCCCCATTCCGCCTGCGGCAGGTAGGGGTGGAAATCGTTGATCCAGATGGTGCCGTGGCGGAGGGCCCGGGCCACCCGCTGGGATTTACCGGCGTCCTGTGACCAGACAGCCCCGGCCAGGCCGTAGTGGGTGTCGTTGCCGAGCTTCACGGCCTCGCCCTCGCTGGTGAAGGTTTCCACCGTCACCACGGGCCCGAATGCCTCGTCCACCAGGACGGACATTCCGCTGGTGACCTGGTCCAGGACGGTGGGCAGGTAGTAGAAGCCCTTTTCCAGGTCCCCTGTTCCCCAGGCGCCGCCGCAGCGCAGGCGGGCGCCCTCTGCGACGCCCTTGTCCACGTAGGCGGTGACCTTGTCGCGGTGGGCTGCGGAAATCAGCGGGCCGGTTTCGGCGTCGGGGTCGAACGGGCCGCCCAGGCGGATCTGGCCTGCACGGCGCACCAGCTCGTCGACGAACTTCTCCGCAATGGTTTCCTCCACGATCAGGCGGGCGCCTGCGGAGCAGACCTGGCCGGAGTGGACGAACGCCGCGTTGAGGGCGTTGTCCAGGGCGGCGTCGAAATCAGCGTCCGCGAAGACGATGTTGGGGTTCTTGCCGCCCAGTTCCAGGGCAACCTTCTTGACCGAGCCGGCCGCCGAGGCAGCAATCACCTTGCCGGTTTCGAGTCCGCCGGTGAAGGAAACCAGATCCACGTCCGCGTGGCTGGAAAGGACGGAGCCCACGGTTTTACCGTCGCCCAGGACCAGGTTGGCCACGCCGTCGGGCAGTCCCAGCTCCTGGAGGACTTCCATCATCAGGATGGACGTGTGCGGCGTCAGTTCGCTGGGCTTGAGGACGAAGCTGCAGCCGGCCGCCAGCGCCGGGGCGATCTTCCACGCCGCCTGCAGCAGCGGGTAGTTCCAGGGCGCGATCAGGGAGCAGACGCCCACCGGCTCGTACTCGATGCGGCTGACCACCGTGGGGCTGCCGGCATCCACCAGGCGGCCGGATTCCTGCCCGGCCAGCTTGCCGAAGTATTCGAAGCAGTTGGCGATGTCGTCCATATCGATCTCGCTTTCCACCAGGCGCTTGCCCGTGTCCAGCGTTTCGGCGCGGGCAAACTCGGCCTTGCGGTCGCGCAGCCGGGCGGCCACCTTGAGCAGGAAAGAGCCGCGCTCCAGCGGAGACTTCCCGGACCACTCGCCGCCTTCGAAGGCAGCGCGTGCGGCCAGCACCGCCCGGCCGGCGTCGTCAGCCGTCCCCTCGGCGACGGTGCCCACCAGCTCGCCGTCCGCCGGGCAGTGAATGTCCCGTGTGCCGCCGTCGGACGCTCCGGTCCACGTGCCGCCGATGAATAGCGTTGAGGCGCTCATTTCGTTTCCTCCTGCATGTCGAAATCTGATTCCCAATTGTCTTTAGCCACCTGGTCCTCGACCAGGACGGTATTTCCAGGTGCTGCACGGTTCAGGTGCAGGAATTCAAGGTGCTGCTCGTAGTGGTCCAGGACATCGGTGATGACCTGTTCCCGGGTGTATCCCATGAGGTCGTAGCCGTGGCTGCCTTCCTGCGAGAACACCTCCATCCGGTAGTAGCGGTCTTCCGGATCGGCGCGTCGGGTGGCGTAGCTGGGTGTCTCGTACTGGACCGGGTATATCTGGTACTTGAACGCCCGCTCTTCCCCCATTGCCAGTTGCAGGTCGATGCTCTGGATGCCGCAGGGCTCCACCGTGGCTACCGTCAGCGACGTCTCGGCGCCCTGGGACTTGAGCTCCGCCTCGACGTCCTTCAGCGCCGGCAGCGCCACGGTTTCGGCAAAGCGGGTTGTCTGTTTGCGGCCCGGGTAGCTCATGGCGCGGGTGAGCCGCTGCCGCCAGGTCCGTCCGCCGCGCTGGTCCAGGGACCTTCCGGTGATGATGCCGGGCAGGCTGGCGCGGTAGCTGTCATTGAGTGAGTTCTCCACCCGCAGCGCCTTGTAGAGCCCCAGCATGATCAGTACCAGCAGCAGCGAGAGCGGCAGTCCCATGATGATGGTGGCGTTCTGCAGGGTGGGTACGCCGCCCACCGTCAGCATGGCCAGGGTCAGCAGGCCGGTGGCCACGGCCCAGAAGACGCGCATCCACTCGGGGCCGTCGGAATCGGCGTCCTTGAGGTGTGAGGTGAAGTTGGACATCACCAGGGCGCCGGAATCGGCCGAGGTCACGTAGAAGAGCAACCCGGTGAACGTGGCCACTGCGGCGGTGACGGGTACGGCGGGGAACTGTTCCAGCAGGCTGTAGAAGCCGCGTTCCGGGTGGCTCATGGCCGCCTCGCCGAACGCCGCATTGCCGTTCATGATCAGGTCAAGGCTGGAGTTTCCGAAGATGGAGATCCACAGCACGATGAAGATGAAGGGCACGGTCATGGTGCCCAGGACGAACTGGCGGATGGTGCGGCCGCGGGAAATGCGGGCCAGGAACAGCCCGACGAACGGCGCCCAGGCAATCCACCAGGCCCAGAAGAACAGGGTCCAGGCGTTCATCCAGTCCGTGGGCCGGTCATAGGCGAAGGTATCCAGGGTCATGGCGGGGAACCGGCTCATGACGTCGCCGATGTTCTGGGCGATCCCGTCCAGCAGGAAGCTGGTCTTACCGGTGGCCAGGACGAAAAGCATCAGGGCTACGGCCAGGATCACGTTGAGTTCGGAGAGCCGACGGATGCCCTTCTCGACGCCCGAGACCACGGACACGGTGGCCATCACCACGGACAGGACGATCAGGCCGATCTGCACGGCCAGGTTCTCCGGAATGCCGAACATGAAGTTCAGCCCGTAGTTGAGCTGGACGACGCCGATGCCCAGCGAAGTGGCGATCCCGAAGATGGTGCCAAGGAGCGCCGCGATGTCCACCGCGTGCCCCACCGGCCCCTCTATTTTCTTGCCAAATATGGGGTAGAGGGCGGAGCGGATGCTGAGCGGCAGGTTGTGCCGGTAGGAGAAGTAGCCCAGCGCGAGCCCCATAAGGGCATACAGCGCCCAGCCTGTGATGCCGTAGTGGAACAGCGTCCACACCAGGGCCTGGCGGGCGGCCTCCGCGGTTCCGCCCTCGCCCTGCGGCGGGGCCAGGTACTGGCTGACCGGTTCAGAAACGGAGAAGAACATCAGGTCGATGCCGATGCCGGCGGCAAACAGCATCGCCGCCCAGGTGAACATGCCGAACTGTGGTTTGGAGTGGTCCGGCCCGAGCTTCGTCTTGCCTACCCGGGACAAGGCGGCCACCAGGACGAAAATAACTACCGCGGTGACGATCATGAAGTAGTACCAGCCCATGTTGGTGGACACCCAGCCCACCATGGCCCCGATGACCGCCTCCGCGTTGTCCTTGGCCACGATGGCCCACAGGGCAATAGCCACCACTCCCGTGGCGGAGCCCAAAAAGACTGTCTTGTTGACCCGGGTTTTGGCCGCCGGGCCGGCGCTGTGGTTGGTGTTTCCGCCGTTCGCGGGCGGCTTTCGTTCTTCTTTCTCAGGACCCGTGGTGTCCACGGGCGGTACTGCATTCTGGCTCATCAGATCCCGTTCCAGTTTTGAGGCTGCGGTCCAGACGCCGGGCGTACGGTGCCGCTCAGGGCACACCGAATGAAGATCAGGCCGGGCGTCGCATTGAGTCTGGCTTGGCTTTCGACGCTATCAACGCGTCCACTGAAGGGCAGACTTTTATGAATCCGGTCACGGCGGCCCGTGATGCGGCCAACGGCTGCAATGGCGGGGTTGCACCGGTGTTCGCGGGGGAAGAATGCGGTCACGGCTGTGGTTGCAGGCAGTAGGGTTGGCTGGACCGGCCCTACTCCCACAAGCCAAGGAGCACCATGCCCGCCATTGTCCATTTTGAGGTCCGGATCGATCCCGCCCGCCGGGATGAGGCCGCGAAGTACCTGGCCGAAACGCTCGCCGCCACCCGCGCCTGGCCCGGTAACCAGGGCATCGAGGCGCTGGTTGACGACGCCGATCCCTGCCACATCCTGGTGGTGGAAACCTGGGCCACCACGCAGGACCACGACGACTACGCCGCGTGGCGCACCACTCCGGAGGGCAAAAGCTCCCTGGGTGAGATCCTGGCCGGACCGCCCTCCAAGCAGGTCTACTCCGAAACCCTGCCGCTGGGTCTTTAACGCCAGCAACGGCTGCAAGGCAGCACGGGCGCCGGAGCACGGGCGCCGGAGCCCGGGCACCGGGCGTCCCTAGACTGAAGCCTATGGACTCACTTCTGTACGACCTGCCGGCACTGACCATCCGCAGCATCTCCGTCAGCGAGATGGACAACAACGTCTACCTGCTGACGGCGAAGGAGAGCGGCGCCCAACTGCTGATCGACGCCGCCGACGACCTCCCGGCCATCCGGCAGCTCATCGCTGACGGAGCCGCGGACACCAAAGCTGAACCGAAGCTGGCGCTGATCGCCACCACGCACCAGCACTGGGACCACGTTCGGGCGCTGAAGGAACTGGTGGACGCCACGAGTGCGCGCACCGCGGCGGGAACGGACGACGCCGACGCGCTGCCCGTTCCGGTGGACGTGCGGCTAAGCCACGGCGACGTAGGCAACTTCGACGGGTTCGACGTGACGGCGGTGCACCTGCGCGGCCACACACCGGGTTCCATCGCGTTCGTGTACGAGGACCCTGAAGGGCCGGCGCACATCTTCTCCGGCGACTCACTGTTCCCGGGCGGCGTGGGCAACACCCAGAAAGACCCTGAACGGTTCGCCCAACTCCTGGACGACGTCACCGAGCGGCTGTTCGGCCCCTACCCGGACACCGCCGTCGTCCATCCCGGCCATGGCAAGCCCACCACCCTGGGCGCCGAGCGGCCGCACCTGGAGGAATGGCGCGCCCGCGGCTGGTAAACCAAAAAAGCGGTGGTTGAGCTTGTCGAAACCGGGTTTCGACAAGCTCAACCACCGCTGTAGTTTTTAGAGCTGGCGGGGGTTAGCGGCCGCGGCGCTCGTTCGACGCAGGCGCGGACGCGCGGCGGGGACCGCTGCGCGCCGGACGGCCGGAACCGTTGCCCGAGCCGCCGTTGCCGGCGCTGTAGGAACCACCCGAGGTGCCACCGGTGTTGGAGGACCAGACTGCCTTGGAACCGCCACCGGCTGCTCCGGCGGAACGCTGGCCACGGCCGCCGGACGCGCCGGCTGCTGCACGCTGGCCGGTAGCCGGGCGTCCACTGCGCTGCCCGCCGCCCGACGCAGGACGGCCGGATCCGCCGCGGGGCGCCTCGCTGCGGGTAATGCGTGAATCGGTGCGGCCATCCGAAGAACGTCCGTCCGAACCGCGCCCGGCAGCTGCGCGGCCGCCTGCTGCGGGGACGTCGTTGCGGTGGGTGCTGGCGGTGCCACGGCCGCGGGCATTGCGCCGGGCAGCTGCTGCCGCCACTGCGCGGTCCTCGTTCTGCTCCCGCACGGCGTCGACGGCGGCCCGGGCCTCAGTGCGGCCTTCGAAGGCTGCGGCCCGGCGCTGGGCACGGGGAACGTCAGTGCGGGTGGGTTCGGCGGAGACCTTGCCCCTGCCGCCGCGTCCACCACGGCCCCCGGCCGACGGAGACGCCTGGCGGCGGGCCCGCTTGCGCTCGGCGTTCGCACCGGTGGACTTGCCGCCTCCCTGCTGGGGAGCTTTCGCAGCCAGCAGCGCGGCCCGGGTGCGGGGGTCAACCTTGTCGGCGATCTCACCGGTCAGTTCGCCCACGATCGGGGAGTTCGCGGTGACGCGCTCAAAGGTGACCTCAACGCCGGCGGCCTTCATCAGCTTCTTCACGTCCGTCTGCTGCTCCGGCAGGGTCAGCGTCACCACGGTTCCGTCGGAACCGGCGCGGGCGGTACGGCCCGAGCGGTGCAGGTACGCCTTGTGCTCGGTGGGCGGATCCACGTGGATGACCAGTTCGACGTCGTCCACGTGCACACCGCGGGCAGCGACGTCGGTGGCCACCAGCACGCGCACGTCACCGTTGGAGAACTCGGCGAGGTTGCGGTCGCGGGCGTTCTGCGAGAGGTTGCCGTGCAGGTCGACGGCGGGGATCCCGGCGTCGGTGAGGGTCTTGGCCAGCTTGCGGGCGTGGTGCTTGGTGCGCATGAAGAGCACGCGGCGGCCGGCACCGGAGGCAAGCTCCACGATCAGCTGCTTCTTCACGGTCTGGTCGTTGACCACCAGCACATGGTGTTCCATGGTGGTCACCGCGGCCTGCGGATCATCCACGGAGTGGGTCAGCGGGTTGGACAGGTAACGCTGGACGATCTTGTCCACGCCGTTATCCAGGGTGGCGGAGAAGAGCAGGCGCTGGCCCTGGCTGGGGGTCATGTCCATGAGCTTCTTGACCACAGGCAGGAAGCCGAGGTCCGCCATGTGGTCGGCCTCGTCGAGGACGGTGATTTCCACGGCTTCGAGGCTGAGGATGCGCTGGCGGATCAGGTCCTCCAGGCGGCCGGGGCAGGCGATGACGATGTCGACGCCGGCGCGCAGCGCCTTCTCCTGGCGGGCCTGGGAGATACCGCCGTAGATCACGGTGGTGTTCAGGCCGGCGGCCTTGGCCAGCGGCTCGATGGTGGCGTTAATCTGGGTGGCCAGTTCACGGGTGGGCGCCAGCACCAGGCCCATGGGGCGGCCGGGCTTGCGGAAGTACGCGGCTTCGCGCTCGGCCAGGCGGGCCACCAGCGGGATGGCGAAGGCGATGGTCTTGCCGGAGCCGGTACGGCCGCGGCCCAGGACGTCACGGCCGGACAGGGTGTCCGGGAGGGTCTTGACCTGGATGGGGAACGGAGACTCGATTCCCTGCGCGGCAAGGGTTTCGGCGAGTGCTTTGGGCGTGCCAAGGGCAGCAAAAGTAGTCATAAACTCAAAGGTCTTTCTGGCGGTATCCGTGCGGATATCGGCCCCGTGCGCCGGTTGGCACAGGGGTTCGCCGAAGAAAAGTCAGGTGGTCAAACCGGCACGCTGCCGTTTTCAGGACGGCGGCCGGGACCAAATGGAACGCGTTCATCGACGCAGGATGTGCCTCTCACATGAAAAAAGCCCCGTCCCCTAAATGAAGGGTTACCAGGGCATCACTGCACATCAAGTTCCACTATTCTAGCATCCCGGCGCCACCGGCGTTTTCGTGGCAGTGCACCCGGGGCCCCGCCAGGCGTTGCCACTCCGCAAGGCACAAGGCAGGGTTGAGGCATGAGCGAACACGCGGCGCACCACCATGAAACGCACGACGACGGCACCTCCAGCGGAGGGGACGTCACCAGGGCAGCCATCGACCCGGCCACGGCATGGGACGAGCGGTACCGCACCAAGACCCAGTTGTGGAGCGGCAACCCGAATCCGCAGCTGGTCCGCGAGGCCGGCGGCCTGAAGCCGGGACAGGCGCTGGAACTGGGCTGCGGCGAAGGTGCCGACGCCATCTGGCTGGCCCATCACGGCTGGACGGTCACCGCCGTCGACGTCTCGGCGGTTGCCCTGGAACGGGCGCAGTCCCACGATAAAGCAGTGTTCGCCCGCGAAAGCGTGCATGCTGCGGATGGTGCGCCGGCCAGCCGCATCAGGTGGCAGCAGGCCGACCTGGAGCGGTGGCAGCCTGAAGGCGCCTTCGACCTGGTGACCTCACAGTTCCTGCACTCCGAGGATCTCGACTGGCGGCTTCCGCTGCGGACCGCAGCAGCGGCGGTGAAACCCGGCGGGACGCTCCTGGTGGTTGGCCACCACCCGGACCGGCTGCCGCCGTGGGGCGGCGGGCACCACCACGGGGACATGTTCTACAAGGGCGAGGACCTGGTCCGGGAACTGTCCCTGGAGGAGCCTGGCTGGCAGGTGGAAGTGCTGACCAGCCGGGAGCGCCCGGTCACAGGGCCGGAGGGCCAGCAGGCCACCATCGCGGACGTCGTGCTGCGGGCCACCCGGCTCCGCTGACCGGCTGCCTCTCCCCCTCCGCCTCCCCGTAAGAGTTTTTGGGCAGATAACGGGACTTCCGGCCCCCCGAAGTCCCGTTATCTGCCCAAAAACTCAGGGGTGGGGGAGGCGACCCGCGGCGCCACCGCCGCCGCGGCTACGCCGATCACTGCCGCGAAGGTGAAGACCCCGGCGAAGGAGGCCGCCGTCGTCGTGAACGCCGTGAAGACGATGCCCGTGGTGGCCAGGGCCAGCGCCCCGCCAAGGGAGTCGGAGATGGACATGGCCGAGGAGTTGAAGCCCTCGTTGTCTTTCGTGGACAGCGCCAGGGTCATCACGCTGAGCCGCGGATAAAGCAGGCCCATGCCGCCGCCGGCGAAGATCCAGCCCACGATCGCGACGGCGGCGGGCCAGTGCAGCGCGGTGGTGGCCAACGCAAGGATCACGGCGCCGAGGACCATGAACGCTCCGGTGCGGACCGCGCCGCGATGGGACAGTCGATCGCCCAGCCGGCCCTGGACGGCCGCGGCACCCGCCCACGCCAGCGCGCCGCCGGTCAGGGTGAGTCCGGCGAAGGTGGGCGAGAAGCCATACTGCTCGATCAGCAGGTACGGCAGGTATACCTCGGCGCCGAAGAACGAGGCTGACGCCAGTCCGCGGGCCAGGATGACGCTCGGCAGCCCGCGCCGGGCGAGGAGGGTGCCGCGGGGAACCAGTGGCCGGACGGCCGCAAGGGCAAGTGCGACGGCGGCGACGGCCAGGACCGCGGTGGCGGCCGGAAAGCCCTGGATCCGGACCTCGGCAGACAGGTTCAGTCCCAGCACCGCGACGGCGGCGAGCGCCGCCCAGCCCAGCCGGCCGATGGCCCAGGGCGCTGCAGGTGACGCAGCCCCCGGCCGGTCCATCCCCTTCAGCACCGGGGCGATCATGAGCAGAGCCGGAATGACGAGGACCACGACGCCCAGGAAGACCCAGTGCCAGCTGAAGACCTGGGCCACGATGCCGGCGGCAAACGGGCCAATGAGCGAGGGGATCACCCAGGCCGCCGAGAATGCCGCGAAGATCTTGGGGTGGAGCGCACCTGGAAAAATCCGCGCCACCAGGACGTAGAGCGCCACTGTCAGGGCGCCGCCGCCGAGGCCCTGGACCAGCCTGCCGGCCACGAGCATTGGCATGGACACGGCCGTGCCCGCGATCAGGAGGCCAGCTACGAACAGGGCCACGGAGGCGTAGAGGGGTACGGTGGGGCCGCGGCGGTCGGACCAGTTGCCGGCGGCCACATTGCCGATTACCCCCGTGGCCAGGGGGCCGGCGAAGGCGAGGGCGTAGAGGCTTCCGCCGTCCAGTTCGCGGCTGACCAGCGGCATGATGGTGGTGACCGCCAGCGATTCGAAGGCAGCCAGGAACACCAGGGCGCAGGTCCCCACCGTGACCCACAGGTAGGGCCGCTGCAGGATGCCGGCGGTGGGCTCTGTTGCGGGAAGGGTGGAGTCGCGCACAGCCACCTACCCCACGTACCGGTTGCGGCCGGCACGGTAGCCAAAAACGGCGGCCAGCAGCCCCACCGCCAGGAACATGTTGCCGGCGGCGGCAAAGGACCCTGTTCCCTGATGCAGTTGCCCCACCAGCAGGGTGCCGGTGGAGCCCAGGCCGTACCCGACGCCCTGCATCATGCCGGACAGGTGCGCGGCGGTGTGCCCGTCGCGGGTGCGGAGCATGATCATGGTGAGGGCCACCGCGGTGAGGCTGCCTTGCCCCAGCCCCAGCAGGCCTGCCCACACCCAGACCAGGTCCAGCGGCCCGAAGATGCTCAGCGCGAAGCCCCCGCCCGTCATCAGGGCCACCACCGTGTTAATGGCCCGCTGGTCCCGGAACCGTGCCGCCAGGGCGGGAGCGAACAACGAACCCAGCATCTGCAGGATGATGCTCACCGAGACGATCAGCCCGGCAGTGGCCCCGTCCACGCCGCGTTCACGCAGGATGGGGGCCAGCCAGGCGAAGACGCTGAAGGACATCATGGCCTGCAGCACCATGAAGATGGTGACCTGCCAGGCCACCGCTGAACGCCACACGTTCACGCCGTCCCTGACAGCCTGATGACGGGCTGGATGTTGGCGCAGGGCCACCGGGAAGAAGAGAAGAAGCACGACGGCGGCCGGCAGCGCCCAGAACCACAGCGCCACAGTCCACTCCCCCGCTGCCGCGTAGACGGGGAAGGTGAAGCCGGCCCCCAACGCGGCCGAGGCACAGATGGCCGTGGTATACAGCCCGCCCATCAGGCCCAGCCGGTGCGGGAAGTCGCGTTTGACCAGGCCGGGAAGCAAGACGTTGCACAGGGCGATGGCCGCACCGCACGCCGCCGTCCCGGCGAGGAGGCCCGTCAGGTGGCCGCCGGGAATCCCGGGGTCTGCCGGACGCAGCAGCAGCCCTGCGGTCAGCACGGCCATGGCACCGAGCAGCACACGTTCTGCGCCGAACCTCCGCGCCAGCACCGGGGCCAGCGGCGCGAACACCCCCAGTAACGTGACCGGCACCGTCGTGAGCACCACGATGGCCCACCCGGGCAGGGATGCCTGCGCCGTAACCTCGGGAAGCACCGCCGAGAAACTGGAGAAGACGGTCCGGAGGTTCAGCCCGATCAGCACCAGGCACAGTCCCAAATAGGCCAGCTGCCTGCGGTTCCCTACCCGGGTGGGTGCGGCGGCGGGCGTCTCGTCGGTCTCGGCATCAACCAGGCTGCTGCCGCCTGGGCGCTTCCTTGGGCTCAGTTCCCCCGGTTCCTGTGGCCCGTCCTGCTGCCGCCGCTTCATTGCCCCGGCATTCGTCGCTTCCGTCACCCGCCCATTCTTGCAGCACCGGCGCTTGCGGGTCCCCGCCCGGGCTCCCGCAACCCTCCGCTGCCAACCCCGCACCCGGAAGTTATCCACATACGGGAGCCGGTGGCTTTTGGCACGGCAGGCGGTTTCCTAGTTTGGAGACGCGGACCACTGCCAAACGAAGTCCTCCACCCCGTCCGCTGCCAACTACCGGCCGATCCGGCCCAGCAGGGAGAACATGAGCGCGCAGCCCCTTCAAGAGTCCACTCCGCCCGTCCCCGGACAGCGGGTTTCCGCCAAGGCCATCGCCAGCCTGGTACTGGCCATCGTCGCACCGGCCACACTCTACATTTCAAGTCCTTTGGCGTTTATCGCGGTGCTGATGACCTACCCGGACGAAGGCCCGCCGCATGCGCCCTGGGTGGCGCCGCTGGTGTTCCTGAGCCTGCCGCTGAGCTGCTGGCTCGTGTCAGTCCCGTTGGCTGTATCCGTCATCAGGAAGTCCACCGGCCGGTCGGGCGGTTGGGGGCTGGCGGTGGCATCACTCTGTGTGTCCGGCGTCCTCTTCGTGATCGCCCTGGTCCTCTCGCTGAGGTATGTGCCCATGCTGTTCTACTGATCCCGCAGGTTCCATCCGGGTTCGCGGGTCCATCCGGCCACCGGCGAGTGGCGGGGCCGGGCGGCCGGCGAGGCCGGCCAATAGCGGGGCCCGGGTAGGTGGGGCGGAGGCGCGCGGCCCGGAGGCGGCCGGCGTTGCTCCGGTATTCTGGGAAGGATGAGCGATTCCCCCGAAAACCCCCAGCAGCCGCACGTCCCCAGGCCGGTGACGCCCGGAACGCAGGCGTCCTTCGGCACCTATGGTGGACGGCCAGTCAGCTTCGTGCGCCGCGGCACCCGACTCCAGGGCCGGCGCCAGGCAGCCTGGGAGGAGCACGCAGAACGGTGGGCCGTGGACGTCCCCCGGCACGTCGCCAACACGTCGGTCCACCCGGACTACACGTTCGACGCCGAGGCTGAGTTTGGCCGCAAGGCGCCGCTGGTTGTGGAAATCGGCTCGGGCCTGGGCGATGCCATCTGCCATGCCGCCGAACAGAACCCGGACACGGATTTCCTGGCTGTCGAGGTCTACACGCCCGGCCTGGCCAACACCATCATCAAGATCAACGGCCGGGGACTGACCAACGTCCGCGTGGTGGAGGCCAACGCCCCCGAGGTGCTGGCCACCATGCTGCCCGAAGGCTCCGTCGACGAACTCTGGGTCTTCTTCCCGGACCCGTGGCACAAGTCCCGGCACCATAAGCGCCGGCTCATCCAGCCCGAGTTCGCGGGGCTGGCCTCCCGTGCCCTGAAGCCCGGCGGACTGTTCCGGATTGCCACGGACTGGTCCAACTACGCCATCCACGTCCGCGACGTGATGGCGGGGTCCGCGGACTTCGAGAACCTGCACACGGGCGAGCGCCGCGGACCGGAGAGCCCGCTGACGCAGGTGTGGCAGTCCGGCGTCGAATCCGTGGTGGGCGGTGCTCCCGTCCGTGAGGGCCGGGCGCCGGTCAGCACCGGCCACACCGGCCCCAACGAGGGCGTGGATGAGACCGGCGGCTGGGCTCCCCGGTTCGAAGGCAGGATCAGGACCAGTTTCGAGGCGAAAGCCCACGAAGCCGGCCGCCTGATCTTCGATCTTTGCTACCGCAGGCGCCAGGCCTGACAGCCGGGCGCGGCAACCACTCCGGCTGGAGAATTCAGCTGACGCTGATGGCGGAGACGACGTCTTTCAGCAGGTCCAGGCGGGGCTCCGCTTCGGGGCTGGTGTAGGGCCAGATCACCACGACGCCGATGAACCGGCCGTTTTCCAGCACGCCGACCGTCGCAGCCACCTTGGGTGAGCCCTGGGCGTCGCTGTAGCCAGCCACCACGGCGTACGCGGACTTGCCCGGCAGTCCGAGCTCCCCTTCAGCCAGCAGGGTTCCGCCGCGCTCTTCCAGGTAGAACCCTGCCATCAGGTGCGCCCAGCCCGTGGCCTGCGGCGCGTCCTGCACGGAGTTGTCGTCCTTGATGACGGTGACCAGGACTCCGCCCAGCAGGCCGTACTGCTCGGTGTTGGGACCGGCGCTGGAATCATCCAGGACCTGGGTGTACTCAGGGAAGTCTGCGGTAAACCCCAGCGGGGATTCGATGTGCACTGACATGGGTTCAGAGCCTCTCGAGCTTGGTGTCGTTGGGGACCTTATAGTACGTGGACACGTTGGTGGTGGCCGAACTCTCGGTCTTGACCTCCACCTCGCCCAGCTTCACGTCGAAGCCGGCCTCGTTGGAGGCGGTCACTACGCTGTTGACCTGGACGGTGGCCGAGCCGGCCTCGTACAGCTTGGCGGCGTCACGCGCCGCACCGTAGTCGTTGCCGAGGGCCACGTTGCGCAGGTAGCTGTCCACCACGGCCCGGTTCTCCGGGGTGTAGTCCACGTTGATCTTCACTGTGCCCTGGGT
This sequence comes from Pseudarthrobacter chlorophenolicus, assembly GCF_000962805.1. Classification (GTDB taxonomy): domain Bacteria; phylum Actinomycetota; class Actinomycetes; order Actinomycetales; family Micrococcaceae; genus Arthrobacter; species Arthrobacter chlorophenolicus_A. The sequence continues at coordinate 166,728 of NZ_JZTW01000006.1, read as the reverse complement.
ACCGGCGGACACGGAGGATTCCACCTTGGCTGCCTTCACGTCGGTGCCCTCGGTGACGCCCTGCGCCACGGTGCCTTCCATCGAGACCGTAACGGAATCGATGTTGTTGCCCTTGTCCATGTTGACCTGCAGGCCGCCCTTGCCGGATGCCTCGAAGGTCCGTCCGTCCAGGTTGAGCTTGCCCTGGGCGGACACTTCGCCACTGGCGGTGGCCGTGCCGTCCGTGAGGTTCCGTTCGTAGGAGAGGTCCAGCTTGGCTGACCCGGAGGCTGCCCCGCTCTCGCCCTCTGCCTCGAGGGACAGCGTGCCCTTGGCCTTGTCCGTCTGGCCGGTTGAGCCGTTGTCTCCGGCGGCATCGTTGATGGTGTCCAGGACGTAGCCGGGCGGGTTGCCGGCGACGTCCTTGATGTCGCCGATGCTGTCCGGCGGCAGGTCCCGGTACATCTGGGCCCGCGCAGCCATGGCTTCCTCCACGCTGCCGAACTTGTACTCCCGCGAGACCTCGCCGCTCAGGGTGACGCCGGCCGTGCCCGAGGTGTCGTTGACGCCCAGGCCCATGTTTCCGTAGACCTTCATGGTGGCGGAACCGTCCGCGTTCTCCACCACCTCGGTGCCCACTTCGGCACCGCCGTGAACCCAGGCGACGCGGGCCTCGATGGAGGCTTTGCCGGTCTCCGTGTAAACCGGAATGTCCGCCTTGGCCAGTTCCTGCAGGTGTTCCTTGGCCTGCTGCTGGGCGGACTCGGGAATGCCGCCGTCCATGCGCATAAGGTCCTTGGCGAAGGGACCGTCCTCGCCTTCACCCTCGATCAGGTACTTCCGGTCAGCCTCGGACAGGCTTGCCCACCATTTGGCCTGCTCCTCGGGGCTGGCGTTGAGCATCCGGTCCAGGCCGGACTCCAGTTCCTTGCGGTGTTCGGCCGCGGCCGCGGCGGCTGCTGCCTGTTCCTGCAGCCAGTCCCGCGCCTGCCCTGCCAGGGATTTGATCCGGTCCCAGGTGCCGCCCCCGCCGCCTCCGCCGGAGGAGTTGGAAGACTTCTCCTGCTCGTCCGCGTGCTTCATCAGGATCTTGGAGTTGGCCCGCAGGCTGGAGACCACCTTTTCCAGGTTGGGCCGGTGGCTGGAGCTCCAGTCCTGGCGGAAGCGGGCGCCGTCGGCCCCTTTCCACGGCGCGGACTGGATCTGGCCCTGAAGCGAACCTGCCCGGCTGCTCAGCAGGGAGGCGGCCTGGTCCACTGCCTTGGCCAGCGCCCGCAGCTGGCTGACGTCAGCGCCGTAAAAAGTCATGGTGTTTCCCCCGGTGGTTCGCGGTGAGTGTGAATCGCTGAAGCTTATGGTTGCACAACCACCGGACCGGGGCGATGGGGATCCCTCCCCATGATCCGGACCGGCGTGGCACGATTACCTTGTGTGGGGCACGCACACTGGTGAACCACAGCGCCGCCGTCCGGCGCACGCACAAAGGAACTGCCATCAAAAGAGAACTGAAGCAGGCCGCTGATGCGGCCGAAACCGTCACCAACTCACGGGCACTGGAAGTGCTGGCCAGGGCGGGATTCGCGGCCAGCGGCATACTGCACCTCCTGGTGGGTGCCATAGCCATCCGCCTCGCCACCGGTGGCACCGGCAGCGCGGACTTCAGCGGGGCCGTTGCCGAGATGGCCACCCAGCCGGCCGGGCCGTTCCTGCTGTGGGCCAGCTTCGCCGCCTGCGCAGCCCTGGCCATCTGGCAGGCCAGCGATGCCATCTTTGACTACACCCACCTCCCCGCCAAGCAGAAGGCCGCCAACAAGGCCAAGGCCGCAGCGCAGGCAGTGGTGTTCGCCGGCCTGGCCCTGACACTGATGTCCTTTGCCATGGGCACCGGATCTGACGAAGACAACCGAAAGGCCGCCAGCGACCTGACCTTCTCGCTGATGAAGGCTCCGGGCGGCGTCGCCCTGCTGGTACTGCTGGGGACCGCCATCGCCGTCACCGGCGTCGTGTATGCCATCCGCGGGCTGCGGAAATCCTTCGAAAAGCACCTGGTGTTGCCCGGCAATTCAACGGCCAGGACCGCCGTCTCGGTGCTGGGCGTCGCCGGCTACGTTGCCAAGGGGACGGTGCTGTTGCTGACCGGGCTGCTGATTGCGGTTGCCGCGTGGCAATCCCATCCGGAGCAGTCCACGGGCCTGGACGGCGGCCTGCGCGGCCTGCGGGACCAGCCCATGGGAATCTACCTCCTGGCTGCGGTGGGGGCAGGGCTGATTTGCTACGGCGTGTACATGATTGTGCGGGCCAAGATGGCCCGGATGATCAAGTAGGCCGGCGGGACGGACCGGGGTGGCCGGGCATGGCCGCCGCCACGACCCGTTCCGGCGCGGCCCGGGTTGCTGTGGGTGTCGCTAGGGTTGGACCATGCCCCAGGTACGCGCTGAACGCCATATCCGCACCGACCCGGAGACGGCGTTCGCCTTCTCCCAGACCACGGGTTCCTTCCGGCTGAAGTGGGACCCGTTCATCTCCGCGCAGGGCTTCCTGGACGGTGCAGCCCAGGCCGGCAAAGGCGTCAGGACCCGGACGCGGTCCCGCCTGGGCCTGGTGATGGTCAGCGAGTACGTCTCCTACGCGCCGCCCCGGAACGTGGGAATGACCATGGTGGCCGGCCCCTGGTTTTTTGAAAACTTCGGCGGGGGCTGGCGTTTCACGGCGGACGACGGCGGCACCCGGGCCGTCTGGAAGTACACCTTTTCCTGTCGCCCGGCGCTGTTGCGGCCCGTGATGGAAAAGATCGGCACCTGGTTGCTGGGCCGGGAGATCGAGAAGAGGATCGAGGCGTTCGCGCGGGCTTGCGAGGACGCCGGCCTCCAGGCGGAGTTCCGGGAGCACCACGGCCGCACGGCCTAGGGAACGGTGATGACGGCGACCGCCTGCTGCGTCCCGTCCCGCAATTCCACACTGGAAATCCTGCCCAGCTGGATCGGTGTGGCGCCGGTGACCTTCACCCGGCCGCTGGGCGTGGCCGTCCAGGCGCAGGCGCGGTCCTCGCCGCCGTCGCGGTCCCTTACCCACAGCGAAAGCGTGCCATCGGACGGCAGGCTGCTGCCGTTCACCGCCAGCTCAGTCCCCCAGGTCTTCCGGGCCAGGTCAATGCTGAACTGCAGCCCACCCCCGGACTGCACCGAGTACGTGGCGTCAGGCTGCGGCGCCCGCACCAGCAGCGGCCCCACGGCCAGGCCCACCGCAAGGCAGGCAGCGGCGGCTGCGCCCGCGAGCGCCGCCCATCGCCGTCGTGCTTTCCGGCGCCGGCGCGCAAGTTCGTGCAGCAGCGGCTGCGGCGCAGGGACCTGGTCTGCAGCTGGGCCGGGGTTGACCGTGGGCAGGGCGCCGGCCAGTCCGGCCGCAGGCCAGGGATCCGCGGCACCTGGCTCCGTGGCATCCGGTTCCGTGGCACCGGGCACCGAAGTGAGGGCAAGGGCGTCCGGAACGGGAAGGGCGTCGAGCAACGCGGGAAGTGTCTCCAGCCCGGCGAGTTCGTCCCGGCAGGCGCGGCATTGCCCAAGGTGGGATTCGAACGCCGCCCGGTCTCCGGCGTCGAGCCCGCCCAGCAGGTAGGCCCCCAGCAGGTGGTGGGGGTCCGGGGTCATGGTTCCACCCCCATCTCGTCCAGGATGGTCCGCAGGGCCCGCACGGCGTAGTAGGCACGGGACTTCACGGTGCCGCTGGGGATGTTGAGCTGGGCGGCGGCCTCGTTGACCGTGAAGCGTCTGTAGTGCAGGGCAACCAGGACGTCCCGGTGTTCCTTGCTGAGGCGCAGGAGGGCTTCCTCGATCAGCACCCGGTTCAGCAGGCCGTCCACGCGCTCCATGACCCCGGCCTGGCGGGCGGGCTCGCCCTCCAGCGTTTCGGCGGGGCGGCGCTGGGCGCGCCGGTAGTTGTCGATCATGATGTTCCTGGCCGTCCGATAGAGATAGCTGCGGATGCTGCCGTTGATATCGGGCGCCTGCTGCCAGACCCGGAGCACGGTTTCCTGCACCACGTCCTCGGCCAGCTGCGGGTCCCGCGAGGCACTGAGCACGAACCGGCGCAGCGCCGTGCCGTGTTCGCGGTAGAGGGACTCCACCGCGTCCTCGTCGAGCGACATCCCATCCTCCTGCCCGCGTTCATTCGCTGTTTGCCCATTGAGACGCCGTTTCCGGGCAAATGGTTCAACCGCACCGGCCTCCCCTGTTTTGCCGCCGCCTTGAACCATTCTTCACCCGGCAGCGTCATACCGGTTAGCGTCCGGTGATCCGAGGCCGGGCACCAGCAAAGGAGCAACCATGAAATCCCGTTTGGGTGCCGGTTTCGCCATTCTGGCCCTCTCTGCTGCGCTGGCCGCCTGCGGCGGAAACAGCGGAACACCGCCGGCTTCCACTCCGGCCGGCACGGCGAGCGCCCCGGCGACGCCTGCTGCGTCAGCTTCGCAGTCGGCCACCTCCACCGGTACCGCGAGTCCCGCCGTCGACCTCAAGACGGCGTCCTCCAGTGCGGGCACCATCGTGGTGGACGCCAAGGGCATGAGCGTCTATTTCTTCACGAAGGACACCAAGGACTCCGGGACCAGTGCATGCGCCGATGCCTGCCTGAAGGCGTGGCCGCCGCTGACCACCACGTCCACCACACCGTCGGCCGACGGCGTGACCGGGAAGCTGGGCACCATCACCACGGCGGACGGCAAGCAGCAGGTCACCCTTGAAGGAATGCCGCTGTACTACTTCGCCAAGGACGCCAAGCCCGGCGATGTCCTGGGCCAGGGCGTCAACAACGCCTGGTACCTGGCGGACCCGTCCGGCAGCATGATCCAGACGGCCAGCGGCGCCGCCTACTAGGGCTGGCCGGGCCGTGGGCTTGGCGGGGACAGCTGTTTGGGGAACAGGTCCGCGGGCGCAAGGCCTCAGGCACAGAGACGGGCTGCAGGCGCCTATTGGTGGGGGGCTGCCGGAAGCGTGGTGGGCAGCGGAAGCTGCGGCACCTCCGGCAGTGGCACCTGCGGCCGCTGGGGCAGCCTGTCCGTGACCTCCGTGGGGACGGCCGTGGGCAACGATCCGGGCGCGGGCATGCCCGCAGGCCTGCCCGGTGTCACGTCCGGTGACGGGACGCCCTCCGGAACGGCGGGAGCGTCCGACGCCGGCGGCCCGGCAGGTGCCTCAACCGGCGCAGGTGCCGTGGGCACCGCGGCCGGGCTCACCGGTGCGGCCGGCGCAGGTACAGCCGGTTCCGCCGGTTGTACCGGGGTTGCGGGCGCCGGCCGTTGCCCGGCGGGCCCGGATCCCGTGACGAAGGAGGTCACGGCGTGGTTGAGGTGGATGATCGAATCGCGGATGCCCTGATCGGATGCGGCAGCAACAGCACCGCCGGCGGTCAGGGATACGCCCACGGCCAGGGCGGTAAGGGCAGCACGGCGCTTCGCCCGGCGCCGCGCGGCAAGCTCGTCGCCGGGTGAGTCGGTTGCGCCGGTTGCGCCATGCAGGTCATCGCCCGCGGCGGCAGGGGAATCCACCGCGGCGGGTTCAGCCGCGGCCGCAGGGGCTGCTGCACCGGTTTCACTGGACCCGGTGGCCTGGGCACGCTCGAGCAGCGCCGCGACGGCGGCCGAGGGCTCGGGAACGTCGGCGCCCAGGGCGCGGAGCTGCAGAAGGGCTGGGCGGAGCTGGCCGTCGTCGTCCAGGTCTGCCTCGAGCAGCAGCTGGTCAACGAATCCTTCGCTGCGGGATCCTGCGGTGTCACTCATGATTGGCCTGGTTTCTTTTGAGCGTCTGTGCCTTGAGGTTTTGGAGGGCCCGGCGCTGGAGCTGCTTGATGGCTCCGGTGCTTTTGCCCATGATGGCGGCCACCTGTTCAATGGACAGGTCCGCCACTATGCGGAGGGCCAGGACTTCCTGGTGTTCGCCGGCCAGCCCTTCGAGCATGGCGGCCGCCCCTCCGGTGAGTTCCACCGCCTGGTCCTCCGCGGACGGGGATCTCCGGGCGTCGTCCTGGGGATCGTAGGGCGTCAGCTGCGGCCTGCGCTCCAGCCGGCGGTAGTGGTCCACCATGCGGGCGTGCGCTATGGAGAAGATCAGTGATTTTGCGCCCTGCAGGCCGCCCGTGAGGCTTTCGATCCTGGGGTAGAAGGCGAGGAAGACGTCCTGGGCCACAGCCTCGGGATCATCCACGCCGCGCGCTTTGAGGTAGCCCTGGACCGGGCCGGCGAAGGACCGGTAGGCAGCAGCAAACAACACAGCGGGATCTGCTCCGGCTGTGTTCTCGAATTCTTCGGTTTCTGCTTGGGCCAACGTGTCCAGTACCAGCGGCTCCTCCATTCCGGGCCCGGCGTGCGCGCGCCTCTCCCGGTTTGTTCTGCAGGCTGCCGGCGCATTGGGCCGGCTGCGGCTTACCAGCCGCGGTGGACTGCGGGGCCCGGCGGCAAAGGCCGGTTCCCGCAGTCCACCCTAGCCAACTGGTGCTAGCGGGCGGAAACGGAAGGCACGTCTACGCTGTTGCCCGGAATGGCGGGAACTGCAGGCACTGCCGGAACCTTGGGGGCGTCGTCCACGCCGGGGACGGCGGGAACGGCCGGAACAGCAGGGAGGGTGGGGACGGCCGGGAGTTCCGGACGGTGGGCGTCGACGGCGGCGGAACCGTTGGCTGATGCGGCAGCCTTCGCTGCGGCATCGGCGTCGGCCGTGACGTCGGCGCAGTAGCCCTCGATGTTGGCTTCGCCTTCAGCGGCGATCTTCAGCGAGGAGAAGCCCTCGGAGGCAGCGTTAAGGCCACCGTGGGTGAAGGCGGTGCACAGGCCGATTGCTGCGGCGCCCGCGGCGTCAACGGCCGAGTTGGCGGCGGCGGACGCGGAGCCCTTGGCAGCAACGCCGTCTTCGCTGACCTCAGCGTCGGCATCGGCGGAAGCAGTTGCGTCCGCGGAGGCGGTTGCCTTCGCCGTGGAAGCAGCTGCAGCCTTGAGGTCTTCGGCACCAGTCTTGGCTGCGGCGCCGGCGGTACCTTCAAGGGCGTCGGAGGCAACCTCCGCGGCCAGCTTCGGGGCAGGAGCGCCGAAGAGTTCGTGGGCGGTCTGCTGGGCTTCGGCGGGGAGGACGCCGGAAGCGGCAGCCGCGCCGGTTCCACCTACGGCCAGGGTGCCTGCTGCCAGGACTCCGGCGGCGACTTTACTGCTGGCGAGAACGGTGAACAACGACATAAGACACTCCAAAACGTAGACAACACTTGTGATTCGGGCCCGCCGGGCGGGCCCATCACCTCCTACATCGCCGGGCGGTCCGGAAAGGTTACGGGTGCCGTTAAAGTTTTTTGAGAACCCGGATTCCCGGGCGCCTTTCGGCAGTCTGAGTACGGGAAAGGCCCGCCTTCGCTGTCACCGTTGCAGCAAAGGCGGGCCTCCAGGACCAAGCGGGCGTAGAGACCGGGACGGTGCCTACGCTTCGACCAGCCCGGCCTCAGCCTCTTCGAACTCCACGGCCGCCACGGTTTCCTGGGTTTCGGGGTTGATCATGAAGGCTTCGTCGTCCTCCTCGACCATGAGGAAGTCGCCGTGGTCGGTACTGAAGTGCCACGCGAGGGTCTTCACACCGTTGTGCACGTAGTTGGGGTCGCCCATGGTGATCCTGGCCAGCTCGTAGCCGGCAATACTGCACAGTTCACGGATGATGATTTCGAAGTCGGGTGCGTCCTCCAGTGCCTCCTTGGCCGCCCTGGCCTGGCGCTCCGCCAGGTCCGGGATCTGGGCGGCGAGCTGGTGGATGTAGGGGCCCACCTCTTCGTCGTCGAGGACCAGCAGGTCCGCCTGGCCGCGCAGCCACGCCGCGTTGAGGGCGGTGATGTTCTCCCGTTCCAGCAGTTCCTCGAACTCGCCGTCGAGCTCTTCCATGGCCAGGACCCCGGCCGGCACCGCGTCGTCGTCATCCAGCGGCCCGTCCAGGTAGTGCTCCGCGTCCTCGTCGGACAGGTCCCCGTACGTTTCCACCGCACGGTTGAACAGGTCCAGGTGCGCCGTGGCACCCATGCCGGCCATGCCCTCCCGGATGAGGGTGTCCGTCTCGTTGCGGTCAACGGACATGAAAGCGTACTGCGCGAATCCGCCCTCCAGCGCCTGGGTGAGGTAGAAATCCACGTAGTAGCTGCGGACGGCAACGGGCGACATTTCGTCAGTAGCCAGGAGAGCCGTGTGCATGGCATCCACCACGCTGACGTTGGCCGCCACTGCTTCCTCATCACTTGCTTCGATGCTGCTGCTGGTCAGGACGGCGGGCTGCTGGGTGGTGATCATGGAATCCCTCACTGCTGGCTGGTGCTGCGGACATTTTTCACGCTACGTCCGTAAAACTGCCGCCCCGTGGAGGGGGACGTGAACGTCAGGCGAAGTTTTCATGGGAGGCAGGTGCCGGGGCCGCGGCACGGCCGGGCTGCCGGGCGAACTAAGATGGATCAGATAACCACCCGACGGACCCGGCCCTTCCGTGGGCTGCTGAAAGTAGCGCGCACCATGCCATCCCAACCGGACGAGAGTGCGGCACTGGCAATACAGACTCCCGCCATCAACGACCGCTCGCTTGCGGCCGGGCTTGCCTATGCCATGGGCAGCCGGGTCACCGGGATATCGTTCGACGCCGTTACCGGGCTGATGCTGGGCAAGGTCAGGGGAAGCGCGGACACACCGTATTCCACCACGGCCAAGCTGGTCCGCAAGGGCGGCGGATGGAGCTGCACTGTGGGTGTGTGCAGCTGCCCGGTGCGCAAGGACTGCAAGCATGTTGCGGCCCTGCTGTTCGCAGCCGAAGACAACCCGGCCACACGGGTCCAGCTGCTGGCACAGTCAACGTCCACGCAGGTGTCCCACCAGCCCGCAGGCGCCGTCCTGTCCGACTGGGAGCAGGCCCTCAACCCGCTGATCGCCAAACCGGGATCGGCTCCTGCCGGCAGCGGGGTGCCGCTGGCGCTGCAGTTCGAGATCGAAGAACCCGCACCGCACTTCTCCTACACCGGCCGGCGGGATCCGGTGCGCAGCGTCCGGCAGCTTAAGGCCCGGCCCGTGATCATGGGCGCCAAAGGCAAGTGGATCCGGGGCGACGTCTCCTGGAACACGCTGAGCTACCTGAACTTCCGGCGGGAATCGAACCAGGAACACGTGGAGTGGCTGCAGGAATTCCTGGCATCCCACTCTGCGGCGGCCAGCCGGATGCACAACGCCTCCGGGCTGTGGCTGGGTCTGAACTCCTACTCGGGGAAGAACCTGTGGAGCCTGCTGGCGGACGCCCGGAAGATCGGGCTCGCCCTGGTCAACGCGCGCGGCTCGGAGCCGGTGCGGCTCGCGGAGGCGCCGGCCGCCGTCGCGCTTTCCCTGAGCCGGTACGGCACCCCGCTCGAGGGGACGGAACAGCCGGTACCTGCCACCCCGGAAAGCGGCGGTTCCGACGGCGGCCTGGAGTTGTCCCCCACCATCACCGTGGAGGGGGAGGAGATTGATCCGGCGGCCGCGGGGACGATCGGCCGGCCCGCGCACGGGCTCTTCTTCACCACCGGGGAGGCGTCGCTGCCGGGCGTGCCCGATCCGGACGGTGTCCTTACCCTGGCACCCCTGGAAAGCGGCCTGAGCGAGGAGCTGCTGGCATTCGTCACCGCGGGCAGCACCCTGCATATCCCGGCCAGGGATGAATCCAGGTTCCTCACCGGCTTCTACCCCAAGCTGAAGCAGACCGCGCGGGTCACGGCCCGGGACGAGTCGGTGGAGCTGCCCACGCTGGCCATTCCAACGTTGTCGCTGCTGGCGAACTACGGCAACGACCACCGAGTCCGGCTGCATTGGGAATGGCATTACAAGAGCGGCAACCACGTGACGGCCCAGCCCCTGTGGCGCCACCCGGGCGACCAGGGCTACCGTGACGACACCGCAGAGTCCCGCATCCTGGAAGGCATCGGGCAGCCGTGGGAGGTTGTGGCCGCCCTCGGCGAGTCCTCCACTGGCGGCTGGGGCACGCCCCGGCTGGCGGCCTCCGCCGAGCTGAAGGGACTGGACACCCTCGCCTTCACCGAGGAGGTGCTGCCGCGGCTGCGCGAAGCACGGGACGTGGACGTGGAGACCGCCGGGGACATTGCGGACTACCGCGAGGCCGAGGAAGCGCCGGTGGTGTCCATCTCCACCAAGGCCACCGAGCAACGGGACTGGTTCGACCTGGGCATCCAGATTTCGCTGGAGGGCCAGCCGGTGTCCTTCGCCGCCGTGTTCTCCGCCCTTGCTTCCGGCCAGACCAAGATGCTCCTGCCCAGCGGCGCGTACTTCTCCCTGGACCTGCCGGAACTGCACCAGCTGCGCGCCCTCATCGAAGAGGCCCGTTCGCTGCAGGACAACAAGGACGCACCGCTGCAGATCAGCCGGTTCCAGGCCGGCCTCTGGGACGAACTGGCGCAGCTGGGGATCGTGGACCAGCAGGCGGCCACCTGGCGCTCCGCGGTGGGCGGCCTCCTGGAAGGCGGCATGGACGGGCTGCCGCTGCCCGCTTCCCTGAATGCCGAGCTGCGCCCGTACCAGCTCGAAGGGTTCAACTGGCTCAGTTTCCTCTACAAACACAGCCTGGGCGGGGTCCTCGCGGACGACATGGGCCTTGGCAAGACAGTGCAGGCGCTCGCCCTGATGTGCGCGGCGAAGGAACTCGCCGTCGAGGCCGCTTCGTCGCTGGAAGCGCCCGACGACGGTGCTGCCGCCGCCCCGGGCACCCGGCCCGCCGCCGTCGCGCCCTTCCTGGTGGTGGCGCCCACCAGCGTGGTGGGCAACTGGGCCCTGGAAGCGGCGCGCTTCGCCCCGGGCCTCACCGTCCGCACCGTGGGCGAAACGTTTGCCAAGAGCGGACTGGACGTGGCCGATTCCTTGGGCGGGGCCGACGTCGTGATCACCTCCTACGCGCTGTTCCGGATCGACTACGAATCGTATGCCTCCCGCGAGTGGTCCGGACTGGTGCTGGACGAAGCCCAGTTCGTGAAGAACCACCAGTCCAAGGCGTACCAGTGCGCCCGGAAGATCCCGGCAACCTTCAAACTGGCCATTACGGGCACCCCGCTGGAGAACAACCTTATGGAGTTCTGGGCGCTGACCTCCATCGTGGCGCCGGGCCTGTTCTCCAGCCCCAAGCGCTTTGCGGAGTACTACCAGAAGCCGGTGGAAAAGAACGGCGACAAGGGCCAGCTGGAGAAGCTCCGCCGCCGGGTCCGGCCGCTGATGATGCGCCGCACCAAGGACCAAGTGATCAAGGACCTGCCGCCCAAGCAGGAACAGATCCTGGAAGTGGTGCTGAACCCGCGGCACCAGAAGGTGTACCAGACGCACCTGCAGCGCGAGCGGCAGAAGATCCTGGGGCTGATCGAGGACGTGAACAAGAACAGGTTCACCATCTTCCAGTCGCTGACGCTGCTGCGGCAGCTGAGCCTGGACGTCTCCCTGGTGGACCCTGCGCTGTCCGCGGTGCGGTCCTCCAAGCTGGACGTGCTGTTCGAGCAGCTCGAGGACCTCGTGGCCGAAGGGCACCGGGCGCTGATCTTCAGCCAGTTCACCGGGTTCCTGGGCAAGGTCCGGGAGCGGCTGGACGAGGAGGAGATCGAGTACTGCTACCTCGATGGCGGCACCCGGAACCGCGCCGACGTGGTCAGCGAGTTCAAGAACGGCAGCGCCCCGGTGTTCCTGATTTCGCTGAAGGCCGGCGGGTTTGGCCTGAACCTGACGGAAGCCGATTACGTCTTCCTGCTCGACCCCTGGTGGAACCCTGCCTCCGAGGCGCAGGCCGTGGACCGCACCCACAGGATCGGCCAGGCCCGGAACGTGATGGTGTACCGGTTGGTCGCCAAAGACACCATTGAGGAAAAGGTCATGGCCCTGAAGACCCGGAAGTCGCAGCTGTTCGCCGATGTCATGGAGGGCGATGCCCTGTCCGGCGGCGCGATTACTGCAGAGGATCTGGCAGGGCTGTTCAAGGAGTAGGGCCGGCATAAGGAGTAGGCCCCCCGCGGTCACCGCGGCCGCTCCGGTTTCGACCCGCAAACGCATTTTCGACGCGCAAATCCGGTGTCGCAACCCGGATCTGCGGTGCGTCAGCAAATGTGCGCAGCGCCGGAGGATCAGGGTCAGGCCGGCGAGTTAGGGTGGCGCCGGCGGATCAGCGCATTCACGCGCCCAAGATCGACGTCTATGCTGGTACCCAACCCGTAAACTACAACGTTGGAGAAGATGTGTCCCAGCCACAGCAGGCCGAGCAACTTGACCCTGAAGCCCCGGCCCCGGCAACCTCCCCTGCCCTGCCGCACCTGAGCCCGGACGCCTTCACGGTCCCCTACCGCGATCCCGTGTGGGACGGCCCCACCGATCCCATCCTGGTGGCCGACCACCTGAAGAACGAGTGGGTGCTCTTCTACACCCAGCGCCGCGCCACCGCCCCGGGCCTGACCGGCGTCGAGTGGGTTCACGGCACCGGCATCGGCGTTGCGAGATCGTCCGACGGCGGTGCATCCTGGCGCTACCAGGGCACCGCCGGGGGACTCATCCCGCCCGGAACGGAACTGCCGGCAACCCTCTGGGCGCCCGACGTCGTCCGCATCGGGGACCAGTGGATCATGTACCTTTCCGTGCTCGGCGGGCGGCGCACGGACTGGACTGGGAAAGCCGGAATCGTCCAGTTCGCCAGCCGGGACCTGGAGCACTGGGATTACCTCGGCCCCATCGACCTCGACTCCCCCAGGGTCATCGACGCTGCCGTGGCACGGTGCGGGGATGGCCGCTACCGGCTCTGGTACAAGGACGAGACCCGCGGTTCGAACACCCTCAGCGCGGTCAGCGACACCCCTGAGGACCCGGCGTCGTGGGTCCTCGAAGGCGTGGCGATTCCCGGGCGCCCGCACGAGGGACCGAAGGTCTTCCGGCTGGGCGGCAGCTACTGGATGATCGTGGACGAATGGCGCGGCCAGGCCGTCTACCGCTCAGACAATGCTGCCGGCAGCTGGATCCGGCAGGAACACCTGGGCGGGCTGATCCTCACGGCGCCGGAATCGGTGGACGGAAGGCCCGTCGTCGGACGCCACGCGGATGTGGTGCCGCTTGACGGCGGGGACACGGGCGACGGCGGCGCAGAGCGGGCACTGCTGGTGTACTTCACGCACCCGCACTGGGGCGGTGAGGACATCGACACTATGGCGCCGGACCCGCGCACCCGCCTGAGCCACGTCCGCGCAGCGGTGCTGGAGGTCCGTGACGGCATCCTGGTGTGCACCGAGCACTAAACCTCCGCATTGCGCCGGGCACAACGAAGGGCCAAACCCTGGAACTATAAGCCGGCGACTGCCGGCACCGGTCCAGGGTTTGGCCCTGCTTCGTGCACTGGAATCCGCGCCACGGCGTGACGCGTATGAACCGGGCGCCGCCCCCAGCAGGCGGGCGCCCGGCAGCTGTTGCGGATCCGGCTGCGCCGGACCCTCCCGGCTAGACCCGCTGCGGGGAGCCGAGGTCCACGGGGTCCTCGTCCGTCAGGTACGCCAGCTCGGAGTGGGCCGCGAGGTCGATGCCGCGCAGTTCGTCCTCCGGCTTGATGCGGAGCCCGCCCATGGTCTTGTCCAGGATCTTCGCCAGGATCCAGGTGATGCCGAAGGAGTAGGCAAGCACCGTTACCGTGGCCAGCGACTGGACTCCGAGCAGTTCGAATCCGCCGCCGTAGAAGAGGCCGCTGACCCCGTTGGGAGCGGCGTCGGTGGCGAACAGGCCGATCAGCAGGGTACCCAGGATGCCGCCCACCAGGTGGACGCCGACGACGTCGAGGGAGTCATCGAAGCCCAGCCGGAACTTCAGTTCGGAGCCACAGGCGGGGGTGATGGCCACCAGCGCCGAGATCAGGCCGGACGCCGCGCCCATGCTGGTGGCGGCGCCGTGGCGGAACCGCTCCACCAGGGCCCAGGCCAGCAGGCCGGCAGATGCGGCCACGGCCGTGTTCAGGAAGACCACCGACGCCGAGTGTCCTGCGGAGAGGGCGGAGCCTGCATTGAAGCCGAACCAGCCCACCCACAGCAGGCCAGCGCCCACCAGGACCAGCGGCCGGCTGTGCGGCTTGGCGTGCTCTACCTTGGGCCAGCCGGAACTCTTGCCGAGGACCAGGGCGAGGGCCAGGGCGGCGGCGCCGGCGTTCATGTGAACCGCCGTGCCGCCGGCGAAGTCGATCGCCTTGATGCCGTTGGCGATCCAGCCGCCCACCGTGCTGCCGTCCGCGGAGTTGAACGCAAACACCCAGTGCGCAATGGGGAAGTAGACAATGGTGGCCCAAATGCCGGCGAACACCATCCAGGCGCCGAACTTCATGCGGCCCGCGGCGGCACCGGCAACCAGCGCAGTGGTGACGCAGGCGAAGAACAGCTGGAACGCGGCGAACAGGATGACCGGGATGGACGCCTCCTTATCCTCGGCCATCAGCTGTCCCATGCCGGGGAACTCGGTGACGTCACCGATCAGCCCCAGCCCGCCCACGGAGTTCCCGAAGGCCATTGAGTATCCGAAGAGTGCCCAGAGGACGGCCACCAGGCTGGCGCCGCCAAAGCACATCATCATCATGTTGAGAATGCGGCGCGACCCCACCATGCCCCCGTAAAAGAGTGCGAGGGCGGGAATCATCATGCAGACCAGTGCCGAGCTGGCCAATATCCAAGCGACATTTCCCGAATCCATGGGAAACCCCTTTCGTGATGCGACGAAGAGAACGGAAATTTTGCCGTCAGAACCGCTCCGGCGGAAGGGACGCGGGGTCTGTGCCATCTTCAGCGGAGGGCGGCAGTTTGCCGTCGTGATCCAACTGTATGGCGGGCTTTTCGGGCTGGGTTTCGGGCGTGTTAAATGCTGGTTTCAGTCATCCACGCGCGAGTTTCAGGCGTAACAGGACCAGGCAGAATTGCCTGGTATTGCGGGGTTTTTGACGCTGCCGCGATGCTACTTTGCGGAGATCGCCAGGAAGCTGATGGGGAGGTCCAGCAGCTCCAGCGGACCGTGGGGTCCTTCACCGTCCAGCAGCAGGGAATCGCCGGCTTCCATGGCGTATTCGTAGGATCCGTGGCCGTAAACCATCCGGCCGGAGAGCATGTAGATGAACTCGGTGCCCGGATGCTGGAACAGCGGAAACACGTCGCTCGCGTCCGTGAGGGTCACCAGCGTTGGTTCCAGCGCGTCGGTGCGGCCCTTGAGCGTTCCCAGTACGCGGTATTCGTGGCCGTGCTGGGTTCCGCTGCGGACCGTCAGGCTGCCCTGGCCGCTCTTGGTGAACGTGGCATCGCGGTCCGTGTCGGCACCGCGGAACAACGCCGTGACGGGGACTTTCAGGCCGTCGGCGAGCCGCTGCAGGGTGGTCAGGGAACAGGACGTGGTGGCGGTTTCCACCCGCGAAATCATCGCCTTGGACAGCCCGGTGCGGGCCGCGAGTTCTGCCGAGGAGAGACCGGCAGCTGTGCGGTAGTGCCGGACCTGCGCGGCGATGACCTGCTCGAGCTTGCCCGTGGCCTGGTCTGCGGCGGCCCCGGCCTGCTGGTCTTCTGCGCGGTCCCCGGCCTGTTCGGTCATGGTTGCCATCTTAGGCGGGCCGCGCGGGCTCGGGTGTACGGCGCCGGCGCTAGCCAATGGTGCGGGCCTCGCCCAGGAGCCCGGCCAGGGAGTCCGCCAGGGCGAGGGCGCCGGCTTCGGCGTCCCTGTCCTCCACCAGTTCGTCAGGCGAATGCGAAACGCCGGTGGGGTTACGGACAAACAGCATGGCCGTGGGCAGGTGCGCCGCCAGCACCCCGGCGTCGTGCCCTGCGCCGGTGGCCAGCACGGGAGCGGCAGGAAGGAGCTGCTGCAGCCGGTCCCGGAGTCCGCCGTCGAAATGCACCGTGGGGCTCAGCGACTCCATGGTGAGGGCTGCGGAACAGCCTTCCCCGGCGGCGAGGACCTGGGCGTTCAACCCGATGGCCTCCACCAGCGCGGCGGTGACCGAATCCTCCGGATGCCTGACGTCGATCCAGAGGTCCACCCGGGACGCGATGACGTTGGTGCCGCCGGGAACGGGCTGAAGCCGGCCCACCGTGGCACGGGCGTCCCGGTACTTGCGGGCGGTATCGCGGATGGACACCATGACCTTGGCGGCCGCGATCATGGGGTCCCTGCGGTCCTTCATCAGTGTGGTGCCTGCGTGGTTTCCCTCGCCGGAGATGGCCAGTTTCCAGCGGCCGTGGCCCAGGATGGATGAGCCAACCGCCACCGGCTGGTCCAGATCGATCAGGCCCCTCCCCTGCTCCACGTGCAGCTCAACGAACAGGCCCAGCTGCTGCAGCGCCTTGTAGTCGGCGCCGATGAACCGCGGGTCCTGTCCGTTGGCTGCTGCGACGTCGGCGTAGGTGTTGCCGTCCGGGTCTCGGAGGTTGCGGGCCTTGTTGGGATCGAGTTCGCCGGTGAGAAGCCGCGAGCCCAGGCAGGCGATGCCGAACCGCGAGCCCTCTTCCTCGGGAAACACCGCGATGGCCAAGGGGCGGCGCGGGCGGAAGTTGCGTGCTTTGAGGAGGTCGACGGCCACCAGTGCCGAGGCGACGCCCAGCGGGCCGTCGTATTCGCCGCCGCCGGGGACGGAATCGAGGTGGCTGCCGGAGGCCACGGCGTCTTTCCGCCCGCCCGTCGCCGTGTCCCACCAGGCCCAGATGATGCCGTTGGCGTCGGTGCGGACGTCCAGCCCGCGCCGGGTGGCCTGCTCGATGAACCAGCTTCGCAGGTCCGTTTCGGCGGTGGAGAACACCGGGCGGGAGTAGCCGCCGCGTGTCCTGTCACGCCCGACGCCGGAGATTTCCTTCAGGAGGCCGGCCACGGTGGGTGCGCCGGTGGTTTCTGCGGGTACGCCAGGCGGCGCGGGTACTGTCTGGGGAAGGCTCACAGGGATCCGTTCTACGTGGTGAGTGCCGGCAGGGTAGCGCTCCGAAACCGGTCGGGGACGGGCGCTGCGCCGGTGGCCAGGTCCGCTGCCCACTGTCCGATCAGCGGGGCGAACTTCGCGCCGTGCCCGGAGCAGGGCGAGACGACGGTGAGGTTGTCCGCCCGGTCGATGAGGAAGTCCTCGGTGGGGGTGTTGGTGAACAGGCAGGTGGTTTCGGCGTAGGGCTCGGGGTCCAGGCCGGGCAGGTACAGGTTGACGTAGTCCACCACTCGGGCGCGGTTGGCCGGGTCCACCTGGCCGGTCTGGTCGGCGGCGGACTTGATGCTGGGCCCGCCGTTGTATTCGGCCACCTTCTGGCCCGCGAAGCAGGCATCGCGGCCGCCGGGCAGCCCGTAGGCCTGGATGTCCGCGGCCTTGTGGATGAAGGTGGGCCAGGTGGCGCCGGAGCCGTCGCGGTAGCGGAAGTGGAAGGCCTGCTCCTGCCTGACCGTGAATTCCGGCAGGCCGGCGAGGAACCCGGCCGGCAGCGGCAGGGACTCCAGCAGCCGCGGAAGCCAGCCGCCGGCGCTGATGACGACGCTGCCGGCGTCGAGCGTTTCCCCTGCGGCGGAGTGCAGCCGGTAGCCAGCGCCGGTACCACTGCCCAGGCGTTCCACGCGGTCAAGGGTCCAGCCGGTCAGCACCCGGGCGCCGTTGCGGACGGCCAGCGCCACCATGGCGTTGACGGAGGTTTCGGCGTCGATGACCCCTGCCCCGGGGTGCCAGAGGACCTCGGTGTCGAAGGCGATCTGTGGCCAGCGGTTGCGGGCTTCGGCGGCGGAAAGCAGCTCGTGCTCGATCCCGGCCCCGGCCAGCACGCCGGCCAGGAGTGCTGGCTGCCGGGTGGGACCATAGTCCACTGCACCAAAGGGCGTGATCAGCTCAGTTCCGGCCTCGGCGGCCAGGCTGTCCCAGAGGGCCTTCGAGTCCAGCACGGCCTGCGTGTAGAAGGGGTCCGGGTAGGCGTAGCGGAAGATCCTGGCGGAGCCGTGGGAGCTGGCGTCGTGTGCGGCCGGGACGTCGCGTTCCAGCAGGGTGACCTGGTGCCCGCGGGCCGCGAGCTGCCAGGCGGTGGCGGCGCCGGCCAGGCCGGCGCCCACCACCACGTAGTCGGACGAGTCCGGCAGCGCGTCACCCATCAGAAGCTGCCCTGGACGCCCGGGATCCAGCTGGTACCGGCCAGCGGCACGCGGGCCATGGCGGAGGCCTCGATGGTCAGCGCCACCAGGTCCTCGGGTTCCAGGTTGTGCAGGTGCGATTTTCCGCAGGCCCGCGCAATGGTCTGGGCTTCCATGGTGAGGACGCGGAGGTAGTTGGCCAGCCGCTTGCCGGCCGCCACGGGATCCAGTCGCGAAGCAAGCTCCGGGTCCTGGGTGGTGATGCCTGCCGGGTCCCGGCCATCCTGGAAGTCGTCGTAGAACCCGGCGGCGGAGCCCAGGTCCGCGTATTCGGCGGCGTAGCGGGGGTCGTTGTCGCCCAGTGCGATCAGCGCGGCGGTGCCGATGGCCACGGCATCCGCACCCAGGGCCATCGCCTTGGCCACGTCGGCTCCTGTGCGGATGCCGCCGGAGACGATCAGCTGGACCTTGCGGTGCATCCCCAGCTCCTGCAGCGCCTGGACCGCCTGCGGGATGGCCGCGAGGGTGGGGATGCCGACGTTCTCGATGAACACCTGCTGCGTTGCCGCGGTGCCACCCTGCATGCCGTCCAACACCACCACATCGGCGCCGGACTTCACAGCCAACGCGGTGTCGTAGTACGGCCGGGAGGCGCCGATCTTGACGTAGATGGGGGTCTTCCAATCGGTGATTTCGCGGAGTTCGCCGATCTTGATTTCCAGGTCGTCCGGGCCGGTCCAGTCCGGGTGGCGGCTGGCGGAGCGCTGGTCGATGCCCACCGGGAGGGTGCGCATCCCGGCCACGCGTTCGGTGATTTTCTGGCCCAGCAGCATGCCTCCGCCGCCGGGCTTGGCGCCCTGGCCCAGGACGATCTCGATGGCGTCGGCCTTGCGGAGGTCGTCCGGGTTCATGCCGTAGCGGGACGGCAGGTACTGGTACACCAGGTGCTTGGACTGGCCGCGCTCCTCAGGCGTCATGCCGCCGTCGCCCGTGGTGGTGGAGGTGCCCACTTCGCTGGCGCCGCGGCCCAGCGCTTCCTTGGCGTTGGCGGAGAGGGCGCCGAAGCTCATGCCGGCGATGGTCACCGGGGTCTGCAGGTGCAGCGGCCGGGAGGCATGCCGGTCGCCGAGGACGACGTCGGTATCGCACTTTTCGCGGTAGCCCTCCAGCGGGTAGCGGGACATGGAGGCGCCGAGGAAGAGCAGGTCGTCGAAGTGCGGGACCTTGCGCTTGGCGCCCCAGCCGCGGATGTCATAGACGCCAGTGGCGGCGGCGCGCTGGATATCGGCGATGGTGGCGCGGTCAAACGTGGCGGACTCGCGGAGGCCCAGCTCAGCGATGTCCTGGGTGGGCGCTGCGGTGGGTACCGGGATGGAGGTGATGGTCATGGGGGCCTCCTAGTAGGCAGTCGAGTTGTCGACGTGGAAGTGGTAAAGGTTCCGGGCGGAGCCGTAGCGACTGAAGTCGGCCGGGTTGTCGGTGCGGCCCGCGGCGGCCAGGAGTTCCGCGAGCTCGGCCAGGTGCTCGTCGCGCAGCGGCTTTTCAATGCAGTCCGCGCCGAGGGAGGCCACGGTGCCCTTGACGTAGATGCGGGCCTCGTAGATGGAGTCACCCAGGGCGTCACCGGCGTCGCCGCAGACCACCAGCCGGCCGGCCTGCGCCATGAACGCGGACATGTGGCCGATGTTGCCGCCCACCACGATGTCCACGCCCTTCATGGAGATCCCGCAGCGGGCTCCGGCGTTCCCGTCGATAACCACCAGGCCGCCGTGCCCGGTGGCGGCGGCGGACTGGGAAGCGTCTCCTGTGACGTGGACCGTGCCGGACATGATGTTCTCGGCCAGCCCGACGCCGGCATTGCCGTTGACCTTCACGGTGCCCTTCTGGTGCATCCCGGCGGCGTAGTAGCCGGCATGGCCGTCGATGGTCACGGTGACGTCGGCGTTGATGCCGACGGCGAGGCTGTGCTTGCCGCCGGGGTTGGCCACGGTCCAGGACTGGCCATCGACGGCGTGGTGCAGGTCCTGGTTGAGGCCGCGGACCGGGGCGTCGGCGAGGTCCACCACCGTGGGGGCGGCAGCATCGTCGTCGGGCGCTGTTACGGCACCGAGCGTTTCGGGGGCTGTCAGAGTGACCATGTGTAGACCTTTCCGGGTTCCGGTTCGAAGATGCGGGCGGTGCTGATGCCGGGCAGGGCTGCCAGGGCGCGGTATTCGGAGGCCATGGCCACGTAGTCGTCCGTTTCGGCGATGATGGCTGGCTTGCAGGCGATGGGGTCCCGGACCACTGCCATGCTGTCAGCGGTGGTGACCACCAGGGTGTAGAAGCCGTCCAGGACCTTGCCGAGGTTTACCAGGGCTTCTTCCAGGGTGTCGCCCTGCTTCAGCCGGGAGGCAACGTAGCGTGCGCCCACCTCGGTGTCGTTCTCGGAGTCGAATACCACGCCTTCCCGCTTGAGCTCGCGGCGGACGGTGGCGTGGTTGGAGAAGGATCCGTTGTGCACCAGGCAGAGGTCGTCGGCCACGGAGAAGGGGTGCGAGCCGCCGGCAGTGACCGCCGATTCGGTGGCCATCCGGGTGTGGGACAGGCCCTGGCTGCCCGCCATGGCTTCCAGCCCGTGTTCGGCGGCGATCTCCATGGGGTGGCCCACGCTCTTCATCACCGCGACATGTTCGCCGCGACCAATCACGGTGGCGGCGGGCAGCGTTTCGGTGACGGCCTTCACCAGGAGATCGGTCCCGACGGCGGCGCTCACCAGGGTGGTGTCGCCCACCACCTGCACGGCGGGTACTGCGTCGGACGGCAGGAGCGCCGCGACGCCTGCGGTGAGTGCCGCCGTCGTGATCCCCTGGTCCCTGCCGAGCAGGCTCAGGGTTGAGATGCCCGGGGAGACCAGGCCGGGGGTGTTGTAGACGGCCAGGCCGGCGGAGTCGGGGCCGCGGTCCACGATCTGGCAGAGCATGGAGGACAGCAGGCTGCCCATCCGGGGGTGCAGCGAGGGATTGCGCAGCTGCAGCGCGGCGATTCCGCACATGGTGGGATTCCTTTACTGGGTAGGGATTAGATCGAGGTGAGGTAGGTCCGGATTTCCCAGTCGCTGACCTGGTTGTGCCAGCTGAGGAACTCGTCTTCCTTGGCGTCGGCGTAGTAGGCGCCGATTGCCGGGTCACCGCTGAGGCTGGCCAGGATGACCGGGTCCCGGCGGAGCGCTTCGACGGCGTGCAGCAGGGTGGCCGGCAGGAAGTGGGCGTCCGGCCGGGACTCCCCCGGGCCTGACGGCGTGCCCGGGTCGATCGATTTCTCCACCCCGTCCAGGCCGGCCGCCACGGCGGTGGCGATAGCCAGGTACGGGTTGGCGGAACCGTCGCCGGAGCGCAGTTCTATCCTGTTGTTGTCCGGCACCCGGATCATGTGGGTGCGGTCGTTCCCGCCATACGATGCCTTCCGCGGCGACCAGGTGGCGCCCGAGGAGCTGGTGGTGGCACCGCTGCGCTTGTAGGAGTTGACCGTGGGGGCAAGGAAGGCCTGCAGCGCCGGCGCGTGGTCCAGGATTCCGCCGATGAAGGAGTAGGCGAGGCCGGAGAGCCCCAGTCCGCGTCCGCCGTCGTGCGCTGTATCTTCCGCTTGCGGGAACATGGCCTCCCCGCCGGACCAGAGCGAGAGGTGGAAGTGCAGGCCGGTGCCGGTGCGGTCCGTGAACGGCTTGGGCATGAACGTGGCAGTCATGCCGCGCTGCTCAGCCAGGATGTTCAGGATGTAGCGGAGCGAGACCACCCGGTCCGCCGTGGTGAGCGCGTCCGCGTAGTTGAAGTTCTGCTCGAACTGGCCGGCGGCGTCCTCGTGGTCATTGGCGTAGTTGCCCCAGCCGAGGCTGTTCATCGCCTCGGAGATGGAGGTCAGGTGCTCGTACATGCGGGTGACGCCACGGGCGTCGTAGCAGGGGCGGGGCGAATCGTCGCGGGCGTCGGCGGTGCTCAGCGTCCCGTCGTCGTTCTTGTTGACCAGGAAGTACTCCACCTCCGCGCCGACCTTGGCCTGCATACCTTTCTCCTCCAGCCGCGCCAGGGCGTTCTTGAGGATGACCCGCGGGGCGTAGGGCCAGGGCGTGCCGTTGACGTGCGGGTCGCAGTGGATGATGGCCAGGCCCTCCTTGATGAAGGGGACCGGGGTGAAGGAGGCGAGATCGGGGACGGCGATGAGGTCAGCGTCCTGGGGCTTCTGGCCAATGAGGCCCGCGGCGTAACCGGCGAATCCCATGGCGCCTTTTTCGAGTTCGTCGGCGGCTTCCACCGGGACCAGCTTGGCGCAGGGCTTGCCGGTCATATCCACGAACGTGGCGAGGAGGAACCGGACGTTGTGGGCGCGGGCAATGTCGGCGAGGGAGATGGTGGGTTCCTGGGCGGGAGCGGCAGTCACGGGGGCCGGCTCCATCGCGGGGGTTACAGCAGGGGTTGCGACACTTGTCATCGAAACATTCCTGTCCGGGTTGGTGTTAGCTACTAGTAAACCTTGTTGCATCAGAGTATCCAAGTGGACGTTTCATGCGTCGGGCGGGCAGGTTAACTCGGGGTTTCCCCGGGCTCACCGTTTTGCGGGCCTTCCCGCCCCGGGGCTTGGCGCATCAGAGGCTTGTTCGCGGATCAGAGCCTTGAAGAGTCGGGTTTCGCGAACAGGCCCATGATTCGCGGGCACGGCGCGCATCCCGCGGTCCCCATCCATGGCGAACTAACCTGCGGGCACAGCAAAGCGGCGGCCGTCCCGGAAGGGACAGCCGCCGCTGGGAAGGACATACCGGGAGGCCGGCCTCCTTCAGGAGACGCGGAGCTCCACAACCTGCGCGTGCTCCAGCCCGCCGCCCACATGGATTTCGAAGGTCCCGGCCTCCACGGCGTACTGGTCCTGATTGTCCCAGAAACCGAGGTCTTTCCAGCCCAGCTCAAAGGTCACTGTTGTGGACTGGTCCGGGTCCAGGGTTGACCGAGTGAACGAGCGCAACCGGCGGACGGGCTGGGCCAGCGACGCCACCAGGTCCCGAATGAACACCATGGTGACTTCGTCCCCTGCCACCGCCCCGGTGTTCGTGACGGAAACCGACACCTCAACTGATCTCCCCGCACGGAGATCGTCCAAGGAAGTACTTGCCGGAGTCACGCTGGCCCCGCCGTGCTGGAAGGTGGTGTAGCTGAGGCCGTGCCCAAACGGGAACTGCGGTCCCAGTTCAAGGTCCCTGTACTTGGACGTGTAATGGCCATCGGTGTTGCCGGGACCCAGCAATCCCACGTCGAGGGCGCCGCCGTCGATCGTTCCGGAAATCGTGGCCGGGCGCCCCGTGTTCTCGTGGTCGTAGTAAATGGGGACCTGGCTGGAAGACCTGGGAAACGTCATGGGCAACCGCCCGCCCGGGTTCACTGCGCCACTCAGGGCACGGGCCACGGCACGCGGGCCTTCCAACCCCGAGTGCCACGCTTCCAAAAGCGCCGGTACAGCATCGATCCATGCGGCGGTAACCAGGGGTCGCCCATTGAACATGACAACGGCCGACGGCGTGCCGGTGGCAGCCACAGCAAGGATCAGCTCTTCCTGGGCACCGGGAAGCCTGAGGTCGCTGCGGGAGTTCGCCTCACCTGACAGTGCCGAAGGTTCCCCGACAGCAACTACGATCGCGTCGAAGTCAGCACCGTCAGCCACGGCCTGGGATATCGATTCGGACTCACCACCAAAAAAGCCCGTGGCGTCCCTCACAGTCAGTTGCCACTCCGGGCATTCTTGCCGGATCGCATCGGCCAGCGAGCCCACGGGTTCGGCAAAGGACTGTACCCACGCACCGAGGTGATCAGTGCTGTTGGCGTAGGGCCCCACAAGGAGTACCCGCTGTGGAGCCGGACTAAGGGGCAAAACGGACTCATTCTTGAGCAGGACCAGCCCCTTCTCTGCAGCGGCCAGCGTAGCCCGGCGGCTGTCAGGGGACGGCACCGTCACCTCGTGCTCGGGCGCCCGGTACGGATTGGCGAACAAGCCCAGCGCAAGTTTCAGGCGGAGGACCCGCCGGACCGCATCGTCCACGCGTGCCACTGGCACGTCATCCGGCCCAAGGCGAGCGCCGCCGTCGGCCGTTGTGACGTTGCCGCCCATCTCAACGTCCAGGCCGGCCGCAAATGACTGCCTCAGCGCGTCCGCTATATCCTCGGCAATGCCATGGTCCAGCAGATTAACCACACCATCGGCATCACCCACCACAACGCCCTCAAAACCAAACTCGTCCTTCAGGATGGAGGTCAGCAGGTGGTGGTTGGCATGCGCCGGCCGCCCGGAAACTGTATTGAAGGCGGCCATGACCGTGGCCACGCCCGCGTCGACAGCAGCCCTGAACGGGTCCAAGTAGACGTTGCGGAGCCGCTGGCTGGAAACATCAACAGTGTTGTAGTCCCGTCCACCTTCCGCCTGGCCGTAGGCCACAAAGTGTTTGGCGCACGCCAGTATGGAACCCGGATCACTTAGCGATTTCCCTTGGTAACCGCGCACCTTCGCCGCTCCGAACACACTGTTGACGTAGGCGTCTTCTCCGAAGCCTTCAACAACGCGGCCCCAGCGAGGATCCCGGGACACATCGATCATGGGCGAGAACGTCCAGTTGACTCCCCCGGAGGCCGCCTCCTGCGCTGTGACGCGGGCATCCACCTCGGCGGTGGCCGGATCAAAGCTGGCTGCCTGGGCGATGGGTACCGGAAAGGTTGTCCGCTGTCCGTGGATGACATCCAACCCCACCAGGAGCGGGATGCCATGGGGCGTTTCCTCACGGGCAATGCGTTGCAGCTCATTGGTGGCGCCGGCACTGCGCGGCCAGAAGATGGCTCCGATCCCGCTGCGGACCAGCTCTGCAGCATCCTCCAGCCGCGGACGGAAAGCTATCTGGAGTTGGGCGAGCTTTTGTTCCCACGTCAGGGATTCCAGGAGGTTTTCCACAAGCTCGTGGTGTGCCGGCGCCAATGTCACCGTTGGTCCTTTCGTTGATGGTGGACATTGCGCCAACTACGGCGGTCAGTCCCGGAGTGTCAGTACCTTTTGGTCGGCGCCACCGCCCGGAACGGGCATGTAGGAGATCCTCAACCGTTCACGTACCGCCACCGAGTGCTCGCCACGCTCCAGTCCGCCTGGCTTGTCCACGGCCACTGTTGCAATTTCGCCCATTTCCCAGCGGTCATCGAAGATCCCGGGGAGGTCTGCCAGTGTGTAGGTATTTCCGTGGACGGTGAGGGATACGGCAGAGGCCGGGGCTGTCTCGCCGTCGACGGTGACCTGCACGTCCTCCACCATGGAAAGCCCTAAACCGCGATAGTACGGAAGCCGCACCCCAAGCTGGAAGCCGGTGACGTCGTCACCCTTAACCACGTTGCGGAGGGTGTCCTCAACGATCATGTACTTATCGAACACTGTGACCTCCCTGGGCAGAGGCGCCTGCGGCGACCCCTTCGTCTTCACCGAGCAGACGCTCAAACATCCGGTGCTGCCGGCGGACCTGCTCTACGCTGTCCACCTCAAAAATGTCCTGGATATGCCTGTTGCCTTCGTACTCGCTGGAGAGATAGCCGTTGTATCCGCCTTCAATCAGCACCGGGATGATTTTGTCGTAGGGGATGCTGTATTCCGTACCCTCATCGGTCATCTCGTAGAACTTCGCCTGGATGTGGTGGATCAGCGGCATGTGCTCCAACATCACTCGGGGATCATTCCAGGTAAGGAAAGTGGAAAGCCGGGCGATGCCCTGCTCCACCGGGTGGGCGCCCATGTAGTTGAAGGTGTCCATGAGCCCGTGCACGTCCCCGCGGCTGTTGTACGTTTCCACAGCGAGCTCCACAAGATGGGGCCTGGCTCCGTCCCGTAGCGCCCGGTCCGACATAACCCGGGGGAAACGTTCAACGAACGTGCCCATATCAGGCATGAAGCCCAGAGCCGGAGACTGCAAGCGGTGCATGACCTCCAAATGCCGGATCACCCAGGGGTGCTCGTAGTGGAAGGGCGCATGCACTTCCAGAAGCAGCTTCAGGCCCAGCTTCTCAGCGTAGGAGGCGCACGCTTCCATGACCTCCGGCGGCGTGTTGATGATGGCCCGGACGTGCTTGGCGCCCATTCTCTTGGCGATGTCCAGGTCCCTGCGAACGGACTCCGTCATCTCGTCCAGGGTCATGACCCGGCCGGGATAGCGCTTGGTATCCAGGAAAAGGTCCGTGGCCACCGTTGTGGTTCCGTACTTTTCCATCCAACCGTCCCACGTGCGGTAGAAGGCTGCGCCGGGATCCGGATACCCGGTCATGGATTGTTCGGGGATGATCTCGATCCCCAAGGCCCCTATGGTCGCGGCCTCGCTGACACAGTCCTCCAAGGACATCTTCTTCAGGAAGCACTCTTCCTGGTAACTGTAGAAACTGACTCCACGCTTGATCTGATGGGCGGTACTCAACACCCAGCTCCTCGTGTTTGGCGCGCACTGGACGCGACATTTCGCACCGACCTACGACGGGCGTAGTCCAACGCTACTGGCGGCATCCTGCAAATGGCAGTGGCCCCAGGATCAGGAACCCCAATGCCGCTCATCCACAGATCGAATGACTGCCGGAGGCCCTCCCAGGACCTTCCACCAGTTAGCGTTTTAACAGGTGCCTGCATCGACCACCGCGCGTACTGCGCGCTGATGCTCCCGGGCACCGTGCCGCAGGTTCACGCGCCGGGCACTGAGTGATCCGTGAAGGATTCCCGTGAAAACCCATGAGTACGACGTCGTCATTGTTGGCAGCGGTCCCGCAGGCGCCGCCTATGCCCGAACCCTCCACGAGGAGGCTCCGCAGCTGCGGGTCTTGATGGTGGAAGCCGGCCCGTCGTTGTCCAAACCACCAGGTTTGCACGTCAAAAACCTGCCCGATCCGAAAGCTCGGGCGGCCGCCCAACTGGCATCGCAAGGACCGGTCACCTCCCTCAACCCCGAGTCCCCTGTCCCCGGCCCCGGACGTCCAGGGACTTTCCTGTTGCGGCCGGACGCACTGGCTCCCCTGGCCGGAATGCCGGCGGCCGCCATGTCCAGCAACGTCGGCGGCATGGGCGCCCACTGGACCTGCGCTTGCCCAAGGCCCGGAGCATCCGAGCGGATCTCGTTCCTGGACGACGGAACCCTTGATGCAGCTCTCGGAGAGGCCGAACGGCTTTTGTCCGTCACGTCGGAGGCATTCGCTGACGCTCCCTTCTCCGGTGACGTCCGCGACCGGCTCGAACGCGCTTTTCACCGCACTGGTGCCGCAGCCATCCAGCCCATGCCACTTGCCGTGCGAAAGCATCCTGACGGCACCATCACATGGTCCGGGACCGACGTCGTCATGGGTCCGCTGGCTGAACCGACAACGCGCGGTGACTTCTTTGAGCTCCGTGACCAGACGCTGTGCCAACGTGTGATGCTCGACGCCGGACACGTCACCGGAGTCGAGTTGAAGGACCTCACCACCGGTACGGTGACCCAGGTCCATGCGCCTGCAGTGGTGGTGGCGGCCGATGCCCTCCGCACACCGCAGCTCTTGTTCGCCTCGGGCGTGCGGCCGCGGGCTCTGGGCCGGTACCTGAACGACCAGCCGCAAGTCATCAGCGCCGTGCGTTTACCGGCCGATGTTGTTCAGTCAGGTGCCGGAGAGGCCGCTGCCGGTGCCGCGGTGCACAGCGGTGTTTCCTGGGTTCCCTACACGGACGAGGAACCGTTCCACGGCCAAGTGATGCAGCTTGATGCATCCCCTGTGCCCCTCGCTGAAGACGACCCCGTGGTGCCGGGATCTGTCATTGGACTCGGCTGGTTTTGCGCGACGGAAACCGTGGAAGAAAACAGGGTGGAGTTCGATGACACCAGCCTGGACCACTACGGGATGCCCCGCATGACCATCAACTACAACCTCACGTGGAAGGACCTCCGGGTCATCGAAGAGGCCAAGGAGGCGGTGACCCGCGCAGGCAAGGTCCTGGGAACTTTCCTGGATGACAGGCCGCCTTTCCTCCTCCCCGCAGGTTCGTCGCTCCACTACCAGGGGTCGGTCCGGATGGGACAGTACGACGACGGCCGCTCGGTATGCGGTCCGGACAGCCAGGTGTGGGGTACTGAAGGGCTTTATGTGGCCGGCAACGGCGTGATCCCCACTTCCACCGCCTGCAATCCAACGCTGACTTCGGTGGCCCTCGCGGTCCTGGGAGCACGGTCGCTGGCGAGGAGTATGCACTAACCCGGAAAGTCCCACGGCCCCAAGAGTGCCGCAGCAAAAGGGCGGGTCCACCGTAGTGTGGTGGACCCGCCCTTTTGCTGATCTTGCAGGCAGCGTCAGTCCTGGCCGATGCTTAATAACCGGATACGCGAAGCACTGATCCGGTCACTTTGCAGAACCTGGAGCCGCTCGTCACCGTTCAGAAGCCGCCCTTCCTCCCAGCCTTCGGGTGTCAGCCGAAGTTCCAGCACTGAATCCACCTCCAGCGCTGAATCCGCCTGGTGGAAGTCGAACAGCGCACCTTGTCCCACCACAAGGAACTCCAGGGGGCCTAGCTGGATCACCAGCCCGAAGGGACGGTTATCGCCAGGAGTGTGGCCGTGGGCTGCTCCTTCTGTCTCGCCCGGCAGCTCCGGAGGTGGCGGCAGGACTACGCCTGCGTCAAGGAGCATCGCCGTGTAGAGCTTGGCTGCATTACGAATGCTGACGGTGATGCCTCCGAAACCGGCATCCACCCCGTCATCGTCCTGCTCCAAGGCGAAACCGAAGATACCTCCGTCACGCTGGGCATCAACGATGTCCCTGGTCAGGGACAGAATCGCACGGCAGGCTTCGCCGTATTGATTGCCCGGGCGGGCATCTTCCAGCCCGAAGACGTGGTAGCCGAAACCGCCGAACCGGCCTACCGCGAGAAAAGCATCTCCGGCCCTGAACCGGGCTTCCGGGATGAATAGCGGATTCCCTGGAGAAGCGTATTGCTCCATGATGTCAGCGGAGTTGGGAACATAGATATCGGGAGCCAGGAAGTCGAGGGACGGGGCAACAGCCTGCCACACCGGCAGCACCCTCGCAGTCGGCCCGCCACTGGGATAGTTGCCCGGCAATTCCTGTCCCGGCTGCGGTCCGAGCCACGCGTTGGCGTAGGCCGGGATTCCCAGGATCTCCTTGCCCGCCGCGGCGAGGCCCCCTACATAGCCCGCAAAAGCGCATGCCATGAACACCTCGTCAGCGACAGGATTCCCGTCGCCGAAATGCGCCTCCCAACTGGCTTCGGAGGTAACGATGGGCCTGAGAACGTCTGCCAGTGATGGGTCAAAAGTGCCTTGATCATTCGCCAGGGCTTTTCGGAGGACTTCCGGCACTGGAGAATTCCATGCTGCAAGGGCAGCGGCCGATCGGTCCCTCCCCGCGCCAAGCAGTCCCACCTCGTTCTCCACTTGGACCATGATCACCGTGTGCTGTGGGTCGGCCTCGCCAAGGTGTTTCATGAGTCGGCAGTACGCGGCCTTGTCGGCTTCAAACAGATCGTTGGAAAACACCGACAGGGTGGGACGAGGCATCGAGCCTTTATATGAAAATGGGGTTCGCATGGGTTCCGCTCCACGATCGGCACGGGGGAAACGTGCGGTATCGCGTCGGACCCACGATGGCGCGTAGGTGGATGAGGCATTCTTGAAGGCACCGAACCAGATGATCACCAGCCGCAGTCCGGCCGTTCGGGCGTCTTCCAGCAGCCCGTCCACGACGGAGAAGTCAAAAAGGCCTTCCTCGGGCTCCACTTGGTCCCACGCCACAGTTGCAATGACGGAGTTGGCGTTGGTGGCCGCGATCTTCTCCCATAGGGGCGCCATGTAGCGACGGTCGGAAGAACTGGAATTGTGCAGCTCGCCGCCTATGCAAAGAAACGGCTCATCATCAACGATCAACCGGGCATGGTCCGCGGACCGTTCCAGCCTGGGAAGGCTACGGATATCCATCAGTCCTCAATCACTCGGTATTGAAAATTCCTGAACCGCACTTGGCCGGAGCCCGCCGCAAACAGGGCCGGTCGCAGGCTCAGAAGCTCGCCGGCCGTGTTGGTGTTGTAGCCGGACATTTCGTAACGCAGCCCGTGGCGGGTCCAGTTGATCCCATCGGTGCTGTAGTACTGCGTGACGATGTGGGCGTCATTTACCATCCGGAAGTGGATTGTTGACGCCGCAGGTGCCGGCTCCCGCCAGTAAGGAATGTTCTTTCCGGCGCGGTAGCTCCGGAGCCGGTCCCCATCATGGCTCATCCCGCAGAACAGCCGGTCACTGTAATAGAGCAGCAGCCCGCCCTCGGCCCCACCGGAGAGGTCCGCTTCAACGGTGACCTCGTAGCGTTTGTCCCCCACGATGCAGGTCAGCGGCGAACTGTCGGACGGATCACTGCCGCTGGCCGTGAGAACCAGGCCTTCGTCCAATGAAACCCGTGAATACTCGTCCTTGCCAGGAGAATGGAAGGACCACTGAATGCCGAAGCGGTCCTCTGCGAAATCGTCCGAAAGCTGTATTCCGTGACCTGTTCCTCCAGCTGCGGAAGCACCCGGCACAGGTGCAGGCAGGGCCTTGGAGAGATCACCTCCGGCTGCACGGGGCCAGCCGTTTTCGTCCCATTCGATGGGTTCCAACAAAGTCTGGCGTCCCAGAGTGGTGAACCCATTTTCATAGGCGTGATACATGCTCCACCATTGACCGCCAGGACCTTCAAAAAGCGTGGCGTGCCCCTTGCTCCACCATGGTTCCGAGGCATCCCAAGTCCGGATGATGGGGTTGGCAGGGCAGTCTTCCCACGGTCCGTGGACCGAACGCGAGCGGGCTACCGTGACCATATGCCCTGTGGGCGGACCGGAGGTGCCGCCCACCGCCGTCGTCAGGTAAAACCATTCTCCGCGTTTAGCGAGTTTGGGTCCTTCCAGAGCGTAGGCCTCGGTCACCCAATCATCCGGGTAGCGCCAGCCATCGTAGACATGTTCCAGGGGGCCGTCAGTGGACAAACCGTCCGGACTCAGGCGGACACGGCTGACCCCACTTAGGAACAGGTAGCGGTTGCCGTCCTCGCCCACCACGTGTCCGGGATCGATATGCCCGTTGATTCCCAGGTTGACCGGTTCGCTCCACGGTCCGGCCATGGATTCGGCATGAATGACGTAAATCTGGGCTGGAGCCCCCGGATCAGGCGACACGGAGGTGGGAATAACGGGAACGTAGATGTAGTACCGGCCATCAACCTTGCACATGTCCACTGCAAAGACGTTGCCAATGGGTGTGGGCAACGCAGGACCCAGGGGCCGCCAATTGAGGAGATCCGTGGAGTGCCAGATGATCAGCCCGGGAGTGGACTCGAAGGACGAAAACGTGAGGTAGTAGACGTCCCCGTCCCGCAGGATGGCCGGGTCCGGGTGGTCGCCGGCAAAGACCGGGTTCAGGTAGCTGCCGTCGCCCAGATCGGCGCGACGCTGGCCTTCTGTGAAAACCTCAAGCGGGCTCAAGATTTAACGCCTCCTGTGAAGCCTTGGATGAACTGTTTCTGTGCCACCAGGAAGAACGCCAGGATGGGGATCATGGAGATGATGATGGCTGCGAAAATCACGTTCCATTGCGAGACGCTCTCCCCCACGAAGTTGTAGATCACCACCGGCAACGTCACGGCGTCCGAGCCGTTGAGGAAGATCAAGCCGGTAAAGAAGTCGTTCCAGACAATCAGGCCGGTGAAGATCGCCACGGTGCCCGTTGCGGGCGAGAGAAGCGGAAAGATGATTTTGCGGAACACGGTGAACCGGGATGCTCCGTCTATTTGTGCGGCTTCTTCATAGTCCCGGGCGATGCCGTTGGTGAACCCCATGTACAAAAAGATGGAGATGGGCAGAAGTGCGCCCGCATACATGATGATCGTTCCGGCGTGGGTGCCCACCAACCCGACGTTCCTCATACCCACGTAGATGGGGATGATGGCGGCCTGGGCCGGCAGAACCATTGTGACCAGGATGAGGCCCATGGCTGCCTTGCTCAGCTTGCCTGTCCGGCGGCTCAGCGTATACGCCGAGATGGAGCCTACAGCTACCAGCACCAGCACGCTTCCGGCCGTGATGATGATGCTGTTGAGCATCCCATCCATCAAGGTTGCCTGGCGGCCGCCGCGGATGGCTTGTCCAAAGGCATCCAAAGTGGGGTTGGTGACCAGCTGCATCGCCGACGTCGTGAGTGCGTCGTTGCCGTTCTTCAATGCCAGGTTAATCAGGAAGTAGAACGGAAGCAGGAAGATCAGGGCAACCAGGATCAGCAATGCCTCGCGAAGCAAAGTCTTCTTCGTGTAACGGAACATGATCGGTTAACCTTTGGAACTCGTGCGGAGGAGG
The DNA here is from genome assembly GCF_000962805.1 of Pseudarthrobacter chlorophenolicus. GTDB lineage: Bacteria > Actinomycetota > Actinomycetes > Actinomycetales > Micrococcaceae > Arthrobacter > Arthrobacter chlorophenolicus_A. The sequence continues at coordinate 134,261 of NZ_JZTW01000006.1, read as the reverse complement.
AGGCGCTGGGCCACCGTGAGGATGATGATGATCAAGGACATGACCAAGGCGAGCGCGGCACCGAAGCCGAAACGGCCCATGACGAATGTTTCCTTGTAGATGGTCACGGCGAGGGTTTCCGACGCACCGTAGGGTCCGCCGCCCGTCAGTGCCTGGATCTGATCGAACACCCGGAGGCCATTGATCAGCATGAGCGTCATGGCAATAACCACGGAGGGCATGATGGCCGGAAGCACCACGTAGTTGAATCTCTGCCACAGGCTCGCTCCGTCGAGGGAGGCTGCCTCTTCAAGTTCGGGGGAAACTGTGGCCAGGCCAGCAAGGTACATGACCATCACCAGTCCAACGTTCTGCCAGACCATGACTACGATGATGGCCGGCAGGACCGTGGATGGATCACCGAGCCACGTGCGTTGCAGTGATTCCAATCCAACGGAGCGGAGGAATTCGTTCAGCGGGCCGTCCTGCTCAAAGATAAACTTCCAAATGTAGGACGTAGCCAATGAGCTGAGCACCACGGGCGCGAAGATCAGGGTTCGGATGACGTTGCGGGACTTGACGGTCCGGTTGAGGCCCAGAGCAAGCAGCAGGCCAAGGACGTTGGTCAGAACCACAAATGAGATACCGATGATGAAGGTATTGATCAGCGCTGCGGTGGTGGGGCCGCCGTCGGCTATTGCTGCGAAGTTTTCCCAGCCGACAAACTTCCACTTTCCCAGGCCTTTCCAGTTGGTGAAGGCGAAGAATGCTCCAATGGCGCTGGGGGCGTAGTGGATGAGCACCAGGGCCAGGAGTGCGGGGGTGAACCACCACCACGTTGCGAAGCGACGCTCCGTGCTGCGTTCGCTTTTGCGGCTGTTCTGTTTGCTGGAGCGGGGCGGGCGCCCGGTGACCCGGGCGCCCTCCGCTTTATGCTCAAGTTGTGCGGTCATGGGAAGTTCTTCCAATCAGGTTCGACGCCGTGGGCTAGGCGCCGCGGTCGTACTGCTCGTCCATGGTCTTCAGAACCTGGTCAGGGGTGGCCTGCCCGGTCAGAAGTCCCTGGATGCCGGTACCGAGCGAGTCGTAGACGCCGCTGTTGGGCCAGAGGTAGTTGGGCTGGGTGACGATCTTTTTCTCGGGCTCAGAGAAGTACGGTTCCAGCAGCGGGAACTGCTCGGGCACGGTCCCTGAAAGTGCCGAGGTGACAGATACGTTTCCGTTTGCTTTCGCCAAGGCATCCTGGTTGGCGGGCTGGGCAAGGAATTCCAGGAACTTCAGGGTGGAACCCTTGTGCTTGCCGGCAGCGTTGACGGCCAGGGCGTTGCCCGGGCTTGCGATCAGCCGGCTGTCTTCAGCCTTTTCGCCAGGCAGAACAGCTACATCGAAGGATCCGTCCTTGACCTGCGCCCGGAGGGCGGCAACAGCGCCGGCGGGGGCGAATGCTGCCGCCACCTTGCCCTGGGCAACTGACGGGAAAAGCTGGTCAAAGCCGGCACCCGCGGCACCGTCCTGGTAGCAGCCGGCGTCCTTGAACTTCACGATCTGCTCCAGCACCTTCTTCCAGTCCGAGTCAGCGAAGGTGGTTTCGTTCTTGGCGCGTTTGGCGTCCCACTGGGGGTCCTTGGCGTAAACCAGTGATGCCGCGAGTTGCATTGCCTGGAGGCCCGTGTTGGCGCCGGAGGTTCCTGCCACTGCGAAGTACGACTTGCCGGCTGCCCGCGCAGTCTTGCACTGGGTGATCAGCTCATCCAGGGTGGCGGGTTCCTGGAGCCCAAGCTCCTTCAAGACACCCGTGTTTTGAAGCATGGTGATCGGTGCGAGGTCGGCCGGAACGGCAAAGACCTTGTCGTCGTCGTAGTACAGGTTCTTGGCGGAAGCGGGGATCGCGTCGGCTGCCCACTTCTGGTCCGTCAGGTCCTGCAGGTAGCCTGCCTCGGCCAACGAGGCGAACGACTGGTTGTTTCCCCGCCCTGCCGTGACGTAGAAAATGTCCGGCGCGTTGCCTGCCTGGAGCTGGGTGCGCATGGTCTGACCGTGCTGGTCATTGGGCGACTCCACCAGCTTGACCGTGATGTTTGGGTTCTTGGCCTTAAAGGCGTCGATCAATGTCAGGTACGGGTTTCCTGCGCCACCACCTGTAAAGGCAGGGGTTGCGAGGGTGATCTCAACAGGGCCGGTTTCTTCAGCGATGGGTGCGTTGCTGTTGGTGTCGCCCCCACCACAGGCGCTCAACGCCAGTGCGGTAACGGATGCCAGTGCCGCAACGGAGAGAAACCTCCGGCCAGCCGGGCTTGGTGCTTTCTTCATGATGTGGCCTTTCATGACGTCGTTGTCCTGACCATCTAGTGATCAGTGGATTCGAGCCTTGCGTCAGTTTGTGTTTCCTGGATCACAAGCTGGCTCCTGTCATTCAAGGTAGGGCAGGCCAGAGCAGCCATGGAAATAGTTATCGTCTATGCTCACCATCTTCTCTCTGCATGCCTGGTTCCTCCCACTGGCAAATGCCTGCGTTTAGGCTGAATCCGGATGCTCCGGCCTGAGCCGCTTCCCCACCCACCACCAAAGGATGTTTCCGTGAGCGACGATGCCACGCCTGCCCTCCCGTCAGCTGCCGATGCTGTGTTTCCAGGATTCGCGGACCCACCCGTCACGGCCCGCCCCCGGGTGTGGTGGCACTGGATGGACGGAAACATCGACCCCGCTGGGATCGTCAAGGACCTTGAGTGGCTTGCCTCCTCCGGCGCAGGTGGAGTCCAGGCCTTCACCGGTTCCATGGGCATCCCCCAGTACACCCGGGAGCGCGTCTCTTTCCGTTCCCCGGCATGGCAAACGGCCATCTCCTGCGCGGCGTCCACTTCCACCAGGCTGGGACTGGAACTGGCCGTGGCCACCTCCGCCGGTTGGAGCGCGACGGGCGGGCCTTGGGTGGCACCCCACGCCGGAATGAAGAAGCTCGTTTGGAGCACCACGGCGGTGACCGCCGGCCAGCCGGCAATGCCCCGGTTGGCCGTACCGCCGTCGGTATCCGGCCCTTTCCAGGACGTCCCCTTCGGAGCGATCCGCAATGATCCCGTTGGCGTCCCGGAGTTTTACGACGACGTGGCGGTACTGGCATTGCCCCGGCGCGGCGGACACTTCCAGCTGACGCCTTCACGGGTGGTTGCCAGTGGTACCACTTCCGGGGACCGGCATCCTGAATCCTTGGCCGACGGCACGTTCTGGCCGACGGCGGAGGTTGTGGCAGCCTCCGGCACTGCATGGATAACGGCAGAATTCGACCAGCCAACGCACGTTTCCTCGGTGCGTGTGGGGCTGCCGGCCTCGCGTGGTTTCGGCGTAGCGCCGGCCCCGAAAGCGCATGTGGAAGCCAGCACCGACGGCGTCACGTTCAGCAAGGTGGCTGATCTCCCGGCATCCGGGTCACCTGTCCGGTCCGCAAGTTTCCCCACGATCACAGCACGCTGCTTTCGGCTGGTCCTGGAGACCGGAAAAGGCCACGAATTCCCCCTGGTACAGGGGATAAAACCACTGCCTTTTGCAGCTTCCAAGGGCGGCGGGACGTTCAAGGTTTCAGCTTTCCAGCTGTTCTCCGGTGGGCGCGTGGCCAGGTCGGAGGAAAAGGCCGGCTACGCGCCCGTGCCCGATTACTACGCGCTCGACGGCGGCACTTGCCAAACGTCCGACGCCGTCCAGCCGCAGGACATCATTGATGTCACCGCGTTCCTTGGACCCGATGGAATTCTCGACTGGACACCGGACAGCGGAGATTGGACCATCCTGCGGTACGGGTATTCCCTGACCGGGCACCTCAACGCCCCGGCCCCCGTTGACGCTACCGGCTTGGAAGTGGACAAGCTGGACGCCGCTTTGGTTACCCGGTACTTCAGCGATTACCTGGGTTTCTTCGAAGAAGCCCTCGGCAGCGGCCTGGATGGAGTGTCTGCATTGCTCAGCGACAGCATCGAATCAGGGCCCCAGAACTGGACCGGTGCCATGCGTGCCGAGTTCATGAAACGCCGCGGCTACGATCTGCTGCCGTGGCTTCCTGCCATCAGCGGCATCGTTGTTGGCAGTGCGGAGCAGAGCGATTCCTTCCTGTGGGACCTCCGGAAGACCATCTCCGAACTCCTCGCGGAGAACCACTATGGAACCATCGCGGACATCGCCAGGGAACGGGGCCTGACGTATTATGCGGAGGCTTTGGAGGACCACCGGCCGCAGCTGGGCGACGACGTCGGGATGCGTTCCTACGCTGATGTTCCCATGGGTGCCATGTGGTGCTACGAGCCGGATAAGGGACCCCAGCCCACCTACGTTGCCGATCTTCGTGGGGCCGCGTCGGTTGCCCACGTGTACGGAAAGGCAGCCACCGGGGCAGAATCCATGAGCGCCTTTGGCAAACCGTTCGCTTTTGCACCCCGGACGCTCAAACCAATCGCGGATCTGGAGTTCGCTTTGGGGGTCAACCTCCTGAACATCCACACTTCACCTCATCAGCCCGAGGCAGTACCCAAGCCCGGAGTCACCCTGTCGCCTTACCTTGGACAGTCCTTTACCCGGAATGAGACCTGGGCGCACGCGGCGAAGCCGTGGCTCGATTACTTGGGCCGCTGCAGCTATCTGCTGCAGCAGGGTACCTACGCCGCCGATGTCGCCTACTTTTACGGTGAGGAAGCGCCCGTCACGGGCGTCTTCGGCGATACCGCCCCCGAAGTCCCGGAAGGCCACGGCTTTGATCTCATCAACCTGGACGGGCTGCTGAACCACGTCACCGTAACGCCCGACGGCGGCCTTCTCACCACTGGCGGCACCACCTACCGGCTCCTTTATCTCGGAGGGACCAGCCACCGGATGACGCTCCGGGCGGTTCGGCGACTCATCGAATTGCTGCAGGACGGAGCCCTCGTGGCCGGGTGGCGTCCCGAACGCTCCCCCAGCCAAAGCGACGATCCCGCTGAGTGGAGTGCCGCCGTCGACCTTCTTTGGGGCGGACATCCGGGCTTGATTGACCTCGCGGGGGTGGCCGCAGAGGAGGGCGTGTCCACTGCGTTGGCCCGGGCGGGGGTGGAGCCCGACTGGGTTCTGGAGGCCGCGGCGGCAGCAAACCTGCCCGTCATCCACCGGCAGTTGCCGAACGCAGAACTGTATTTCGTCAGCAACCAGCGCGAACGTGCCGAACAGGTCAGCGCCTCTTTCAGGGGCACGGCGACCGCCGCCGAATGCTGGGATCCGGTGGCTGCTTCCCGGACTCCCATCGCCTTTCGCCCGGAGGCCGGAAGAACCGCAGTGGAGCTGCAGTTGGAACCGTTCGGTTCGGCCTTCGTCCTCCTGCACAGGACCGGTGGGGCAACTGTGAATGTCTCCGATACCAGCGCAGAGATTGCCGCAGCGCACACGCTTGAGGGTCCTTGGGAAGTGGCCTTCGACGGCGATGGCCAGGATCCGTCCGCCCTTGTGATGCCGGGCGTGGCTCCTTGGGCCGGACCCGGGGCCGACGCCCACGGGCCCGACGTGACCGGCTTCTCGGGGACAGGAACGTACCGCCACACTTTCTCAACCGATGGGATTCTGACCGGACCCGGCAAGCGGCTTCTGCTGGATCTGGCCGGGGTGAGTGAACTGGCTGAGGTCAGGGTCAACGGCAGCACTGTGGGCACTTTGTGGACCTGCCCGTTCCGCGTCGACGTCACAGACGCGATCCGGGCCGGCAGCAATGAGGTGGAAATAGCTGTGACCAATACCTGGTGGAACCGGCTTGCCGGCGATGCCGCAGAGGGGAACTTCGCCCGCCCCGCGGCCTCCATCTTTGAGCCGGATGCACCAACCATGCCTGCTGGCCTTCACGGCCCGGTGCGGTTGCTGGTCCTGGACGACTGACCCGGAAAGGCCAAGTAAAACGCCCGTTACTCCGCAACACAAGGCGGCGGAGTAACGGGCGTTGCTACTTCCCGTCCCTGTGATCTGCCAAGCGCTGCTCCGGCATGAAGACGGACAGCAGAACACCGACCGCGAAGATGCACGCCAGCAATCCGAAGATCGGCAGGAAGGCGTCGGTGTAGATGACCGCCACCCCGGACTGCAGCTCGGCCGGCAACTGCTGGACTGCCTGGGGATCCGTGACCGTGGAGGCGGGCACACCCAGGGTGTTCTCTGCTGCACCCCGTGCCAGCATGGTCGCGAAGAGACCGCCGAACACCGCTGTGCCCACGGTTACGCCGAGTTCACGAAGGTAGCCGAGTGAGGCGGTGACGCTGCCCACCACCGAGTGCGGCATGGCGTTTTGCGCCGCCACGACAGTGATCTGCATGAAGCTGCCCACGGCCAAACCCAAAAATGCCAGCAAGATCCCCACTACAGGCAGCGGGGTACCGGGCTGCAGGAGCCTGAGGCCAATGGCTGCTGCAACGGCCAAAGCCGAGCCTGCCAGGGGGAAAATCTTGTACCGCCCGGTACGGCTCACAAGCCACCCGGTGAGGTTCGTTGAAACCATCATTCCCAGGACCATCGGCAGGAGAATCATTCCGGCCACGGAAGCCGAGGTGGAGTACACCATCTGCACGTAGCTGGGAAGGTACGCCACCACGCTGAAGAGGCCGGCACCAATAACCAGGCCCAGGCCGGCCGCATTGACCACGGGCCAGCTCTTGAACATTTTCATCGGAATCAGGGGGTGCTTGGAGCGGATCTCCACCACCACGAAGAGCGCGCCGGAAATGGCCGCGACCGCGCCGATGGTCCAGAGAATGCCCGCGGAGATGCCCGGCTCGGTGCCCAACGAGACCACAGCCACCAAAGAACAGGTGAAAAGAACCATCAGGAGGGTCCCCGGCCAATCGACGCCGCCCGAGCCACGTGCGGTTTTCAGACGGCGAAGGGAAAACGCCATGGCCAGGGCCAAGAGACCAACGGGAAGGTTGATCCAGAACACCCACCGCCACCCAACGGTGTCAGTGATGGCGCCGCCAACCAGGGGGCTGATCACCGTGGCAACGCCGAACACCGATCCCAAAGGGCCGAGGTATTTGGCTCTTTGCCGTGGCGGTACGAGGTCGGCGATGATGGCCGGCGGGAGAACACCCAGCCCTGCTCCACCCAGCCCCTGGATTCCCCGATACAGGGAGAGCTGGAACATGTCCTGGGCGAAACCACACAAAACGGAGGCGCCGAGGAAGATTGTCAACGCAACCATGAGGAGCAAAGGCCGGCCATAGCGGTCCCCCAACCGTCCGTAGACAGGCATGCCGACAGTCATCGCCAGCGTATAGGCCGTGATGATCCACGCCATGTGGCGCGCACCGTCCAACTCACCCACCACAGTGGGAAGCGCAGTGGCCACGATCGTGTGGTCCAGGGCGCCCAGCAACACGATGATCAGCAACGCTGCGTAGATCGGGCCGACCCTTAACGGGGGTGGCGGCTGGGCTACTGAATCGGACGGCGTGGATGGACCTGTTTCCGCTGTCACGCCAAGGGCAGGAGAACCATCCACATCGTCCGGGATGGTGGATGGGGACACGTTTGAACGGCGCACCGCAACCTCGTTCCGGGAGAGCCGGCAAAGGCGGCTCGATACCGGCCAGATGCGCGCCCGGAGGAACGTTGACCCCCAACCGACGGGCCCAAGAGCCCCGGTATCGCAACGAATCTATCATCGGCGCGGGCCGCAATGCCGGGTGCTCCAACATCGGAATTCGCGATACTCCGCATACCCCGGAACTATTTCCGCAGCCCCCTCTCCCCCGCGTTTACTGGAGGAAATCTCAACGAAGAGGAGAGCACCACGATGACACAGAGCATCCGCGCTTCCACCACAGAAACCCAGGACACCAGCCCGGAAAATGCAGCCTGGTTCCGTTATGTCCTGGGCCAGTACCCCACCGGTGTCACTCTGATCACCGCCGCGACCGATGACGACGAACCAGTGGGAATGGTGGTGGGCACTTTCAGTTCCGTATCGCTGGATCCTGCGTTGGTGGCCTTCATGCCCGACGTCCGTTCGACGAGTTGGCCCAAAATCCGCGATACGGGTTCCTTCTGCGCCAATGTCCTGACTGCCGGGCAACAGGATGTTTGCCGCGCCTTCTCCCGCAAAGCCGAAGACCGTTTCACGGCCAACCAATGGGGCGATACCCCGTCCGGCAGTCCGCGGCTGGAAGGTGCCGCGGCCTGGATCGACTGCGACATTGAGGACGTGATCCGTTCCGGGGACCACGACATCGTGATTGGCCGCGTCAAAGCCCTGGGTGTGGGATCCTCCCGGGAACTTCCCTTGCTGTTCCTTCGTGGCGGCTACGGCTCGTTCACCATCCCCTCCATCATCTCTCCCGCAACGGCGCTGACCCGGCACGTCAAAGCCGCTGACGCCGCCCGTCCCGTCATTGAAGCCCTGGCGGATGCCTTGAAGCTGGAGGTCCTGGTCAGCGGAGTGGTTGATGATTCCGTGGTGGTGCTGACAGCGGCTGGAGTGGACAGCTCTCCCGGAGGTTCGCCGTCACGGGTGGGGGTCTCCTTCGGCCTCGCCGCTCCCCTGGCGCCCCTCTACGTGGCATGGGCGGGAGAAGCCGCGGAAAAGCGTTGGATCGACAACGCCCGCGTCGTCGTGGGTGAAGTCGACGCCACGCTCGCACATGCTGAGCTGGAACAGGTCCGCTCCCTGGGATACGCCGTGTCCGTGGATGTTGGCGCTGCGGCCGAGTTTGAGCGGATTGTCTACGTACCCAGCGACACCGCAGCACCTGATCTCAGCGGCGTTCTGCCCCTCCTCATCGAGAGGGCCGCCTCCTCCGGGCCTGCAGCGCTGGATGATCCTGCAGGGGTCACGTCCTTGCATGCCCCGGTCTTCGATCCCGAAGGGCAGGTGGCTGTGACGCTCACGCTCAACGGATTCCCTGGAAATGAATCCTTGTCACGCCTGGAGGAGTGCCGAGACAGCTTGCTCGGGGCAGCACGGTCCATCACGGATGCGATCGGAGGTAATCCCCCGCCCCAGACTCCCTAGCCCAAAGCCGTCTATTGACCTTGGATGTGACCCGCCTCATAATTAGTATCAGTATTCTAATTCGGATTAGGAGAATCCCATGGTCAACCTGCTGACTGCCGATCTCAACCTTTTGGTTGCCCTTGACGCTTTGCTGATGGAGCGAAACGTCACCCGGGCGGGGGCGAGGATCGGAATCAGCCAACCGGCCATGAGCTCTTCCCTGCAAAGGCTGCGCCGGCAATTTGATGATCAGTTGCTGACCCGGATCGGCTCGTCATATGAGCTCACCCCCCTGGCGCAGGTCCTCCAGGAGGACGTTTCGCAGATCCTCAGGATGGTTGAACGTACCTTCGATGCGCAGGCTGTATTCGACCCTGCAGTCTCAACCCGCAGCTTCCGGATCGTCACGTCCGACTATTGCCTGACAGCTCTTTCCGGAACGTTGATGAACATGCTCCAGAAGGAGGCGCCGGGTGTGCAGGTGCACTTCGATGCCGTCACACCCGAGGCCGTGGAACGCATCAAGGAGACGCTCCAGACGGCGGATCTCATGCTCATACCCAAAGGGCACTTTTCCGGATTCCCCCACACGGAGCTGTTCACGGACAACTGGGTGTGCGTCACAGGAGACACTTCACCGGAAAAAAACCTGACGGTCGAGCAAATGCGCGACGCACGCTGGGCCAGGTTGTTCGGCACGGAAGTTAATTCGACGCTGGCTGACCGCCGGGTCTACGACCTTCAGCTTGGGGAAAGGACGGACATCATTGTTGACAGCTTCCTCATGCTGCCTTTCGCAGTAGCAGGGACGTCACGGCTCGCCCTTGTGCAGGAACGGCTGGCCCAGATGCTCGCATCCGTAGCCGGTGTCAAAATCATGCAGCTTCCCATCAGCCTCCCCACCTTGGTGGAGTGCGCTTGGTGGCATCCCTCCAAGTCCCCGGACCCGGGGCATCAGTGGTTCCGTCGGCTTGTTGCCCGCGCAGCAGCAGAGCTGGATGCGGCAGCAGAGCTTGGAAGTGAGCCTGCCGGCCCAGGGTCTATCCATATTTCAGAACCATCCGAAGCAGAACGCCCTGAGCCACTGACGGCCCAATGCCTTCCTGCCTGACACCCTCAACACTTCAGGAGTTCCCATGCATTTTTCCCTGTTCCTCACTTCCCGTTCCCGCGGCCCCGAAGAAGACCGTGCCGTAATGCAGGCAATGGTGGAGCACGCCGCCGACGCCGAGCAAAAGGGTTTTGACGCCGTCTTCCTTCCCGACCACCACTTCACCGGCTACGCCCCGCCCGCAAGCGATCCCTTCGTTTTCGCCGCGTACCTCGCCGGCAAACTGGAGCGCATGCACTTCGGCTTTTCCGTCCAGACCCTGGCCCTGCACCACCCTGTCCGGTTTGCCGAGCGGCTCGCCCTGCTGGACCAACTGACGGACGGCAAGCTTCTGGTGGGTGTCGGCAGCGGAACCACACCGGAGGAAATGATCGGTTTCGGCGTGAACTACCAAGACAGCTCACGGTTGGCCAATGAGAATCTGGAGATCGCGGAGCGTCTCTGGGCCAAGCAGCCCGGTGATGAGCCGGTCAGCTTTGACAACGGCCACTACCGCGGCGCAGTGGTGTCCCGCATCGTTCCCGCGCCGTACACCAAGCCGGAACCCCGCGTTATGTCCGTGGCAGCGCGGCCTTCCAGCGTTGAGCGGGCTGCCAAGAAGGCCCAGCCGGCCTTCATCCTTGCCTTCACCCCGCCCATCATCGACAGCGGAAATGCGTATGAGGAAGTAAAGAAGAACTTCGGCATCTACCGCAGCGCCCTTGAAGCTGCGGGCCACTCGGAAGAGGCCGTCCGCGCCGCCCTGGAATGGACCACCCACTCCTACCAGCACGTGCACATCGCGGAAACCGATGAGCAAGCTGCAGCCGAGATGGACATCATCCTTGAGCAGTACCAAGAGACCGTTGAACGCGAGCACGCTGCCAACAAGGCGGCCGAAGCCATCAGCGGTGTTGACTTGCGCCCCACTCCTGATGCCCGGACCGAAGGCTACAAGGGAACCTGGTGCCTCTACGGCAGCCCGGAAACAGTAGCCGCCGAACTGCAGAAATATGCTGACCTGGGTATCGGAAATGTGCTCATGGCTGCGATGGGCGGGCCCCTCACGGACGAACGACGCCGCTTCACTGCCCAGACCATGCGGCTCTTCGCAGAGCGCGTTCAGCCCCTGCTGCTGTCCAACGAAGCCGCCGCGGACGCAGAAAAGGTGGCAGCTCTGTGACAACCACCAGCGAACACGCTGATCCCGCACCCGCCGGGACGGAGATCGCTGGAGCAGAACTCACCGGCGGTTTGAACGGCTGGAGCACCAGTGCGAGCGCAGCAGCCGGGGTTGACGAAATGGTCCTGCTTGACGGCCCCTTGGGAATCGTCAGCAAGGCCATGGATGAACGCGACACCTCCCTGATCATGCCTTCAGGAACAGCCTTGGGCGCCACATGGAATCCGGAACTGGTTCGGAAAATAGGCCAGGTCATTGGCCAGCAGGGCGTCGAGCGTGGCGTCTCAGCAATCCTCGGCCCCAACCTCAACATGCCCCGTTCACCACTGACGGGCCGGGGCTTCGAGATGTTCTCGGAAGACCCCTACCTGACCGGCACGTTGGGTGCAGCCTGGGTGGAGGGTCTCCAATCGCAAGGCGTTGGCTCCTGCACCAAACACGTAGTAGCCAACGACACTGAAACAGAACGACGCCGGATGAACTCGAGCGTGGAACAAGCAACCTTGAGGGAGACATACCTGTTGCCGTTTGAGGTTACGGTGCGCGCTGCCAACCCTTGGATGTTGATGATGGCCTACAACCGGGTCAACGGCACCCACTGTTCCCAGAACGCGGGCCTCATCAGCGTCCTCAAAGATGAGTGGCATTACGACGGCGTGGTGGTTTCCGACTGGTATGGGGTGGATGACACAGTGGCGGCGGCCAACGCCGGCCTGGATCTGGAAATGCCCGGGCCAGCCACCTACCTTGGCGCCCGCTTTGCCGACGCCGTGGCTTCAGGCACGGTGGCACCGGAGCGTTTGGGCGACGCTGTGGAACGCGTCACCCGGCTCGCGGACCGGACGGGTCGCCGCACTGGCGCTTCCGTACCTGCACCCGCGCACCTGCGCAGCCAGGAGGATCAGCTAAAGGTGCTCCGCGAGGCCGCCGGCCAGTCGTTCGTGTTGCTCGAAAACAAGGACGCCATCCTGCCGTTGGACGTGTCCCGGGTGAAGACGCTGGCAGTGGTGGGACCCAATGCGGACAAGCCGTGCTTCCAAGGCGGAACCTTCGCCACAGTGCGTCCCGAAGGCCAGGTGGTCACGCCCCTGGACGCCATCCGCGAGGCAGCAGGTCCCGGCGTCGAGGTTCTTTACGAGCCCGGGGCCGCCCCGGCGTCTGCTTTGTCCCTGACGGAACTCGGAAGTACGGCGCCGGACGGAACGCCGGGCGTTCTTCTGGAAGTCTTGCCGGCCGGTGACACTGACGACGTTGTGTACCGCGAGATCCGTAAGTCTTCGGCTTTCGTATGGTTTGGTCCGGTCCCGGGCCTGGGCGCGGGCGTTCCGGGCCGGGCACGCATTACGGCTCGTGTAAACCTCCCCGCCGCTGCCCGCTGGATGGTGGGTGCCGGCGGGACCGGCGTCAGTTCACTCCGGGTTGATGGCCAAGAGGTGTTGGTGGTTCCTCCGCCCGCGCCCGATGACGTCATGGGAGTGGTTGCGCGCGCAGACACCCAGGAGATTCCCGTGGATCTGCCTGCAGGGACGGTGGAACTGGTGATCGACATGGCGTTCCGGCCCGGACGCGTGCAGGCGATCACGGCAGTGGCAACACCGGAACAGGTCACCGATCCATTGTCTGCCGCGGTTGATCTCGCGGCTCGGGCAGACGCCGTGGTGGTGGTCATCGGCGATCAGCAAGGGTCATCCCGTGAAAGTGCGGACCGCACGACGGCGGCACTTGACCCCGCCGGCGACCGGCTGGTTGACGCCGTTGCCGGGGTGGCGGCCAACACCATTGTGGTGGTCAACGCCTCCCGTGCAGTGCTCCTGCCGTGGGCGGACAAGGTCAAAGCAGTGCTGATGGCGTGGTTCCCCGGGCAGGAATTCGGTCCGGCATTGGCTGGAGTGCTGACCGGCAGTACCGCTCCTGCCGGCAGGCTGCCGGTGTCCTTCCCCCGCTGTGATGAAGATATTCCCGGCTGGGGATCCGGGTTGGATGAAAACCTCACGCTGGACTACGCAGCCAGCGAACCCATGGGTTACCGGCACTTCCAAACCGAGGAACTGCAACCGCGCTACCCCTTTGGATACGGGCTTGGATACACCTCATTTGAGCTGGACGATGCCGTTGCTTCTGCCGGTTCCTCCGGTGCCCGACAGGAGGATGGCGCTCATGGTGTCTCGGTGAGGGCAACGGTCACCAATACCGGCGACTCCGGCGGCCGCGACGTTGTCCAGGCATACCTTAGGGCACCGCATGAAACGGACTTCAGGTTGGCCGGTTTCGAGGGCATCCATCTCGCCGCGGGCGAGAGCCGTGAGGTGGACATCGCCCTCGAGCCACTCTGCTTCAGGCGTTGGGATTCCGTGGCTTCAGCCTGGGTTGTCCCGTCAGGAGAATGGGAAATCCGGACATCCCGGAACGCTGGGGATGGGGGAAAACTCTGTAGGATCCCCTTGTGACACTTCCGGACACTAAGTCCCGCGAGCCCAAGCAGGCCAGGAGCCGCCAATCGTTTGAAAAAACGGTTGAGGCGGCCCTGGCCCTGCTCGAGGAACGGGGAAACGACGAATTCACCCTGGCCGAAGTCAGCGCGCATGCCGGAGTGTCCATCGGTTCCATATACGCCCGCTTTCAAGGCAAAGACGAGCTCATCCGGGTTGCCCACGGCCGCAAGATGGACGACATCGACGCTGTTTCAGGCCATCTTTTCGAGGCCTTGCGGCTGGCCCCTCAGGCACCGTTGAAGAGCTATGCCCAGGAAGCGGTGAACCTAACCATCGAGATCCTCCGCCGGTACGCGGATATCCTTCGTCCCTTCATGTTGCGGGCCACCCAGGACGAGACGATCTCAAAGCGGGGCGCGGCTTCGCACGCAATGTTGGCGGCGCGCTTCGCCGGCGTCCTGCGGGCCTGGCCCGGCGGCTACCTCGGGCAGTCGGATATCGACTGGAGCTTCAACGTTGCCTACAGCGTGGTGGCACGCCGTCTGGGCCTTGGCAGCACTACTGAAGGCAGTGGTGACGTCGAATGGCCCGACATCGCTGAAAAACTCTCAGGAATGGTGGCTTCCTACCTCTTGGCCGAGCTGGATGGGTCCAACCGCGAGAGTGCTGGCCCCTAACGGCGCATCCTGGGCGCAGCTTTTGATCCGGCTGGCATAACTATTGCGAATACCGGCCATCAGGAACCTCGTCTTCCCGGCCTTCCGCGGCATCGGCATAGTGGAATCAAATACGCATTGTCCTTGAGCGATAGGAATTCCACGTGCACGTTCGCGTCAGCCCCGGTTCAGTTGCCCTTGACGAGCCCGATGATTGCTCCAGCTTCAAGGTGCTCTTATCCGAGGAGGCAAGGAAGGACCTGCCGGGCCTACTGGCATCCGCGTCAGCCGGGAAACTCGACCATGACGACGTCATGGTTTCGGTGGATTGGATCAAAGGGGAATGCGCCGGGAGGATCGGCATGGGGTGGAACTATCGCTTTGCCAACATGCTTGTCTACGCCGCCGGCAAAGGCTGGCTCAGCCAAGACGGCACCCACGTCAGGGCGCATGTGGAGGCGCTATGACTCCCGGTAAACGTCAGAAGCCCCGATGCACCTTGCATCGGGGCTTCTGACGTTTACCGGTCTGCCATAGCCTGCCGAACCAGCCCGTAAGGAACGCTTGGGTGGGCACGTACGATGTACCGGTCCTCGCCAATGCGGGAGATCAGGATGCCGATTTTATGCTCCGCTGCGGCCACCGAGACAACGGCTACCGCATCGTCCAGCGCGCCGGCGCCCGTGGAATGTGCGGCCACTGATACTTCCAGCATTCCGGTGGGGCGGAGCCCTTCCCGGACTAACGCTGCCCCTGCTGCCTGTTTGATGTTCGCTGACGTATGCATGTAAGGCGTTCCAAGGAGTTCGGGGGCGAGTGGGCCGCTGGGCACCAACCTGGCGCGCGGGCGGCCGCCAGATCGGTGAAACGACCCCAAAGCTAACCGAACTGAGTTGGCACGCGGAAATAGTAATCGGCGATAGCCAACATTTCGTTTCCCTATCCCCTTGAACTGCCGGTGAAAGGAAAGGGACGCCCGAGCCGTCCGGCAGCTCCGGGTATTTGCGGGATGAATGATCGATATAAAAAAAGTGCGCTTCCCCCGATGATGGGGCTGCCCCAGAGTGGTTACAGGACCTGCAGCAAACCGATAGCAGCCAGTACACAGAAGGAATTCAGCGTGGAAACTCCCCTCTCCCATCTTGCCCACCTTGAGATCACCACCCCCGACGTCGAAGCCTCGGCCAAGTTCTACGAGGAAAAGTTCGGAATGCGCATCATTGACCGGGTGGATGGCAACGTCTACCTGCGCTGCTGGGGCGACTACTACCGTTACAGCCTGGTCATCACCGAAGGCCCTGAAGCGTCCCTCGGCCGGATGGCCTGGCGCACCAATTCGCAGGCAGCCCTGGAAGCCGCCGCCCAGCGCATTGAAACCACTGGTGTACAGGGCACCTGGACCGCCGGCGGCCACGGCTACGGCAAGGCCTACGAGTTCACCGGCCCCTATGGCCACCACATGCGCCTGTTCTATGAGGTGGAAAAGTTCGTGGCCGAGCCCGGCTTCGAGTCCACCTATCCGGACCGTCCCGAGCGTCGCAGCAGCCACGCGGCCGCCCCGCGATTCCTGGACCACGTCACCGTCGCAACGCAGGACGTCCGCGGCTTTGCCAAGTGGTACAACGAGGCCCTCGGCTTCCGCGTCATGGCATTCGTGGACCTGGACGAAGCCCCCATCACGGTCTTCTCGGTCCTGACCACCAACGAAAAGTCCCACGACCTCGGCGTCGTCCTGGACACCTCCAACCGCCCCGGCCGCGTCAACCACATTGCCTTCTGGGTGGATGCCACGGAGGACCTGCTCCGCACCGCCGACGTCATGATGGAGAACGGGACCCCCATGGAATACGGCCCCTCCATCCACGGCGTGGGCGAGCAGAACTTCCTCTACTTCCGTGACCCCTCCGGCCTGCGCGTCGAGCTGAACTCCGGCGGCTACCGCAACTACGTTCCGGACTGGGAGGCCAACACCTGGAAGCCGTCCGAGGGCTCCAATAACTTCTACAAGAACGGCGCCATGCCGCACTCCATGACCGAGTCCTTCCCGCCGGCCGAGGGTTTCACCGCCACTGAAGAGGGCGCTTCGCCTGAAATGAAGGAAGCGCTGCTGAACCCCTACGCGCAGCAGGGCCGGGGCTAAGACACCATGGCTGAAACCACCTATTCACTCATCCGGTTCCAGGAACCCGGGGACAGCAAAGCCCGCACGGGCCTGCTCGTTGATGACCGGGTCCTGCCGCTGGACGGGGACATCAACTCCCTGATCGAGCACTGGGACACCACCGAAGCGGAACTGGATTCCCTGGCCGCCTCCGCAGGTGCAGACACCGGACTGGCGCGTGCCGCCGTCGAAATCCTTGCCCCCGTGGAGCCGGCCCAGATCCTGCAGACCGGCGCGAACTACCGCAAGCACGTCATCGACCTCGCTGTCGCACACCGCGAACCGGGCGAAGACGCCGAAGAGGTCCGTGCCGCGACGGCGGCCATGATGGACAAGCGCGCCGGCCAGGGCACGCCGTACTTCTTCATCGGGCTCCCGACGGCGGTCGCTTCCGCCACGGATGACCTCACCTTGCCGTCCTACTCCACATCCCACGACTGGGAATTGGAACTGGCGGCAGTGATCGGCAAGACAGCGTTCCGGGTGACCCCCGAAGAAGCGCTCGCGCATGTGTTCGGCTACACGATGGTCAACGACATCACCACCCGTGAATATGTGTTCCGCAAGGACATGCCCGCCATCGGCTCGGACTGGTACCGCGCCAAGAACGCCCCCGGCTTCCTGCCCACCGGCCCGCTGCTGGTCCCCGCCAAGTTTTTCGGCGACCCCCAGGACGTCCAGGTGACGCTGAAACTCAATGGCCAGGCCATGCAGGACGAGTCCACGCAGGACATGATCTTCGGCGTGGCCAAGCTGGTCAGCGAGGCCTCGCAGATCATGCCGCTGCGCCCGGGCGACCTGGTCCTCACCGGCAGCCCGGCCGGCAACGGCCAGCACTGGGGCCGGCTCCTCCAGGACGGTGACGTCATGGAAGGCACCATCACCGGCCTGGGCACCCAGCTCATCCACTGCAAGGACGAAACCACTGAAAGCAGCAAGCAGTGACCGCTCAGGACACAGCCACCACCGGCACCGGGGAATCAGCTCCTGATTCCCCGGTGGTCCGGCGTGACGATCCGCTGGGCAGCATCCGGGCCATGGCCGCCGCCCACAACAACTGGGGCCGCTGGGGGGACGATGATGTGCTGGGCACCCTGAACTTCATTGGCGCCGCCAAACGTGTCGAAGCCGCGGCGCTGGTCACCACCGGTGAGGCGTTCTCGCTGTCCCAGCCGTTCGATACCAACGGCCCGCAGAAGGGCTGGCGGCGCCGCACCAACCCCGTGCACACCATGACGGACACCGGAGTGGACGCCGAGCGCGGCAACCAGGGTTTCCCCCACGGCTTCGGCGGCGCTGACGACGTCATCGCCATGCCGCTTCAGTGTTCCACCCAGTGGGACGGCCTGGGCCACATCTTCGACCAGGGCAAGGCCTGGAACGGCCGCGCCGCCGGTGACGTCGTCACGTCCGAAGGTGACCTGGTCACCGGCATCGAAACCGCCGCCGCGAAGATCGCCACCCGCGGTGTGCTGCTCGACGTCGGCCGCGCCCTGGGCCCGGAGCTGGGACGGAACGACGGCGAGCTGCCGGACGGCTTCGCCATCACCCCCGAACACCTCCAGCGGACCATCGAACTGCAAGGCCCCAGCTCCGAGGTGCGCCGCGGTGACATCGTGGTGATCCGCACCGGACAGTACACCCGCGTCCGGCGTGACGGCTGGGGCGACTATGCCGGCGGGTCCGCCCCCGGGCTGTCCTTCAGCACCGCCCCCTGGCTGCACCGCAGTGAAATCGCCGGGATCGCCACCGACACCTGGGGCTTCGAGGTCCGCCCCAACGAGTTCGACGCCGCGTTCCAGCCCCTCCACCAGATCGCCATCCCCAACCTGGGACTGTTCCTCGGCGAAATGTGGGACCCGGACGCGCTGGCCGAGGCATGCGCGGCGGACGGCAGGTACGACTTCCTGCTGACCGCAGCCCCGCTGCCCATCACTGGCGCCGTCGGCTCACCCGTCAACCCGATCGCCCTGCGGTAAGCCGCACGTGGTCAGCTCCACTCAGAACAATCACCAGTAACGCCGTCAGAACAAAGGAGTCAGCGATGGCAGCAGTCGAGAACGTCGGAATCGTTGGGGCGGGCGCCGCCGGGCTGGCCGCTGCCATCCTCCTGGCCGATGCAGGGATCCGGGTGGAGATCCTGGAAAAGGCACACAGCCCGCAGCCCCTCGGGTCCGGAATCACCCTGCAGGGAAACGCCCTCCGGGTCCTCCGGCAGCTCGGCGTCTGGGACCAGGTGGAGGCCAAAGGCTATGGGTTCAGCACCTTGGGCCTGCGCGCCCCGGACCCCAACGGCACCGTCCTGGCAGTCCTGGAGGATATCCGTACCGGCGGCGAAGACCTCCCGGCCACCATGGGCATGTACCGGCCAGACCTCACCGCCATCCTCCGCGAGCGCGCCGAGCAGGCGGGCGCACGCATCAGCTACGGCAAGAGCGTCACGGAGATAACGGACGACGGCGGGTCCGTCACCGTAAGCACGGCCGATGGCACGGCCGCCAGCTACGACCTCCTGATCGGCGCTGACGGGCTGCACTCCGCCGTCCGCAAGGCGATCGGCATCGACGTCGAACCCAGGCCCACCGGCATGGGCATCTGGCGCGCTTTCGTGGAGCGGCCCGTAGAAGTGGTCCGCACCGACCTCACCTATGGCGGCCCCTGCTTCATCGCCGGCTACTGCCCCACGGGCCCGGACACCATCTACGCCTACCTGGTGGAAAAGGCGCAGGAGCGCAAACATGAGGACGGCCCCCGCATCATGGCCGAACTCGCCGCGGCCTACGGCGGACCGTGGAATGAGATCCGCGACAACCTGGACCACAGCGCCCGCATCAACTACACGTGGTTCACCACCCACCTCGTCGACGGTCCGTGGAACCGCGGCCGCACCGTCATCATCGGCGACGCCGCGCACAGCTGCCCGCCCACAGTGGCCCAGGGCGCTGCCATGGCTCTGGAGGACGCCGTCGTCCTGGCCGAACTGCTGATCAACGCCGACCACGTCACCGAAACCCTGTTCAAGGAGTTCACCGACCGCCGCCTGGACCGGGCCACGGCTGTGGTCAACGCCTCGGTCCAGCTGGGCCAGTGGATGCTCGACGGCGTCCGCGACGCCGATGTTCCCGGCCTGATGAACTCACTTTCCACCATGTTGAAGGAAACCGCATGAGCAACCTTTCCCCGGACGCGCCGGCACCTGTCATCGACGTCCACGCGCACATCCTGCTTCCGGCCCTGCAGCAGCTGGTGGCCGAGGCTGATCCCCAGGGTTTCGGCGCGCAGCAGGCGCTGGAGGTGCGGCGCAACGGGCCCGAATCCATGGCCGCGTCAGGAAAGATGATCAAGGAGCGGTGGCCGCAGCTGACGGACCTGGACCGCCGGCTTGCCGATATGGATGCCCAGGGCGTGGACGTGCAACTGGTCTCGCCGTCGCCATCGCACTTCTACTACTTCGCCGGCGAGGAACTCTCGCTGCAGCTCGCGCGGGCCGCGAACCAGGCGGTGCGGGAGTTCGTGGAGCGCGCCCCGGAACGGCTCAACGGGCTGGGCCTGGTTCCGCTGCAGCACCCGCACCTCATGGTGGATTCCCTGGAACACGCGGTACTGGAGTGCGGGCTGCTTGGCGTCGAAATCGGTTCTTTCGCCGCCACACCCGCCGCGGACCGCACCACCGTTGAGCTGAGCGACCCGCGCCTCGAACCGTTCTGGTCCCGCGCCGCGGAGCTGGGCGCACTGGTGTTCCTGCACCCGTTCGGCTGCTCCCTCGATGAGCGGCTGGACCGGTTCTACCTGGCCAACACCGTCTCCCAGCCCGCCGAAAACGCCGTGGCCCTGTCCCACCTGGTCTTCAGCGGCGTCCTGGACCGCCACCCTGGACTCAAGGTCCTGGCTGCCCACGGCGGCGGCTACCTGCCCACCACCCTGGGCCGCTCCGACCACGCCTGGCGGGTCCGGCCCGAGGCACACGGGTGCGCCGAGCCGCCGTCGTCCTACCTGAAGAAGCTCTACTTCGACTCGCTGGTGCACAGCGCGGCCGAGCTGCGGGCGCTCGTAGCCGCCGCTGGCCCGGGTCAGGTGCTGCTCGGCTCCGACTACCCGTTCGACATGGGCTCAGACCAGCCAGTGACGGAGGTAAACCAGGCACAGCTTCCCTCCGCAGCCGAAACGAAGGTCCTCGCCGGGAACGCCGCCGCCCTCGGCATCACCCCGGCGTCAACCCGTACCGTCAGCCACCCAGCCTAAGGAACAGATTCATGGTCAAGATCGCCAGATGGAACCACGACGGCGGGACGCAGTCCGGCTTTGTCAGCGGCGGCGCCTGCCACGCGCTGCCGGCGGGACAGGACGTGCAATCCCTGCTGGACGCCGGCCTCGAGGAGACGCTGGCCGTGGCCCGGCGGACCATTGGTTCGGTCCCGGTGGTCCCACTGGCGGACGTGCAGCTGCTCGCCCCGCTGGTGCCCGCCACCATCCGCGACTTCGTCGCCTTCGAGGAACACGTTGAGGGCGTCCGGAAGTCCATCGACGGCGTTGCCGGCGTGGTGCCCGAATGGTACGAGGCGCCCACGTTCTACTTCACCAACCCGCACACCGTGACCGGCACGGGCGAGGTGATTGGGATCCCGGACGGGTGCGTGGACCTGGACTTTGAGACTGAGGTGGCAGCCGTCGTCGGGCGCGTTCCCGGCAGCGACGGCCGGAACCTGGACGCGGAGGCGGCGCACCGGCATATCTTCGGCTACACCGTCCTCAACGACTGGTCCGCCCGGGACCTGCAGCGGCGCGAGATGAAGGTCAGCCTGGGACCGTGCAAGGGCAAGGACTTCGCCAACACCCTGGGCCCATGGATCGTCACCGCGGACGAGTTCGAGGACCGGCACGATGCCGAAGGGTTCCTGCCCATCTCCATGTCCGTCGAGGTGAACGGCGAACAGATCGGCCAGGACCTGCTCTCCAACATGGGCTGGCCGTTCGCCGAACTGGTGGCCTACGCGTCGCAGGACTCTGTGGTCCGGCCCGGCGATGTGCTCGGCTCCGGCACGTGTGGCAGCGGCTGCCTCGCCGAACTCTGGGGCCGGAACGGCGCCCAGACTCCCCCGCCGCTGAAAACCGGCGACGTGGTGCGCATGAGCGTCGAAGGCATCGGAACCATCGAAAACACCGTGGGCACCCGGCGTGAGGCCCTGACCCGGGTCCCCGCCCGGACCCGCCCCCGGAACCGGGTCGCCGCAGAGGTTCCGGCTACCTGACGAACCTCCGCAGGCAGCCGCATGCGGCCTTATGGAGGCTCACAACGGCGCTTGCTGCGGCCCGACAGCGGCTTCAATCACCACCGGGTGGGCCTGAACCGGGAAGAGTTCTTGCAGCCGCCCGCATGAACGCTGAACCACGGACCGCAGCCAAACGCTTGCCGGGTCCTCCGTCTGTGACGGATGCCAGTACATGGCCTCCACCAGGGACGCCTCAGTATCCTCAGCAAGTTCCAGGACTGCGATGGGGGCGCCGCGCGCGGCCCTCGCCGCCAGCATCCGCGGGACAAGAGCCACAAGATCCGTCCCCTCCACCAGGAGGGGCAGGGACAGGAACCCTGCCACCACGGCGGCCACCCGGCGCTGGAGGCCCAGCGACTCGAAGAGCTTGTCCGCAGGTGTGCTGACGCCCTCGCCGAAATACCCCACGGCGTGCGGCACCGTGACCAGGTCTTCCAGCGTGAGCCGGGGTTGCTGAAGCAGGGAACTAGCGGCGTCCGCGACCACGACGAAGCTGTCCCGGAAAAGCTGTCTGCTGGCACCTTGCATCTGGTACCCGGTGGGCCCTACCAGGAGGTCGATCCTGGAGTAGTCGGCCAGCTGGCCCTGGATCCCGGACTTGGAGGTGGGCATGAAATCCACTGATACTTCGGGCGCCTCATCACGGAGGATCCCCCGCAAGGGGCCAACAATCAGTGCGGCAGCATAGTCCGAGGCGGCGATGATGAACTCCCGCTCGCTGGTGCCGGGGTCGAACCCTGACCGCACCCGGGTTGCCCGCTGGATGTGCAACAGGGCTTCATCCACCAGCGGGACCAGGGATTGCGCAAAGGGCGTGAGGTCATAGGTGCGGCCGTTGCGGACGAGGAGTTCGTCGTCGAAATGCCGCCGGAGCCTCGCCATCGCGGCGCTGGTGGCCGGCTGGCTGAGCTGGAGCCGTTCGGCTGCCCGGGAGATGTTCTTGAGCTCCAGCAGGACCTGCAAAGGGGGCAGCAGGTTCAGGTCCAGGTTTTTCATATCCACAGGTTATCCGCGCCCCGCATCCGCAAAGACCGAACGCCTCCGCAGCCAACTCCAGGACGACCTTCCGCGCGGCCCGGATGCGTAAGTAGCCTGCCTTGCCTATGGAGTGCCCCCAACCCGCAGAAGGGTGGCGGCCACCCTTTCGCAGCCGCACTGCCGGGCCGAAAATTGCTGCATGGATGCTCAGGAAATGGAGCGGGTGTGGCATGGAAGCCACCGGAAGGGCCAGGCCAAGATGTGGCAGTTGGCCTTCGTCTGGTGCGTCCTTTGCCTCGTGTCGATTTCGGTACTCATGACGTCCCTGCCGCTGTAGCGGGGACGCCCGGCACCACCGGGGCCCGGCCGGAGAGCTGCACCGCAGCCCCGGCGGGGCCCTTTTGTGGGGGCCTAAGCTGGTGCAACCCGGCCAACCGAGCTACTCCGGATAATCCTCTCCGTGGTTCCACACCTCGGAAAGTTCCTGCCGGCTGGAAACCCCGAGTTTCCCGTAGGTCCGCTGCAGGTGCGCGTTGACTGTATTCACGGAGATCCCCAGGCGGACCGCCGCCTCCGCGCTGCTCAACCCGGAAGCAATCAGCCCGGCAACTTCCCTCTCCCTGTTGGATAGCTTGCCGAGGTCCGGGAGGGCAGCGTGGTGGCGTGCAGCAGTGGTCCCTGCCGCCGGCACATCCCCGGCACCCAGCGCATCCTCCTGGTCAGGATCGTCGTATCCGGGGAAGGCTACCTCCGGAAGCGACGCCGGTACGTCGTCCTGCGGCTCTCCCAGCATTGCCGGCGGCACGCTCCAGATGAGGTCCGCCACTCCCACCTCCTGGGACCTCACTCCGCGTGCTCCCGTCCGCGCCGCGAGTCCCAGGTTGAGGTTCTCCAGGGCGCGGTGTCCCCGTTTACCGGCGGTATCCGCCAACTGCAGCAGCCTGCGGTTGGACGAGCCTGCTCCGCTCACCACCGAACGTGCCGCCGACGAGTAACTGTCCGCCAGCCGGGCAGCCAGGTAGCCACCGGACTGCCGTCTCGCGTCGTAGGCTGCCAGGGCGCGGCGGACCTGGCCCACGTCTCCCAGCAGCCACGCGGCCGCGGCAAGTCCACTCAACGTGACCGGCAGCAGCCCTTCAGGGTCTGCTTCATCGAAACGCACCTTCGCTTGCCGGAAATGCTCACATGCCAGGTCGAGGCTGCCCTGCCGGGCCAGGACGAAGGCCCGGTACAGGTGCGCCGGCCCCTCAAAATAGCTGAGCCGGCCAACGGTCTGGCGCGGCGCCCCCGAGCACACCATTTCCTTGCCACCCCATTGACCACGCCAAATAAGGTTGGAGCCGTGGATGATCAGCACCACCGCGTGGAAGTCCACAGTGCACCTGGGCAGGCATTCCAAGGCTTCCAGGGCGGCGGTGGACAGTTCCACTGCCTCGGCAAACCGGCCGCCGACAGCCAGCCCTTGGGAGACCAGCGCCATGAGCAGCACACCCGCCTCGGTTGTGGGCAGCGGCGGCGGGCCACCCGTTTCCCCGCCAGCCCCGCCGGCCCGGTGATCGCCACCCAGCCCGGCTCCGATAGTGTGCTGCCGGTTGAGCCGTTGGTACAGGGCATCCCCGGCACGGGGCCAGGTGCCGGACTGGGCATCAAGGTACAACTGCAGGACGTCCAGTTCGTCCCGCGCCTCCTGCCCGCCAAAAGGTTCCGCGTCGACGGCGGCTTCCACCCGCCGTCGTGCATCGTCAACAAGGGCATGCAGGACGTTGGGGTCCGGGGACGTGGGATGCAGCGCCCGTACCAGCAGCCAGACCGCCCGCAGGAATTCCCTGTTGTCCGCCCCGTCCGAGGCTGCCAGCAACCGCCTGAGCAACTGGACGCTGCCGTAGATGTCCCCCGTGAGGTACAGCGCCCTTGCATGTTCGACGCCGGCCGGGAGCCTGAGTTCCGGCGCCGTCACCCCTGCGGCGGTGTGCCGGGCCCGGTGGCTGTCATGCAGGTCGTTGGCGGCAATGGCGACGGCCAGCAGGTCGGCGTCCGGCGTGGGCAGGCCGCTTACCTGCTCCAAGGCGACGCGGCGGAACAGGTCCCACAGCGAACCGGCATCACCATGCGGCATCTGGCCCCTGAGGGCTAGCCGCAGTTCACGCTGCCGGTCCGGCGCCAACTGCTGCAGGGCGGCACCGGCTTCGAGGACATGGTTGAGGGTTGCGGTGGCGGCAGCGGGATCCGGCAGCCCGGCGTCCTGAATTCGGACCGCGCCAGCGGACCGCAGTTCCGCCAGGGCTACGCTCCCTGCCAGCGCCTCGGCGACGCCGACGGATAGCGGCTCGCCGACGGCAAGGAAATCGATCAGCTGCCGCTGCTGGTGCGGATACGTGGCCAGCCGGCGCGTCACGAGCTCCTGGATCTGGGTGCCCCCGCGCGTGTCGCGGGTCATCGACCATTCACCGCCGGAGCATGCAACACCGCCGCCGGCCACCGCCGCATCCAGGAGGAGCCTCGCGGCCAGCATGTTGCCTGCGGAGGCCGCCTGGATATTCCGGACCAAGCCCTCGGAAGGCCGGCCCTGGAGGCGGGACGCCAGGAAATCCCGCATCCGTTCCGGACCAAGCTCTGAAAGGTTGACCACGGACAGTTGCCGCGCCACCACCGACTCCATCAGCTCCATGCGCAGCGGCCGGTCGGAACGGTGGGTTGCCAAGAGCCGGATGTCCGGTTCGGACACCACCCTGTTCAGGAGCCAAAGCGAAAGGTCGTCCAGGAAATCTATGTTGTCCAGGGCCAGCAGCACGGGCACCCCCGGGGGCCCGGCGCTGCGCAACGCCTGGCGCGAGGCCTGCACCAGGAACCTGGGCGAGGCATTCGATTTCGCGGGCAGGTCCGGAATCAGGGCCATGGCGATGCTGAACGGAACATCGGCGAAGGAACTGGCCGCGGTGCGCGCAACTACAGAGAAAGTGCCCTCCAGCACGGAGGCCGCGGCGTCCAGCAGGGTTGTCATTCCAGAACCGCCGGCGCCGGAGATCAGCACGCCTGCCGGTTCCGGCCCTGACAGGGCGACAACAATGTCATGCAGCTCCGCTGCCCGGATGATTCCCTGAGAAGGGTGGTTGCCTGCCGCGTTGTCCATGGTCCTGTCTTAGGTGAGGGCCACCGGGCGCATTTCCTGGTGGCCGCGGTAGGACCGTTGTCGAGATGCTCACACGGTATCGGGCCATTTCAGGCAGGGATTGAGTGTGTACTACTTGGATTTTCGGGCCCCGGACCGGGTATCCCCGATTCGGGAGCTGGACCGCGCCTGTGTAAGGTTGGGTGGCGTGGGGCAGGTTCCGGCGCCTGCGGCTGGGGAGTTGACGAGCCGCCGATTGATGTAGCTGCCCCCACCGCGATCCACCATCCCGGGCGATAGAACAACGACGTGCAGCGTTGCCGCTGCACGTTATTTTTGCGCGCCCGCGGAGGGTCGTCATGGTCTCGGAGTCCATGCACCCAACAGATATGACACCCCATGAAACACCTGATCACAGCACTTGCAGCAGTGCTGCTACTGGCCGTCGGCGGACTGGTCACGGTTTCGGCCACAGAGTCGTTTACCACCACAGCCGCAGCCACGAAAGCAGCCGGACAGCGCCCGTCCGAGTCGCCGGCCAAGGACAAGGCACAACCCAAGCGGACGCCCACTCCCACGCCAAGCAGCACGCCGGTTCCCGCGGTCACCTCCCCTGCGGCCGCCGCTCCTGCTCCGGCCACCCAGGCCCCGGCCCCGGCAGCACCGGCTCCGGCACCCGCTCCGGCCATTGTTCCGGCGGCAGCCACCGGAAGCGGCAGCAGCGCGTACCCCCTGCACAGCAACATCATCAGCACCACGTTCTGGGTTGGCGAGATCTTCAACGCCAGCCTCTCGGACGGCTCGCAGGTCTGCTCCACCTACAACAGCCAGTGGGCGTTCCAGCACACCGGCGTAAAGCTGGGCACCGTTGACGCCGGCGCTGCCGGATGCCCCGGCAGCTATTACGGCGGGTGTGACGGAGTGAGCTCCGGTTCCGGCGCCGATTTCAAGTGCGCCACCGAACGGCGCGTCGCCAGCAACGGATACTTCCCGCTCAACCAGCCGAAGCCGCTGCAGAACCCCTTTTACCTGGACCTGCCCTACGACGACCTGAACGATGCCGTCGCCTTCAGCGAGCGCTGCCAGGTGATTCCATGGGCTGCCGCGGACAACGCCGCCAGCGGCGTCAACAACTGTGCAAACCAGGAATACAGCTACATGAAGAACCGGTGGGTCCAGATCACGGGCCCGAACGGCAGTACCTGCTATGGACAGATCGAGGATGCCGGCCCCTCCAGCGGCTCCGAATACCACGACTCCGCCTACGTCTTCGGGGCCGGCGACGCACGCCCGGTCAACCAGAGCTTCTCCGCCGACGCTACCCAGGGCGCCGGCATGGACGTCTCCCCCGCACTTAACGGCTGCCTCGGCTTCGCCGAACTGGACGGCAGCAGCGACCGCGTCTCGTGGCGCTTCATTGACCGTGCCGACGTTCCGGCCGGACCGTGGCTGACCGTCGAGACCACTTCCGGAGTCAGCAACTGACGGCAGCAGCCGGGAGCCGCGCCTCCTGCAGTACCGCCTGACGGAGCCTCCTGACAGCTGTCAGGAGGCTCCGTTCCCGGCCGTCACCGGGGTCAGCTCTTTACCCTGCACCCTGCGGGCAGGGCTGACCCAGGTGCCGGTCGAGGCCGAGGAGAACGCCTTCGGAAGCACCTGGAGGCATAGGAACGCATCCAGGATCCGCATCAGCGGGAACAGCGGTGCCATCAGCAGCATTCCCGGCTTGCGGAGGGAAACCGCTGCCAGGATGGTCAACAGGAAGTCCGGTAGCAGGACACCAAACAGCACATCCTGCGGCCGCAGCAGCCCGGACAGGAAGACCGCAACATCCCAGTCGCTGCCGAAGGCCGCCACCTGGATCGCTGCAACTGTGGAGACGAGGAACACCGGCAGCAGCAGGACAAAGAAGACGCAGCTCATCAACAGCTCGAAAATGTACGTTGCCAGGACCAGCCAGAACCGCCCCGTCTGTTTCCGGTGCCGCCGGACCGTCTGCCAGAATCCCAGAATCCACCGGCGGACCTGCTTCATATAATCCTGCAGCCTGTCCGGGTCCTGGGTATAAGCCACCGCCGCGGAGGGGTGGAACGCGATCCTGCCCAGTTTCCTGGCGTGGATCTCGAACGTCATATTGAAGTCCTCGATGACCAGGCCGGGCGCGACGACGTCGATCTCCTGCAGCGCGCTGGTCCGGTACATGCTGGCGAACCCCGGAACAATGGACACCACATTCGCGCCCCGTGCCGCCTGCCCGTACTTCAGCAGGAGCTGCACCACGATGTACAGGCGCTCCCGGTAGGCCACCAGGAACCGTCCCATAACGGTGGGCGACGGCGGATCCATAATGGATTTCGCCCTTCCCGCCACGGCCACCACCGTTGGATCGGCGAACAGCGGCAGGCCGGTCCGAAGGTAATCCTCGGTGGGACGCGTATCGGCATCCAGCAGCATCACCACCTTGAAGCGCCGGCACAGGTCGAAGTGCGCGATCCCGGCGGCAAGGGCACCCGCCTTCCCCCGGTTGGGATCCAGTTCCAGCACTTTGACCCCGGCTGCGCGTGCCAGCTGTGCCGTGTTGTCCGTCGACATGTCGGAAACCACATGGATGTTCCGGCGCGGTACCAGCCTCGACGCTGCCCGGATGGTCTCGTTGATCACCAGCGCCTCGTTATGGGCGGCCACGAGCACGGCAACGTGGGATGGCAGTATGCGGATTCCGGTTCCCCTGTGCCGCCCCCTCCGGGGCCGGGCGGCGACGGCCGGCAAACCTGCCCTGACGGACCGCCAGGTGCGGTACCGGTGTTTCCACTCCTCCAACAGCCAGGAGTTCTCCCCTGCGAGGCGCACCAGCCCCACGAGGGTCCAGAAGATGGTGCTGACACCAAGGACCAGGATTATCGAAACAGCAATCACAGCGCCGGTGCCCCCACAGTGTCGTACATCGCGTAGTCGTCAGTGATCAGGGTGCCGTTGCTGAAGAGATTGAGGCCGAAGCTGATGGCGGTAGCCCCCGCCGGCAACGCCGGCGTGGTGAAGCTTGCCTGGGCGTACGTGGAGGTTGGCGCCAGCCAGGGGCTCGAGGTCCAGTACACCCACGCGCCCGCGGAGTTGCGGTAGTAGACCGCGAACTGGGTGGTGGCGGTGGAGGTATACCAGGCCCGCAGCGAGTAGGTCTTGCCGGCGATGGCGGGTGGGGCGCAGGAACCGGTGTCCAGGGACGGGAGAAGCTTGCTGTCACCGTTTGAGTAGTTGCTCATCACCAGCCGGACGGCCTTCGTGCCGGAATGGGCGCCGGTGGCGAGCGTGGCGTAAGTGGCGGTGTTCGTTCCGAAGCCCGCCGCCTGCCAGCACTGCGGAAGGGTGCCCGTGCCGGCGGTTTCCAGTCCGGCGTTCTGCACGAGGTTCGCGCCCGCCGCCGGTGGTGGCGGTGGCGGTGTTGCGGCGGCGTCGAACATCTCGGCGTCATCGGTGACCAGCGTGCCGTTGCTGAAGATGTTCAGGCCGAAGCTGATGCCGCTGGCGCCGGCGGGAAGGGCCGGAGTGGTCCAGGTGGCCTTCTGGAACGTGGTTGCCGCTGCAAACCAGGGGCTTGAGGTCCAGTAGGTCCAGGACCCGATTCCGCTGCGGTAGTAAAGGGCGAACTGCGTTGGAACAGTGGATTTGTACCACATGCCCAGGTTGTAGCTGTGCCCGGCAGTTCCTGCTGGTGAGCATCCGCCCAGGTCGAGGGACGGCAGCCATTTGGCGTCACCGTTGGCGTAGCTCCGCATCACCACTTGGGCTCCCCTGCCGGTCCGGCCCTGGTTGACGGTGCTGAACGTGGGGGCGTTGGTTCCGTATCCGCCCTGCTGCCAGCACTGGGGAACGCCGTTGGTGAGCGTTTCGAAGCCCGGGTTCTTGACCAGGTTGCCCGTGCCGGGCGGCGGAACGGCCGGCCCTGAAACGAGTGGCTTGACCGTCCCGCCGATGACTTGGTCCACCGTTTTGACGGTGGTGGTGGCGGGACGGGTCTTCAGCCAGTTGGCGAACTGGTTAAACAGGGTGGGCGAGATGGTGATGGAGTCTGAAGGGTTGTTGGCGATGTGGTGGAACGTCAGCTGGACCCAGCCGCCGGCCCCGTTCTCGGCCTGCGTGACGCTCCTTTGGAGGTCAGCCAGCGTCCACGTATTCTCCACCTGGTCCGGCGCCGCGGTGTAATACGGGTCTGACGGAGGTATGGATTCGCCCACCGCACACGTACCGCAGCTGAACCTGGTGCGGATGTCGCCCAGCCCGCGGGCGCTGTTGTAGCCGCAGTTCCGCACGATCGCCTCGGTGCTGGCGTTGGCCGCCGCGAAGGGGTGGGCGAAGCTGGTCACCCGGAAACCCCAGTTGCTGAGGTTGACGCGGTCGTTGCAGACCTGCCGCGTGGCTTCATCGCTGGGCAGGGTAGTGAGGTCCGGGTGGGTCACGGTGTGGCCACCGATTTCATGCCCTGCGGCCGCCAGCGCCTGGACCTGGGCGAGGGTGAAGTAGTTCGGGGTACCTACGACGCCGGAAGTCACGTAGAAGGTACCCTTCAGTCCCAGCGAGTTCATGGTCTGGGCTGCCGCCAGCTGGTCCGCGTGGCCGTCGTCGAACGTCAGGCTGACCACCGTGGGCGCGGCAGCATGTGCTGCGGGCGGGCTCATCGCCAGGCCGGCGACGGCCAGGGCCAAGGCGGCCGCCACGGTCACCAGGGATTTGGCCCGGCGGAGCAGTCCCCGCCGGGCACCCTCGCGCGGAGGCAGTTCTTCCACGGGCTCGCAGCCGGTAGTTTTCATGGCTTACCACTCGATTCATCTTGGGAAGGCCCCGGGACTGGGGGCTTATTGGGCGGGAGGCGGCGCCCCCACGGTGTCGTACATTTCGTAGTCATCGGTGGCCAGCTGGCCGTCACTGAAAAGGTTGAGCCCGAAGCTGATGGCCTCGGCGCCGTCGGGAACAGGCGGTGTCTCCCAGACCGCCTGCCCGTACGTCGTCCTGGCGGGGAAATACGGGCTGGCAGTCCAGAACTGCCAATCACCCATGGCGTTGCGGTAGTACACAGCGAATTGCGTCCGCGCCGTGGACTGGTACCAGGCGCGCAGCGAGTAGGCGTGGCCTGCCGTGACGCTGGGCGCGCAGGCTCCCAGGTCCAGGACCGGGAGGAGCTTGACGTCCCCTGACGCGTAGCCGGTAACGTCCAGCCGCCGGGACGTTCCGTCCCGGAAGCCGGGAGCAAGGGTTGCCAGTTCGGACGAGTTCTCCCCGTAGCCTGCCACCTGCCAGCATTCCGGCAGGCCGTACCTGCCCGGTGTTTCCAGTCCCGGGTTCCGCAGGGCGTTGACGCCCGGGCCGGCAGGGGGTGCAGCCACTCCCGGGACCACAGGCTTGGCCACTTTCCCAATCACCTCGTGGACAGTGCGGACCCCCATGGTGCCCTGCGCTGTCCGCTCATCCAACCAGGCGGCAAACTGTTCGAACAGGGCCGGGCTGATGGACAGCGGGCTTCCGGAGTCATCGATGTCATAAAAGGCCAACTGGAGCCAGCCGCCCGCAGCCTCGGCCTGTTCCACAGTCTGCTGCAGGCCCTGCAGTGTCCAGTCCCGGCCCACCTCGGCGGTGGCACGGGTGTTGAAGGGGTCCTCCGGCCGTACGGTCTCGGCCGGAGCGCATGATTCGCAGGAATACGGGCTGCGGATACGGTCCTGTCCCCTGGCGCTGTTGTAGCCGCAGCCGGACACAATCTCCTCGGCGCCGGGGGACGATGCCCCGAACGGGTAGGCGAAGCTGGTCACCTTGAAACCCCATTCACTGAGCTTCGCCCGGTCATTGCACACCTGCCGTTGCGCTTCGCCGGGTTCGACGGCGGTGAGGTCCGCCAGGGTGACCGTGTATCCACCGATTTCGTGGTGCTGTTCGGCGAGGAGGTGCAGGTCCTCCTGGTTCAGGAAGCCGGCGGCGCCAACAAAGCCTGAGTTAACGAAGAACGTGGCGCGCAACCGGTGGTCAGCCAAAATGCGGGCAGCCTCCCGCTGGCTGGACCGGCCGCCGTCGAACGTCAGGGAAACTGACAGCAACGGCGCGGCGCCGGCGGTGGGCGGATCGGATGACTGCGGGCCGGCAGCCACATTGCTGCGGTCCCCGCCGCCGTTTGCCGTCATGAACGACGCTCCGCCGGTCAGCACGGCAAGGACAGCAATCCAGGACACGGCAAGGAGGCCCACCCTCCTGCGCGAAGCACGGGCCTGCATGGACGCCAGCTTGCCATTCCCGCGGCCGGCGGTCCCCGAACCGGGATGTTCGCCGGTCACGGCGCGCACCAGCCCGCGGCGACCCGCCGCCATCGGAGGGCAACGTCCTTCATTGACGAGATTTCCATGGTGAGACCCGTTTCTCCACCGACCGGTTTCAGTCGTTCACAGCCTCAGCCTATGAAGACCCCCTCCCTGCGGACACGAGTAGGCAGTACCCGTATTTGGCTTTTGGACCACGTACCCGCGCGCACCCACTACTCGGCGCTGGCGACCCGGCCATTGCGGCCCGTCATGCAGCGGATCCTGGCCTGAAAACAGGGCGCTTATGGTCAAATGGTGGTTCAGGAGAGTAGACAGTAAATCCGACCAACACGGGGGACATGTGGCAGCCAAACCAGGCACCGGCCAGGTCAGCAGGGCTGCCGCGTCCCCGGCGCCATCGCGGGCGGGAAGGGTGCCTTCGGGCAGCCGGCGCTCCAACACCCGGCTCGCCGTGGCCGCCGCGACCATAACGCTGGCCCTGGTTGGCGGCTTCTTCCTATGGCGTTTCATTGCGGAGGCGGGCATGGCACAGCAACCGTGGTTTTCGGGTTATGCGGATGTGACGGTAGACCCGCCGTACGACCTAGCCGGGACCGGAGTGGCGGACAGCCGTAACGTCACCCTGGCCTTCGTCGTCGCCGACTCCTCGCAGCCGTGCGCCCCGAGCTGGGGCAATGCCTACAGCCTGGATGCTGCCAGGGACGCCCTCAACCTTGAGCAACGGATCTCCGCCCTGAAGTCCAACGGCGGCGCCATTGCAGTTTCCTTTGGCGGCTCCATCAATACTGAGCTTGCCGTCGCATGCCAGGACCCGGTCCAGCTGCAGGCTGCTTACCGCTCAGTGGTGGAACGGTACTCCCCCTCCACCATCGATTTCGACATCGAGGGCGATGCGCTGCTGAACTCCCCGGCCGGGGAGCGGCGGGCGGAGGCCGTGGCAGCCCTGCAAAAGGAAAAGGACGGGTGGGGCGGTGGACTGGATGTGTGGCTCACGCTCCCGGCGTCACCACGCGGCTTGACCGACGACGGCATAGCCGTGGTGGACCAGATGCTGGCCGCCGGAGTCGACCTTGCCGGCGTCAACATCATGACCATGAACTACGGGTCCAGCCGAGGATCCTCGCAGAGCATGCTGGACGCGGCGGTGGCGGCCGCCGATTCCACCCACGACCAGCTGAGTATCAGCTACCAACGGGTGGGGACCAACCTCAGCAGCCAGGAAATCTGGACGAAGATGGGGCTGACTCCGATGGTCGGCGTCAATGACCTGCCGGGCGAAGTCTTCGGGCTGGACGCTGCCAGTGGCCTGAATTCCTTTGCCGTCCAGAAGGGTATCCAAAGGGTGTCGATGTGGTCGCTCAACAGGGACCGTGAGTGCACCGCAGCTGCTGCCGGTGGCCAGGCGAGCCATGTGTGCAGCGGGGTCCAGCAGGAGCCCGGCCAGTTCGCCAGGGCCCTCGCCGCAGGTTTTGAGGGCCGGCTGCGCTGACGCCCCGGTTGGCCTGGCCGGCGCCGCAGGGTCAGCGCACCTGGCTTGTGGTGACAATGTCGAGCCACGGGCCATCCGGCACCTGGTCCCGTGTCACGAATTGCCAGTCCACGGTGTCCGATTCGCCGTTGATGTCTTCAAACCCCAGGCACCCGTTCAATGCCGGAGAAACGTCCATTCCCGCCCCGTTGAATTCCTTATTGGCAGGGCGGGCATCATTGGATCCAAAGACATATTCCTTGTCGTGGTACTGGCCGGGACCTGCGTCCTGGATCTGGCCGTAGCATTCCTGGTTTCCCTTGCGGATCCGGACCCATTGGTTCTTCATATAACTGAATGATTTGTCCTGCTCACGGCCCGCATATTCAGAATCCTTGGCCCAGGGAATGACGGTGGCCCGTTCCGCGAATGCCTTGCTGTCGTTAACGTCGTCGTAGGGCAGGTCAAGGTAAAAGGGGTTTTCCTTGGGTGTCATGCCGGTGGGCATGTAGCGGTTGGCTTCGGTCCGCTGCTCAGTCTGGCAGGTTCCGGATTTCATCACGCCGTCGCAACCGCCGAAGTTCCGCATCCAGCCGGAGTCGTAGGTGGACATGACCTGGCTGCCGTCGTCGGCCTTGGGATCGAATAGTTCGCCCACCCAGAATGTGGTGGCCACGATGTTGGTGTGCCACGGATAACCGCCCTCCCCGGAGGAGTTTCCGCCGTCCGGAGGGGAAGGCGGCGAGGAACAACCCGCAGCGATGAGCGCCACCGAGGACAGGGCGGCCGCCAAGCCCCACCGTACCCGCATGCTGTGTCCAACCCGCCACGTGCGCGATCCTTGTGGTGCACGCCGATAATTCAGCACTGACGCTCTTTTCAACCCGGACTCCTTCGTATGCCGTGCCACTTAATTTTCCTTCATATCCCGTGGCATGGGCGAGGAAAATGCGCACATTGACAGCCAATTCATAGCTTTCCAATTCACGGTATTTCCGGAAATTCGCAGACCAATGGCCGGGCCGGGAAATAAATCCCGGCCCGGCCAACTGGGTATCTGGTTGTCCGGACCTTCGGCCGTCAGGAGGCGAGAATGACCTTCCACCGTGAAGCGTCGGCCGTGTTCGATGTCCGGTTGTCTGCGGCGACGTTGGTGATGATCTGGTCAATTGTGGTTTTCGGATCGAAACCCACCAGTTCGAACGACTTGGTGTTGTCCGGCACCCGCCGCCGCATGTCCTCGTAGCCTTCGGAGTAGGCCTGCTCGTAGGGCACGAGGGTGATGGGGCTGTCGCTTCCCACGAGTTCCACGATCCGCTCCGCGAGGGCGAGGATGGAGATCTCGTGGTTGCCGCCGAGGTTGTAGGCGTTGCCGTAGGCGCGCTCGTCCTCGGAGATCCGCGTAATGGCCGGCACGATGTCGCCCACGTAGGAGAAGCAGCGTGTCTGGTGCCCGTCTCCGTACACGGTCAGTGGTTCGCCCGCGAGCGCCTGGCGTACCAGGCGGGGCACCACCATTCCGTAGCGTCCGGTCTGGCGGGGGCCCACGGTGTTGAAGAGCCGGACAATCGCCACCCGCAGTCCGAACTGCCGCCAGTAGGCGTGGGCGAATGCTTCGTCGATGCCCTTGGCCGCAGCGTACGTCCAGCGCGATTTCAGGGCCGAACCCAGGATCCGGTCCGATTCCTCGGAAAGGCTGTCCGAGGTGTTCTTGCCGTAGACCTCGCTGGTGGATGCGAGCAGGAGGCTGGCGCCTGCTTCAAGGACGGAATCCAGGACCACTTCCGTGCCGTGGATGTTGGTGCGCAGGCTTTCCAGCGGGTGGTCAACGATCAGGTTGACGCCTACCGCGGCTGCCAGGTGGAACACCCGGTCCGCCCCTGCTACTGCCTTGTCCACGGCAGCCCGGTCAAGGATGCTGCCTTCGATGAAACGGAACCTGCGGTGCCCAATGACGCTCTTGAGGTTCTCAAGCCGGCCGGTGGACAGGTCATCCAGGACAATTACCTCGTCCCCCGCTGCCAGGAGGTGTTCCACAAGGTGGCTCCCGATGAATCCGGCACCGCCGGTAATTGCTGTTCTCATGCTTCCTGCTTCCAAATGGAGTGGTGTGGTCAGAGCCTGGTGACGTTGTCTGCCTTGGGCAGCCGGTAGGTGGTGTCCAGCACTGCCGTGGCGTTCCCCAGCCAGTCAAGGTCCGTCTGGCTGTGCCTGGTGTGCAGGATGACGAGGTCCGCTTCCCACAGTTGGGGAGCAGGATTGGAGATGAGCGTCCCGCCCCTGCCATCGGGCGCGGTGAGGCACCAGGGATCCGAGTAGGCCACCTCGGCACCGTCCGCGATGAGTTCGGCGATGATCTCGAGGGCCGGGGATTCACGGAGGTCCTCGACGTCGGGCTTGTAGGCCACGCCCACCACCATCACGCGCGCGCCGGCCAGGCCGTGGTTCCGCTCGGAGAGGATCCGCCGCGCCTTTTCCACTACCTGGTGCGGCCTGCCCGCGATCCCGATCATTGCCTGCTCGATCACCGGCGCCGTGACGCGGGCCTTGCGCAGCTGCCAGAGGAGGTAGTGCGGGTCGCACGGAATGCAGTGTCCGCCGACTCCCGGTCCGGGGGTAAACGGCATGAATCCGTACGGTTTGGTGGCGGCCGCGTTGATCACGTCCATCACTTCCATGTCCAGTTCGTGGCAAATCTGGGCAAACTCGTTGGCCAGGGCAATGTTGACCGCCCGGAACGTGTTCTCCACGAGCTTGGTCATTTCCGCGGCGTCCGCGGACGGGACCACGTGGACCAGTTTGGTGCTGGCGCTGAGCAGCCGTTCGGCCGCCTCACCGCAGGCAGCCGTGACGCCGCCCACCACGCGGGGAACGTCTTCGTGGGAGAAGGAGTCGACGCCGGGATTGATGCGTTCCGGCGAGAAGGCAACATACACGTCGCGTCCCGGGATGAGTCCCTTGGCTGCAAGGGGCATGGCCAGCAGGTCCCTTGTTGTGCCCACGTAGGTGGTGGAGGTGAGCATCAGCAGCTGTCCCGGCACCGCGTATTCCACCACTGAGGCACACGCTGCGCGCAGGATGCCGAGGTCGGGAACAAGGTACTCGTCCACGGGTGTGGGAACGCAGACCACAACGGCGGCCGCGTGGGCCAGCAGCGAGAGGTCGCTGGTCAGCATGAATGAGGGGTCCAGCAGTGCGGTCTTCAGCCGCTCCTTGTCCGAGTCCAGCAGGTCCGCCTGCTGTTCCCGGATCACCGCCAGCCGCCGCTCCGAGACGTCGAGCCCGAGGACCCGCCTCCCGGAGGCGTTGATGGCCAGGGCGGTGGGCAGTCCCACGTAGCCCAGGCCGACGATTGCGACGTCGAACGTGAACACCTGGTCCTGGGCGGGAATTGCCCGCGCCGCGGTGCCCTCAGTCCACTCCACTGCCTCAGCCGGCAGGGAGTGGGATTCAACGGCGACCTGTTTCTTGAGGGTCTTTACCTTCGTGTTCGGTGCCATGGTCAGTCGACCTCCCGGTGCATTTTGTCTCCAGAGTGAATGAAAGCCGGCGGCGAGAAGGAGTGTGCCCGGGTCTCAGGTGGCACGTCGCCCTTCACCGCCGGCCCGTTTTGGGGGGTCCCCGCCAATGGCGGGAGACCTGTCGCATCGGGACTGCTTTCCTGCCGGACGGCCATCAGGCTGTCCCCCGGAAAGGAAATCTTCCTGCGCTTCATGTCGAGGCCCACTTCCCCTCGTGCTGGCGGTTGCCAACAAGACGAGGGTATTAATCAAGTCCTTTGCCCGGCGCGAGTGTGGTGTACCCGTCTTTGACCCCGTCCGCCGCCGCCGGCGGTGAGACTACGTGGCTTGTGGCTGCCCACCACTCGCATTGGTACTCGGTGGGGCGGGTGCCCCGGGAATGCCCGGAATTCCGCCAAAGCAGCACCGAAAACCGGCGCGGCAGCAGGCGCTGGTTAACGAAAAAGGCCCGTTAGAGAGTGTGTTCGCCGCCGTGATCGCCGCTGATCAGCTTTTCGCGGTCGCTGATTCCGAGCTTGGCGAACATCCGGTACAGGTGGCCTTCCACCGTCCGGAGGGAGAGTCCGAGGCTGAGTGCGATGTCCCTGTTGCTCGAACCCGTCTGCACCAGGGCAACGATCTCCTGTTCCCGCCTCGTCAGCTTTGACAGGTCCGGCATCCCGTGGCCTGTGGCCGCGGGAGCCTTCCCCAGGGCCGCGGTGCGCCGTTTAAGGAGCCGCTGTGCTTCGAGCTGGCGGGACTTGTCCCCCCGGCTTTCGAGGATCCTGAGCGCATGGCCCGCGTAGTCGGCTGCCGCGAGTTCCAACCCCTCCTTGGCTGCGGCCTCACTCAAGGCAATGAGCCCGGCGGCATCCTTGGCGTCCAAGGCCTGGCTGTAGCTGAAAGCGAACTCGGCGGTGCGGCCTTCGCTGGTTTCTGCCAGGGATTTGAGGCGGCGCACCACGGAGAGGTCCCCCGCCCGGAGGACCAGGACGAGGATATCGATCTCCGGCCCCACCGCCCCGTTGGCTGCCGCGGTGTCCGCGAGGGACATCAGCCGGGACAGGGTGGGACGCAGCCCCACCTGCTGGACCTTGGCCATGGCGGCGTGGGCCCTGCCCAACAGGGATGATTCCATCCCGTCGCGGGCCAGCGACTCATGCTCCAGTGTGTAGGAGGAAGCGACCTCCCGGAACTTCAGCAGGGACGCAGCGTAGGCGGCGGCAGCGACGGCGTCGGGCAGGTCGCTTTGCAGGTCCGACACCCGGAGCATACTCACCGCCTGCCGAAGGCACGGCAGCGCGGCCCCCAGGTTGCCACGGCGCAGGTCCACGCTGCCCGCGCTGAAATGCAGCGCACCGCCGTCGTAGATCAGCGAGTTGGGCGCCTGGGATACGTGGTTCTGCAGGTACTCCTCAAGCACTGTGAACTCGCCGGCATGCAGCAGGGCAAGGATGTAGCGGCGCATGAAGAACCCGGTGTGCTGCAGGCCCCAGTAGCCGGCAGCATCGAGGATGTCCTTGACGTCGGCCAGCACCTGCAGGGCCGAGAGGGGCTTGCCGGTGACGGCCATCGATTCAGCCAGCAGCGTCCCTGCGAGCAGCCGGGTTTCCCCGTCCCCGCCCTGCTGCCAGATCTGCCGCAGCTCGCGCTCCGTTTCCACGTGGCGGCCCTCCGCCTGCATGCCCTCCAGGACCAGCAGCCGGCTTCCGAGGCGTCCCAGTTCAAGCTCCTGCGCATCGATTCCCCGGGCGGATTCAGCGATCCGGGCCAAGGCGGCCTCCCATTCGTACGCCGCCTGCTTCACCGCGTTGGGGCCCGCCCCCTGGCGCCTGGCGAGTTGCGCGGCAAGCATGGACACCTGCCGCAGGGTGGCAGGATGGTTGGTCCTTTCGACGATCCCGCTGATTTCCCAGGCCGTTCCGCGGATATCCCCCCGGTACCACTTGGCGCGGGCCACCTCCACCCGGGCCGCGAGCTTGAGCGCCGGGTCCTTGATGGCTCCGGCTACGCGCTCAACGTAGCTGGGGATGAAGAGCCGGTTGGCCAGCTGCGCGGCCTCCAGGATTTCGGTGTCCGGGATCCTGGCACCGGCTTCGAGCCCCCAGGAAACATAGCGGAGCAGGCCGTCCATGGTCTGCGGGCGGTTCTCCAGGAGCTGCAGGATGCGCTGGCGGATCCGCAGGCTGCGGGCAGCCGGCACAATCTGCCGCAGTACTTCGCCCACCAGCGGCTGGGCCAGGCGGACGTGCTGCTCGGCATCGGAATCGATGGTGATCAGCCGCATTTCCTGGAGTTCGTCCACGGCGTAGTGATCGCTCGCCTGCCGCAGCACATCCAGGGGCAGGGGTTCAGCCAGGGCGACAGTGTCCAGGGCCTCACGCTGCAGATGGTCGAGGTGGACGATCTGGTTCCTGACCAGGTCCAGGAGCCGCAGGCTGTTGCCGCGCAGCTCGGAGGTCAGCATCCATGCCCCGTTCCGGCTGACCAGCTGGCCGGCGGACCTGGCATTGCCGATGAGTTCCAGCAGGAACATCGGGTTTCCTCCGGATGCCCTGCGGAGCACCGCACCGGCGCTGGGGACCACCGGCGCGCCCAACACCTGGGCGCACAGCTGGTCGACGTCCTGTCCGTTCAGGGGCTGCAGGTCGAAACGGTCCAGCAATCCTTCGGACCACATCGAGAAGATTTCGCCGGGAGGCGCCGGATGTGGGCGGCAAATGAAGACCACCTTGGCCACTTCGGCGGCTGTGAGCTGGGCCAGGACGGCGACGCTGCCCTCGTCGAGGTGCTGGGCGTCCTCCACCACCAGGACCGCTGGCACCGGTTCCCGCTCCCGGGCCGGGTTCAGGGCGGCGGTCACGGCCTTCATCACGGACAGCGGCTCGTTGATCTGGCCCGGCGTCAGCGAAGTGATCAGTGGCGCCAGGGCGGCGAACGGGACTCCGGCCAGGGTGGCTCCGGCGAACACCCTGAAGGGGCGCACGCGGTGGCCCAGTTCCTGGATCACCGCGTTAACCAGCGCCGTCTTGCCAAGCCCGGCATCACCCAGCAGGAGGACGCCAGGGCCGTTGCGGTCCAGCAGGCAATCCGCGACGGCGGCCAGGATGCCCGAGCGCCCCACGAGTGTTTCGCTTGCCAGTACCTCGGTCATTGCTGGTTCCCGTCAGCGAGGCCCAGGGCAAACGGCAGCTCCGAGCGTTCAACGATCTTCAATTTCCCGTAGATCTGGTAGAGGTGTCCCTCCACCGTCCGTACCGACAGGTGGAGCCTGGCGGCGATGGCCTTGTTGCTGTGGCCCCTCGCGGCGAGGGTGGCGATCTCAAGCTCCCGCGCCGTGATGCGGTCTTCCTGCTGTGAGGTGTCCTCAGGGGCGCGCATCCTGTGCCGGCAGGTCTCCGCGATCCGCCGGGCCTGCAGGAGCAAGGCGCGGTCTTCCAGGGCATGCGCGCCGCGGATGACTGCCTCGGCGACATCGAACGCAAACCGGTCATGCTGCAGGTCCTGGGCGAGCTGGGCGACGGCCACCTGCTGGGCCACGTCATGGGCGAGCACTGCATTCGCGTAGGCTGCGCACAGTCCGGCGAAGTCGCCGTCGCACCTTAACGCTGTGTCGAGGAGCCGGGGAGCCACAGCTGTCCGTCCCAACCGGACTGCCGTGCTCAGCGCAAGGACCTCGAGGCCATGGTTGCCCGCCGCATGGTCGTCGTCGGCCAGCCGCATCAGTGCATCGCTGGCGGCCTGCGGCCTGTCAACACCGTCCACGGCGAGGATGGTGAAATACGCCGCGATCCACTCCATCGGCCGACCGGGCCGCGTGGGCCCCGTCCCTTTCTGTGCGAGATAGCTGCCGGCCTGGTCCGATTCGCCCTGGAGGGCCGAGGCGTAGGCAGCCGCTGCGGTGGCCACGCCAAGAAGCCCCTCGTCATCGCGCACCCGCAGCTGGCCGATCAGCGGAACCAGGGATTCCAGGCCCTCGTGTGCCCTGCCCTGCAGGCACCGCAGGACTGCCAGTGCCAGGTCGAAGGAAGCCGGGAACGGCTGGCCGGCGGGGAGCGGAGAGTCCCAGCGCGGCTGCAGCATCGATGCCGAATCTTCCCAGCAGCCGGCCAGCAGCAGCGCGAACCGCAGTCGCCCCGCGGCCGACCAGGCCGCAGCTGCGGAGACCATCGGATCCCGGCCGTGGGCCAGCAGCTGCCCGGCCATGTCGGCTGCTTCGGCCTGCCGTCCGGTCAGTGCCCATGCCTCACACATCAGGCTGCCTGCCTTGAAGCGGAATTCCGGTCCGTGGGTTTCAAAGTCCTGCAGTGCATCCTCCAGCAGCACGGCTGCTTCTGCGTAGCGGCCCAGGTGGCCGGCAACCCGGGCTTCGGCCAGGACCAGCTCTTCCCGTAACACCCTTTCAGCGTCCGGCCCATCATGCAGCCCGTGCGGCAAGCCGGTGGGAGCAACGTCCCCCGGCATCAGGTCCCCGTCCAGTGCCTTCCGTACATGCCGGAGGTGTTCCGCCGCCTGGTCCATGGTTCCCCGATCCGCCTGCAGGACCGCGGCCTCCGCGAGCTGGAACCGCAGGGTGTCTGCGGAAGACGGCGGGCCGGCGTCGTTGGCGTCCGCGCTCCCACCGGCCTGTTCCCGGTATTGCCGGAGTACGGAACGGGCTTCGCTGACGGCACCGAGGGCCGCAAGGGCGGTGGATTCCTCCGCGACCGCCGCGGCGCTGTGCGAATGGCCGGGGACTGAGCGGACCAGCCGAAGGGCCAGCGGGTAGTCGGCACGGGTGTTGGCGATCGCGGCGGCATGCAGGGCCTCTGTGTCGGTGAGCGGCGAGCCGCATTCCAGGGCCCATGCGGCAAGGGCCACCCTGAGCGCGGGGTGCATCAGTGCCGGCTCCACTGCCTCGCAGAACCGTCGCCGGAGATCGCTGCTGCGGCCGGTGGGGATATTGGCGCGGATCACGTCGCCCAGCAGCTGGTTCTGCATCCCCACCATCCGTGGCAGGGAGTCGTCCACTACCAGGATCCCGCGTTTCTCCAGGGCGTCGACGTCGTCGGGCAGTGCCACGGCCAGCAGTGCTTCCAGTGGCACGGTCCCGG
Source organism: Pseudarthrobacter chlorophenolicus (assembly GCF_000962805.1). GTDB lineage: Bacteria > Actinomycetota > Actinomycetes > Actinomycetales > Micrococcaceae > Arthrobacter > Arthrobacter chlorophenolicus_A. Next base: position 92,057 of record NZ_JZTW01000006.1, on the reverse strand, counting down.
CCAGGGACACGATCTCCATGGCCATGCGTTCGCCGGGCCCCAGCTTGCCCAGCCGGGTGACCACCAGGTCTGTGATGGCAGGGCCGTGGGGCCTGTCCATGGCGGTGAGGACCCAGACGCCGTCGCGCACCGCGAGGGCCCCGGATTCAACCAGTTCTCCTGCCAGCATCTTCAGGTAGTGCGGGTTTCCGCCGCTTGCCGTCCAGAACTCGTGCGCTGCGGATGCAGAGATGCGGCCGCCAAGGCTCGCTTCGAGCCAGGAGATGGCTTCGGGCAGCGGGAGCGGCTCAAGCTCAATCCGTGCAAGGTACCCGTCCGTGCAGAGCCGGGACAGTTCGCTGCCCAGCCGCTGCGGATCGGTGCACGTCAGGATCAGGCCGGCCGTTCCGTTGCGGGCGAGCTGGGAGATGACCGCCCCCGCGAACTCATCCACGTCCCCTGCGTTTTCAATGACCAGGTACACGGGTTTGCCCTCTGCCCGCGCGGTGAGCAGGGCCGTGAGGGCAGAGAGGACCAGCGCGGGGTGGGACAGGAACTGCGAATCCAGGTCCCGCAGCAGAACGTTCAGCGCACCGTACGGGCTTGCGGTGAGGCCGGCGCTCGCCCGGAGCACCACAATGTAGGCGTCATCCCGGATTTCCTTGGTCAGGAGGCTGGTGAGGTAGCTTTTGCCGCTCCCTGAGGCTCCGGTGATGAGCACTCCGGCGCGTGACTCGTCCAGGGCGCGGACGAGGTCCTCTCCGGTGGTCCTGCCGCCAATCTGCGGCCAGGTCCTTGAGCTCACCCCGGTGCCCCCTCTGCTGGTAGACGTCGCGATGCCCGATCCTCCGACGCCCCCTTGTCCGGGCGTCGGCGGATCAGGCTTTCGGGGGCCCCTAACCGCCAACCGCCACCTTGACCGGGTCCCCGCCAATCAAGTAGTGACAGCCCCAATTAATCAGCTGGACTCTTGACAGGCACCAGTAGCGAGTACTCGTCTTAAGTACCCCTCCGGCTACTTTGCTACTCGCGAGTACTCGTCAACGTTGAGAGGTTGTCGAGTGGACCCGGGGGTTCCTACGCAGGATCGAGCTGCGCAAACGCGAAAATACCGCATCAACGTCGATCGTGGCGCCGTCCGCGAAGGCGAAGCGGCCGTTGGCGACGAGGCGTGCGCCGTACGTTTCGGCGAGGGAACCTTCTCCTGAGAGCACGACGACGGCGGCATAGTCCGCGTCGGCCACCGCACCGGCGGTGCCAATCCAGGGGATGGCCAGGTGCTCCCCCGCCGGGTGCGGGGCCTCGCGGCGCCAGGTGCCGGCGTCGTCCAGGACCCCGCCCCACTCCACAGGGCGGACCTCGCTGGCCAGGCCCGCCGCGGTGTCCACCGGCCAGCCGCCAATGCGCAGCCGGGCGCCGCTGCCTGCTGCGTTGCGGATCCGCACCAGCCGCAGTTCCACGGCACCCCGCGTCACGGACGCCACCGTCACCTCGGGCCCCGGCGTGGCAGTTCCCGCAGCGCCGCTGCCGTGGTCCGGGCCGCCGTCGGGATCCACCTCGATCCAGTGCGCGGTGAAGCGCGAGGCCCCCACCTGCATCCCGTCGTGCCGGAAATGGCCAAGGAACTCGAACCCGGTCCGGTGCGTCAGCCGGCCAGCCGCATCGGCGAACGCGACGGCGTTGTCCAGTGATTCCGCAGCAAGGTCCGGGAACGTGGCTGTGGAGTAGCCCAGCCGCGCATAGAGCGGGGAATCGGCTATCCTAACGCCGGCGTTGGCGTGGTCGGTTCCGTGGTTCCGGATCCGCACCACACCGTCCGAGACGGTCCCGTCTACCTGCCAGCCCGGTGCCGTGATGAAGCGCTGCGTGTCGCCGGTTTCCACCGGCAGCGGTTCCTCGACGGCCGTCCACACCGGGTGGTTCGCGGGAAGGGCGAGGCCCATCATGCCCTTGGCGGCCCAGTAAGGGGACCCCGCGCCGGAATAGGACTGCTTCATGCCCGGGAACTCGGAGTGGAAGCCGATGGTCAGCAGCCCGTCGGCGTTGTGGGCGCCGCGGTCCAGGAAGTACTTGAGGATGCCGGAGGCCGCCCGCCGGGTCACACCGGGTGTCAACCGTGTGTGACCCGCGAACTGTCCGGACCAAAACGGTGCTGCTGCCGCGAACCGGTAGATCAGGCTCCGGCCCTGGACCAGCGGGGCACCGTCAGCGCCCACCAGGTGGACGGCGTCGTCCAGGAAATCGGCCAGCCGTTCGCCGTCCAGCTCGGCACGGGCCTTCACCTGGGGGTCCTCCGGAGCCATCAGCTGCAGCAGCTGGGGGTAGACCTGGAACGCCCAGCCCACGTAGTGGTCGTAGGCGCGCTCAGGGCCGTCGGCAAACCAGCCGTGGCCGCGGTAAAGGGAATCATGGATGGCCAGCCCGGCGTCGATGTCCGACTCCGAGTAGCGTCCGCCCACGCCGGCGAGGAACTTTTCGACGACAATCTGGAACCACACCCAGTTGATGGGCGGGTACGCCTGGCCGATCACGGTCTCAAACCAGGCCACCAGCTGTTCCTGGACGCGCTGAGGAAGCCGGTCCCACAGCACCTCCCGGGTCAGTGCGAGTCCCACGGCCAGCGATGCCGCCTCCACTTTGGCCTGGTCCAGTTCGCCCGGGGTGGGCCACCGGTCCGGGTTCGCGGGGTTGGTTCCGGCGTCGATGCCCTTCGCGTACCAGTCGGCCAGCCAACCGGTGCCATCCGGATCACCGGCAATCCGGAAGGAGGCCAGCAGGAAGGTCCGGGCGAAGGCCTCCAGCGAATCGCTCTTCCGGCCGTAGGCGCTGGTGGCACCGGGCAGGTACAGGTTGGCGTGGTCTTCCGTGGCATGGCGGTGCGCGGACCGCAGCAGGTAGTCGGCGTAGGCACACCAGTGGTCCCTGGTGAGGCCGGTATACGGCGAGGCGCCGAAGTCCAGCGGTGGCATGGCCAGGGGCGCGGCGCTCACAGGGAGTCCTGCAGCACGCCGGCAGCCGGAATCCGTGGAGCCCCGATGGAGGATTCACGCAGGATCAGGTCCGGGTTCAGCTCGATGCGGTGCACGGGACGCATCCTGCCCTCGGCCAGCCGGGCGGCCATCAGCTGCACCGCCACCTTGCCCACGTACTGTTTGGGCGGCCGGACGGCGGAGATGGCGGGCTCGGCCAGGTAGGCCACCTCGTCGTCGTACCCCACGATCGCCATGTCCCCCGGAACGGAAAGTCCGCGGTCCACGCAGTGCTGCACGAATGCCACCGCCTGGGTGTCCGAATGCACCAGCATCGCCGTGGTACCGGTCTTCGTGCACAGTTCCAGTACGTGGTCGAAGTGGCTGGCCCGGCCACCGTTGCCGTGGCTGGCGGGGCCCTGTTGTGCGGAGTCCTCGTGGACCGAACCCTCCAGCGGAATCTTCAGCGCGGCCAGGGCCTGGTGCCAGCCGCGGACCACGTGCGGGCTGGTGGGACTGGATGAATCAGTCAGGCAGCCGATCCGCCGGTGGCCTTCCTGCCACAGGTGCCGCACGGCCATACCGGCGCCAAACGCGTGGTCCGTGGCCACCCATTCAAGGCGGTGCGCGGGAATCTCGGCCGGCGCACGCCGTTCGGCGAGCACCACCGGGATGGGCAGGGCGTTCAGCCAGCGGATCAGTTCGGGCCCGTGGTCACCGCCCATGTCCGGCGCCACGATCAGGCCGTCGATGTTCTGGGTGTCCAGCAGGGCCTGCACCTGCCTGCGGTTGTCTGCGGCGTCGTACGCGGACCCGCGCACCAGAATCCGCAGGTTCTGCTCTTCCGCCTCGGCCCGCGCCCCGCTGATCACCTGCGGCCAGTAGTAGTCCAGTGATGGGACCACCATGCCGATGGAATAGCTGTGCTGGGCAGCCCGCCCTGCTGCCGAGCGGTCCAGCGGGCTGGGCAGCGTGGCGCCGCCGTGAACGCGGGACGCCAGGCCCTCGTCCGCGAGGATGTTCACGTCGCGGCGGATCGTCAATTCACTGACGCCCAGCTTCGCCGCGATGTCCCGGACGGTGATGGCACCGTGCGCCCGCAGCTCCTCCATGAGCCGTTCCCGGCGCTGCAGCGAAAACAGCGACTTTCCGGTGGGTTCGGACGGTTGCTCAGGGCTCATGGTGTTGCCTCCACAGTAAGGGTGAATGCGCCGGTGGCGCGGAAAGCAGGGGATGGTGCAGCCGGCATGCGGAAACGCAGCCGGGTCAGCCGCGGTCCCCACGCGTCGGCAAGGAGCGGATCGTCCAGCTGCCATTCGTCCACGAGGACGACGGCGGCTGCAGGGTCCCAGCGCAGGGCAGCTCCCCGCTGGGTCCGGGCTGACGCGTCAACTGCCGGGATGCCGTCCGGGCGGACGGTCGCCGTCCCATCCGCGCCGAGGCCCACGGTTCCCGCCGTGAGGAAGGTGATGTCGACGTCGGCCGTTCCGCCGGCGGGCGGCACGGGAAGATCCCAGCGGTCGGCGATGGTGATGCGGCCGGGTGCCCGCTGCAGTTCCGCCGTCCGGATCCAGGCCTGGGGTTCAAACCCGTAGGCGGCTCCCAGGGCGAGTTCGAGCTGCGGCCGCTCCGGCGTGGGGGCATTGAGGACGCCGGCGGCAAAGTCCCTGCCGGTTCCCTGCTCAAGGCCGAACGGGGCAGGGACGCTGTGCCAGTTGCTCTGCATCGCACGGATGCCGTAGCGGTCCGGGCCGAACGTCTGGGCCGTGTAGGTGGGCTGCCCGGCGTCAACCAGCAGCGGAACCCCGTCCACGGCAACAACGACCGAGCCGACGTCGCGGTGGTTGTGGTGCTCGCCGTTGTGGCCTCCCTTCACCGCCAGCAGCAGCCCGTCCGCCGTTCCCCCGGCTTCCCGGGCCACCATGATCTGGACCGATGGCAGATAGGTGGTGGCCACGAGGGGAGGGGCGTTGGACGCGGATGCCTGGCGTTCGAGGAGTGTGTGCAGGACCCGGCCCAGCCCTGCGGCGGGGTCCGGTGCGCCGGTGGCCATGGCAGCGGCGTGGGCGGCCGCCTCCGGATCACCCAGCCGGACCGCCCAGCGGTGCAGCATGTCCCACGGAAGGGCGTCCGCAGCGCGGGCTGGGCCATCGGCCACGTTGAGGAACCATGCGCCGCCGATGTGCATGCGGTGCGGGAAGGCGACCAGTTCGCGGACCACCGGAAGGCCGCCATCCAGCACGCCGCCCGTGGCCTGTTCCAACAGGGCCAGCCCCTCCAGCGCCCGCCCGGCGCCGTTCCACCAGTAGGCAAAGCCCTCGTCAATGGCGCCGTCCGCGGGGATGGATGCCAGGAACCGGTCCAGGCCTTCGATGCAGCGGGCCACAGTGTGTGCCTGGGTTTCCGGGTCATCCATCAGGAACACTGCCGCGGCGATCAGGTTTGAGTGGATCCAGGGGTTCCAGTTGTGGACGTCGCCGTCCAGGCCCAGCCAGTGCCAATCCAGCCGGTCGAGGAAAGGCCGGATGACGCGTGCGGTGACCTCCTCGCGGATGCGCCTCCGCAGCCCCGGCGCCCTGTCATCGAGCTGTTCGCCCAGGACATGGTCCAGCCATGCCAGCTGCGCGGCCACCTCCCCGGCGCCGAGGTCCAGGTAGGGGGTGGCGAGGTCCGGGACGACGCAGCCCGTCCGGCGGAAGACATCGTCGTGCGCGGCCCAGCTCCATGAGCTCTGCTCGCAGAGCAGGAACGCGCCGTCGATAACCTCGTCGAGCCATGCTTCCGCCTCGTCGGCGTTCGCGCCCCGGCGGCCGGGATTGCTGGCCAGGGCCATGACGACGGCGCGGGTCAGCCGTTGCTGGCGTGCAGCCACCAGGCCTTCGTAGGCTGTCCGGTTTCCGTCCCGGAAATACCGGGCGTAGTGGGACACCAGGGGCTGGGGCCACGGCGTTCCCCGTTCCATTTCTGCTTGCCGGACAACAGCCCCGGGCACATTCAGCCCCTCGGACTGCCAGGCTTTGTTGCCCGCTGCGGGAACACTCATGCGCCCGGCCGCGCCGGGCAACAGGTGAAGCAGCGACGGTCGGGAGGCGTCGGATCCCCAGGCAGCTGCCAGTGGTGCCGCCGGTACCTGCAGCACGGTGTGGGGACCGGAAGGGGACATCATCATCTGCCTCATGTTCGAATACGATCGTTTTAGAACGAAATTGAATGACTTGCTTGTTCTGTCTTGTTCATGAGTATCTACTGATTGTTAGATGTGATGCAAGACATGAATTGCGGTTGTGAGCGCAAACGAACACGAGAGACGGGAGGCCGGGATGACGCCAAAACCCAAGGCCCTGCTGGTCATGAACCGCGGCACCTTTGCTGATCAGTTCGATTCGAGCCGGTTGGACCGGTTGGCGGGGCTGGTGGATCTGGGCGGGCAGCCGTGGACCGATTCGCTGGAGGATCCGGCGGTGGCGGGCCGGCTCGCGGACGTGGAAATCCTGCTGACCAGCTGGGGTGTGCCGCTGCTGGACGCTGCGGCACTGGAGCGGATGCCGAAGCTGCGGGCGGTGTTCCATTGCGCCGGAACGGTACGCAGTTTCGTCACACCGGAACTGTGGGACCGGGGCATCCTGGTGACCAATGGCGCGGACGCCAACGCCATTCCGGTGGCCGAGTTTACGTTCGCGTCCATCGTGCTGGCCGGGAAGAAGGCCCAGGTGCTGGCCAACGACGCCCGCACCTGGCGTGAGGACTGGTCCTACGCCACCGCGCGCGGCGAGGTGGGCAACATCGGCCGCGTGATCGGCGTGGTGGGATTCTCCCGCATCGGCCGCCGCGTGGTCCGCCTGGTCCAGCAGCTGCAGGACGTCACCTGCCTGGTCCATGATCCGCACGCCGATCCCGCCGCCGTGGCCGCCGCGGGCGGACGGCTGGTGGGCCTGGCCGAACTGCTGCGGGAGTCCGACGTCGTCAGCATCCACGCCCCGGCGCTGCCGGAAACCCGGCACATGATCGGGGCCGCGGAACTGCAGGCCATGAAGGACCACGCCACCCTGATCAACACCGCCCGCGGCTCACTGGTGGACACCCGGGCCCTGGAGGCCGAGTGCGCCACCGGCCGGATCCACGCACTCCTGGACGTCACCGAACCCGAGCCGCTGCCGAAGGATTCGGTCCTCTATGACCTGCCCAACGTAGTGCTCACGCCCCACATCGCCGGGTCGCTGGGCACCGAAACCCGGCGGATGTCCGACGCCGCCCTGAACGACCTCGAACGGTACCTCACCGGAGAACAGCTCGTAGCCCAGGTGGTCTCCGAAGACCTCTCCCTGAGCGCCTGAACCAACCCCGGCCGCGGATGCGGCAGACCAAAAACCCAGTAAGGAGCACGCAATGAAGCGCACCACCCTCGCCGCCATCGCCCTGGCAGTCACCGCAGGCCTGGGCCTGTCCGGTTGTGCCGGCGCCGCCGGACCGGCCGAACCCCAAGGCCAGGAAGGCAAAACCCGCCTGACCGTTTCGGTCTGGAACTACGAAGGCACCCCGGAATTCAAGGCCCTCTTCGACAGCTACGAAGCAGCCAACCCGGACATCGACATCGAACCCGTGGACATCCTCGCAGATGACTACCCGCAGAAGGTCACCACCATGCTGGCCGGCGGAGACACTACGGACGTCCTCACCATGAAGAACGTCATCGACTACGCCCGCTACGCCAACAACGGCCAGCTGCAGGAAATCAACGGCGTGGTGGACACCGTTGGCAAGGACAACCTCGCCGGTCTGGATGCCTTCGACATCGGCGGCAAGTACTACGCCGCCCCCTACCGGCAGGACTTCTGGCTTCTGTACTACAACAAGGATCTGCTCAAGGCCGCAGGCGTGGAGAACCCCGCTGACCTGACGTGGGACGAGTACACCGCCCTGGCCAAGAAGCTCACCACCGAGGCCAACGGCAAGAAGGTCTACGGCACTTACCACCACATCTGGCGATCCGTGGTGCAGGCCATCGCGGCCGCCCAGGACGACGCCGACCAGAACAGCGGCGACTACGGTTTCTTCGAGGACCAGTACAACACCGCCCTGGACCTGCAGAAGAGCGGCGCCACGCTGGACTTCGGCACCGCCAAGAGCCAGAAAACCAGCTACCGCACCATGTTCGAAACCGGCCAGGCCGCCATGATGCCCATGGGCACCTGGTACATCGCCGGCATCCTGCAGGCCAAGAAGGACGGCAAGTCCACCGTGGACTGGGGCCTGGCCCCGATGCCGCAGAAGAACGACGACGGCAAGGTCACCACGTTCGGTTCGCCCACCGCTTTCGCCGTCAACAAGAACGCCGCGCACTCGGACGAGGCCAGGAAGTTCATCGAGTGGGCCGCGGGCGAGGAAGGCGCCAAGGCCATCTCCAAGATCGGTGTTGTGCCGGCCCTGCAGAACGATGCCATCACCGCCGAGTACTTCAAGCTTGCCGGCATGCCCACTGACGAACTGTCCAAGAAGGCCTTCACCCCGGACAAGGTTGCCCTGGAAATGCCGGTCAGCGACAAGTCTGCCGCCACGGACAAGATCCTCAACCAGGAACACGACCTGATCATGGTGGGTGAGCGCTCGGTGTCCGACGGGGTTGCCGAGATGGGCAAGCGCGTCAAAAGCGAAGTCCTGGGCCAGTAACGGGCAGCCATGAGCACTGAAACTATTCCTTCGACCGTTGCCCCGGCTGTCCACAGCCGGGGCAACCGGAAGCAGGCCCGGCGCAATACCCTGATTGGCTGGACGTTCATCCTGCCGAACTTCCTGGGGTTCCTGGCCTTCACCCTGATCCCGGTCCTGGCCGCGTTCGCGTTGTCCTTCATGGAGTGGACCTCCTTCACCGCCCCCAAGTGGGTGGGTCTGGCCAACTTCCAGCGGATGTTCGCGTCCGATTCCTTCTGGATCGCGCTGCGCAACACCGTGGTCTACGCCATCGGCCACGTCCCGCTGACCATGGCACTGGCCCTGCTCCTGGCGATGCTCCTGAACCGCAAGCTCAAAGGCATCGGCTTCTTCCGCGTCGCCATCTTCTTCCCCTACATCACCTCACTGGTAGCAGTGGCCGTGGTCTGGAACATGCTCTTCAGCCCGGACAACGGCCCCATCAACCAGTTCCTGCAGGCCGTGGGCATTGCCAACCCGCCCGGCTGGACCTCCAGTTCCGACTGGGCCCTGCCCGCCGTCATCATCACCAGCGTCTGGCGCGACATGGGCTACTACATGGTCCTCTACCTCGCCGGCCTCCAGGCCATCCCCGCCGAACTCTACGAAGCCGCCGAAGTCGATGGCGCCTCCGCCTGGCAACGCTTCTGGAATGTCACCATCCCCTCGCTGCGCCCCACCACGTTCTTCGTGGTGGTCATGCTGACAGTTTCCAGCTTCAAAGTCTTCGACCTCATTGTCGTCATGACCAACGGCGGCCCCGGACGCTCCACCACCGTGCTGTCGCAGCTCATTTATCAGGAGGGCATCGGTGAAGGAAAGTTCGGCTACTCGTCCGCCATCTCGCTGGTGCTGTTCCTCATCGTGCTGACGGTCACCGTGCTCCAGTTCAAGATCCAACAGCGGAGGGAACGCTGATGACCAACATGGCCGAGGACCTCAAAGCCCTCGAAACAAGGAACGCAGCCCACTCCGCCGGCGACGGGCAGGCATCCGGCGCGGAAGACCGCCGTCGTACCGAGCGCAGGCGCTCCCCGCGCGAGCAGAAGAAGCGCACCACGGACCTGGTCATCTACGCTGCCCTGGCGGTCCTGGTGGTGGCCCTGATGGTGCCGTTCATCTGGATGGTCTCCTCCTCGCTGAAGGAAAACAACCAGGTCCTCACCGTCCCCATCCAGTGGATCCCCACCGAGTTCGTGTGGAGCAACTACACAGACATCTGGACCCGCATCCCCATGATGGGCTACCTGCAGAACTCGCTGTACCTGGCCGTGATCATCACCTGCCTGCAGGTCCTCACCGGATCGCTGGCCGCCTACGGCTTCTCCAAGGTCCGCTTCCCCGGCCGCGACGTGCTGTTCCTGGCCTACATCGGCACCATCGCCGTGCCCTGGCAGGCCTACATGGTCCCGCAGTACATCATGATGCAGAACCTGGGCCTGACCAACAGCTTCAACGCCCTGATCCTGCTGCAGGCCTTCGGTGCGTTCGGCGTGTTCCTCATGCGCCAGTACTACATGACCATCCCGGACGAACTCTGCGAAGCCGCCCGGATCGACGGCCTCAGCGAATACGGCATCTGGGCCCGCGTCATCCTCCCCCTGTCCAAACCCGCCCTCGCCAGCCTGGCACTGCTCACGTTCGTGAATACCTGGAACGACTACATGGGCCCGTTCATCTACCTCACGTCCAACCGCCTCTGGACCGTCCAGCTGGGCCTGCGGTCCTTCGTGGGCCAGTTCGACGCCGAATACGCCATGATCATGACCGGCTCCGTCATCTCCGTGATCCCCATCCTGGCCATCTTCCTGATCGGCCAGCGGTACTTCATCCAGGGCATCGCCACAAGCGGCATGAAAGGATGACGAACGTGGCACACCACCCGAGCCAGGGCACAACGCAGCGTCCGGCGCAGGCAAACCGACGTAGCTTGGCCGGGAGGATCCCCTCCCCCGGCTTTGAAACGTTCGGCGGCATCTTCGGCTTCATCTACACCTTCCTGGCCGGGAACGTGCTGATGGCTTTCGCCAATGCCCCGCTGGTGCTGTGCCTGGCCCTCGTGGCCGACCCCGCCGCCGCGTGGCCGTTCTTCCTGGCACTGTCCGTCACCATCCCGCCGTCGCTCGCCGGCCTGTTCGCCGCCTTCCAGGCACTGCACGACGACGGCGCCGCGGCAAAGCCGGTGGCCTCCTTCCTGCGGGGCTACCGGCGCGGCTTCCGCCGGTCCGCACCCCTGGGAGTGGCAGCCATCGCGGTGCTGCTCTTCCTCGGCGTGGACCTGGTGATTGTCCAGTCCATGCCGGCAGCGGCGCTGCTGGTACCCGTGATCGCCGCAGCAGCCGCAGCCACGGTAAGTGTCACCGTGATGGCGATTGCCGGCGTCGTACTCCTGCCCGCGGCCGGACTCAAGGACTTGCTCAAGGCAGCCCTCTACCTGGCGGTCCGGCGCTGGTACCTCAGCCTCGCCATGCTGGTGCTCCTGGGCATCATCGCCTCCGCCGCGCTCCTGCAGCCGGTCCTTGGCGTCGCCCTGGCACCCGCTCCGCTGCTTTTCGTCGTCTGGAGCAACGCCTCCTACGCCTTCTCAGCCGCCCTCCAAACCGCCAACTGATTTGGGATCCACCGTGCACACCTTTGCCATCGGCAGCCGCGACTTCCTGTTGGACGGCGAGCCGTTCCGCATCCTCTCCGGCGCCATCCACTACTTCCGGGTCCACCCGGACCTGTGGGCGGACCGGATCCGCAAGGCTCGCCTCATGGGCCTGAACACCATCGAAACGTACGTCCCGTGGAACGAGCACTCCCCTACTCCCGGAGCCTTCCGGACCGATGGCGGCCTGGACCTGGGCCGCTTCCTGGACCTGGTGGCGGCCGAGGGCATGCGGGCGCTCGTCCGGCCCGGGCCCTACATCTGCGCGGAGTGGGACAACGGCGGGCTGCCGGCCTGGCTGTTCACGGACCCCGCCATCGGGGTGCGCAGCAGCGAGACCGGGTACCTGGCGGCCGTGGACGGGTTCATGGACCGGCTGCTGCCCATTGTGGTGGAGCGGCAGATTACCCGGGGCGGTCCGGTGATCCTGTTCCAGATCGAAAACGAATACGGCGCGTATGGCTCGGACAAGGCCTACCTGCAGCACCTCGTGGACTCGGCGAAGCAGGCCGGCGTCGAGGTTCCGCTGTTCACCTGCGACCAGCCTTTCGGGACCATGATCGAGGACGGCTCGCTGCCCGGGCTGCACAAGACCGGCACGTTCGGTTCGCGCGCGGATGAGCGGCTGGCCTTCCTGCGGGAGCGGCAGCCGGACGGGCCGCTGATGTGCGCGGAGTTCTGGAACGGCTGGTTCGACAACTGGGGAACGCACCACCACACCACCGACGCCGCAGCGTCCGCGGCAGAGCTGGACGCCCTGCTCTCCGCCGGAGCGTCGGTCAACATCTACATGTTCCACGGCGGCACCAACTCCGGCTTCACCAATGGCGCCAACGACAAGGGCATCTACGAACCCACCATCACCTCCTACGACTACGACGCCCCGCTCACCGAGGACGGCCACCCCACGGAGAAGTACTTCGCGTTCCGGGACGTCATTGCCCAGCACTTCCCGGTTCCCGCGGAGGTACCGGAGCGCCAGGCTGCTGTCCCGGCATCAGCGGTATCGGTAACGTCGAGTGCCCCGCTCCTGGACACCGCCGCGGCCTTCCCCGCCGTGACCGTCCCCGGTTCCGTGCCGCCGAGCGAAACCACCGGACAATACCGCGGATTCTTCCTCTACGAACGGCAGCTGGACGGCGGCGGCGTCCTCGCCTTCAGCGAAATCCGCGACCGCGCGCAATTCTTCCTGGACGGTTTCCCGGTTGGCACGCTCAGCCGGGAGCTCGGCGAGCGCAGCATTGTCCTCCCCCGCGGCGGACTCCTTCAGGTCCTGGTGGAGGACCAGGGCCGGGTGAACTACGGGCCGCGGATCGGCGAGGCGAAAGGCCTGATCGGCCCGGCGCTGCTCGACGGTGCTGAACTGGAGGATTGGAGCATCCGCGCCGTGGACCTCTCTTCGCTGGACCCGTTCCGGGCAGCAGCCGTGGAGTTTCCGGCGGACAGTTCCGGCCCTGCTGGCGTGGCGGGTCCCTCGGTTTCGTTCGGTTCGTTCGAGGCCGACGGGCCCGATGACAGGTATCTCCGGCTGGACGGCTGGACCAAGGGCAACGCGTTCGTGAACGGCTTCAACCTGGGCCGTTACTGGAGCCGCGGCCCGCAGCGGACGCTGTTCGTGCCCGGTCCGCTCATCCGCGCGGGCGTCAATGAGCTCGCCATCCTGGAACTGCAGGGCAGCGCCACCCGGGAGGTCCGCTTCGTGGCCGCCCCGGACCTTGGCCCGGACGAAAAGTAGCCCCTGGGCCGCGTCACGCACAGCATCCTTTCGGAGGGCGCCCGACGGCGGAGCCCCGGTTTTTCGGGGGACACCAGTCTTAGGGAAGCCAAAAGCGTGCCCGGCGTGACGGCTGGTTGTTCAGTCCAGGCTGGCGCGCGGTTCGGAGCCGGGCCACGAGCGTGGCCGCCAGCAGCGCCGTGGCCAGTTCCAGTCCGATGACCAGCAGCAGTTGCGCGGCGGCTTCCGTTCCCGCACCGGAGACAGCCGCAGCGGACGACGCCGGCGCCCCGCCGTGGGCGTGCCCCGCACCGCCGCTTCCCATGCCGGACAGCAGGAGGGCGGCGTGCACGGCCACCATCACCAGCGCGGAGGCCGTGACCTGGTGCAGCGCGCCGGAACCCCGGGCAGGTCCCGCGCTGTGCCGCCAGATATGGACAGTGCAGGGAACGCAGACGGCGGCGAGCGCCACCATCAGGATCCCCAGCCACAGGCCGTGGTGGCCCGAAGCGGCCAGCCACAGGTGGGCTGCGCAGGACACCGCGGTGACTACGGCCACCAGCCGGGCGTGCAGGACGGGCCGTTTGGCACGGACCCGGCCCGCCGCCGTCGTCGTACGCTTCGCCGCCGGGGCAGCCGTGGGAGCGGGGACCAGGCTAGTGGCAGCCACCGCTGCCGCCCTCGGTGTGGCAGGAGGATGCCTGCCGGTTCGGGTTCGCGGGGACGTCGAGGACGGGGCTGCGGTCGAAGAAGCCCTCTGGGCGGAGCTTGAAGCCCACCGTGTCCACGGGCATGATGGGCCAGTCCTCCACCCGCGGGAAGTGGGTCAGGCCAAAGGTGTGCCACACCACGATGTCCTGGCCGTCGATGTCCCGGTCCTGTGCCACGTAGGCGGGGAGCCCGGCGCCGCCGGAGTGCTGGTTCACGAAGTCGCCCGTGGGGTAGCGCTCCTCCTCGGCGTAGCGGGTAACCCACAGGTCCTTGGTGGCGAACGCGGCACGGCGGGCGATGGACGATTCCGGGTCGGCGAGCAGCGTGGGCTGGTTGTGGGAGTGGAGCTTGTAGCCCACCGGTTCGCCCAGCCGGTTGCGGGATTCCGGGTTGGAGATGATCCAAGTGCGGCCGGCCCGCGCATCGGCCTCCCGGACGCCGTCGGATTCCCGGGCCAGCAGCGTGCGCCGGCGGGAGAACGCGTTGCCACGCTCGTTCCCCGGCCCCATCACCTGCCGGATGACGTCCTCTTCCTCTACCCGGTTGGTGAAGCCGTCCACCGCCATGTCCAGCCGGGCGCTGAACAGGTGCTGGTGGAACGGGGCACCCAGGCCGGGGGCCAACTGGGAGATGTTGTCCGAGCCGCCCTCGGGGAACGCCGAGGTGAACACAACGCCGGTGGCCTTGGCCTCGAACTCGATGGTGCCGTCCAGGTAGAGGTACCAGTAGAAGCCGTAATCGTAGTTACCGATGGTGGTGAAGAAGGAGATCACCAGGCGGCGGTTGCGGCGGGTGTAGGTGATTCCGCTCCAGAGGTCGGAGTGCTTGGAGAGGATGCTCCAGTCCTCCTCGTGCATGCAGATGCCGTTGCGGATCTCGCGGGGGTTTCCGAACGCGTCGGAGATGACCGGGCTGAGGTAGGTGATCTCGCCCAGGCAGTCACAGCCGAGTTCGAGGGAGTTGGCGTACTGGCCCACCAGGTATTCGCCGGTGTCGAAGTAGTTCTGCCAGGACCTGATGGGTGACGGGTCGCCGTAGGGCACCACCATCTCGGCGATGGAGGCACGGTTGATGATGGGCCGCTTCCGGTCACTGTCCTGGAAGGCGATGTTGTGCAGGACCACGCCTTCGCGGGAATCGAACCCCACGTCCAGGCTCCACTTTTCCCATTCCACGTGGTTCCCGCCGGTGACAGTGAAGCTGGGACCTTCCGGCTGGGTAATGCTGATGGGCTTCTGGGTTTCGCGGATGGGTCCGGTCAGTTCAGGGTCTGTGTAGTTGCCGTGCTCGGCCGGGATGGGCATGGCACCGAGGTCGATCACCTGGGTGACCTCCTGGCGAACCACGTCCACGTAGGCCACCAGGCCGTCCACCGGGTGCGCCCACGCACTGTCCTCCGGGAACTCCTGGACGAACGCCAGCCCGCGGAGGATCCGGCGCCCCTTTTCCTCCGGGTATTCGAACACGCCGGCCGAGAGCGGCGCGACGCGGACTTTCTTGACGTCGAGTCCCCGGTCCGCGAGTGCCTTCAGCCACCGTTCGTCGGTGGCCAGGAGGGATTCCACTACCTCGAACTCCTCCTCGAGGACCGGCAGCTCTCCGGTCACGGCGGTATCCAGTTCGACGGCGGTCTCCACTTTTTGGTGCGTCACGGAGACCACCACGTCGCGGGGCGCAGCGCCGGAGACGTCGTGCACGAAGATACGGAACCGGCGGTTCGCCGCGCCGGCGTCACCGGTAGTGTCCGCGCTGTGTGGGTCGGTGATGCGTGCCGGATCCAGCAACCCCAGGTAAGCGATGCGGTGCTGCGGGCCAAAGAGCCCACTGGCCTGGAGGATGGCACGCACCTCAAGGATCTCCGGGGCCGTGACCGGCCCATAGGCAGATGCTGGGGCCAAAGCCGTGGTGGTTTCGATGGGGGTAAGCGTCATGGGAAAACCTTTGATCGGGCCGTCGCCAGCTGCCGGTGGTTTATTTTCTATAGTTGTAGAGAATAAAGGTCCGTAACATGGCCCACAAGAGTCCGAGCCAAAAAAATATCCGGGAGTGGGCCGCGGTGCCGAAGATTGTTGACCACGACGAGCGGCGCCTCGAGCTTGTGGATGCCACCTGGCGGATCATCGCCAGGCAAGGCATGGAAGGCGCCACCATGCGGGAAATCGCCCTGGAGGCCGGCTTCGCAAACGGAGCCCTGAAACCCTACTTCCCCACCAAGGACACACTCCTGGAGTTCGCGTTCGGCCATGTGTTCAACCGGACCAACCGGCGCATTGCGGACGTCACCGGAGGCAGGACCGGGCTCGATGCCCTGCAGGCCTTCTGCCTCGAAGTGCTTCCACTGGACGAGGAACGCATCAACGAGGCCCGCATCGTGATCCCGTTCTGGCAGAAGGCGGTCACCGATCCCGGGAAGGCGGAAATCCACCGGCAGTCCATGGAGGAATGGGCGGACACCATCCGGCGCTACCTCGCTGAGGCAAGGAACAGCGGCGACGTTCGCACCGCCGTCGATGATTCCCTCCTGGCCAGCCAGCTCCTCAATATGCTGCTCGGCGCCCAAATCGAGGCCGCCCTCGCCCCGCCGGGCCGGACGGACTTCGGCCACGAGGCGCAACTGGAAGGCTACCTGGAGCTGCTCCGGAACTGACGTCCGCCGGGCAGGAAAGCTGGGAGTTCGCACAAAAGGCGCCGGAAAAAGGCCGCTGAAACCAAAAGCATGCTTAGTATTAAAGGGTCAGGTTCCGGGACACCCCGGAGCGGGTACGAACGCAAGGAGCAGCTCATGGGTTTGGACGACAAGATTGACAATGCCGCGGAAAAGCTTGGCGGCAAGGGCAAGGAAGCTGCCGGCCACGCCTCGGGCGATGAAAGCCTGAAGGCCGAAGGCAAGACGGACCAGGCCAAGGCTGACCTCAAGCAGGCCGGCGAAAAGGTCAAGGACGCCTTCAAGAAGGACTAGCCACAGGCTGGCCACCGGTGCCGTAATGGGTGCAGTTCCCTCAGGAACTGCACCCATTCGCATGTCCGGGCTCCTCATCGCCCTGCTCAGCGGACGAGGCCCGAGACCAGGTTGATGGTGGTGGCCAGAACGATGGTTCCCAGGAGGTAGGACAGCAGGGCCTGCCGGAGGACCGTGCCGCGGATCGCCCGCGTTTTGAGGCTCGTATCCGAAACCTGGAACGTCATGCCCACCGTGAAGGCCAGGTACGCAAAATCCTTGTAGCGGGGAGGTTCTTCCCCGTTGAAATCGATCCCGCCCCGGTCCTGGTAGAAGATCGAGGCGTACCGCAAGGTGAAGAGGGTGTGGACCAGGAACCAGGACAGGGCGATGCTGCCCAGCGCCATGGCCACGATGGCATCCTTGGCGAACCCTTCCGCCGTTGACGCATCGACAAGGATGAGGCCCACGCCGGCGAAACTTGCCACTGTGGCAGTCAGGACCAGCGCATCGGAAAACACCCGCCCCGGGTCTTCACGCCGCGCATGGGCGGCGGTAGCCTCCGGCCCCAGGCGCCCGATGACACTCCAGACCCAGGCCAGGTAGGTGGCGGACGCCGCTGCCCAGCCCAGCGCGGGCGCGTAGGCCCAATCTCCCGAGGCGCCCACCAGCAGCGCCGTAACCAGCCCGACGGCAAGCATCACCAGCATGCGCAGCCGGGAGTGATGCGAGCGCGCATTGAAATCCCTCTGCGTCCCGCCTGGACCTTTCAAGGCTCCCATGGGCCGATCATGCCACGCCGCGGCGCATCCGGGGGACGTTCGACGGCGGCACGCGGGAAAGTGCCGCCGTCGCCTTTTTTCGCCAGGTGTTGAAAAAAGATTCCGCGGACCCTAACCTGTTGTCACTGTGTTCCACGGCACAGTTCCGGGGGAACGTCCGAGTGACCACTCGTCAGGAGCAGCCATGCCAGCACCCGTCCGGGCTACGGTCCCCGCAAGCCAGTCCCTCGCCGTCAGTACCGCCTCATCCTTCGACCACTGGAAGCACCTGGTGGCCGAATCCTTCGTGCCGTTGGCGGCGGAGACGGCGGACGCGGACGGCTTCCGGGGCGACTGCGCTCCAGGGTCCTGGACCGGATGTCCATCGTGGAGGTCACTGCCACATCCCACCAGGTCCACCGCACGCCGGCGCTCATCTCCCGGGCCCACGAGCGGTACTTCAAACTGAACCTGCAGCTTGAAGGCACCGGACTGCTGATCCAGGACAACCGTGAAGCGCTGCTCCGGCCCGGTGACCTCGCCATCTATGACACCAACCGGCCCTATACCCTGGCCTTCGAGCACACCACCCGGATCATGGTGGTGATGTTCCCCTGCGACACCCTCGCCCTGCCCACGGATTATGTGGGCCAGCTGGCGGCGGTGCGGATGGCGGGCGACGGCGGCCTCAGCGGCATCGTGGGCCACTTTATCCGGCAGCTGTCAGAAAACCTGGACGTGCTCAACGGACCCAGCGGCTCAAGGCTCGCGGCCAACGCCCTGGACCTGGTGTCCACCATGCTGCACGCCGAAATGGACATCTCCCCAGACCGGATGAAGCCGCAGGCCCTTCTGGCGGTGGCGGTGCGGGAGTACATTGACGCGAACCTGTCAGATCCACTGCTTTCGCCGGCCAGCATCGCCGCGGCGCATTTCATTTCCACCCGGCACCTGCACAACGTCTTCCACGAGTCCGGGACCACGGTGGCCACCTGGATCCGGACCCAGCGGCTGGAAGGTGCCCGCCGCGACCTCCGGGACCCGCTGCACGCCGGGCTGCCTGTCGGCGCCGTGGCCGCCCGCTGGGGCTTCCTGGATGCGGCACACTTCAGCCGCACGTTCCGGGATGCGTTTGGCGTGCCGCCGTCGGACTGGCGCCGGGGCAGCTAGATCAGGCCTGCCCGGGCTAGATCAGGCCCTGGGCCAGCATGGCATCGGCCACCTTCACGAACCCGCCGATATTGGCGCCCAGCACGTAGTTGCCCGGCTGGCCATACTCGTCGGCGGTGGACGCACAGCGGTGGTGGATGCCCACCATGATCTCGGTCAACCGCTCCTCGGTGTGTTCGAAGGACCATGAATCCCGGCTGGCGTTTTGCTGCATCTCCAGGGCCGAGGTGGCCACCCCGCCCGCATTCGCTGCCTTGCCGGGTCCGAATAGCACCCCGGCATCCTGGAACACCGCAACAGCGTCGCGAGTGGAGGGCATATTGGCGCCCTCGCCCACCGCCAGGAGGCCGCCGCGCACCAAGCGGGCAGCAGCATCGCCGTCGAGCTCGTTCTGCGTGGCGCAGGGCAGCGCCACCGTGGCGTCAACGTCCCACACGGAACCGCCGTCCACGTAGGAGACGCCGCCGCGGCGTTCCGCGTAGTCCTTCAGGCGGCCGCGCTCCACTTCCTTCACCTCACGGAGAAGCGCGACGTCGATCCCCGCCTCATCCACCACATAGCCTGACGAATCGGAGCAGGCCACCACGGTGGCCCCCAGCGATTGCGCCTTGGCGATCGCGTTGATGGCAACGTTGCCGGAACCCGAAACCACCACGCGCTGGCCGTCGAAGGAGGATCCACGGGTCTTCAGCATTTCCTGGGTGAAGATGACGGTGCCAAACCCGGTGGCCTCGGGGCGGACCAGGGACCCGCCCCAGGAGATGCCCTTACCGGTGAGGACGCCCGATTCGTACCGGTTGGTGATGCGCTTGTACTGGCCGAAGAGGTAGCCGATTTCGCGGCCGCCCACGCCAATGTCGCCGGCCGGCACGTCGGTGTATTCGCCGATGTGCCGGTAGAGCTCGGTCATGAAGGACTGGCAGAAGCGCATGACTTCAGCGTCGCTGCGGCCGCGGGGATCGAAATCAGAGCCGCCCTTGCCGCCGCCGATGGGCATGCCGGTGAGCGCGTTCTTGAAGATCTGTTCAAAACCCAGGAACTTGACGATGCCCAGGTAGACGGAGGGGTGGAACCGCAGGCCGCCCTTGTAGGGGCCCAGGGCTGAGTTGAACTCCACCCGGAAGCCGCGGTTGATCTGGACCCGCCCGGCGTCGTCGGTCCACGGGACGCGGAAGATGATCTGCCGCTCGGGCTCGCACAGCCGTTCCAGGATGGCGGCTTCGAGGAACTCGGGGTGCCTGTCGTGAACTGGTCCCAGGCTTTCGAAGACTTCCACCACAGCCTGGTGGAATTCCGCTTCGCCGGGGTTCCTGGCCAGGACGGTGTCCCTGATGGCCTCGAGCCGAGCATCCATGATGTTTTCCTTACCGTGGCCGTACGCGGGACGGCACACAGGAGGCGGCGCTGTCCCAAGAGGTTTACGTTTCAACCTAACCGATTGCGACTGCCGGCCGCCAAGTGAAGCCCCAAACTTCCGCTAATCTCCGTATTGTGACAACGAAATTCCATTCAGCGATATTCGGTGGCCCTCACCTCCGCGGCTTACAGGTGGCCTGAAATGGCGTATCTCTGCCTTTTGCTTTCCGGCGCCGTCCTGCTGGTTAACGGCCTGGCCACCCTTAACCGGCTGCCGTGGCGGGATGCCGCCATCCTGAACCTGGTGGTGGGGTCAGTCCAGCTGCTGCTGGGACTCATGTCCGCGGCGGATGGCGCGGCGCTGCCGCTGACGGTGGCCGGCATGTTCCTGTTCGGCCTGACCTATGTCTACGTGGGGCTGGACGCGCTGCTGCAGCTGGGATCGAAGGGGTTGGGCTGGTTCTGCGGCATGGTGGCCGGGCTGGGGTTGTTGCTCGCCGCGGCCTGGCTCGGCGCCGATCCCCTGCTGGCAGTCCTGTGGCTCGCCTGGGCTGTGCTGTGGGGCTCCCTGTTCGGTTCCCTGGCACTGGGCCGGAAGCGGATGGACCCTTTTATCGGATGGGCCCTGGTGCTGGCCAGCCCCGTTACGGCCACCGTTCCGGCCTTCCTGGGGCTGGCCGGCAACTGGCCTGCCGGCCCGGAGGCCGCCTGGGTGGCAGCCATCATGGTGGCCGGGCTGTTCTGTGCCGCGCACGGGCTGGCCCGGCGCGAAGCCTCGGCTCCGCACCGGGCCAATCCGTTGCCGCCCGGCAACGCCACCGGCCGGGCAACGCTCAGCTGAGCCGCAGGTCCGGGTTAGCCGTTCCCTGGCCGGCACGGTCCAAGTGGCGCTGCACCCTGGCTTCCACCAGCACCCCTGCCACGAAGACCACGGGCACGGCGGCCAGCAGGGCCGCCGCTGTTTCCGCGCTGCCGCCGATCAGGGCCGTGAAGTTGCTGACCACGAGGTAGAGGACCCACGCGAGCAGGGCGGATGCGAGCGCCGGCGCGATCAGCGTCTGCCACAGCCCGGCCCCGGCGGATTCGCGGCGGCAGAAACCGACGACGGCCACGGAGCAGAGCATGTACAGCACCAGCAGCGCGGCCACGGCGAGCCCGCTGAACCAGGAGAACAGGGTGAGGACGGGGTCCAGGGCAAGTGCCGCGAACGGCATCACCAGGACGACGGCGGCGGCGGTCTGGATCCACGCGGCTACGGCGGGTGCGCGGTGCCGGTTGGTCCGGGCAACCCGGGCGGGCATGGAACCGCGGAGCGCCAGCGAATGCAGGTAGCGGTTGATGCCGTTGTGGAAGGCAATGATCCCGGCCAGCAGCGACGTCACCAGCAGGATGCCGGTGACCGTCCCCGCCCACGGACCGAAGAGTTCCACCATGGGGCCGAGCACGAAGGAGGTGGCATCTCCCGATTCCAGGGCTGCCCCGGCGGCGTCCATCGCCCTTGCCGGCCCGTAGTAGCTGACCAGCATCCAGGAAATGAAGGAAAAGAACACCGAGATGACGCCTACGGACAGGTAGGTGGCCCGCGCTACCGTGCGGTGCGGGTCCTTGGCTTCGGCCGAGTAGATGGCGGTGGATTCGAACCCGAACATGGACGCCACGGCAAACATGATGGCCACACCGGGGGCGCCGGCGCCGATGGCCTGGGGCGAGAAGGACGCCGCAACGCTGATCCCCTCCGGGCCGCCGCCGCTGAAGAGCACGGTGAAGCCGAACAGCAGCAGCACAGCCACCTCCAGCCCCACCAGCAGGGCCAGGATGCGGGCACCGAGTTCGATATTCAGGGACCCGAGCACCTGGACGCCGGCCATGGTGGCAAGCGCCAGCACCCACCACGGAACGTCAAGGCCCACGGAGGCGAGCAGCCCCGAGAATGCTGCACCGTACAGCCCGTACATGGCCCCCTGGATGGTGTTGTAAGCCAGCAGGGCCAGCCAGGCCGCACCCGCACCGGTTTTCCGGCCGAACGCCGCCGTCACATAGGCGTAGAAGGCGCCGTTGGCCTGGATCCTGCGGCTCATGGCCACGAAGCCCACCGCGAAGATCACAATCACGACGCCGACAATCAGGTAGGCGCCCGGGGCTCCGGCGCCGTTGCCCAGGGCTGCGGCGAGCGGTGAGGCGCCCACGATGCCCGTCAGCGGAGCCTGGGCGGACAGGACAAAGAAGAGAATGCCCATCACTCCGACGCTTCCGGCGCGGAGGGCTGTGGAGTGCTCCCTGGCCGGAGCGTCAGTGGTCCGGGGTTCGGAATTCGAAATACTCATAAGGGTCCTTCTCACGGTCATGAGCGGGGAAGATGTTGAGGAATCCAGCTTCGCAGCGGAGCGCAGGCGCCCGTTTGTCCGCCAGCGACCGGTTCTTGTCCGTGAGCGCAGCGGTGCGTATGACAGTCCTTTACTGCCGCACCGCCGCGGTTCCGCGAATAGCCCTTGCCCGCCGGGGTACGGTGAATTCGTGCGCAAGGTGTCCCGGGGTTTCGCCTCCGGGCCATGGAAGTAACCTTCGGAAAGAGGAACCATGAGCGAACCGACCACCAGCGAGGGGATTTTTGAAGCAGATGCCCTCGACGCCGAAGAAGGCCAGGAGACGGCCGCTGCCACCGAGCAGGCAGCCGACGCGGAGATCAGTTACGACGAACAGTTCTACCCGGCACGCCCCAAAGCCCTGAGGCCCATCGCCCGGCGCCGCCAGTACCTTGCCACCAGGCCGTCCTTCGAGTTCGACGGACGCAACGCCGCCTACGTCGAATGGCTGCGGAACCAGGCGATGCTCGGGGATGCCAACACGCTCGCCCGGCAACTCTCGGGCCAGGCCAGCATGTGGCAAAACTCCTACGCGCACCCCAACCCGCGTGCCGCCGTCGAACGCGCGCCCGTGTGGTTCACCGCCTATCCCCTGTCCTTCATCACCCAACCCGGCCAGTCCTTCCTGTCGGCCCTGGGCGACGAGGGAATGTGGGAGGCGTTCCGGAACATCGGCATCCGGGCCATCCACACCGGGCCGGTCAAGCTGGCCGGCGGCATCAGCGGGTGGATGCAGACCCCCAGCGTGGACGGCCACTTCGACCGGATCAGCATGGGCATCGATCCGGTGTTCGGCGACGAGGATGAATTCCGGCGGATGTGCGAAGTGGCCGCGGAGCACGGCGGCACCATCATCGACGACATCGTTCCGGGCCACACCGGCAAGGGCGCCGATTTCCGCCTCGCCGAAATGAACTTCCGGGACTACCCCGGCATCTACCACATGGTGGACATCCCCGAGGAGGACTGGCACCTGCTGCCGGAGGTCCCCGAAGGCAAGGACTCGGTGAACCTCAGCCCGGACGCAGAACAGGCACTGCAAAAAGCCGGCTACATCATCGGCCGCCTGCAGCGCGTGATCTTCTACGAACCCGGTGTGAAGGAAACCAACTGGAGCGCCACGCGGGCCATCGTGGACACCACCGGAAAGACCCGCCGCTGGGTCTACCTCCATTACTTCAAGGCCGGCCAGCCGTCCATTAACTGGCTGGACCCCACGTTCGCCGGCATGCGCCTGGTGGTGGGCGATGCCCTGCACTCGCTGGTGGACCTTGGCACCGGCGCCCTGCGGCTCGATGCCAACGGGTTCCTGGGCGTGGAGAAGAGCGCCGAGGAGGAGCCGGGCTGGTCCGAGGGGCACCCGCTGTCCGAGGCCGCCAACCAGCTCATCGGTTCCATGATCCGCAAGGTGGGCGGGTTCTCCTTCCAGGAACTGAACCTCACCATCGACGACATCAAGGCCACCTCCGAATCGGGCCCCGACCTTTCCTACGACTTCATCACCCGTCCCGCGTACCACTTCGCACTGGTCACGGGGGATACGGAGTTCCTGCGGCTCACGCTCCGGCTCTCCCAGGAGATCGGGGTGGACCAGGCTTCATTGGTCCATGCCCTCCAGAACCACGACGAGCTCACCTACGAACTCATGCACTTCGCCGCGGGCCACCGGGACGACGTCTTCGAGCTCGGCGGCCAGGAAATGACCGGGTGCCAGATCGCCGAGCACGTCCAGCAGACCATGCGGGAGCGGCTCACCGGCGAAAACGCCCCCTACAACTCCGTGTTCACCATGAACGGGATCGCCTGCACCACTGTCAGTTTCATCATGGCCACCCTGGGGATCCAGGATCCGGAGGAACTCACGCCGGAGCAGGAAGCGCAGGTCCTGGACGCCCACATCCTGCTGTCCATGTACAACGCGCTGCAGCCGGGCGTGTTCGCACTGTCCGGCTGGGACCTCACCGGGATTTCGGTGCTGGACCGCGGCACCGTTGGGGAGCTGATCGCGCAGGGCGACACCCGCTGGATCAACCGCGGCGCCCACGACATCATGGGCACCAGCCCGGACGCCACGGCCTCATCCTCCGGGATGCCCCGCGCCCGCAGCCTCTACGGGCCGCTCCCGGAACAGCTCGAGAATGAAAACTCCTTTGCCCGCAGGCTCCAGCGGATCCTGGCGGTACGGGAGGAGCACGGCATTGCCACCGGAACGCTACTGGACGTGCCGGACGTTTCGCACCGCGGCCTGCTGGTCCTGGTCAACGGGCTGGCCGGCGGCGGCGTCGAAATCACTGTGCTCAACTTCTCCGGCCAGGACATCTCCGGCAGTGTCCGGTCCACCCACCTTCCGCCGGGCGCCAGCGTGCGCGACCTCTTCAGCGGTGAAACCGTGGGCCAGGTGGATGACCTGCACAGCTTCTTCATCGACCTGCCGGCGTATCAGGGCACCGCGCTGCTGCTTGAGGTTGAAGAAGCGGACGACGACGGCTCCGCGGCCACGGGGGCCTGATCCCCGGGGCGGGGCTGCTTCGGTAACGGGAGTACGCCCCGCCGTGGCGGGAGCACCTGGGCCAGGAAGATGACGAGGACCCCGGCGAGCGGGACCACCAAAAGGCCGGTGCGCACACTGGTGGCGTCGGCAATGAGCCCCACGACGGGTGGTGAGCAGAGGAAGCCCAGGCGCATCAGCCAGCTGACCAGCGTCAGTCCGGTGCCGTGCCGCAGCCCGGGCAGTTCATCCGCGGTGTGCATGGCGGCCGGGACCAGGGTGGCCACACCCAGGCCGGCGGCGGCGAACCCGGCGATGGTTCCGGGGACTGTGGGCCAGGCCAGGGCAAAGCCCATGCCGGCGAGCACGATCAGGCCGCCGCAGCGGGCGACTGCGCGCTGGCCGAAACGGTCCACCAGCCGGTCCCCCACCAGCCGGCCAACGAACTGGGCGCCGGTCAGCGACACATAACCCAGGGCTGCGAGTGAAGCGGCAGCCCCCAGGGAACCGGACAGGTAGACGGCGGCCCAGGTGCTGCCGGCGTCCTCCACCAGGCTTCCTGAAACTGCAATCAGCACCAAGGCGGCCAGGATTGCCCAGATCTTCAGGCGCGGCCGTCCTGCGGTTTTGGCCATCCCCGCTGCCTGGGCAGCCTCCTCCACGGCTGCGGGATCATGGCCCGGCAGGAGCAGCCTCGAGGCGGCAAATGCCATGGCCGCGAAGACCAGGCAGGACAGGCCGAGGTGGAGCCCGCGGGACAACCCGGCCAGGATAGCACCGGCGCCCATCAGCCCGCCCAGGACGGCGCCGATGCTCCACACCGCATGGAACGAGTTCAGGATGGACCGGCCGTACAGGCGTTGCACCCTGAGCCCGTGCGAATTCTGGGCCACGTCCGTGATGGCATCGGCGGCACCAGCGGCAAAGAGCGCGCCGGCCAGCAGCGCCCAGGATGGCGCCACTCCGGCCGCCAGCACCCCGGCCCCGGTCAGCACGGTGCCGGCTACCGCCACCGCTGCGCTACCGAAGCGCCGGATCAGCGCGGCGGCGCCCAGTCCCGCCACCAGTGCGCCCAGCGGAAAGGCCGCCACCGCCAGGCCGAACTGCGCGTTGGAGAGGTGCAGTTCATCCATGATGGCCGGGTAGCGCGGCAGGAGGTTGGCGAAGAGTGCACCGTTGGTCAGGAACAGCAGTGCCACGCCGATGCGTGCCCGGCGGAGCCGGGCTTGCGGGAGGGCAGGGGTTTCGGAGGAAGCCATGGGATGGCCTTTCTGGGGTGTCAGGTCAGGGGTGCGCTGCGTCAGTGGTGTGTTGCGGCGGGCGTGGTGATGCGGGCCACCGCCTCGGCCGTGGCGGCCCGGTGGTGTTCTTCGGTGTCCAGCGCGGCGTGGAGGGACAAGCCTTCGATCAGGGCGTCCAGCATCCGGCACGTGGCGGGGTCGAAGTGCCGGACCAGCGCGTCGCGGCTCTGCTTCATCCAGGCGTGGGTGATCTTCCGGTAAACCGGTTCGCGGGCGGCCAGGGTGTACAGCTCCTGGGTGAGGACCAGTTCGCGGGCTGAGCCCGTGAGGTCCTCGTGGATCAGGTCAACCACGGCGGCGCGGGCCTCGTCGAAGGTGGTTGCCTGCGCCATCCGGGCTTCGAAACGGACGGCGATGGTGGCCGCGAAACGGGTAAAGGCTTCACGCAGCACCTCATCCATGCCGGTGAAGTGGTAGGTCATGGAGCCCAGCGGCACATCCGCCCGGGCTGCGATCTTTCGGTGGGACGCCCCGGCCACCCCGGCTTCGGCGATGACGTCCAGGGCCGCGGAGATGATGCGGTCCCGCCGTTCCGGGTCGAAGCGGCGCTGGGTCACTGCCATGGGGAAACCCTCACGGCAGGTCCTTGACCACCCGGGCCGGGTTCCCCACGGCCACCACGTTGGCGGGGACGTCCCTGGTGACCACGGCGCCCGCACCGATCACGGAGTTCTCCCCGATGCTCACGCCCGGAAGGACGATCGCGCCGCCGCCCAGCCAGACGTTGTCCCCGATGGTGATGGGCTTGGCCGCTTCGAGCTTGTCCCGGCGCGGCTGGGCTTCGAGCGGATGGGTGGGGGTCAGCAGCTGCACGTTGGGGCCGATCTGGCAGTCCCGTCCAATGGTGATCGCGGCGACGTCAAGGGCCGTCAGGTTGGAGTTGATGAAGGTACCTTCGCCCACGGTGATGGAGCTGCCGTAGTCCACGGTGATCGGCGGCCGGACATCCACGTTGGCTCCCACGGATCCCAGCAGTTCCGCCAGGATGGGACGGGCCGATTCCGGGTCCTCGATATAGGCCGCCGTGTACTGGGCCTGCAGCTTCAGGGCGCGGTGGAACGCCTTGGCGTTGTCCGGGTCATCGGCGATGTAGAGGTCCCCGGCCAGCATCCGCTCGCGGTTGGTGCGCGGATCGCCCGCGAAGTAATCGGTCATGCGTACGATCGTACACAACGGCTCCCCGTACGGACAAGACTGAATAGACAGGGCTGCATTTAACACATGGAAAGACCCCGCCGCGGCACCGGAGGCGCTGCGGCGGGGTCTTGGAACTGCGGCAAGTTGCCTTAGCCGCGGTTGTACATGACGTGCTTGGTGCGGGAGAAGTCGTCCAGGGCATAGCTGGACAGGTCGCGGCCGTAGCCGGAGCCCTTGAAGCCGCCCCACGGCATCTCGGTGGCGATGACCAGGTGCGAGTTGACCCAGACCGTGCCGAAGTCCAGGCGCCGCGGAACGGTCAGTGACCGGGCGGAGTCCTTGGTCCACACCGATGCGGCCAGGCCGTAGATGGTTTCGTTGGCCCGGGTAACGGCTTCCTCGTCGGTGCTGAAGGTCTCCACTGACACCACGGGGCCGAAGATCTCGTTGCTGGTGATCGGGGCTCCGGCCGGGACGTTGGTGACCACGGTGGGCTCGATGAAGTAGCCCTGGCCTTCGATGGCGTTGCCGCCGACGGCAATGGTGTGGCCGTCTTTGCGGACGTCCTCGAGTGCGGCAAGGACACGTTCGTAGTGCGCCTTGGAGATCATCGAGCCGATCTCGGCGTCGCCGGCGCCGGGGGTGCCCACGGTGATCTCGCTGATTTCGCGGACCAGCAGCTCGGTGAACTTTTCGGCCACGGATTCGTGGACCAGGACGCGGCAGGCGGCGCCGCATTCCTGGCCGCCGTTCCAGAATCCGGCACTGCGGACGCCCTTGGCAGCGGCCTCGAGGTCGGCGTCGTCAAACACGACGACGGGCGCCTTGCCGCCAAGTTCCAGGTGGACGCGCTTGACCGAGGCGGCTGCGCTGGCGGCCACCTTCTGGCCGCTGCCCACGCTGCCGGTGATGGCAACCAGGTCCACGCCGGGGTGCTCGGAGAGGCGGTTGCCCACCACGCGGCCCGGGCCGGTGACGATGTTCACGACGCCGGCCGGAACCTCGTCAGCGATCAGTTCGGCCAGCTTGAGGGTGGCCAGCGGCGTCTGCTCGGACGGCTTGAGCACCAGCGTGTTGCCGGCGCCCAGGACCGGGGCGATCTTCCAGGCCGCCATCAGCAGCGGGTAGTTCCAGGGCGTAATGACGCCGACAACGCCCACCGGCTCGCGGTGGATCACCGAGGTGTGGTTCTCTGCGTAGTCGTCCGCGCCGAGCGTGCTGAAGGCACGGGCCGCACCGGCGGAGAACCGGAAGGTGTCGATGGCGCTGGAGATGTCGTCCTCAGCCACGGCCGCGGGCTTGCCGGTGTTGGCGGACTCCAGCGTTTCGAAGACTTCCCGGTTCTTCTCGATGATGTCCGCGATCTTCAGCAGCACCGCCGAACGGTCCCGCGGCGTGGTGGCGGCCCAGGACGCCTTGGCGGCAACGGCCGCTGCGACAGCGGCGTCCACGTCTTCCGCCGTGCCGGCCGGCACCTGGGTGAGGACTTCCTCGGTGGCCGGGTTGACGACGTCGGCCGTCTCACCCGAGGTGGAGGGGACGAACTTTCCGCCGATGAACTGGCCAAACGGAGGGAGTGCCGGTACGGGCGGCGTCTCCGCCCGGAGGACCGTGAAGGATGTCTTTTCTGCGGTGGTCATGGCGTGCCTGAAGTCCTTTCGGTGGAACGGCTGGTGTGGTGCAGGTGATGGTGGTGGTGCTCGACGGGAACCTTCTCCTCCCAGAAGTCGGCGCCCTCAATACCCAGCGCCTTGGGGTCGAAGGTGGGGTCCTGGCCGAGTTTCCGCTGGCGTTCGTAGTCCTTGTGGATCCGGCGGACCAGCGGGAACAGGAAGACCAGGCAGATCAGGTTGACCCAGGCGATCAGGCCAAGCCCGATGTCACCGGCGGCCCACATGATCTGCGCGTTCACGATGGATCCGAAGAACACAATGGCCATGGTGCCGATCTTGAGGACGTTCTTCCACAGCTGCCCCGGCCTGCCGTCCAGCAGGTAAAGGAGGTTGGAGTTGGCGACGTAGAAGTAGGCGAGCAGGCAGGTGAAGCCGAAGAGCAGGACGGCAACGGCAACGAAGCCGGCGCCCCAGCCCGGGACCAGGGTGTCGATCGATTCCTGCACCCAGTTGGCACCGACCGGCACGCCGGGCAGGTTGTTGACCAGGTAGCCGCCGGATCCGTCGGCCACGTTGTACTTGCCGGAAACCACCATCATGAGCCCGGTGGCCATGCAGATGAGCAGCACGTCGATGTAGATGCTGAAGGTCTGGACCAGGCCCTGCTTTGCGGGGTGCGAGGTGCGGGCCGCTGCCGCGGCAAAGGTTGCCTCGCCGAGCCCGTTCGAGGAGGCGAAGACCGCCCGGCGGACGCCCCAGGCCACGGCAGCGCCGGCGATGCCGCCCAGGAGTGGATGGATGCCGATGGCGGACTGGAAGATCAGTGCGACGGCGGCGGGGACGCTGCCGAAGTTGATGGCGATGACCGCCAGGGCCAGGACCAGATAGCCGATGGCCAGGACCGGCACGAGTGCCTGGGTGACCTTCACGAGGCGGCCGGTGCCACCGAAGATGACGAGCGCGATCAGCACGGTCACCAGGATCGCGGGGATCCAGCTGTCCAGGCCGAAGGCGAGCTTGGCGGTTGCGGCGATGGTGTTGACCTGCAGGCCGGGGAAGACAAAGCCGTAGCCAATGACGCCGAGCACGGCCACCAGGGCGCCCACCTTGGGAAGCTTCAGGCCGTACTTGATGTAGTACGGCATGCCGCCGATATCCTCGTTGGCGTTCCGCCGGTCCTCATCCTGGACCTGGCGCTTGAAGGTTTGGGACAGCGCGGCTTCGGCGTAGCCCACCGTGCAGCCCACCAGGCCGGTTATGGCCATCCATACCAGGGCGCCGGGCCCGCCGGCGCCCACCGCCGTGGCCACGCCGGCGATGCTGCCCACGCCCACGCGGCTGGCCAGTGCCAGCACGAGTGCCTGGAAGGAGGACAGGCCGCCCTCTCCCCCTTCGCTGTCCTTGAGTTGACGGAGCATGTCCGGGATGCGGCGGAACTGGATGCCCTTGGTGGCAATGGAGTAGGCAACACCCAGGCCCAGGACCACGTAGGCCATGGGCGCCCAGATGGCGTCGGAAACGGTGGACAGGAAAGCGCCGAAATCGGAATCCATGGCCTAGCCGACGGTCTGGTACAGGGCGGACAATGCCTGCTTGACCCGGCCCAGGTCTTCGCTGGCGAGGTCCGCGGTGGGGCGGCGGGGCGATCCGGCCGGAAGGCCCTGGAGCGTCAGGCCAGCCTTCACGGCAGGGATGAACGGAACGGACAGGAGGGCATCGATCACGGGGTAGACCTTCTTCCACTGCTCCAGTGCGCCCTGCAGGTCGCCCCCGGCGATGCGTCGGCTCACATCGACGATCTCAGCCGGGACAACGTTGGCGGTGCCGGCCATGACGCCTGCAGCACCTTCCACGAGGGCGCTGTAGAGGTAGACGTCCCAGCCGATGAAGGTGCCGATGACGTCGCTGTGGTGGTGGATCAGCTGCAGGGCCTGTTCCCAGTTGGCGCTGGAGTCCTTGATGTAGCGGATGTTGTCCACGTCTTCGGCCAGCGCGCGGACAGTGGCCGGGTCCAGGTTGACGCCGGTGACGGCCGGGATGTTGTAGAGCATCACCGGGATGGTGACCGAGTTGGCCACGTCCTTGATGTAGGTGACGGTTTCCTCGAGGGTCAGCGGCTCGTAGTACGGCGTGACCAGCATGAGCACGTCGGCGCCCAGCTTCTCGGCGGCCTGTGACAGGCGGATGGCCTCAGCCGTGGAGGTGGCGCCCGTGTTGGCGATCACCGGGACACGGCCGTTGGCCTGCCTGATGACGGTTTCGATGAGCAGCAACCGCTCCTCGGAGGACAGCGCCCCCACCTCGCCGGTGGAACCGGCTGCCACAACGCCGTCAACCCCGGCGTCAATGGAGCGGTCGACGATCAGGCGCAGGGTCTCGACGTCGAGGGATTCGTCCTGCTTGAAGGGGGTGGTCAAGGCGGTGAGGACACCGCGGAGTGCGTGGGACATGAAGTGTTTCCTTACTGAAGTACGGGGGTCAGGGATGGAGGTTTTTGGGCCTGGGGTCAGGCGACGATTGACAGGCCGGAGAGCGGCGGTGCCTGGCGGTGGGTGGCCAGCACGCTGGCAGCTTCCTGCGCGGCGGAGAACCCGGTGGTGATGGAGCTTTCGGTGTACAGCGTGCCCAGGTAGTCGCCGGCCAGGAAGACGCGGTCGGTTCCGCGCATCAGGGTGGACTGGATCTTTGCCCGGCCCGGGAAGCAATACGGCGAGGCGTTCTTCCACCGGTCCACCTTGGCTTCGACGACGCTGTCCGCGAAGCCGTGGCCCAGCACCTGGTCCAAATCGGTGAGGTGGGTTTTGATGACCTCCTCCTCAGGCTTCTCCAGCAGGGCCTTGCCGAGGCTGGCGGGCGAGAAGGTCATGAAGCTGCCACCGGGCTTGCGGACGGATTCGGTGCCGCGCACGATGCTCGCCTGGTTCAGGGCAATCGCGAAGGAGCGCTTGGGGGCGGCGATGGCGTAGATGTCATCCCACGGCTTCGCAGTGGTTTCGTTGGTCAGGAAGGCGGTGCTCACGTGCGGGCCGTATTTGATCTGGCCCAGCGCCCCGCGAAGCTCTTCGGGAAGGTCCACGCCGATCTTGTGCGAGACGTCGGCAGTGGTGGCCAGGACCACGGTGCGGGCCTCCACTTCGCGGTCGACGCCGTCCTGGCGGTACCTGACCAGCACGGAATCCTTTTTGTGGACTACTTCGTGCACCACCGCGCCGAGCTCGATGCGGTCACCCAGTGCCGCGGCGATGGATTCGGTCAGGGTGGACGGTCCGCCCACGATGCCCTGGCTGAGCCCCTGGCCGAAACCGAGGACCAGGCTGAAGTAGCCGATGCCGGCGCCCGCGGAGATCTGGTCCATGTCTCCGGCGGACCGGGTCACGGTGGTCTTGAACAGGGCGGCGGCGTCCTCGGACAGGTTGCCCACGAAGTCCTGAAAGGAGGTGCTGTTCTCGAAGTCGTAGATCCGCTGCTGGCGCATGGCCCCTGATTCGCCGATGCGCTTGCGCACCACACCGGTGTACTTGGCCACTCCGCTGACCACCTTCAGGCCGGCACGCATGGTGTCGACGCGGGCGGCCAGGGACATGGGGATGCGGAAGGGGTAGGTGGCGATGTGTCCCTTCTTGATGAACTTGCCGTTCATGGACAGCCCCTGCAGGGAGCCGGGGATCTGGACGGCCATGACGCCGACTTCGTTGAGCAGGGCATCCGTGGAGGAACCGGCGCCGGCGAAGACGTGCCCGCCCCAGTTCAGCCAGTAGTCACCGCGCCGTTCTGAACGGATGCGTCCGCCCACCCGGGCGCCGGATTCCAGGACCACTGTGTCCCAGTGCCGCAGCCGCCAGGCCGCCGAGAGGCCGGCGAGTCCGCCGCCAACGATTACTGCGTCTTTCATCTGACCATTTCCTTGCTGTTGTTCGTTGTGCCCGGTAGCCGCCGTCGGTGGCTGCGTCCCGAAGTTGCGTGGGCCGGCACGGCCCTGGTTCCGGAGAACGCCCGAGGTGCCGCGCCGCCGTCGGGCTTCACTGTCGGGCGAAGCCGGAACCTGTGGATCCAATCTGTGTGACTCAAACCACCATAAGATGTGATCACAGATCACACAATAGTTTCAGCGAAGATTTCTTTGGCCTTCGGGGGCTCGCTGATTGAGCCGGCCGGGCGCGTCTCCCGCCGGCCGTATATTGGACGGGTGGTCATTTCCAAGCGCATCGAGCCCACCCTGCTGACGGATCAGGTCTTTGCGATGATCCACGCCTCGATCCTCAGCGGCGACCTTCCGGCTGGCTCCCGGCTCAAGGTGCGGGACCTCGCCGAGCAGGTGGGCACCAGCGTGATGCCCGTACGTGAGGCGATCCGCCGGCTGGAGGAGATGGGCCTGGCAGAGCGGGAGCCCCACAAGGGGGCCGTGGTCAAGAGCCTGACCTTCGAGGAACTCATCCACGTCTACGGCGTCCGCAGGCTCCTGGAAACCGAGGCGGCCAGGCTGGGCAGCGAAAACATCACGCCCGAGGACTGCCAAAGGATGCAGTCCGAATACGAACTGATGCGCAAGGCCATCGACGAACAACGGGTAATCGCCCTGCTGGACCACGATGAGGCGATGCTGGCCATCCTGTACCAGGCCAGCGGCAACCCGGTGCTGCTCCAGATGATCCGGACGCTCTGGCAACAGTGCCGGGCGTACAAGATCGTCGGCGCCCAGGGTTCGCTGGACTCCGGCACTGACGATTCGCTGTGGCGGTACCAGCAGGACCTTGTGACGGCGGCACGCAACGGTGATGCAGCGGCCGCGGCAGCGGTGAACGAGGCCTCCCTCGTGGATGCCACAGAGCGCATCAGGGCCAGGCTCGCCGAGCAGGCCACACCGTAGTGCTCGACATTCCCCTGGTGGGCCGGGCGGAACGCGTTGAGGAGTCCCTCAACGACGTTGCCTACCGCGTCATCGCCGACCGGCTGATCATGCTCGAGATCCGGCCCAATGAGTCCATCAACGAGACCCAGCTTTCGAAGGAAATGCAGATGGGCCGGACGCCCATCCGGGAAGCCTTGCGCCGACTGGAAGGTGACAGGCTGGTGGTGTCGCATGCGCGCAAGGGGGCCTATGCGGCGCCCATCGACTTTGCCGACCCGGAGGAAATCGCCCAGTTGCGCCAGGCCCTGGAACCCATGGCAGCGGAATTGGCGGCACGGCTGGCCAGCACCAATGCCCGCAAGACCTTCGAGAAGTACCGGGAGATCATCCGCACACTGGACCCTGCCGGCGTCGAACAAAGCGACCTGATGCGCCTTGACCTGGCCGTGCACCAACTGGTTTACCGGGCGGCCGGCAACAGCCACCTGGAAGAAACCCTGCTGCGTTACGCCAACCTGTGGACCCGGATACTGGGACTGATGCTGGAGCGCCGGCCGCTGATCCTGGAGCAGTTGCAGGAACTGGGCGGCGTAGTCCAGGCCATTCTCGACAGGGATGGGGCGGAGGCTTCGCGCCTGATGACCGCGCAGCTCAACGGGCTCAACGAGTACCTCCGCGCGTAACATCCGCCCAGGTATTGATTTGTGATCCAGCGCACCCTACTCTCCTAATATATCAAGTGTCGACGCTTGATCGAGCAAGACCTCTTCCACGACACCAGCCCGGCTCCAGAAGCGATTTCCGCGGCCAGCGCTGTTGCGCCCAAAGGCGGGTGCAGCGGCAGGGCGGTGTCCCTACCCCAGGTGAGAAGGAATCGATGAACATACATGTCGCCATTGATGAAGCGCGGTTCACGCGTTTTCACAAGAAGCTGGTTGCAGCGTGCATGGGAGGGCCCATCCTTGACGGCTACATCCTGAGCATCATTGCCATCGCTCTGGTAGGCATCACCGCCGAGTTCAAAACCACGGAACTCGAAACCAGCCTGATCGGCGCAGCAGCGCTGGTGGGCATCTTCTTCGGCGCAGTCCTGCTCGGTCCCCTGACGGACCGGATTGGCCGCCAACTCATGTACACCATTGACCTGTGGGTCCTGGTGATCTCCTCCGTACTGCAGTTCTTTGTCCAGGATTCCTGGCAGCTGATCATCACCCGCCTGATCGCGGGCCTGGCGATCGGCGCCGACTACCCCATCGCCAACTCGCTGCTGGCCGAGTGGCTTCCCCGCAAGCGCCGCGGACAGATGCTCGGAGTGCTCCAGGTGGGCTGGTTCATCGGAGCCGCCCTGGCGTCGCTGGTGGGCTTCGCGATCTTCGAGGTCTTCGGCGCCGGTTCATGGCGCTGGATGCTGCTCACCTCGGCGGTGCTTGGCGCCGTCGTCATGCTGATCCGGCTCGGCACCCCGGAGTCCCCGCGCTGGCTGCTGCACCACGGGCGCAAGGCCGATGCCAAGTCCGCGCTGCGCGCCGCCCTGTCGGACCAGCTGAACGTTGACCACGTCATCTTCGAATCGGCCGAACCTGCCGCTGCGGACGCAAAGAAGGTGGACCTGCGGATCCTGCTGCAGCGTCCGTACCTGAAGCGCATCATCTTCTGCAGCTCGTTCTATGCCCTGCAGGTGGGGCCGCTGTTCGCCATCTTCACGTTCGGGCCCACCATCCTGGGCGCGTTCGGCATGGGCGAAGGAAACCTGGCCAACCTCGGGTCGGTGGTCATTGACATCGTGTTCCTCGCCGGCTGCATCCCGGCGCTGAAGCTGGTTGAGACCTGGGGCCGGCGGCCACTGATCATCTGGTGCTTCGCCCTGATGGCCACCCCGCTGTTCATCCTCGGCATTTTCCCGTCGGCACCGGTGGCCGTCATTGTGGGCTGCTTCGTGGCCTACGCGCTGTTCTCCGGCGGGCCGAGCATCCTCGAGTGGGCCTACCCCAGCGAAATCTTCCCCACCCACGTCCGGGCCAGCGCCGTCGGCATCACCACTGCCGTCAGCCGTATCGGTGCCGCCCTGGGAACCTTCGCCCTCCCGTTCGGCCTTGCCTACTGGGGCATCGGCCCCACCATGCTGGTGGCGGCAATCATGACGGCGGCCGGCTTCCTGGTCTGTGTCTTCATGGCAGAGGAAACCAAGGGAATGACCCTCGCGCAGGCCGGCGGTGAAGCGGCCTCACGTCCGGCTGCCAGCTCCGCCGACCACGACGTCCCCGAACTGCAGGTCAAGTAGCGCAACCTTCACAGCACCAGACCAAGGGCGTGCTGCCCGGGACGACAGGTTCCGGGCAGCACGCCCTTCTGCTGCGTCCCCGGTGAGCGCGTCGGGGTGGAGCGGGCACCATGATGGGGCCTCCCTCCCCCGACGCCGCTGATTCTCCCCAGGTTTCGCCCCTCCAAGGCCGCGGACGACGGCGAGCGGCCGGGACACGCCGTCGTGCTCTGCCAAAGGTGGGGGGACTCAGCGCCGCCCGCCACGAAAGGGGGCGGCACCCTGGGCTACAGCAAAAGCGCGGCCGGCCGCCCGTCAGGGCAACCAGCCGCGCTTCAGCTGTGGGAATGTCCGGTCAGGCGCTGACCGGGGCCGCCACCTGCAGGAGGTGGTGTGCTTCGAGGAGGTCCGGCTCAATCCAGACCTCGTGGCCTTCGTGGAGGCTGTACAGGGTCCTGCCCTGCGAGGCGTCCGCCATCAGCCACACCATGGATGAATCAGGCATGGCGTCATCAACCACACCGTTGCGGACGGTGCGGCCGTACTGCCGGATCTCGACCGGGACGCCAATGAGGCGGTTCCAGTCCTGGTAGCGGCGCAGGCCCATGCTAGCGGAGCACCACGGTGCGGTTGCCCTGCAGGATGACCCGGCCTTCGCAGTGCCACTTCACCGCGTTGGAGAGGGCCTTGCATTCGGTGTCGCGGCCGGCGGCTACCAGGTCCTCGGGACCGTAGGTGTGGTCCACGTCCACCACCTGCTGGGAGATGATAGGTCCCTCATCCAGTTCGGCGTTGACGTAGTGCGCGGTGGCGCCCACCGTCTTGACGCCGCGTGCGTATGCCTGGTGGTACGGCTTGGCGCCCTTGAAGCTGGGCAGGAACGAGTGGTGGATGTTGATGGCCCGGCCGTCGAGCTTGCGGGTCAGGTCGTCGCTGAGCACCTGCATGTAGCGGGCCAGCACCACCAGTTCGACGTCGAGGCCGTCCACCAGTTCCATCAGCTCCGCTTCCGCTGCGGGCTTGGTGTCCGCTGTGACCGGGATGTGGTGGAACGGGATGCCGTGCCATTCCACCAGAGCCTGGTGGTCGCGGTGGTTGGACACCACTGCCACCACGTCCACCGGCAGTTCACCGATGCGGGCGCGGAACAGCAGGTCGTTGAGGCAGTGCCCGAACTTGGACACCATGATCAGTACTTTGCGCTTGGAGCCCTGGCGTTCCAGCTGCCAGCGCATGCCGAACTTCTCCGCCACGGGGGCGAAGGAGTCCCGCAAAACCTCCAGCGTGGAATCGTCGCCTTCGGAGACGAAGTGCACGCGCATGAAGAAGTGGCCTTCGGACCGCTCCCCGAACTGTTTGTTGTCGATGATGTCGCAGCCGTGCTCCAGCAGGAAGCCGGACACGGCGTGGACAATGCCAGGCCCTTCCGGGCAGTCCAGGGTCAGGACGTGCTCCACGGTGGTGGGCGCCTTGGGCGCGGGGACATGGGTTTCAGTGGCAGTCATGGTTCAGCACTCGATCACATTCACGGCGAGTCCTCCTCGGGAGGTTTCCTTGTACTTGGTTTTCATGTCGGCTCCGGTGTCGCGCATGGTCTTGATCGCCTTGTCCAGCGAGACCTTGTGGCTGCCGTCCCCGTGCAGGGCCAGCCGGGCCGCGTTGATCGCCTTGACGCTGGCGATCGCGTTCCGCTCGATGCAGGGGATCTGCACCAGCCCGCCCACGGGGTCGCAGGTCAGGCCGAGGTTGTGCTCAATGCCTACCTCGGCGGCGTTCTCCACCTGCGCCGGCGTTCCGCCGAGCACTTCGCAGAGCCCTGCAGCGGCCATGGAGCAGGCGGAGCCCACCTCGCCCTGGCAGCCCACTTCGGCGCCGGAGATCGAGGCGTTCGTCTTGAACAGGATTCCGACGGCGGCCGCCGCCAGCAGGAAGCGGACCACACCGTCGTCGTCGGCTCCCGGAACAAACTTCACGTAGTAGTGCAGGACGGCGGGCACAATGCCCGCTGCCCCGTTGGTGGGGGCGGTGACGATCCGGCCACCGGCGGCGTTTTCCTCGTTCACGGCCAGCGCGAAGAGGTTCACCCATTCCATCGCCAGCAACGGATCTGCCGGTGCCTTCACGGGAGACGGCAGCGCTGCCGCCGCTTCCGCGCTGGCAGCCGAGGCAGTCAGGGTGCGGAACAGCGACGGCGCCCGGCGGGTGACCTTCAGGCCGCCCGGCAGGATGCCCTCGGCGTTGCAGCCGTTCTCCACGCACTCCTTCATAACGGCCCAAAGCCCCAGGAGTTCTTCCCGGAGTTCGGCCTCGCTGCGCCAGGTCAGTTCGTTGGCGAGCATGACCTCGGAGATGGACATGCCTTCGCGGCTGCAGATCTGCAGGAGTTCGTCAGCCGTGGAGAACGGGTAGGGCAGGACGGTGTCATCCGCCACTACCTTGTCCGCACCCTCGGCGTCGCCGTCCACCACGAAGCCGCCGCCGATGGAGTAGTAGCTCCGCTCGCTCAGCACGGACCCGGTGTGGTCCAGCGCCCGGAACGTCATGCCGTTGGGGTGTGCGGGGAGGGACTTGCGCCGGTGGAGGACCACGTCCTCTTCCCAGTTGAAATCCACCCGGTGCGTCCCGGCGATCTGGAGTTCGGCGTTAAGTGCTGCGGCGGCCACCTGGTCATCGGCGGTGAAGGTGTTGACCGTCTCCGGCTCCAGGCCCTGCAGCCCCAGCACCACTGCCTTGTCTGAACCGTGGCCGCGGCCGGTGGCGCCCAGGGAGCCGAAGAGCTCCGACTGGACCCGGGCGGTGGAGGCCAGGTGGCCGTCGCCCTTCAGCCCGTCCGCGAAGAGCTTTGCCGCCCGCATCGGGCCCACCGTGTGTGACGACGAGGGCCCGATGCCGACAGAAAAGAGGTCAAGGACGCTCAGCGCCATCAGGGGACCTCAGGGGACGCGTACTCCCGCATGCCGTCGAGGAGCCAGCGGCCCAGGAACTCGGCGAACGAGGCCCGCGGGAAGACCCGGAAGGATTCCTCGCCGGTCTTCCACAGGAGGGCGGGGATGTTCCCGATTTCCGTGGAGTACGCGGTGCCGGCCTTGAAGACCCGGGGGTGCAGGTCCAGGGAGCAGCCCTTTTCCAGGACGGAGCGGGCCTGCGGACCGGTCAGCTCGAACGTGGTGCGGTTGGCCGAGAGGTCAACCACCTGGCCGGCGTCGCTGCCCAGGGCGTCCCGGAGCGACTGGATCAGGCTGCCACCCAGGGACTCGTGGGCTTCAGTGGGCGCAACCACCAGGAACTCGGCCGGGCCCAGCCACAGGACGGAGGTATCGCCGTTGCCGGCAACGTCTCCGGACCGGGCGGGCAGGCCGCCGGTCACGGCGGCGATGCGCTGCGCAGCGTCGGAGCCTGCGGCAGCCCGGATCCCCACCATGGTGAGGAAGGGGAGCTCGGAGATCTCAACGGTTCCGGCCAGCGAGCCTGCCGCGAACGCGTCCCGGAGCACTCCGGCCGGGCTGGTGCGGACCGCGAGGTCCTTGTCTGCCGGAGTCTTGGCGGGGGTGGGGGAAGCTGCTGTCTCAGCCATCTTTGCGGGTCCCTTCGGAGTCAAAAAGCACTGTCTCTGCAACAACCACGTCCACCAGCTGGTCGCCGGCGGCTGCAATCAGCGTTTCGCCGATGCGGTTGCGTCCGTTCTTGATCAGGGCCAGGCCGAACGAACGGCCCAGCGCTGCGCTGTGGTAGCTGGAGGTGACGAACCCTTCCATCGGCACGGGGCCGTAGGCCGGGTTGGTAGAGCGTCCCTTTTCCACCAGCTGCGTGCCTTCGGGCAGCCGCAGTGTGCGGTCCACGGGAAGGACGCTGACCAGGTGCTTGCGGTCTTCACGCTGGGCGTCCACGCGGGAGTAGGAACGCTTGCCGATGAAGTCCTTGGCCTTGGAGACGATCCACTCCATGCCGGCATCCTGCGGGGTGACGGTGCCGTCCGTGTCCTGCCCGACGATCGGGTAGCCCTTCTCGGCGCGGAGCACGTGCATGGTTTCGGTGCCGTACGGGGTGATGTTGAACTCGGCACCTGCTGCGGCCACGGACTCCCAGGTGTTCAGGCCGTACCAGGCCGGAACGTTGATTTCATAGGCGAGTTCGCCGGAGAAGGAGATCCGGCAGACCCGGGCCCGGACGCCGGAGGCGAGGGTGGTTTCACGGAAGGTCATGAACGGGAAGTTCTCGGCATCCAGTCCGCCGTTGGCTGCCAGTTCCGGGGCCACCTTGGCGATCACTTCGCGGGACTTGGGTCCCACGACGGCGATGGTGTTCCACTGCTCCG
Source organism: Pseudarthrobacter chlorophenolicus (assembly GCF_000962805.1). Classification (GTDB taxonomy): domain Bacteria; phylum Actinomycetota; class Actinomycetes; order Actinomycetales; family Micrococcaceae; genus Arthrobacter; species Arthrobacter chlorophenolicus_A. The sequence goes on along the minus strand of NZ_JZTW01000006.1, from coordinate 51,795 downwards.
TCACCGAGGTGCACTGGACGTCCAGCTCAGGCCATTCGGTCTGCAGCCATTCCTCCAGGTGGTCCAGCACCTTCGCGGCACCGCCGGTGGTGGTGGTCATGAAGAAGGTGTCTTCATCCAGCCGGAGGGTCACGCCGTCGTCGAAGATCATGCCGTCGGCCAGGCACATCACGCCGTAGCGTGCCGAGCCCGGGGCGAGCTTCTTGAAGGCGTTGGTGTAGACGCGGTTCAGGAACTCGCCCGCGTCCTTGCCGCGGATTTCGATCTTGCCCAGGGTGGTGGCGTCCATGAAGCCCACGGAGTCGCGGACGGCGGCGCATTCGCGCAGCACGGCAGCGTCCATGTCCTCCCCGCCCTGCGGGTAGTACCAGGGGCGCTTCCACTGCCCTACGTCCTCGAAGAGCGCGCCCTTGGCAACGTGCCACGGCTGGATCGAGGTGATGCGGGCGGGGTCGAAGAGCTCACCGCGCTGGCGTCCGGCCAGTGCCGCGAAGGCCACCGGGGTGAACGGTGCGCGGTAGGTGGTGGTGCCGATGTCGCCGATGCCGCGGGAAGCCTCGCCGGCCGTGCGCAGGGCCGCCGCGATCACGCCGATGGCGTTCACGCCGGAGGTCTTGCCCTGGTCGTTGGCGGTGCTGATGGAGGTGTACCGCTTGATGTGCTCCACGGAGCGCATGCCGGCACCGGTGGAACGGAGGACGTCCGCCACGGACTGGTCGCGCTGGAAGTCGACGAAGTGGTGGTGCCAGTCGTCCGGGGTACCTTCCTCGCCCGGCACCAGCCACAGCTGGCGGGTGGGGGCGGAAGCCTTCGGCTCCGAGAGAACGGAAGGCTCGACGGCGGACTCGAAGCCCGCGGCGATGGCCGCCTTCGCGCCGGCGGAGATGCCCTCGGCGAGGCAGTCCGCGGTGGCGAAGGAACCACGGCCGGAGCCGATGGTCTGCTGGTTGGGAACTTCGGTGCTGGGCACGAAGGCTGCCAGCTCGTCGTCCCAGCGCAGTTTGCCCTGGCGCTGCGAGTGCAGGTGCACCAGCGGGCTCCAGCCGCCGGAGACTGCCAGCAGGTCTGCTGCGATCTGCTCGACGCCGGAGGTGAGTTCGCCGTCGTCGTTGATGCTGCGGACGGTGACGCCATCCAACCGCCCGCTGGAATCAGCGGAGGTGTTGGCCACGGCGCTGCCGATCAGCACCCGGAGGCCGGATTCGACGGCGGCAGTTGCCGCGGCGGTGAGCTTCGGACGGGCGTCCACGACGGCTGCGACCTTGACGCCGGCGGCGGCGAGGTCGGCGGCGGTGGCGTAGGCGCTGTCATTGGTGGTGCTGATGACCACGCGCTGGCCGGCGGCCACGGCGTACCGGTTCAGGTAGCTGCGGACGGCCGAGGCGAGCATGATGCCGGGGCGGTCGTTGTTCTCGAACACCAGGGGACGCTCGTGGGCGCCCGGTGCAAGCACAACCTGGCTGGCACGGATGTGCCAAATCCGCTGGCGGGAGACGCCGGGGGCAGCGGGGCTGGTGAGGTGGTCGGTGCGGTTCTGGACGGCGATGACGTAGTTGGCGTCGTAGGCGCCGAACGCGGTGGTGCGGTTCAGGACCGTGGATTCCGCGCCGGAAACCAGTTCGGCTTCGACGTCGGCCACCCATTCGAGGGCCGGTTTGCCTTCGATGGTTTCGGCGAGGCCTTCGGCGGTGGAGCCGGAGAGCAGGGAGCCGCCGAGTTCGGGCTGGTCATCGAGCAGCATGACGCGGGCACCGGTGCGGACGGCTTCGCGGGCAGCAGCGAGTCCGGCGGGGCCGCCGCCGATCACCAGGACATCCGTGTGGACGTACTTCTTGTCGTATTCGGCGCGGTCCTCGGCCGGGTCCAGCTTGCCCAGGCCGTTGAGCTGGAGGGCCTGGAGTCCGTCAACGAGGGAAACGGTGGTGGCAGGGAGCATGGACTCGGCCACGTGGCCGGGGAAGCGGGCTTCCACGCGGACCAGCGCGTTGGCTTCTTCGACGCCGGCGGACATGATGCCGCGGTGCCGGTCCTCGTAGAGGGAGTTGCCGGCGGCGATGCGGCCGTTGGCGAGCAGTGCTGAGGCCAGGGTGTCGCCGGGGTGTCCGGTGAACTCCTCGCCGTCCACGGTGAAGCGCCAGGAGATGGTGCGGTCGATGCGGCCGCCGGTGGCCAGGCGGGCGTTCTGGGAGGTCACTTGGTGGCTCCTTCCGGGGCTGCAGTGGTGGAGGAAAGGCTGGTGCCTGATGTGCTGGGCGCGGCGGTCCCGGTGGTGGTGCTGTCCGCGGCAAGGCTGGCGGTACCGGACTCGGCGCCGGTGGTTCCGGCCCGGTCAGGCCGCGGCGCTCCCATCGGGTAGATCGCCTGGATGTCGTAGCTCACGGTGTCGCGGAGCATGTTGAACCACTGGCGGCAGCCGGTGCTGTGGACCCAGCGTTCGGCGAAGGTGCCCTTGGTGTTGCTGCGGTAGAAGAGGTAGCGGGACCACTCCGTGTCGCTGAGCTCGTTGGGGTTCTCGGGGTAGGCGACGTGGGCCTGTCCCCCGTAGTGGAATTCGGTTTCGTCCCGCGGGCCGCAGTTGGGGCATGGGATCAGCAGCATGTGCGTTAGTCCTTATCTCGTGGCAGCGGCTAGTGGGCCACGGCGGCGGCGCCGTGTTCGTCGATGAGGGCGCCGGTTTCGAAGCGTTCCAGGGAGAACGGCGCGTTCAGCTTGTGCGGGGCGCCGGTGGCGATGGTGTGCGCGAAGGTCATGCCTGCCGCGGGGGTGCCCTTGAAGCCGCCGGTACCCCAGCCGCAGTTCACGAACATGTTTTCCACGGGGGTGGTGCCGACAATCGGCGAGGCGTCCAGGGTGGTGTCCACGATGCCGCCCCACGTCCGGAGCACGTGGGCCCGGGCGAAGATGGGGAAGAGTTCGACGGCGGCCGCCATTTGCTGCTCGATCACGTGGAAGGAGCCGCGCTGGCCATAGCCGTTATAGGAGTCCACGCCGGCGCCCATGACCAGTTCGCCCTTGTGCGCCTGTGAAACGTAGACGTGGACGTGGTTGGACATGACCACCGTGGGGTGGACCGGTTCGTGCAGTTCGGAAACCAGGGCCTGCAGCGGGTGGGACTGGATGGGCAGTTCGAAGCCCGCCATCTCAGCCAGGACCGAGCTGTGGCCGGCGGCGCAGAGGCCAACCTTTTCGGTGTTGATGGTGCCGCGGCTGGTCTTGACGCCCACCACGCGGTCGCCGTCCTTGAGGAATCCGGTCACTTCGCAGTTCTGGATGATGTCCACGCCCAGTTCGTCGCATTTGCGGGCGAAGGCCCAGGCAACATGGTCGTGCTTGGCGATGCCGGCCCGGGGCTGGTAGGTGGCACCCATGACCGGGTAGCGGATGTTGTCGCTGATGTTCAGGATGGGGCAGAGTTTCTTGACCTGCTGCGGGTCCAGCCATTCAGCGTCAACACCGTTGAGCTTGTTGGCACCCACGCGGCGCATGCTTTCACGCACGTCGCCCAGGGTGTGGGCCAGGTTCATCACGCCGCGCTGGCTGAACAGGAAGTCGTACTCGAGTTCCTCGGGCAGGATTTCCCAGAGCTTGAGGGCGTGCTCGTAGATGGCGGCGCTCTCGTCCCAGAGGTAGTTGGAACGGATGATGGTGGTGTTGCGGGCCATGTTGCCACCGGCCAGCCAGCCCTTTTCCAGCACCGCGATGTTGGTCATGCCGTGGTTTTTGGCCAGGAAGTATGCGGTGGCCAGGCCGTGCCCGCCGCCGCCTACGATCACGGCGTCGTAGGAGGACTTGGGTTCCGGGTTGCGCCAGAGGAAATCCGGGTGTTCGGGGAGGTGGGGGGCGCTCACTGGGCTGCTCCAATCAGGTCTGCTTCGGCACCGGCCAGGCTGGTGCTGTTCTCGGAAAGATGCGGGTAAAGGGGGAACTGCTCGGCGAGCGCCGTGACGCGCGCGCGGAGTTCGACGGCGGTCTCCCCGGGCAGGGTGCCGGTGGACGCGGAGGCGATGAGCGCCGTCGCGATGATGTCTGCAACCTCGGCGAATTCGGTGGCGCCGAAGCCGCGGGCGGCGAGGGCGGGGGTGCCGATGCGCAGGCCTGAGGAGACCATCGGCGGGCGGGGGTCGAACGGGACGGCGTTGCGGTTGACCGTGATGCCGATGTGGTGGAGGGCGTCCTCGCCCTGCTGGCCGTCGAGCTCGGAGTGGCGGAGGTCAACCAGGACCAGGTGCACGTCGGTGCCGCCGTTGACCACGGAGATTCCGGCTTCCTGGACGTCCGGCTGCAGGAGGCGTTCGGCCAGCAGCTGGGCACCGTTCAGGACGCGCTCCTGGCGTTCCTTGAATTCGGGGGTTGCGGCGAGTTTGAAGGCCACGGCCTTGGCGGCGACCACGTGCTCCAGCGGTCCGCCCTGCTGGCCGGGGAACACGGCGGAGTTGATCTTCTTGGCGTATTCCTCCTTGGCGAGGATGACGCCGCCGCGGGGTCCGCCGAGGGTCTTGTGCGTGGTGGTGGTGACCACGTCCGCGTAGGGGACGGGGTTCGGGTGCAGGCCTGCGGCCACCAGGCCGGCGAAGTGTGCCATGTCCACCATCAGGTAGGCGCCCACCAGGTCGGCGATCCGGCGGAACTCGGCGAAGTCGAGCTGGCGGGAGTACGCGGACCAGCCGGCAACGATCAGCTTGGGCTTGTGCTCCAGGGCCAGCGCTTCCACCTCGGCCATGTCCACCCGGAGGTCGTCCTCACGGACGTGGTACGGCACCACGTTGTAGAGCTTGCCGGAGAAGTTGATCTTCATGCCGTGGGTGAGGTGGCCGCCGTGGGCGAGGGACAGGCCCAGGATGGTGTCCCCCGGGTTCAGCAGGGCAAACATGGCTGCGGCGTTGGCCTGGGCGCCGGAGTGCGGCTGAACGTTGGCGAATTCGGCACCGAACAGGGCCTTGACGCGGTCGATCGCCAGCTGTTCGATCACATCGACGTGCTCGCAGCCGCCGTAGTAGCGCTTGCCGGGGTAGCCCTCGGCGTACTTGTTGGTGAGGACCGAGCCCTGCGCCTCCATCACTGCCGACGGAGCGAAGTTCTCCGAGGCGATCATTTCCAGGGTGGACTGCTGGCGGTGCAGTTCCAGTGCAACGGCGGCGGCGACGTCGGCGTCCACCGTGGCGAGCGAGGCGTTGAGTGCGTCCTGCATGTTTCTCCTTCTAAACCTGAAAGTCCTGATCCGTAACTGATCTGTAACTGATATATTAGAACTGATGTAATAGTATGTTCCAGATCACTTAGCAGTCAATAGCCACCCGGGAAGAGAGCGCAACATGGCCGTAATGCTGGAGAACTCCATCGCCGGCGAGGAGGACCTTTCGCTCTCCGAGCGGGCCTACCGGCATCTCCGGGACCGCCTCATCATGCTGGACATCCGCCCGGGCGACCCCATCAACGACGGCAAGCTGGCCGCAGAGCTTGGCATTGGGCGAACCCCGGTGCGGGAAGCGCTCAAGCGACTGGAAAGCGACCACCTGGTGGTTTCCTACCCCCGCAGGGGAACGTTTGCCACCATTGTCGACATCACTGAACTCGCCGATGTTTCCGAGCTGCGCGAGTCGCTGGAGCCCTTGGCGGCCAAGCGGGCAGCCAAGCTGGCCACGCCTGCCCTGCGGGCCGAGATCCGGGAAACGGCCGCCGCAATCGCAGGCATGGGCGGCGACGATGACCCCTACGACCTGATGCGCTATGACATCAAGGTCCACCGGCTGATCTACCGGGCCGCTGCGAACGCGCACCTGGAAGACGTCCTGATCCGCTACGACAACCTTGCCACCCGCATCTGGTGCATGGTGCTGGAAAAGGTCCCGTCCGTGTCATCACACATTGCCGAGCACGTTGAACTGCTCGAGGCAGTGGCCGACGGCGATTCCGAGCGCGCGGGCAAGCTCGCCCTGGAGCACGTCACGAGCTTCGAGCAGGCCATCCGCAACGTGCTGTAGGCGGGGACGCCGGGGCCCCTGCGCTCAGGGTCGGGCCGCTACGGATCCAGGCGCTTGCGCAGGAGGCAGAACTCGTTGCCCTCGGGGTCCTGCAGGACGTGCCAGCTTTCGTCGCCGGCCTGCCCCACATCGGCGGGCCGGGCACCCAGGGCCAGCAGGCGTTCCAGCTCGGCGGCCTGGTCCCGGTCCACCGGGTTGACGTCGATGTGCAGCGGCAGCCGGCCGGTCCGCGGATTGCTGCTGGGGCTCAGGATGATGGTGGGCTGCAGTCCGCCGAACCCGGCGGGAGGCCCGATCTCGACGTAGCCGTCCTCCCGGTCGAGCTCCACATAACCGAGGACCTCGCACCAGAACCGGGCCAGCAGCTCGGGATCATTGCAGTTCAGGACCAGTTCACTGATGCGGCATGACATGGTGGCCAGTGTACGGGCAGGCGGCCTCCATCAGGCCGATTTCCACAGCAACAGGGGGCGCCGCGTTCGTGCCGACGGCGCGTCAGCGGCGGATTGCCCGCGGCAGGAACGCCATGGGCTCGCGCCTGAACTGCGTCAGGGCCGATTCAATGGCGCCGTGGACCACAGCTTCCGCGCCGAAGGTGCTGGCAACGAGGTCCGGAAGCGGCAGGCCGGAGTCAGCCGGCAGCAGCGTGCGCGCGCGTTCCAGGACCGGCTCGATGGCGCGCGAAATCCCGCCCGCTATGACCACCCGCTCGATATCCAGGAGGCTGGAGAGCACCACGGCGATCCGCGCCAGCCGGGCACCGAGCCGGGCAATGATGTCCAGGGCCAGCGGGTCCCCCTCGCGGGCCGACTGGAAGACATCTTCCGCAGTGATGTCCTCGTCGGGGATTCGGCGCAGCGATGTGTCTCCGCCGTAGGAACGGACCAGCGTGCGTGCCCATTTCCGGGCCAGCGCCCCGAACCCGTCCGAGGTCCCCTCCTCCGGTTCGAGCTTGCTGTCCGAAAGGATGTCCAGGAACCGCATCTCACCGGCGCCTCCCCTGCGTCCGCGCAGCAGGCGCCCATCGACGATCAGGCCGGCACCGAACCGCTCACCCGACAGCAGGGTTGCCACGTTTGCCGACGGCTCCTGCGCGTGTTCGGCGATGGCCGCGAGGTTGGCGTCGTTTTCAATGGTGACTGCGCCGTCAAGGTGCTGGTCGAACCCGGAGTTCATCAGCTGCCAGAATTCTCCGGCCCCTGGAGACCTGCCGTCCGCATCCACCGGCGCGGGTACTCCCACCACGGTCAGCAGCACATCGGCGGCGTCGCAGCCCGCATCGGCCAGCGCCTGCCGGATCAGCTCCTGTGCGCCGGCAACGCGGCCGGCGCGTCCCAGCGCGTGTGAGTCGATGCTTTGGCGCCGCTTGGCGAGCTCACGTCCACGGAGGTCCGCGACGATGGTGGTGAGGTGGCCTTCGCCGGCATCGAGCCCCACCACTACCCCCGCGGCCTCGCGCAACCGGTAGCGGCGCGCAGGCCGGCCTTTAAGGGCTGGGCCGGCCTCGCCGCCGTCGGTTACTTCCTCGAGCCAGCCGGCGTCAACCAGGCCGTCGCAGACGCCCAGCACCGTGGCACGGGTGAGCCCGGTGGCCCCCATGGCTTCCCCGGCCGTGAACACCTGCTCCTCAAGGGCGAAGCGCAGCAGCGCTCCGGAGTTGATCTGCCGTAACAGTTGCGTCGAGCTCGCCGTAGTTCCGTCCACCCCTTGACGATAGCCCCTGCGTCCCCCATCCTCATATAGGACCTAAATATAAGATCCAAATAAAACCTGATCCACCCCCTCTTAGGAGCCGATGTTGCCACCTTTGCCGTCCGCCGGGACACCACTCTCCCGGCGTACCTTCCTAGCCGCCGCAGGAGGCTCCCTGGCCGCGTTCAGCCTTGCGGCGTGCAGCCCGGCCGGAGCCCAGCCCACCATCACCTTCCACCAGTCGAAACCGGAAGCGGTCCCCTACTTCCGCGACCTCACCGCGAAATTCACCGCGTCCCAGGACCGCTTCCGCGTCCTGCATGACATGGCCACGAACCTCTCTGCCAGCTTCGTCCGCAGCAGCCCTCCGGATCTTGGCTGCCTCAACTACAACCTGGAGATGGCGCGGTTCATGGAGCGCGGCGCACTCTCGGACCTGGCAGACCTTCCGGAAGCGGCATCCATCCGCGGCGACGTCCTCGACCTCACCAACTGGTACCCCACCTACCCGGGCCGTACCAGCGTTATCCCCTACTCGGTCATGGCGGCGTCGGTCATCTACAACCGGCGCATCTTCGAGGCGAACGGCCTCTCGGTCCCCACCACCTGGGACGAACTCATCGATGTCTGCGAACGCCTCAAGGCCGTGGGCATCACTCCGATCTACGGCACGTTCCGGGATCCGTGGACCATCGCGCAGGGCCTGTTCGACTACACCGTGGGCGGGATGGTGGATGTGCGCGGCTTCTACCAGTCCATGCACGGAGCGGGCGAGAAGGTGGGACCGGATTCCGAGGTCTCCTTCCAGAAAACACTGCTGGAACCTGTCCGGCGCATGGTCCAGCTGAAGAAGTACGTCAACGCCGATGCCGCCAGCCGCGGCTACGGGGACGGCAACACCGCCATGGCGCAGGGGCAGGCAGCCATGTATTTCCAGGGGCCGTGGGCCTTCGGTGAAATCGAAAAGGCCGGCACCGACGTCGACCTTGGCACTTTCCCCCTGCCGGTGACCGACAACCCCGCCGACCTCAAGGTCCGCGTCAACATCGACCTTTCACTCTGGGTCCCCGAGGTTTCGAACGGCCAGCAGGGGGCGCGCGCCTTTATCCAGTACCTGATGCAGCCGGAGATCCAGGACACCTACAACGCCAAATTCCTGGGATTCGGCACGGTCAAGGATGCCCCGCCGGTCACCGACCCCAGGATCGTGGAAATGCAGAAGTACTACGACGAGGGCCGCTTCTATATGGGCGCGTCACAGTTCATCCCCAACACGATTCCCGCCGCCAACTACATCCAGTCGATCATCGGCGGCGCCGATGCCGAAGGCACCCTGCGCCGCATGGACGCCGACTGGGCGCGCCTGGCCTTCCGCGCGTAACCCCCAAACAGACCAAGGCACGAAACGAGGACCATCCATGTCATCAATGACAAGACCTTCGACCCGGGCGGTGGTGGCGCCGCCGGCAGCGGCCGAAGCACCGCGGGCCCGCAAGAGCAGGGTTGACCCGCTCTACTATTTCTTCCTGTTCCCGTCCCTGGCCATCTTCACGCTCGCCGTTACTCTGCCCGCCGTGCTGGGCTTCGTCTACAGCTTCACCAACTCCGTGGGGTTCGGCGACTTTGAATTCATCGGCATCCGGAACTTCATCGCCGTGTTCCAGGATGACGGAATCCTGGGCTCTTACGGATTCACGCTCGCCTTCTCGCTGGTAACGGTCATCCTGGTGAACATCGTGGCCTTCTTCCTGGCCCTGGGACTCACGTCCCGCATCCGCTTCCGCGCCGCGCTGCGCACCGTCTTCGTGATCCCGATGGTGATATCCGGCATTGTCATCGCCTTCGTGTTCCAGTACCTCTTCTCGAATTCGCTGCCGCTGGCCGGCCAAAGCCTGGGCATCGAGCCGCTCGCCACGAGCATCCTGGCCAACCCCGACCTTGCCTGGCTGGCTATCGTCCTGGTCACGGCATGGCAGTCGATTCCGAGCGCCATGCTGATCTACATCGCCGGGCTCCTCACCGTTTCCCCGGAGGTCTACGAGGCCAGCTCCATCGACGGCGCCACCCCCTGGCACAACCTCCGGCACATCACCCTGCCGTTGGTGGCCGGGTACGCCGTGATCAACACGGTCCTGGGCTTCAAGAACTACCTCAACACCTACGACATCATCGTGGGCCTGACCGACGGCGGCCCCGGAGTCTCCACGCGCAGCGTCGCCATGGCCATCTTCCGCGGCTTCGAGGGCGGCGACTACGCCTACCAGATGGCCAACGCCGTGATCTTCTTCCTCATCAGCGTGGCCATCGCACTCATCCAGCTCCGCTTCACCCGTGGCAAAGGAGGGATCGCAGCATGAGCACCGCGACCCGCACCATCCCAGCAAAACCGTCGGCCACCGGGAAGCGGCGGCCCCTTGGCGGCCAGGAGCGCACCAACTGGCCGGCAACCGCCGTCCTGATCGTCTGCACCCTCGGCGTGCTCGTCCCGCTGTACGTGACCGTCAGCATGGCGTTCAAGACCACCGGCCAGGCTGTCGACGGCAACGCATTTTCCCTGCCCAGCCCCCTGACCTTTGACAGCTTTGTCCAGGCCTGGACCCTGACGAACTTCTCCCGCGGCTTTGCCATCTCCGTCTTCGTGTCCGTCATCGCCGTGGTGGGGGAGATCGTGGTGTCGGCCCTGGCAGCCTACGCAATTGTCCGGAACTGGGACCGCAAGCTTTTCCGCTGGTCCTTCTTCTACCTGCTCGCGGCGATGTTCATCCCGTTCCCCGTCGTGGCACTGCCGCAGATCCAGCTCACGGGCCTGGTGGGGCTCGACAACCCACTCGGCGTCGCCATCCTGCACATCGTTTTCGCCCTGGCATTCAACACCATGCTGTTCACGGCATTCCTCCGTTCCATCCCGCTGGAGCTGGAGGAAAGCATGCGCATGGACGGCGCCGGGACCTGGCAGGTTTTCTGGCGTCTCATCTTCCCGCTGCTCGGGCCCATGAGCGCCACGGTGGGGATCTTCGCCTTCATCGCATCCTGGAACGACTTCATGATGCCTTCGCTCATCATTTCCGACCCCGAGATGCAGACCATTCCGGTACTGCAGAAGATCTTCCAGACGCAGTTCAGCAACAGCTACAACGTGGCCTTCGCCTCATACCTGATGGCCATGGCACCGGCCATCGTGGTCTATCTGTTCACCCAGCGCTGGGTCATGTCCGGCCTCACCCAGGGCGCCGTCAAGTAATTCCGGCACCTCAGCAATCTCCATCCACACATTAAAGGAACCCCTCGTGACAACCACCGCCACGGCACCCCGCACCGACGCCACCTTCCAGGACGACCCCAACTGGTGGCGCCAGGCCTCCGTCTACCAGATCTACCCCCGCAGCTTCTCCGACTCCAACGGCGACGGCATCGGCGACCTCAACGGCATCACGGCCAAAGTCCCCTACCTGCAGGACCTGGGCATCGATGCCGTGTGGCTGAGTCCCTTCTACCCCTCTGCCCTCGCGGACGGCGGCTACGACGTGGACGACTACCGCAACGTCGACCCGCGGCTGGGCACGCTGGAGGACTTCGACCGGATGGCCAAGGCACTGCATGAGGCAGGCATCAAACTGATCGTGGACATCGTTCCCAACCACTCCTCGGACCGGCACGAGTGGTTCCGGGAAGCCCTGGCCGCGCCCAAGGGATCCCCCGCCCGCGAACGCTACATTTTCCGCGACGGGCTGGGCGAGACCGGTGACCTGCCGCCGTCGGACTGGAACTCCGTCTTCGGCGGCCCCGTGTGGGAGCGCATCACCGAACCGGACGGGACCCCGGGCCAGTGGTACATGCACATCTTCGCCAAGGAACAGCCCGACCTGAACTGGGACAACCAGGAGGTCCGTGACGACTTCCTGGCCACCCTCCGCTTCTGGTCCGACCGCGGCGTGGACGGCTTCCGCATCGACGTCGCCCACGCGCTCACCAAGAACCTGGAAGGAACACTGCCCTCCCAGGCAGACCTCGACGCCCGGGGCGAGGCGCTGTTCCTTGCCGGCGAGCACCCGTACTGGGACCGCAATGAAGTCCACGGGATCTACGCGGAGTGGCGCAAGCTGTTCAACGAATACAACCCTCCCCGCACCGCGGTGGCTGAGGCCTGGGTACACGTGGACCGCCGCGCGAGGTACGCCAGCCCCGAGGGGCTGGGCCAGGCCTTCAACTTCGACCTTCTGCAGGCCGACTTCGACGCCGCGCAGTTCCGCCGGACCGTCACCAAGAACCTCGCCGAGGCCGAAGCGTCCGGCGCCTCGTCCACCTGGGTCTTTTCCAACCACGACGTCGTCCGGCATGCCACCCGCTACGGGCTCCCCACCAGCGGGTCCTCGGCGGAGGGGGAGATCATGGCCGGCCAGGCCGGGAAGCGCTGGCTGCTTGAGGGCGGCCGGCAGGAAGACGTGGACATCGAGCTGGGACTGCGCCGCGCCCGCGCCGCGTCGCTGCTGATGTTCGCCCTCCCCGGATCCGCCTACCTGTACCAGGGCGAGGAGCTCGGCCTGCAGGAAGTCGGCAGCGAAATCCCGGACTCCGAACGCCAGGACCCGTCGTTCTTCCGCAACAGGGGCGTCGAAATCGGCCGCGACGGCTGCCGCGTCCCGCTGCCCTGGAGCGCAGGGGGCAGCTCCTTCGGGTTCGGTCCGGGCGGTTCCCACCTGCCGCAGCCCGAGTGGTTCGCCGGCGCCTCGGTGGAAGCCCAGGAAAACCGGGAGGACTCCACCCTGTCCCTCTACCGCCGTGCGCTGTCCCTGCGGTGGGAACTGCAGTCAGCCGAGACGCTGGAATGGCTGGAAACCGGGCGGGAGGACGTGCTGGCCTTCCGGCGGCCCAACGGCTGGACCTCGGTAACGAACTTCGGCACCGAGCCCTTCGCGCTGCCCGCCGGCCGCCTGCTGGTGGCCAGCTCTCCGGTGGACGGCGGCGAGCTGCCCGGCGCGGCCACCGCCTGGCTGCAGGCCTAGCCGTGGGGTTCGGGCTGGGGATCGACGTCGGCGGGACCTGGATCAAAGGGGCCGCCGTCGACCTTGGCAGCGGCCTCCCTGCCGGCGCCGTGCACCGCCTCCGCACACCGGAGGGCGGCACTGTGGAAGCCGTCGCGGACACCCTGGACCGGCTGCTCACTGAGCTCGAAACGCAGGCACCCGGATCTTCCAACCGGCCCGCCGGCGTCGCCATCCCCTCGATTGTCCGGGGCGGGGTGGCGGCGTCCGCAGCAAACATGGACGGCAGCTGGATCGGGCTGGATGTCCGGTCCTTCCTCGAGGCCCGGCTGGGACGAGCCGTGTGCGTGGTCAACGATGCAGACGCCGCTGGCCTGGCGGAAGTCCGTTACGGCGCGGGGCGGGACGTCTCCGGCACGGTGCTGGTCCTGACCCTGGGCACGGGCATCGGCTCGGCGCTCATCGTCGACGGGAGGCTGGTACCCAACCTCGAACTGGGCCACCTCGAACTCGCCGGCCACAAGGCGGAGACCCGCGCTTCCGCCGTCGCGCGCGAGGCAGCGGGGCTCGGCTGGCCGGAGTACGCCGGCAGATTGCAGCAGTACCTGGCGCATGTGGAGTTCCTCTTCTCACCGGACCTCATCATCCTGGGCGGCGGCATTTCGGCGTGCAGCAGCGAGTTCCTCCCCCGCCTTTCCCTGCGCACACCGGTCCGTCCCGCCGGCCTGGAAAACTCTGCGGGGGTGGTGGGCGCCGCCCTGTATGCGGCGGCCGGAAGGGAAGCGCTGGTCCTGCCATGAAGCCGTACCGAAGCAGTCCGCGCCGCCGGAGTGTGACGTGGCATACTTCGGTACAAACACCGGCTGCCGCTGACTGGGCGGTGCCGATGGAAGCCGGAAGGGGCCGTGGCATGCAGAAATCCGTCGGTGTGGAGGAACCCACCGCTGGGCAGGACAGCCGGGAAGTTGTGCTGGCCGCCCTGTCACAGGAACGTGCGGCAGGCTTGGCCGCGGACCCGTCGTTTGAGCGGCGGCTGGACCGGTACCTCCCGTTGCTCACCGGCCTGTTCCGTCCGCTGTACGGGACCCGGCCGGACTGGCAGGACCAGCTGGCGGCCCTGGTGGTCCTGGCTGCCCGGTCCTGGCAGGAGCGCGCCCCCGAACTCAAAGCCCTTGACGCGGAGCGGGAGGCGAACCCGCACTGGTTTCAGTCCAACGGCATGCTGGGCGGCGTCTGCTACGTGGACCGCTACGCGGAGAGCCTGGAAGGTGTGCGCAAGAGCATCCCCTACTTCAAGGAACTCGGCCTCACCTACCTGCACCTGATGCCGCTGTTCCTGGCACCTGAGCCGCATTCCGACGGCGGTTACGCCGTGTCCAGTTACCGGGAGGTCAACCCGAAGCTCGGCACGATGGAGCAGCTGCGCTCGCTGGCCGCCGAACTGCGCAGCAACGGCATCAGCCTGGTGGTGGACTTCATCTTCAACCACACCTCGGACGAACATGAGTGGGCCCGGAAAGCGGCCTCGGGAGACCCGGAGTTCAGCGACTACTACTGGATCTTCCCGGACCGGGCCATGCCGGACGCGTTCGAGCAGAACGTCCGGGAGATCTTCCCCGAGAACCACCCGGGGTCGTTCATCCGCATGGAGGACGGCCGCTGGGTGTGGGCCACGTTCCACACCTACCAGTGGGATTTGAACTACTCGAACCCGGACGTGTTCCGGGCCATGGCGGGCGAGATGCTGTTCCTGGCCAACCAGGGCGTGGACATCCTGCGCATGGACGCCGTGGCGTTCATCTGGAAGCAGCTGGGCACCACATGCGAGAACCTCCCCGAGGCCCACACGCTGCTCCGGGCCTTTAACGCGGTGTGCCGCCTCGCCGCGCCGTCGCTGCTGTTCAAGTCAGAGGCGATCGTGCACCCGGACGAGGTGGCGCTGTACATCGATCCCGCCGAATGCCAGCTTTCCTACAACCCGCTGCAGATGGCGCTCATCTGGGATTCCCTGGCCACCCGGGACGTCTCGCTCCTGGCCCAGGCTTTGAAGCGCCGGCACAACATCCCGGCCGGCACCGCCTGGGTTAACTACGTCCGCAGCCACGACGACATCGGGTGGACCTTCGCCGACGAGGACGCCGCGGAGCTGGGCATCAACGGCTTCGACCACCGCCGCTTCCTCAATTCGTTCTACGTCAACCGGTTCCCCGGCAGCTTCGCCCGCGGCGTTCCGTTCCAGGACAACCCCCGCACCGGGGACTGCAGGATTTCGGGTACGACGGCGTCGCTGTGCGGCCTGGAGGACAGCCCGGCGGAGGCGGTGGAACGGATCCTCCTGGCCCACTCGGTGCCGTTCAGCACCGGCGGCATCCCGTTGTTGTACCTCGGCGACGAGGTGGGGCAGGTCAACGACTACGCCTACGCCGGCGAACCCGGCCACGGGGAGGACAGCCGGTGGGTGCACCGCCCGCACTATCCGGCGGAGCAGTACGCCCGCAGAACTGACCCTTCCACGCCCGCGGGTGCGGTGTACGCGGGGCTGCGCCGGATGACCGAGGTCCGGGCCGGCACCCCTGAGCTGGCGGGCACGCAGCTGATCGACTTCGCCACGCACAACCGCTCGGTGTTGGCATACCAGCGGCCCGGCCCTTCTCCGGAAGGCCCCCGGGTGCTGGCCCTGGCCAACTTCAGCGACTCCGCCCAGGACCTGCCCGCGGAGACGTTCGGCGGGTTCGCCCCCGCCGCCGTCGACCTTCTTTCTGAGGCCGCGCTGCAGCTGGACGACGGCGTCACGCTCCTCCCCCGGCAGTACCTCTGGCTGCGCGTCACGCCGCAGTAATTGGGAGCTGGCCCCGCCGCGTGAAACCATACCCTTCATGCCCCAGAAGATTGCGTACCAGGGTGAGCCCGGCGCCAACTCCAATATTGCCTGCCAGCAGATGTTCCCGGATATGGACAGCGTCCCGTGCGCCAGCTTCGAGGATGCGTTCGAGCTCGTGTCCAGCGGCGAGGCGGACCTGGCCATGATCCCCATCGAGAACTCCATCGCCGGGCGGGTGGCGGACATCCACATCCTGCTGCCGCAATCCAACCTGCAGATCGTGGGCGAGTTCTTCCTCCCCATACACTTCGACCTGCTGGGCATCCCGGGCAGCACCATCGAAGCCGCCACCGAGGTCCACAGCCACATACACGCCCTGGGCCAATGCAGGAAGCTGATCCGTGAGCACGGCCTCAAACCCGTCATCGCCGGCGATACCGCAGGGTCCGCACGGGAAGTGGCTGAGTGGAATGATCCCCGCAAGCTTTCCCTCGCTCCCCCGCTGGCCGCGCAGATTTACGGCCTCGACGTGCTCGCCTCCAGGGTGGAGGATGATCCCTCCAACACCACCCGCTTCGTGGTGCTGGCCCGTGAAACGGCGCTGCCTGCCAGGGACGAACTTCCCGGCGCGGCAGTCACCAGCTTCGTGTTCCGTGTCCGCAACGTTCCGTCGGCCCTGTACAAGGCACTGGGCGGCTTCGCCACGAACGGAGTGAACATGACGCGGCTGGAAAGCTACATGGTGGGCGACGAGTTCGCGGCCACCATGTTCATGGCCGACGTCGAGGCGCACCCGGAGGACACTTCCCTGCGGCTGGCGCTGGAGGAACTGGACTTCTTCACCACTGAGGTGCGGATCCTCGGGGTGTACGCCGCGGCGGACCACCGGGCGGAACGCACCCCGGCGGCCTGACAGCCAGGGACAGGCGGCTGGCTGCCTTGAGTCAGACCTCCGCGCGCCGGCCCGCTGCCAGGAGAGGAGCGAAGAACTCCGCGAGCTCATCCACCGCACCGAGCGGCAGCACGTTCGCGACGTACTGGTCCGGGCGGACCACCACCACGGCGCCGCTGCGGTCGATGCCGCGCAGCTCAAAGATGTCCGCCTTGGGATCCGTGGCGTACACCTTCTCGTAGTCGGTGAGCTTGAACGGCCCCACCTGCGGTTTGAAGACCGCAGGCACGGCACCGATGTCGACGGCGGTGTGCGGCTGCTGGTAGATGACTTTCAGGTCGAACCACGCGTCCGGGTCGGCGTCCGGCGGCGTTGCGGCCAGCGGGGACTCCGGCGAAGCTGCGAACCACCCGGCGAGCGTGTCAGCGGCTGAGCCGGTACCCGGAAGGGCGGCGTCGGCGAAAACGTAGATCCGCCAGCGGCCGTCCGCGGTGGCGTGGTGGCCCAGGTGCAGGGGGTTGGTATCCCCCACCCGCACCACGGGGGCGGACTTGAAGCGCTTGCCCACGGGGAATCCGGCGGCCAGGTCCTGGTGGCCGGTGCCGCCAACGATCAGGGACGGCGTGTACTGCGTCATGAACCCGGCAGGGAATTCCGCCGTCTGTACGTAGAAGTCCTCCAGGTCAGAGGGGTGCTCGAACTCCTCCGGCTTCTTGGCCATCATGGTGGACCATTCCTTATCGAAATCGATGAGGTTCTTGGCCACCACCTGGCGTTCCTCAGAGTACGTGGTGAGCAGGCTCTCAGGGCTGCGGCCCTCGAGCACGTGGCCCAGCTTCCAGGCGATGTTGAAGCCGTCCTGCATTGACACGTTCATGCCCTGGCCGGCCTTGGCACTGTGCGTATGGCAGGCATCGCCGGTGATGAACACCCGGGGGGTCCGCGTGCCGCGCTCATCCGGCAGGACGTCGTCGAACCGGTCCGTAAGCCGGTGGCCCACCTCGTACACGCTGTGCCAGGCGACGTTCCGGACATCCAGCGTGTAGGGGTGCAGGATCGCGTTGGCCTTGGCGATGATCTGCTCGATGGTGGTCTCCCGGACCGAGTGCTGGCGGGTGGGGTCCACTTCGCCCAGGTCCACGTACATGCGGAACAGGTGGCCGCCTTCCCGCGGGATCAGCAGGATACTGCCTTCGGCGCCCTGGATGGCGCACTTGGTGCGGATGTCCGGGAAGTCTGTGACGGCCAGGGTGTCCATGACACCCCAGGCGTGGTTGGCCTGGTCGCCGGCGAGGGTGCAGCCGATGGCCTGGCGCACCTTGCTGCGGGCACCGTCCGCGCCCACCACGTACTTGGCGCGGACAGTCCGCTCCTGCCCTTCGCTGGGTCCGGCGGTGTGCCGGAGCGTCACGGTGACCGGGTAGTCGCCGCTGTCCGCAACCTCGAGGCCCTCGAACTCGTAGCCGAAATCGGGCGTGAGGCGCGTGGGTGAGTTCGCGGCGAACTCCGCGAAGTAGTCCAGGACGCGGGCCTGGTTCACGATCAGGTGGGGAAACTCGCTGATACCCATCTCGTCATCCACGGCCCGGGCAGACCGGACGATGTTCGCGTGGTTGGCGGGATCCGGCTTCCAGAAGGCCATTTCGGTGATGCGGTATGCCTCGGCGATGATCCGCTCCGCGAAGCCGAAGGCCTGGAAGGTCTCCACGCTCCGCGCCTGGATGCCGTCAGCCTGCCCAATGGCGAGCCGCCCGGGCCGGCGCTCGACGATGCGGGTAGTCACATTGGGGAACATGGACAGCTGCGCTGCGGCGAGCATGCCGGCGGGGCCGGTGCCCACGATGAGGACGTCCACTTCGTCGGGAAGTTCCTCGGGCCGGTTTAGGCCCACGCCGGCTGCGGGCTGGACACGGGGATCGCCGGATACATATCCGTGGTGGTGGAACTGCACGGGGTGACCTCACTTCATTGTGGGCGAATGGCCTGCTCATCATCTGGTGGAACAGGCTCATGGAATGTTCTATATGAGAACAAGACATTCGATAATAGAAACATCAGGACCGGATTCAACTGTACGCCGCACGTGACGCGGGCGACAAGTGCCGCGCGCCGCACCGTGGGAATCCCCCGCATTTACAGGGGTTGACGGGAGTCGCCCGATGAAGAATAGTGATCGTATATGATTTCGTACCTGATGAGGAGACGGTCTTGGAGCAGGTCAATGGCGACACCCTGGCAGCAGCCCGGAAGGTGATCGCAGTGCACATCAACTACCCCAGCCGGGCAGCCCAGCGGGGCCGCACCCCGGAGCAGCCGTCCTACTTCCTCAAGCCGTCCAGCTCGCTTTCCCTCAGTGGCGGCACCGTGGAGCGCCCTGCGGGCTGTGAACTGCTCGGCTACGAGGGCGAGATCGCCTTGGTGATCGGCAAGGCTGCCCGCCGCGTCAGCATCGAGAACGCCTGGAACCACGTCGCCGCTATCACCGCCAGCAATGACCTCGGCGTCTACGATCTGCGCTGGGCGGACAAGGGTTCCAACCTCCGCTCCAAAGGCGGCGACGGGTTCACCCCGGTGGGCCCGGCACTGATTCCGGCAGATGCCGTCGACCCCTCCCAGCTGCGCATCCGCACCTGGCACAACGGGGAGCTGGTGCAGGACGACACCACGGAAGACCTGCTCTTCCCGTTCGCCCGCCTGGTGGCCGACCTCTCCCAGCTCCTCACGCTCGAGGAGGGGGACATGATCCTCACCGGAACCCCTGCCGGCGCCTCCGTGGCGGTACCGGGCGACGTCCTGGAAGTGGAGGTTTCCACTGCCAACGGCGGCCTCACCACCGGGCGGTTGGTCACCACGGTGGAGGAAGGCACGACGGCGTTCGCGGACTTTGGTGCCCGGCCCAAGGTCGATGACCTGCAGCGGGAGGAAGCCTACGGCTCCCGCGCAGCAGCCGGTCTCGCCGCCGTCGGGCCTGCCCTCTCCCCCGAGCTGAAAGCAAAGCTTGAGTCCGTGGCAACGGCCACCCTGTCCTCCCAACTGCGCAAGCGCGGGCTGAATAACGTCAGCATCGACGGGCTGCAGGCCACCCGCCCGGACCGCAAGGTGGTAGGCCTGGCCCGGACCCTCCGCTACGTCCCCAACCGCGAAGACCTGTTCAAGACCCACGGCGGCGGCTTCAACGCCCAGAAGAAGGCCATCGACTCTGTCAACGACGGCGAAATCCTGGTCATGGAAGCCCGCGGCGAGAAGGGAACCGGCACCGTGGGCGACATCCTCGCCCTGCGGGCCCAGGTCCGCGGCGCGGCGGCCATCATCACCGACGGCGGCGTCCGCGACTTCACCGCTGTGGCCAACCTGGAGATGCCCACGTACTTCGCCAACCCGCACCCCGCCGTGCTGGGCCGCCGCCACATCCCGTGGGACACGGACATCACCATCGCCTGCGGCGGCGCCACGGTGCAGCCCGGGGACATCATCGTGGCCGACTCCGACGGCATCCTGGTCATCCCGCCGGCCATCGCCGAAGAACTCGTGGACGACTGCATCCGGCAGGAGAAGGAAGAAACCTTCATCTTCGAGATGGTCAAGCAGGGCAACAGCGTGGACGGCCTCTACCCCATGAACACTGAATGGCAGGCCCGGTACCAGGAGTGGGAAGCGGGAAACCACCATGACTGAGGCCACCATGGTTGCCGGCAGCAAGTCGGAGCAGGCCTACCAGGCGGTCAAGGCCCGCATTATCGAAGGCACGTACACCCCCGGCTACCGCCTGGTCCTGAGCATCATCGCCAAGGACCTCGGCGTCAGCGTAGTCCCCGTCCGTGAAGCCATCCGCCGTCTCGAGGCCGAGGGCCTGGTGACGTTCGAACGCAACGTCGGCGCCACCGTGGCAGGCATCGACCCCACCGAATACCTCTACACCATGCAGACCCTCAGCATCGTGGAAGGTGCAGCCACCGCGCTGTCCGCACCCCTGATCGACGGACCGGCCATCGCCCGGGCGCGCGCCATCAACGACGAGATGCGGGACTGCCTGGGCCACTTCGACCCCGTCCGGTTCACGAAACTCAACCAGGACTTCCACTCCGTCCTGTTTGAGCACTGCCCCAATCCGCACATCCTGGACCTGGTTCACCGCGGCTGGAACCGGCTCGCGGCGCTGCGGTCCTCTACTTTCCGTTTCGTTCCCGGCCGCGCACTTGGCTCCGTCGAAGAGCACGAAAACCTGCTGAAGCTTCTCGAAACCGGAGCAGACGCCGACACCATCGAAAAAGCTGCCCGCCAGCACCGCACCGCCACCCTGGACGCCTACCTCGCCCAAACCCGCTAGCACGCCCAGCACCAGTAAAGGACTTCAACGATGACGACCTCAACAGAAACTGCCAAGCACTACATTCCCGAGGACCTGCCCACCCACATCCAGCACTACATCAACGGCCAGTTCGTTGATTCCGTCGGTGGCAAGACCTTCGACGTCCTGGACCCGGTGTCCAACCGGAACTACGCCACCGCGGCGGCCGGCCAGAAGGAAGACATCGACCTGGCTGTTGCCGCCGCGCGTGAAGCGTTCATGAACGGTCCGTGGCCGAAGATGAAGCCGCGCGAGCGTGCCCGGGTGCTGAACAGGATCGCGGACGCCGTCGAAGCCCAGGAAGCCCGCCTCGCCGAACTCGAAACCTTCGACACCGGCCTGCCCATCACCCAGGCCAAGGGCCAGGCCCTCCGCGCCGCCGAGAATTTCCGGTTCTTCGCGGACCTGATCGTGGCCCAGTTCGACGACGCCATGAAGGTCCCCGGCTCGCAGATCAACTACGTGAACCGCAAGCCCATTGGCGTCGCCGGCCTCATCACCCCGTGGAACACCCCGTTCATGCTGGAGTCCTGGAAGCTCGCCCCGGCCCTGGCCACCGGCAACACTGTGGTCCTCAAGCCCGCCGAGTTCACCCCGCTCTCGGCTTCCCTGTGGGCCACCATCTTCAAGGACGCCGGCTTGCCCGACGGCGTGTTCAACCTGGTCAACGGGCTCGGTGAAGAGGCGGGCGACGCGCTGGTCAAGCACCCGGACGTTCCGTTGATCTCCTTCACCGGCGAGACCACCACGGGCCAGACGATCTTCCGCAACGCCGCCGCGAACCTCAAGGGCCTCTCCATGGAGCTTGGCGGCAAGTCCCCCTGCGTCGTCTTCGCCGATGCAGACCTGGACGCCGCCATTGACTCCGCGCTGTTCGGCGTTTTCTCCCTCAACGGCGAGCGCTGCACCGCTGGCTCCCGCATCCTGGTGGAGCGCGCCATCTACGACGAGTTCTGCGGGAAGTACGCCGCCCGGGCAAAGAACATCGTGGTGGGCGATCCCCACGACCCCAAGACGCAGGTGGGCGCCCTGGTCCACCCGGAGCACTACGAGAAGGTTGCCTCCTACGTGGAGATCGGCAAGTCCGAGGGCCGGCTCCTGGCCGGCGGCGGCCGACCCGAGCACCTGCCCGAAGGCAACTACATCGCACCTACGGTGTTCGCCGACGTCGCACCCGACGCCCGGATCTTCCAGGAGGAAATCTTCGGACCCGTCGTGGCCATCACCCCGTTCGAGAACGACGACGAGGCCCTCGCCCTGGCCAACAACACCAAGTACGGCCTGGCGGCCTACATCTGGACCCAGAACCTGACCCGGGCCCACAACTTCTCGCAGAACGTCGAGGCCGGCATGGTGTGGCTGAACAGCCACAACGTCCGCGACCTGCGCACCCCGTTCGGCGGCGTCAAGGCCTCGGGCCTGGGCCACGAGGGCGGCTACCGCTCCATCGACTTCTACACCGACCAGCAGGCCGTGCACATCACCCTCGGCTCCGTACACACCCCCAAGTTCGGCGCCTGACCATCACCAGCAGCCCAACTAGGTCGCAATTGATGTCGTTATGGACCCTCAAAACGACATCTACTGCTACCTAGTTGGGACACCACAAGAGTCACCTTTCAAAGAAGAGAGAATCCCATGACCAACTTCGTTCCCACCCCCACCGTTCCGGCTCCGGATATCGTTCGCTGCGCGTACATGGAAATCGTGGTCACGGACCTTGCCAGGTCCCGCGCGTTCTACGTAGACGTCCTGGGCCTGCACGTCACCGAAGAAGACGAGAACAACATCTACCTGCGGTCCCTGGAGGAGTTCATCCACCACAACCTGCTGCTGCGCAAGGGACCGGTGGCCGCCGTCGCCGCTTTCGCCTACCGCGTGAAGTCCCCCGCCGAGGTGGACGCCGCCGAGGCCTACTACCGCGAGCTCGGCTGCCGGGTGGAGCGCCGCAGGGACGGCTTCACCAAGGGCATCGGCGACTCCGTCCGCGTCGAGGACCCGCTGGGCTTCCCCTACGAGTTCTTCTACGAGACCGAACACGTGGAACGCCTCACCCAGCGCTACGACCTCTACTCCGCCGGTGAACTGGTGCGCCTGGACCACTTCAACCAGGTCACCCCGGACGTCCCCAAGGGCCGCAAGTACCTGGAGGACCTCGGCTTCCGCGTCTCCGAGGACATCAAGGATTCCGACGGCGTCACGTACGCCGCGTGGATGCACCGCAAGCAGACCGTGCACGACACCGCCCTGACCGGCGGCAACGGCCCGCGCATGCACCACGTCGCGTTCGCCACGCACGAGAAGCACAACATCATCCAGATCTGCGACAAGATGGGCGCCCTGCGCATCAGCGACCGGATCGAACGCGGCCCCGGCCGGCACGGCGTGTCCAACGCGTTCTACCTCTACATCCTGGACCCGGACGGCCACCGCATCGAGATCTACACCCAGGACTACTACACCGGCGACCCGGACAACCCCACCATCACCTGGGACGTCCACGACAACCAGCGCCGCGACTGGTGGGGAAACCCCGTGGTCCCGTCCTGGTACACCGAAGCGTCACTGGTCCTGGACCTCGACGGCAACCCGCAGCCGGTCATCGAACGCGAAGAAAAGTCCGAGATGGCCGTGACCGTGGGTGCCGACGGCTTCTCCTACACCCGCAAGACCGACGGCCCAGGGGCTGAATCCCAGGGTTTCAAGCTGGGAGCGCAGGTCTGACCGATGCTGGAGCCGACGACGATCGAAGCCATCGCGGACGAGCTGCTGGAAGCCGCCCGGACCCGCACCCCTGTCCCCCGCCTGACGTCCCGCTATCCGGACATGACGGTGGAGGACTCCTACGCCGTCCAGCAGTTGTGGCGCCGCCGCAACGAGGAAGCCGGGCGGACCCTGGTGGGGCGCAAGATCGGCCTCACGTCCAAGGCCATGCAGGCCGCCACCGGCATCACCGAACCGGACTACGGCGCCATCTTCGATGACATGGTGCTGGAAACCGGCTGCTCCGTGGAGTGGGACCGCTACACCCACCCGCGCGTGGAGGTGGAGCTGGCCTTCGTGTTGAAGGACGGCCTCAAAGGCCCCGGCTGCACCATCTTCGATGTCCTGAGGGCCACCGACTACGTGGTTCCGGCCCTTGAAATCCTGGATTCCCGGATCGAGATGGAGGGCCGGACCATCGTGGACACCATTTCGGACAACGCAGCCATGGGCGCGATGGTGATTGGTGGCCGCCCCGTGAAACCGAACGCCGTGGACCTCCGCTGGGTCTCGGCCATCCTCTACAAGAACCAGACCGTGGAGGAAACGGGTGTGGCCGCCGGTGTCCTGGACCACCCCGCCAACGGCGTCCACTGGCTCGTCAACAAGATCGCAGCCCACGGAGACTCCCTGAAAGCCGGCGACATCATCCTCGCCGGGTCCTTCACCCGGCCCCTCTGGGCCTACAAGGGCGATACCGTCCACGCCGACTACGGCCCCCTGGGGAGCGTGACATGCCGCTTCGAATAGACCACACCTTCCGGGACGCCCTGGCCGCACAAGCCCTCGCTGCGCAAAAGGGTGAAGCAGGCCGGCCGCTCGCGGGGATGTGGGTGTGTTCGGGCAGCCCGCTGATCGCCGAACTCTGCGCCGGGTCCGGCCTGGACTGGCTGCTGGTGGATGCCGAACACAGCCCCAACGGGCTCGAATCCATCCTCGCCCAACTGCAGGCCATCCACGGCTACCCGGTCCACACCCTGGTCCGGCCCCCGGTCAACGACACCGTGGTGATCAAGCAGTACCTGGACCTTGGCGTGCAGAACCTGCTGATCCCCATGGTCAACTCCGTGGCCGAGGCCGAAGCCGCCGTGGCCGCCACGCGTTACCCGCCACAGGGCGTCCGCGGGGTGGGGTCCGCCCTGGCCCGCGCCGCACGGTGGAACCGCGTCCCCGACTACCTGGCCCGCGCCAACGAAACCATCAGCGTCACCGTCCAGATCGAATCCACCGCCGCCGTTGAGGCGGTGAAGGACATCCTGAAGGTCGAAGGCGTGGACGCCGTGTTCATCGGCCCGTCAGACCTCGCAGCCTCCATGGGCCTGCTGGGACAACAGGAACACCCGGAGGTGCGCGCCGCCGTCGAGCACTGCCTCGCTGCTGCCAAAGCAGCCGGAAAGCCGGCAGGCGTCAACGCCTTCAACCCGGACACCGCCCAGCATTACCTCGACAACGGAGCTGACTTCATCCTGGTGGGTGCCGACGTCGCCCTCCTGGCCAGGGGCTCCGAAGCCCTCGCCGCCAAATACATCAAGCCCGGCGGCGAAACCCAGGCCAGCTATTGACCAACGGGCCGGCACGATAATGCCGGCACAGGTCAGCCAACCCGGGTGTAACTGATTTCCGTCTCTCCGGCCGGGCCGCCGGGGAGTGTCACATATGTGCCCTGCGCCCTGCTGGCTGTTTCCGCGAAGTCTTCCGGGTGCGAGACGTAGCTGCCCTGGGGGCGCGGTGTAGCCTCCGCCCCGGCGGGCATGGTGACGTAGCTCCCGCCGCGGGGGACGGCGGTGGCGTCGGTTGCGCCGGCTTCAATGAGGTAGGACTGCAAAGTCATGGTGCTCTCCTGCGTTTCTGGGTGGGGGCGCCCATTACCCACTTCGCCTGCGGTTTGGGGGCAGGAGGAAGCGTGGTTTTCGCTGGTGGGTATGCGGTGCGTTTGCCTGGATCCGGGGAGGAATCACCCGGCAGTCCTGTCAGGACTTCGCCGGCCTGCCGTCGATTCTAGAGCTTAATATGAGCAGTTCACAATAACTTTTTGTGGATGACGCAGAATTTTCGATTGTTGCCTTATCTGCCGGCAGGACGGTGACCGTGCCGGCGTCCCCGTCCACCAGGACCTGCTGTCCGGTGGTGAGCCGTTGCGTGGCCACCCCGGTGCCCAGGACAGCGGGGATGCCGTACTCGCGGGCCACGATGGAGCTGTGGCTCAGCGGGCCGCCCACATCAGTCACCACCGCCGAGGCCATGGCAAAGAGCGATGTCCAGGCAGGCGTGGTTATCCGTGCCACCAGGACGTCCCCTGGCCGCATCTGGCCGAAATCCTGGGGACCGGACAGCACCCGGGCCGGGGCGCTGACCCGTCCCGGGCTCGCTCCGACGCCCTTGATGACATCGCCGCTCTGGTGCTGCGATCCGGCCGGCATCCACGAGCCGAAGGACCGCTCCATCCACCGGCTCTCCGGAAGCATCTGCGGGGCAGCGGCCCTCGCCTGTCCACGCCACAGCATCCGGCGCTCCTCCACGGCGTCGGCACGGACGGGGCGGGCCGTTCCGGTGATGGCCACAGCGGCAGCACCGGATGCCTGCGTGCCGGGCGCGGCGAGGCCGAACTCCACGGCGCTGCGCAGTTCCTGAAACCTCAGCCAGAACACATCATCCGGAGCAGCGATGACCGAAGATGCCACCAGCCGGCGCCCGAGTTCACGGAGCAACCGGCGAAGCACTGGCCAGGCGAGGCCGACGTCGGCGAGTGCGTCTTCCCGGATTGGCGCGGTCTCCTGGGCCCATCGAAGCAGCCGGTGGAAAACGGCACGACGGCGTGGCCCCAGGCGCGCCGCCGCGTCACGGGTCAGCTCCTCCCGGCGTTCGGTCATCAGGCGCTGCCGTTCGTGCGGATCCGTGCCCTGGCCGCGGAGGTAGAACTTCACGGTATCCAGCAGGGCAGACGGGTCGTCGGCCGGCACCGGGGTGGCGAAGTCCAGGTTGTAGACGGCGTGGCCGTAGAGATCCAGGTGCTCCTGGAACGTGAACCGCCACTCCTGCCACAGGACGTCGTCCACCCCCGCCGGCGTGGAACCGGTGCGCTGGCACTCGGCGAGTTCCGCCGTCGGCCGTTCCAGTAAGACCGCCGTGAGCCCGGGATCGCTGCGTGCCCAGACGGCAAGGTCCCAGAGCGATTTCTCGGCGCGGATGGGCTCACTGTCGAAGCCGAGGAGCAGTGCCTGCGCGGGGGGATCCCCGTCCCGCCGGACCAGCTTGTCGTAGAACGCCCGGAAGGACAGTTCGCTCGTGGCGGCGAGCGGGATGATGGACTGCACGGCGGTGTAGTAGACGGTCCCCGCATCCAGCAGCGTCTGCACGCCGGCCAGCAGGTCCCCGCCGGACAGCTCCTGCAGCGGCTTCGCAGCCCAGTCCTTGACCACCCGCTGGTAATTGGGGTGCGAGTACTCCCGCCAGCCGGCCACGCCCATGTGCGCTTCGCCGCGGAACAGTGCCCGGAAGGCCGCCGGCGATTTGGCCATCATCCGCCACATGCCGGAGTTTCGATAGTAGTAGTAGGCGTACCCGTTGACGGTGGGCAGCCGGACGTCACCCTCGCGGACGGCGTTCTTGCCCACCGCTCCGGCCAACAGCGCCTGCAGGGACCTCGCCACGGAGCCGTCGATGAGGTCCGCGAACAGTGGTGTCAGCGGGTCCGGCAACTGCTCCACGATGCTGGCCCGGAAGTACATGCCCTTCGGGTAGGGCAGGGGCCAGGTGCCCGGGATGTCGGCCGACGGCTCCGGCAAGGCGGTGATGGGGCGGGACTGCAGGATGAAGAAAGTGCCGCCGGCACGCGCCCACTCGACATCCTGCGGCACCCCGAAGTGCCCCGCAATCCGCCTGCCCAAGGCGGCCAGTTCGGCAACCGCGGAATCGTCCAGGACGGGCGCTCGACGGCGGGCTGCCGCCACCGGCTGCTCCCGGGTCCCGTCCTGCGCGTACACGGTCATCACGGATTTGTCGGCCGTCTGCCGGGAGAGCACCTTCCCCGTGGCCATCTCCACCACCATGTCATCGGTGCTGACGGTCCCGCTGACCACCGATTCCCCGAGTCCCCAGGCGGCACTGATCACCGCTTGGTCCCGCCGGCCGTTCGCGGGGTTGGCGGTGAACATCACCCCGGCCGCCTCGGCTTCAACCATCTGCTGGACCACGACGGCGAGCCGCACCTGGCCGGGCAGCACGCCTTCGCGGGCCCGGTACGCCATGGCCCGCGAAGTCCAGAGCGAGGCCCAGCAGCCGATGACAGCTGCCTGGAGCGCCTCGAAGCCACGGACATTCAGGTAGGTGTCCTGCTGCCCGGCGAAGCTGGCCGACGCCAGGTCCTCCGCGGTGGCCGACGAGCGCACCGCCACCGGGACGTCCGCTCCGCCGAGGAGCCCGTAGGCGCCGGCGAGCTCGTCCCGCATCACGTCCGGCAGGGTGCCACCCGTGAACAGGGCACGGATCCGGTCCGAGGCAGCCGCATAGTCACCGGGCGCGGCGTCCGGGGACACCGCGGCCAGGCGCTGGATTTCGTCCTGGAGGCCGTTGGCGTTGACGAATTCGGCGTAGGCAGTGGTGCCCAGCACGAATCCCGGCGGAACCGGCAGCCCGGCCCGGATGAGCCCGGCAAGGCCCACGGCCTTGCCGCCGGCAGCGTCCAGACCGCCGTTTCCCACATCGCTGAGACCGTTGATGTATGGCATGACCGCACGTCCTTGCTGCCCGGAGGGGGCGGTGCCGTGAACCTGATCCTCAACATCATGGCACCGCATGGCAGGCCTTGCCACTGTTCCCTCCGGGTCAACAGTCCTGCGCCACAACACAAGGACCGCGGCCTGCGCACAACCACACTGGGAGTAACCCGTCCAGCCGCCCGGCTGGCGCCCTTGCCTACTCGAAGTGGAGTATCCGTGGAAACCTATGACGCGCTGCTGGCTGCCATCTCGCCCGCCCCCGGCACCGGCCGGACCATCCTGGACCCCGCAACCGGCGCGGACGTGGGCGAGGCTCCGGTGCACGCAGTGGCGGACCTGGAAGCGGCCATCACCGCGGCCGCCGCTGCGCAGCCGGCATGGGCTGCCCTGGGCCACGCCGCCCGGTCCGCCGTCCTCCTCAGGGCGGCCGACGCCGTCGAACGCTCCGCCGAGGAACTCGCCCAGCTGCTCTCCCGCGAGCAGGGCAAGCCCCTCAACGGGCCCAACGCCCGCTTCGAGGTGGGCGCCTGCGCGGCCTGGCTCCGCGCCGCGGCCGGCACTCCCCTGGCTTCCGAAACCCTGGTGGACGACGGTGAAACCCGCGCCGAACTGCACTACCGGCCCATCGGCGTCGTGGGTGCGATCGGGCCGTGGAACTGGCCCATGATGATCACCACCTGGCAGATCGCTCCGGCCCTCCGCATGGGCAACTCCGTGGTGGTCAAGCCTTCCGAGTACACGCCGCTTTCGGTCCTGGCCCTGGCCAAGGTGCTCAATGAGGAGCTTCCCGAGGGGCTGCTGACAGTGGTGTCCGGCGGCCGGGACGTGGGCGAGGCGCTGGCAACTCACCCTGCAATCGGCAAGGTCATGTTCACCGGATCCACCGCCACAGGCAAGGCGATCATCCGCTCGTCGGCGGACACCGTCAAACGCCTCACGCTCGAGCTCGGCGGCAACGACGCCGGCATCGTCCTGCCCGGCACCGATCCCCGGGCCATCGCCCAGGACCTCTTCTGGGGCGCCTTCATCAACACCGGCCAAACCTGCGCAGCGCTCAAGCGCCTCTACGTCCACGACTCCATCTACGACGCCGTCTGCGAGGCGCTCACCGACGTCGCGAAAGCCATGCCGATGGGGAACGGCCTGGACGAGGGCAACGTGCTGGGCCCGCTGCAGAACAGGGCGCAGTACGACGTCGTTGCGAACCTTGTGGAGGCGGCCAGGGCTTCCGGAGCACGTGTTCTCCTCGGCGGGAACCCGGACTCCAGCAGGCCGGGCTACTTCTACCCCGCCACGCTGGTGGCGGACATCGACAACGGCAACCCGCTCGTGGCCGAGGAACAGTTCGGCCCCGCACTGCCGATCATCCGCTACGGCAGCATCGATGAAGCCGTGGAGATGGCCAACGCCCTCGACGTCGGCCTGGGCGCCTCGGTATGGTCCTCCGATCCCGCGGCGGCCCGCGACGTTGCATCCCGGCTGGAAGCAGGCACCGTCTGGATCAACCGGCACGGCGCCGTCGATCCGCGGATTCCGTTCGGCGGGGCCAAGCAGTCCGGCTACGGCCTGGAATTCGGTGCAGAAGGCCTCAAGGCCCTGGGCGTCCCCCAGGTCATCAACGGCTAGGCCATCGTCGGCTGGAGGCCAGGCTCACCCCATGGCTGGAGCCACCGACGTGCGGCCAGACAGGTGGCGGCGGGCCCAACGGGCGAGCTTCCTGCCTTTGCCCTGCCACCAGTTGTCCTCGTCCTTGCCGTAGTGGAACCGGAAGATGATGGCGGTCAGCACGAACATACCCATCACCACGTCGATCCACGACGACACCACGATGGCCACCAGGACCGTCAGGGCATCGGCGACGACCGCCGGGATGGCCAGGGTCCGGAAGACGGTGCTGGCCACATAGCGCCGGTGCGACCGCGGAACGGACGTTGCCCGGACCATGTCGAAGCAGACGCACACCACCACGACCGTCTGCCCGATGGCCAGCAGGGCCTGCCCGGGCACCGAAGCGCTGAAGGACGCCACTGCTTCCATTCCCGGGCTCATGGCCGGGCCAAGAGAAGAGAACCAAACATGGAATAACCCCCAGAAACGAATGGAACCACTGCCGCTTCGGCAGTGGTTCCATTGAAGGTTTCTGCGGGAGGAGCCGCACGAGTAGTGGGTACTCTAATTTCGCCCGGTGACCAGGGGCCGGGTACTCACCGGCGGGCAGCTGCTGCTACTGCCCGATGGCGCGGGGCCGCCACACAACCATGGCCTGCGACCGCGGACGGGGGCGCTGGCCGCGGGCCAGGCTCACGACGTCGCCCGCCGCGCCTGCGGCGAAGATGCGGGAGTCGAACGCCTGCGGGCGCCGCCCCAGTTCTTCGGTCAGTTCCAGCACCCGCCGCTGCAGGGCAGACACCTGGTTTTCAAGTTCCA
The DNA here is from genome assembly GCF_000962805.1 of Pseudarthrobacter chlorophenolicus. Lineage (GTDB taxonomy): Bacteria > Actinomycetota > Actinomycetes > Actinomycetales > Micrococcaceae > Arthrobacter > Arthrobacter chlorophenolicus_A. The sequence continues at coordinate 21,171 of NZ_JZTW01000006.1, read as the reverse complement.
GGATGCGTTTGATCCCCTCGAGGGAGACGCCTTCTTGGGACAGCCGCTGCACTTCGCGGAGCATGTTGACGTCCCGCTGCGAGTACCGCCGGGATTTCCCGGGAGCGCGGCTGGGTTTGACGATGCCCAGGCGGTCGTACTGACGGAGCGTCTGGGGGTGCATGTCAGCCAGCTCAGCCGCCACGGAAATCACGAAGATGGGCTGGTCAGCGTTGATGTCCACGGCACACCTCCTCCGCTACAGCCGGGCCTTGGCGGCCAGGCCCTCTCGGACGTCGGCACCGGCCGTGGCCTCGGCGAAAGCCTTCACGGCGGCCTCGGCCTCCTTGTTCAGGTTCTTGGGAACGGCGACGTCGATGGTCACCAGAAGGTCGCCGGTGGCCTTGGAGGTCTTCACGCCTTTGCCCTTCACCCGCAGGGTACGGCCCGACGGCGTGCCGGCCGGAACACGGACCCGCACCTTCTCGCCGTCGATGGTGGGCACCTCGATGTCGCCGCCCAAAGCAGCTTCGGGGAAGGTAACCGGGACGTGGATGCGGAGGTTGTCGCCGTCGCGCGTGTAAAACTCGTGCGGCTTGACCGAGACGGCAACCACCAGGTCGCCGTTGCCGGCCTGGCCGGGCTGGCCCTTGCCGCGCACCCGGACCTTCTGGCCGTCCTTGATCCCGGCGGGGACGCGGACATCAATGACTTCGCCGTTGGGTTCACGGAGGCCGATGGTGGTGCCGCGGATGGCACCGGAGAACGAGATGCTGGTGGAGGCGGTGCGGTCCGCGCCCTTCTGGGGTGTCCGCTGGAACCCGGGCGAGCCGCCGAAGCCGCCGCCGAACAGGTCCGCGAACTCGGGCGGGATGTTGCCGGAGGACGGGTTGAAGCCGCCTGCGTGCCGTCCTGTGTTGCCGGTGAAGAGGCCGCCGAACAAATCCTCGAACCCGCCATTGCCGCCCGCGGCGCCGCCGCCGCCGGGAGCGAACCGGGCTCCGCCGCCCATGGCGCGGATGGCATCGTACTGCTGGCGCTCATCGGCATCGGAGAGCACCGAGTAGGCCTCTGAGACGTCCTTGAATTTCTTCTCGGCAGCAGCATCGCCGGAGTTGGTGTCCGGGTGATACTGCCGTGCCAGCTTCCGGTAAGCCTTCTTGATATCGGCGTCGGAAGCGTCCTTGGCAACACCAAGGATCTTGTAAAAGTCCTTGTCCACCCAATCCTGGCTAGCCAATGGCGTTTCCTTTCAAGTCTCTTAATTAATAGCTCTCCGCGGTACAGGGGCCCCCGCCCCTACGCTGGGTGGCTGAGGATCTGCGATCCCCAGCCACCCAGCGCCGGCAGGCCCGATGCCACTCCCGGGGCCCCTGTACCGCTGCGAGCTTGGTGGTTACCTCACCTTAGGCGAGATGACCGCTGGCGCGGAGGCCGGATATGGGGCGGCGGTGTGGAGGGCACCGCGAAGCGGGCACCGCCCCATATCCGGCGTAGCGCCTGGCGACCCGGACTAAGCCGGGACGGCGACGATGACCTGGGCTGCGCGGAGCACGCGGTCGCCTGATTTGTAGCCGGAGCGGAGCACCTGGCTGACGGTGTCAACCTCGATGTCTTCGCCGGGCTGCTGGATCAGGGCCTCGTGGACCGTGGGGTCGAACTCCACGCCGGTTTCGTCGATGCGGACCAGGCCGTAGGTCTTCAGCGCGTTCTCCAGCTTGGCGGCGATCGCGGCGAAGGGACCATCGGTGAGGTCACCGTGCTGCCGTGCGGCGTCGACGTCGTCCAGGACCGGGAGCAGGGAGTTCAGGACGCCAATGACGGCCATCTCCCCTGCCACGGCGCGGTCGCGTTCCACGCGCTTGCGGTAGTTGACGTACTCGGCCTGCAGGCGGAGGAGGTCGTTCTTCAGCTCGGCTGCCTCAGCGTTGGCGGACCCTGCGGGGACTCCCTGGGCCACGGATTCCTCTGCGGGCACCTCGACACCGTTGAGGATCTCCTCGGCCTGGGCCAGCGCGTCGCCGTCGGAATCCTCCGCGGAGCCGGCCTGCCCGCCCTCAGGGTGCCGGGCCTGGCCGGTCACCGGGTCAACCTTGCGGTTGTCCCGGATGACCGGTTCCTGGGGGTTGCCCTGCTGGCGCTCGGATGAGTTGTGCTCTTCCTCGTTACCGTGATGGGGCATGGCTTACTTCTTCGCTTCGTCTTCGTCGATGATCTCGGCGTCGACGATGTCTTCGTCGGCCTTGGAGCCATCGCCCGCTGCTGCGCCTTCGGCACCCGCGGCACCGGTGGCGCCGTCCGGCGAACCGGCCTGCGAGTAGATGGCTTCGCCGAGCTTCGTCTGGGAAGCCTGCAGCTTCTCGAACGCGGTCTTGACCTCGGCGTCGTCGGTGCCTTCGAGGGCCTTCTTCAGGGCGTCGACGTCGGCCTGGACCTCGGTTTTGACCTCTTCGGGCAGCTTGTCGGCGTTGTCGGCGATCAGCTTGTCCACCGAGTAGGCGAGCTGCTCAGCGGAGTTGCGGGTGTCGGTTGCCTCGCGGCGGGCCTTGTCCTCGGCAGCGTGCTCCTCGGCGTCCTTGACCATGCGGTCGATGTCTTCCTTGGAGAGGGCGGTGCCGCCGGTGATGGTCATCGACTGTTCCTTGCCGGTGCCCTTGTCCTTGGCGGAGACGTGCACGATGCCGTTGGCGTCGATGTCGAACGTGACCTCAACCTGCGGGACGCCGCGCGGTGCCGGGGCGATACCGGTCAGCTCGAACGTGCCCAGCGGCTTGTTGTCGCGGGTGAACTCGCGTTCGCCCTGGAAGACCTGGATGGCCACGGACGGCTGGTTGTCGTCAGCGGTGGTGAAGGTCTCGGACCGCTTGGTGGGGATGGCGGTGTTGCGCTCGATCAGGTGCGTCATGACGCCGCCCTTGGTTTCGATGCCGAGGGACAGCGGGGTGACGTCGATCAGGAGGACGTCCTTGCGCTCACCCTTCAGCACACCGGCCTGGAGTGCAGCACCAACGGCCACAACCTCGTCCGGGTTCACGCCCTTGTTCGGTTCCTTGCCACCGGCGAGTTCCTTGACCAGCTCGGAGACTGCGGGCATACGGGTGGAGCCACCCACCAGCACGATGTGGTTGATGTCGGAGAGCTTGATGCCGGCTTCCTTGATCACGTCGTGGAACGGCTTCTTGGTGCGCTCGAGCAGGTCCTTGGTGAGGTCCTGGAACTTGGCGCGGGTCAGCTGCTCGTCCAGGTGCACCGGGCCGTCGGGGGTGACGGACAGGTACTGGAGGGAGACGTTGGTGCTGGAGGAAGAGGAGAGTTCCTTCTTGGCCTGCTCAGCGGCTTCACGGAGGCGCTGCAGGGCAATCTTGTCCTTGGACAGGTCGATGCCCTTGACCTTGAGCTGGTTCAGCAGGTAGTCGACGACGCGCTGGTCCCAGTCGTCGCCGCCCAGGCGGTTGTCACCGGCGGTGGCGCGGACCTGGATGGTGGAGAAGTTGTCTTCGTCCTTGCCAACTTCCAGCAGGGAGACGTCGAAGGTACCGCCACCCAGGTCGAAGACCAGGATGAGTTCGTCTTCCTTGCCCTTGTCCAGGCCGTAGGCGAGGGCCGCGGCGGTGGGCTCGTTGACGATGCGCAGGACGTTCAGGCCGGCGATCTCGCCGGCTTCCTTGGTGGCCTGGCGCTCGGCGTCGTTGAAGTAGGCCGGGACGGTGATGACGGCGTCGGTGACCTTTTCGCCCAAGTAGGACTCGGCGTCGTTCTTCAGCTTCATCAGCGTACGCGCGGAGATTTCCTGCGCGGTGTACTTCTTGCCGTCGATGTCCACCTTCCAGTCAGTGCCCATGTGGCGCTTGACGGAGGCGATGGTGCGGTCAATGTTGTTGACGGCCTGGCGCTTGGCGATTTCGCCGACCAGGACTTCGCCGGACTTGGAGAATGCAACCACCGACGGCGTGGTGCGGCCACCCTCGGCGTTGGCAATAACGGTGGGCTCGCCACCTTCGAGAACGGAGACGACGGAGTTGGTGGTTCCGAGGTCGATACCTACTGCACGTGACATGTGTTGCTTCCTTCTTTCCTTGGAAACTGGTTGGCGCCCGCATGATTGAGCGTTCTGCACTCAACTTTACTCACGGCCCAGATGATGTCAACTGAAGTTGAGCGTACTCCACTCAACTTCTGTCCTGCGGGGCACACAAAGACGACGGCGGCTCCCTCACGTTGCCCGAAAAGGCGCGGAATTTTGGGCTGCTTGGGCCGCGTTCCGCTATGGGAGAACAGGCGGCGGCCAGCCTCGGTAGAGTGGCTGGCGGGGGAAGAGTTGCCTGTGCGGCTGCCCTGAAGGACACCAACAACAGCAACGGAACGGCACTGAGTGAAAAATCCGATTCCCGATTACCTCGACGAAGTCATGACGGCGCTCCGGGACGAGCATTCCGGGGACGTGGCCGGCTATATCCCGCAGCTTGCGCAGGCCGAGCCCGACGTCTTCGGAGCCGCCATCACCACCGTCAAGGGGCACACTTACGCGGCGGGCGACAGTGACAGGCTTTTTTCCATCCAGTCCATCTCCAAGCCGTTTGCCTACGCGGCCGCACTGATCGACCGGGGAATGGACCGCGTCTGCCAGACCGTCGGCGTGGAACCATCCGGCGAGGCCTTCAATGAACTCTCCCTTGAGGGCGAAACGCACCGCCCCAAGAACCCCATGATCAATGCCGGCGCCATAGCCACCCATTCACTGGTGGGCACTTCCGGCGGGACGCGGACCGATCGCTTGCTGGAATTCTTTTCAGGCCTGGCAGGGCGGGAACTGCGCATCGACCAGGACGTCTGCGGCTCCGAGTTCGAGCACGCCCACCGGAACCTGGCGATCGGCCACATGCTGAAGAACTACAACGTCCTGGACGGCGATGTCCATGACATCGTGCTGGGCTACACCCAGCAGTGCTCCATCCTGGTCTCCACCAAGGACCTTTCCATGATGACGGCGACCCTCGCCGCCGGCGGGATCCAGCCGCTCACCGGGGAGCGGCTGATGGAGCCGGGAACTGCCCGCCAGGTCATGGCAGTCATGGCCGGCGCCGGCATGTACGACTTCGCCGGTGAATGGCTGACCAAAGTGGGCATACCGGCGAAGAGCGGTGTATCCGGCGGCATGATCGGCGTCCTGCCAAACCAGGTGGGCATCAGCGCGTTCTCCCCGCGCCTGGACTCCCACGGCAACAGCCACCGTGGCCGGCTGGTCTTTGAACGGCTCTCGGCGGACATGGGCATGCATCTTTTCGGTGTGGACCAAGGCAACGACCAGTCGGTAGCCGTGGAAGCCAACGGGCAGGACGTTACGTACCACCTCTATGGCACCGTCCAGTTCCTGACCGCTGCGGACCTGCTGCACCACATGTCAGCCGCTGAAGCGCCGGGCCATGCCGTCATTGATGTTTCCCGGGTTGACGCTTTCACTGATGTGGGCCGGCGCATGACCCTCGAAGGAATGCGGCGGCTGCATCTGGATGGCTGCGCAATCAGCCTTCGGGATCCCTTCGGCAGATTGCCGGACCCGGACTTCGGGGACGGAAACTACCCCAGGGTCATCAAGCAGCCGGCCGGGCAGCCAGACACCCCAGCCTGAACGCCCGGCCGAACGGCGCCTACTGGGCCGGCGCGTCGAGGACCGCGGGGAGCAGGCCCGGGAACCGGGCTTCAAGGTCTTCGGACCTGAGGGTCAGGCGTCGGCCCCGGCCGTTGGCCTCGTTGCGGATGACGCCGGCCTCGCGCAGGACCTTCATGAGGTGGGATTTGGTGGACTTCGGCATGTCCGGGACCCTCAGCGAGCAATCAGCCATGTCGAGGGGGCCGGAGCGGAGCTGACGCACGATGTCCAGCCGCTCAGGATCGCTTAATGCGAAGAGCACACTGGGCAGATCGAGATCCGCACGGGTGGGGTGGGGGAGGTTCGCCGGCGTAGCCACGGTTCGATAATAGTTGAACCAATGGGGTTGGTGCCAGTAGGCTATTGATTCGATATTTTTCGAACCAACCTCAACCCCGGAAGGTGGCACGTTGTGACGCACTCCCCCGCAGCCCGGCCCCGCGAAGCACGCCGGCGGCTGGGCTTTGTCCTCGTCGCTGCTGCTACGGCAGCAATGATGGCCGGCGCCAGCGCCCCGTCCCCCTTCTACCCCACCCTGCAGGAGCAGTTGCATCTGCTGCCGGTGGCCACCACGGGAATCTTTGCCGTTTATGCCGTTGCGCTGCTGGCGGCACTGCTGGTGTTCGGTTCCCTGTCGGACCATCTGGGACGCAGGCCGGTCATCTGCGCTGCCTTCATCCTGCTCGCCGGCAGCGTCACTGCGTTCCTCCTCGCGGATTCACTGGCACTGCTCCTGGTGGCGCGCGTCCTGCAGGGCATCGCCAGCGGCCTCCTGCTGACCACGCTTTCTGCGGCCATTGCGGATCTCGAATCCGAGGACGACCCCGGCTCGAGTGCTGCCTGGAACACGGTGGCGCCGTTGGGTGGCCTGGCGCTGGGCGCCCTGGCGTCCGGGCTGCTGCTGGATCTGATGGCAGAGCCGCGCACCCTGGTATTCGTCTCGCTGTCGGTCATCTACATCGCATTTGCCGCCCTGGTGTGGGCCGCACCCGAAACCTCACCCCGCGCGCCCGGGCTGGCCGCATCCCTGAGGCCGCACCTGACCCTGCCGCCGGCAGCCCGGAGTGGATTCATCAGCGGCGCACCCGCCGTGTTTGCCGGTTGGGCGACGGGCGGGCTGTACCTCTCGCTCGGCGCGGCGATAGTCCACACAACGTTCGGCATTCAGGAGCACCTGTGGCAGGGCATGGTGATCACCATCCTGGCCGGCGTCGGAGCCGCAGCGGCCGCAGTCCTGCACCGGTTCGGAGCCCGCACCATCACCATTTTCGGGACCACAGCCCTGGCACTGGGAACCGCCCTTTCACTGCTGGCCATCGGGCTGGGCTCGTTCGGCCTGTTCCTGGCCGCCGTAGTGGTGGCCGGTGCCGGATTCGGCACCGCGTTCATGGGCGTCATCCGGTCCATCAGCCCGCTGGTTGAGGACCATGAACGTGCCGGCACCTTCGCCTCGCTCTTCGTGGTGGCCTATACGGCCTTCGGTGTTCCAGCCGTGCTGGCCGGACTGCTGGCACCCGTCCTGTCGCTGCCCGTGACCACCTACGCCTACGGCGCCCTGGTAACGGTGCTGGCCGCTGTGGCAGCGGTCAGCCGTGCCCGCAGCAAAGACGCCGGACGTCCCGGCGAAGCAACGGCTGGTAACGCCGGGGCCCGGGACGAGACAGAACCCATAGGCGTCGGAGCGGCCTCCGACGCCGGGCACTAGCTCCGCCCGGGCACAAGGGCCGGGACCGGACGGTCCGGCCGGCGGCTCACCTGGCCGGACCCGCCGCAGGGAAACCTACCGGTCGGTCTCCGGGAGCCCGTGCAACGGCCCGCGCTCGTCCTCCGCGGCCTGGACCTGCCCATCGGTCAGCCCCTCACGGACCGCTCCTTCTCCGCGTTCATGCCCGCTGGTGCCGGCGTCGCCGTAATCGCCGTCGGGATATTGGCCGTCTTCAAGGTTTTCTGAAGGGACTTCCACGGCGCCGGCCTCACCGTAGTCGCCATCCATGTACTGCCCGCCCTCGCCTTCCATGCCGGGGGCAGTGCCCTTGCGGGGGTCCTCGTCTGCGCGGTGTTCACTCATGCGTCATCTCTCCTTCGAGTTCCGCGTCCACGTGGGCGCACTGGCAGTTTATCGAGCTGCGGGGCCTGCCGACAGGGCTTGCTTCCTGAGTCTCAGTGGCCCGGAGGCAAGCCGGCCACCCCGGATACGGCTGCTGCCGCCACCGTGGAATGGTGGCAGCAGCAGGGCCGATCAGCAGCGGGTTCCCCGTCAGCGGCTGGAGACCTCCTCGAGGGGCTCGACGCCGGGCTCCCGCGGCTTCTCCGCAGGTGCCGCGTGGCTGCGGGCCAGCTTGCCGGGCCACCAGATCTTCGGGCCGAGGTCGTACGCCAGCGCAGGCACCAGCAGCGAGCGCACCAGCACGGTATCCAGCAGCACGCCGAAGGCCACGATGAAGGCCAGCTGCACCAGGAACATGATGGGGATGACGCCCAGGGCGGCGAAGGTTGCCGCCAGCACCACGCCGGCTGAGGTGATGACGCCGCCGGTGACACCGAGGCCGCGGAGGATGCCGGGACGTGTTCCGTGTTTGATGGATTCTTCCCTGACCCGGCTCATCAGGAAGATGTTGTAGTCCACGCCCAGGGCCACCAGGAACACGAACCCGAACAGCGGGACGGTGGCATCTGCCCCCGGGAAGCCCAGGAGGTTGTTGAACACCAGCGCGGAGACACCCATCGCGGCGGCGTAGGACAGCACCACGGAGAGCACCAGCAGGACCGGCGCCACGATGGAGCGCAGCAGCAGCATCAGGATGAAGAGGATGACCACCAGGACCACCGGGATGATGATCACCAGGTCGCGCTGGGCGGTGGTGTTCGTATCCAGCGCGGTGGCCGTGACGCCGCCCACCAGGGCACCGGAGTCAACGGCCTTGACGTCGGTCCGAAGCGCCTTGACCGCTTCCTCGGCCTCCAGGGAGTCCGCGGCCGAGTTCAGGGTGGCATTGATGAGGACTTTGCCTTCGCGGACGTCCGGCTCGCTGGGCGCACCGGGGGCTCCGGTAATGGGCACGCTGCCCTGGGCCAGCAGGTAGGCGTCGCCCACGCCGTCGGCCGCCTTGACCGTGTCCAGGACTTCCTGTGCCTTGGCCTGGTCTGCAACCACGACGGCGGGGCTGCCGCTGCCGGCGTCGAAGTGGCGCGCCAGCGCATCCTGGCCGTCCACGGCGTTGGATGCGGTGAGGATGACGTCGGTCTGGGGCACGCCGTTGGCCTTTAGCTGCAGGACGCCTGCCGAGGCAACCAGCAGGAGCAGGACGGAGCCGATCCAGACGGTCCGCGGACGGCGGGACACCAGCGAACCGGTGGCGCGCCACAGCCCCTTCTGGCCTTCGAGGCCGGTGACCAGCTCGGGCTCGCGCTCATCGGCGGGCACCAGCTTGGGCCGGAAAGGCCAGAAAGCCGCACGGCCCAGCAAGGCCATGAGGGCGGGCAGGAGAGTCAGCGCGGCGAACAGCGAGCAGACGATGCCGGCCGCAGCCACCGGGCCCAGGGCCTTGTTCGAGTTGAGGTCGGAGAACAGCAGGCACAGCAGCGCGATGATCACCGTGGCACCGGAGGCCAGGATTGGTTCGAAGGAAGCCTTCCAGGCGGTGATCACCGCCGACGTCCGGTTGGTGGTGTGAGTGAGCGCCTCACGGAAACGCGCCACGAACAGCAGCGCATAGTCCGTTGCCGCGCCGATCACCAGGATGGACAGGATGCCCTGGCTTTGGCCGTTCAGCTGGATCCACCCGGCCTTGGCCATGCCAAACACCAGGAGGATGGCCGCGCAGAGCGCGAAGACCGAGGTCAGGAGGACCATGATGGGCAGCAGCAGGGACCGGTAGACGATCAGCAGGATCACGAACACGGCAGACAGGGCCACCAGCAGGAGAATGCCGTCAATTCCGCCGAACGCGGCCGTAAGGTCCGCTGCCAGGCCCGCGGGGCCGGTGACGTAAGTCTGCATTCCCTCAGGCGCGCCCTCGGCGACCGTATCGCGGAGTTCCTTGACGGCTTCCTTGACCTCCACGCTGCCGCCGATGGGGGCGACGAACTGAACAGCCTTGCCGTCCTCGGATGGAATCGGCCCGATCACCGTGCTCCCGAGCTTCAGTTCCTCGATCTTTGTGCGCAGCCCGGCTGCCTCGCCCAGCTGTGCCGGGGTGAACGCATCGGAGTTTTCAATGACGATGATTCCCGGAACCTCGTCCGAGTCGCGGAATTTCGCCTGCCAGTCCTGGGCTTCGGTGGCCTCGGCACTGGCCGGCAGGAACGACGCCTGGTCGTTGGAAGAGACCTCTTCCAGCCGGCCGAAGGTGGGGCCGCCGATGCCGGCAAGGCCAAGCCAGGTCAGCACCAGGATGACGGGAATGAGCCAACGGAGCCAGAACGGAACGCGTTCCTTGGCTGCAGTCTGATGTTTCATGATGCCTTCCATGCGGATGGTCCACGCGGGACGAAGCGGAGTAGGATTGATTCCACACTAGACTATCTCCATGATAGAGATAAGTGCCAGTCAAGCTTTTTATGCAGCGGGTCCGGCTCCAACCTTTTCCAACCCCAACGCCGCGCAATACCAAGGCTGCTGAAGTAATATCCCTCAGGGCCTGTACGCACAGACAAACGGCCCCGCGAACTCCAGGAGGTGACCATGAACGGCAACAATCCGAGCAACACCGGCCCGTCCGCGCAGGACGCACCTCCCGCCGGCGGTCCGCACCCCCTGGTCCGGCTGCTCCAGGACTTCACGCTGGAGGCAAACCGCTACGTGGACGCCGCCGGCGGACGCAAGGACATGCACCGGACGGACCTGAACGCCCTGGCCGTCATCATGCGCCATACCGCGAAGGGCAACGTGGTCACACCCGGGCTCCTTCGCAGGGAGCTGAACCTGAGCTCCCCCGCCACCACGGCCCTGGTGGACCGGCTGGACAGCTCCGGCCACGTGGTCCGCGAGCGGCACAGTTCGGACCGCCGCCAGGTCCAGCTCAAGATGACCCCCAAAGCCTTTACCGAGGGCGGCGCCATCTTTGCGCCCCTTTCCCGGCACATGGGAAAGGCCATGGCCGAATTCACGGAAGCCGAACTGGACACCGTGTCACGCTTCATGGCCGCGATGGTGGAAGCCACCATCGCCGCCCGTGAGGACGCCCCTGAGTCCTCCGGCCATCCGTCCACCTAGCAGACACTGCCGTTTTGATGGCCTCAACGCCGGTCCCTGACGCCTGGTTGGGAGTAGCGTTTGTCCATGAGCGACCCACAGCCTGAAGACGACGTCTACACGCACGGCCACCACGAGTCCGTAGTCCGGGCCCATGCCGCCAGGACCGCGGAGAATTCAGCAGCGTTCGTCCTGCCGCACCTCACCCAGGGAACGGACGTGCTCGACGTCGGATGCGGGCCGGGGAGCATCACGTGCGATTTTGCCGCCGTAGTCAGTCCGGGCAAGGTCACCGGACTGGACCGCTCACCGGACATCATCGCCCAGGCCAAGGCGCTCGCCGTCGAACGCGATGTGCCCAACGTGGAATTCATGGCCGGAAACATCTACGACCTCGACTTCGCGGACGGGACGTTCGACGTGGTGCACGCCCACCAGGTGCTGCAGCACCTGACCGACCCCGTCGAAGCGCTGCGGGAAATGCGCCGGGTAGCCAAGCCTGGCGGCATCGTTGCTGTGCGGGACGCCGATTTCCACGGCATGAGCTGGTACCCCGCCATCCCGGAGCTGGACGAATGGATGGACCTCTACCAGCTCATCGCGCGGCGCAACGGCGCAGAGCCCGACGCCGGGCGTCGCCTGGTCAGCTGGGCACAGTCCGCGGGCTTTCACGACGTCGCTCCCACCAGCAGCAACTGGCTCTACGCCACGGGCCAGCAGCGCCGCTGGCAGGCCCGCGTCTGGGGTGAGCGGGTGCTGCATTCGGCGTTCGCGGAACAGGCCCTGGAGTACGGTTTCGCCAACCCGGCGGACCTTGCGCGGATCTCGGCCGGCTGGCACCGCTGGGGTTCAACGGATGACGGCTGGTTCCTGATCCCCAATGGGGAAGTCATAGCCCGGGCGTAGGCGGACAGGTTTTCCACATAGCTCCAAGGTTCCCTGCCGCGCATGCGCCACCAGGCGTAGCGTCCGGGTCATGACCTATCACGGCGACCGGGAGTACTGGGCTGAACCTATCGCAGTGGAAGTTGACCAACTAGACTTGGTCAACATGGGACAGTACAACGTCCAGGAAGCCAAAACCCGGCTTTCCGAACTGCTGAACCTCGTCGAACGCGGCGAGGATGTGGTCATTGCCAAAGCCGGACGCCCCGTTGCGCGGCTAGTGAAAATTGAGCCTCCCACCCGTCGGGAACTTGGCTTCCTTGGTCCCCTCCACATTCCGGATGAGTTCTATGAACCGTGGACGGACGAGGAAATGGGATTTCCCGGCCAATGAAGCTCCTCCTGGATACGCACACGTTCCTGTGGGCCATCGCCGAGCCGCGGCGGCTCTCCACCAAAGCCCGGAACGCCATCACCAAACTGGATAACCAGGTCTTCGTTTCGCCGGTGACAGCGTACGAGCTGTCCTACAAGCACAGGCTCGGAAGGCTTCCCGCCGGAGCGGCGATTGTCGCCAGCTTCGGCCGCCAGCTCGCCCACCTCTACGCATCAGAGATTCCGCTCAGTGCATCCCACAGCCTCGCGGCGGGGCAGTTGGACTGGGACCACAAGGATCCGTTTGACCGCTTGCTGGCAGCCCAGGCCATGGTGGAAGGTTTCAGCCTGGTCACCGCCGACGACGCCCTGCACGCGTTCGAACCGGTGGCCACTTTGTGGTGACGGGCCAGCCGGCCGGCCCGCGTAAGATTGGTTAGTGCAATTTTCCCTGTGGCTGGCCCTGGCGGGTGCCGGCGCCCTCATCAGTTTCACTCCCGGCGCCGGTGCCATCAACACCATGAGCAATTCCCTGAACGCCGGCTTTCGCCGCTCCATCTGGGGAATCCTCGGCCAGCAGGCAGCACTCGTTGTCCACGTGCTCATCGTGGCGCTGGGCGTGGGTGTCCTGGTGTCCGGGTCTCCGCTGGCCTTCAACATCATCCGGTACGCCGGTGCCGCCTACCTCGTATACCTGGGCATCCGGCAGTTCCTCAGCAAGCCCGCCGTCCAGGAGGAAGAGGCGGCGCCAGCTAAATTCGAGCCTGCGGCGTCAATCTTCCGGCGCGGGTTCTGGGTAAACCTCCTGAACCCTAAAGCGATTGTCTTCTTCCTGGCCTTCACGCCCCAGTTCATCCGGCCCGAAGAATCGCTGGTTACCCAGTACGCCATACTCACGGCCACCATCGTGGCCATCGACATCCTGGTCATGTGGTTCTTCTTTGCCGCGGCCGCGCGGTCCTTCCAGCGCTTCACGCAGACCGAGCGGGGCCAGTTGGTCCTCAGCAAGGTGTTCGGCGTGCTGTTCGTGGGCGTCGGAATCCTGCTCGCATTCATTCACTGATCCCGGTTCGGGACCGGAGGGGAAGGCCGCCGGCCGGGCTCCCGGCAGGAGGCATCTTGCCCCTCAACTCTGTTCCCTACCCATTTCCGTCAACGGTCATGCGTCTTTACAAGTTCGTCAATTATTGTGAATCGCCGCTGGCCATCGGTGGCGAGAAAGCGCATGCTTAGACGCATGAACTCAACGTCGAGCCCATACCGCGTCATTGCCGTTTGCACTGGCAATATCTGCCGCTCCCCCATGGCTGAACACATGCTCCGGGCGGCACTGGAACGCGAGGGGCTGGACGGCCTGGTGACGGTGGACTCCGCCGGCACCACCGGGTACGAAGCGGGGCGGCCCATCGATCCACGCGCGGCCCGCCGGCTGGCCATCACCCAAGTCGCCACTGATTTCCACGTGGCACGGGAGTGGGACCCGGGCTGGTTCCGCGACAGGGACCTGATCCTCGCTCTGGACATCGACCACTACGCGTGGCTGAGCCAGGCTGCTCCGGACAGGGAATCGCTGGAGAAGATCCGGATGCTCCGCAGTTTCGACCCCGCCATGACCGGCCGCGACCTTTTGGACCAGGGCATCGAGGATCCCTGGTACGGCGGCCACGCCGATTTCGACGCCGTCTGGCACCAGATCCACACCGCGGTGCCCGGCCTCGTTGACCACATCAGGGCAGCAGTTGCAAGCAGCGCACACCTGGCGCGGCAGGCGCTCTGAAAACGGTACGCTCTACTCCATGAGCCCAGCCCCCGTCATCATCGCCATTGACGGACGTTCGGGCGCAGGCAAGACCACACTCGCCGTGGAACTGGCAGCGCGGCTGCGTGCACGCCACAAGGTGTCGCTGTTCCACCTTGAGGACATCTACCCCGGCTGGAACGGCCTGGCCGCCGGCATCGAACGCTACGTCAGCACCGTCCTGGGTCCGTTGAGCCGCGGCGAGGCCGCCACCTGGACCAGCTGGGACTGGGAAAGGCATTACGACGGCGACTCCCGGGTCACCCTGCCCGCCGAGATTGTCATCGTGGAGGGAGTTGGCGCCGCGGCCGCCGCCGCCCGGCCCTTCCTTGGCGTGGTTATCTGGGCTGACTCACCGGAGGAAGTCCGCCGCACCCGCGCGCTGCAGCGGGACGGCGAAACCTATGAGCCGTTTTGGGAGCAGTGGGCTGCCCAGGAGTCCGAATGGCTGGCCGCGGACGATGTTGCCGCCGAGGCGGACCTGCAGATCAGGAACGTGGCCGATGGCAGCGCCCCGGAGGACGTGCTGCAGCTCCTGCCGTACCTGCCGGTGCTGGCACAGGTCCTCGCCCCCGAGCTGTCGGCCCGCCGTGGCTTGAGCCTCCGTGCGGAACGGCTCGACGCACGCCCGCAGGCCGCCGGGCTGTTCCGTGCCCTGTACGGCATGTCCGCCAACGCCGTCTGGCTCGACTCTTCCAACGCCGGGGCGTCGTTCAACCTGGGGCCGGCGGCGGGCGGGGACCCCAGCGATCCAACCGTCCGGACGGCTGCCGAACGCAGCCGGTTCAGCATTTTGGCGGACGACGGCGGCACGTTCGGCCAGTCGGTCACGCACCGGTCCGGGGCCAGCCATATCAGCGCCGGATCCGTCACCGCCACCGTGGACGGACCGTTTTTCCGGTGGCTGGACACGGTATGGGGCCGCCGGGCAGTCCGCGCCCCGGAGGGCTATCCCGGAGAGTTCACCCTGGGGTGGCTGGGCTACCTGGGCTATGAGCTGAAACGCGAGACCGGCGGCACCGATGTTGCAGCGGCTACGCCGGATGCCGCACTGATCTTCGCCGGACGGGCGGTGGTCCTGGACCATGCGGAAGGCACCGCCTGGCTCCTGGCGCTGGAAGCCCCGGACGCCGCCGAGTGGCTGGACACTGCGCGGGCAGCCGTGCAAGCCGCAGTGGCTGCGCCCGCGGCGTGGGACAGCGGGAATGCCGCCGAATCGGCCGGCGGGGGGATTGTTGGCGGCAGCACCGCCGTCGGGGGCTCTTCCGTGCCCGTGTTCGCAAGCCGGGACAGTGGGTTGGCCTACCGGACCAAAATCGCCGGGGCGCAGCGCGAAATCGCCGAAGGCAACACCTACGAAGTGTGCCTGACCACCACCCTCGCGGCCCGTGTTCCGGCGGGCTCCCTGGACCCGTGGAACACGTACCTGGCACTGCGCCGCCGGAACCCTGCGCCTTTCGCCAGCTACCTGGCCTTCGACGGCCTGGCGGTTGCCAGCACGTCGCCGGAACGTTTCCTGAGGATAGCGTCCGACGGCGGCATGCGCGCCGAGCCGATCAAGGGAACCCGCCGCCGGGCTGCTGACGCCGCTGAGGACGCCGCCCTCCGCACGGAGCTTGCCACCTCGCTAAAGGACCGGGCCGAGAACATCATGATCGTGGACCTGCTGCGGAATGACCTAAGCCATTTTGCTGTCCCCGGCTCCGTGACGGTGAGCCGGCTGTGCGCCATCGAAAGCTATGCCACCGTGCACCAGATGGTGAGCACCATCGACGCCAGCCTGCCGCCGGGTTCCCCGCGGGCGGAGGCTGTGGCCGCCTGCTTCCCTGCCGGTTCGATGACCGGGGCGCCGAAGATCAGCACCATGGCCATCCTCGACCAGCTGGAAGCGGGCCCGCGGGGAATCTATTCGGGTGCCATCGGCTATTTCTCGCTGAACGGTGCCACAGACCTGGCCGTCGCCATCCGGACGCTGGTGATCCGCCGGGATGGTGACGGTACTGCGGAGCTGACCCTCGGCGTCGGCGGCGCCATCACGTCCGATTCCGTCCCGGACGAGGAATACGACGAAATCCGCACCAAGGCCTACGGTGTGCTCTCGACGCTCGGAG
The DNA here is from genome assembly GCF_000962805.1 of Pseudarthrobacter chlorophenolicus. GTDB lineage: Bacteria > Actinomycetota > Actinomycetes > Actinomycetales > Micrococcaceae > Arthrobacter > Arthrobacter chlorophenolicus_A. Next base: position 5,179 of record NZ_JZTW01000006.1, on the reverse strand, counting down.
CGGTTTTCCCGGACGCCTGACGCCGCGTACCTGCCTACTGGACCGTTGCCGTCAGTCTTGCCACGTTGTCCACGTAGCGTGCTGCGAGCGGCCGGTTCAGCCAGTCCGCCAGCCGCAGCTCGTGGGAGATGCCCCGGTACGTGTTCTCCACGGCGCGCATCTTGGTCACAATGTCCTCGCCGACGAGCATGACGGACACTTCGAGGTTCAGCGAGAACGATCGCATGTCCATGTTGCTGGAGCCCAGGACGGCCACCTCGTCGTCGATTGTGAAGTGCTTGGCGTGCAGCACGAACGGGGCCTTGTACAGGTAGATCCGCACACCGGCCTCGAGCAGCGCCTCATAGTAGGACTGCTGGGCGTGGTGGACCAGGAACTGGTCGCCCTTTTCGGAGACGAACAGTTCAACGTCCACGCCGCGCTGGGCCGCCGTCGTAATGGCGTACAGCAGGGAATCATCCGGGACGAAGTACGGGCTGCAGATGGAGATGCGGTGCTGCGCCGAGTAGATCAGGGTGTTGAACAGCCGAAGGTTGTTCTCCGTGCTGAACCCGGGGCCGCTGGGCACCACCTGGGCGGTGACGAGCCCCGGTGCGGTGTCCACCGGAAGCTGCAGCTGATGCTCCAGTGACTCGTCCGTTTCGCTGAGCCAGTCTGTGGCAAAGACGACGTTCAGGGTGGTGACGATCGGCCCGCGGAGGCAGGCCATCAGCTCAACCCACTCCCGGCCCGCCTTCCGGTGGCGGGGATTGTTGTAGGAAGGCTCTATAAGGTTCTGCGAGCCGGTGAAAGCCACTTCACCGTCCACCACCATGATCTTGCGGTGGTTCCGGAGGTCCGGCCGGCGCCACTGTCCGTGGATGGGCAGCAACGGAAGCATGCGCTTCCACTGGATCTTGCCGGCCTTGAGCCGCTTGAGGAGGTTCTTGTAACCCTTGACCCGCAGCGTGCCGATGTGGTCGAAAAGAACCCGCACTTCCACGCCGCGTTCGGCGGCTTCCTCCAAGGCGGTAAGGAGCTCGTCGGTGATGTGGTCCGTGCTCATGATGTAGAACTCCGCGTTGACGAATTTCTTCGCCTTCCGCACCGCCTGGGTCATGGCCAGGATCGAGTCCGGGTAGCCGGGCAGGAGGTCCACGGTGTTCCCGTCCACCATGGGCAGCGAACCCAGCCGGCGGTTCAGTTCCCCGGCTGACTTCACCCATTCAGGTCCCTGGTAGTCGCTCTCGGCATCCGAGAGTGCCGTAATGCCCGCCTGCACCCGCTCATTGACCTGCTGCTGCTGCTCGCGGCGCCGGCTGGACAGCCTGAAGTTACCGAAGAGCAGGAAGAGGACGATGCCCACAAAGGGCACGAAGAAGATGCCCAGCAGCCAGGCCATGGCCGTGGTGGGGCGCCGGTTGCCCGGGATGATTCCCAGGGCCAGGATCCTGATGGCGAGGTCTGCCACGCCGAGGATCACCACTACCCACATCGGCGCGGTGCCGGCAAGCGAAAATGGCCACAACACGAGATAACCCCCGGAAGATGAGCTCCCGGCGGACCGTTTCCGTCCGGGGCGTTCCGCCCAGCTTATCCGCGCGGCGCCGCACTAAGCTGGAGCCATGACCTCTCCCGCTTCCGTGGTACTCGTTTTCCTTGATCCTGCCTTCCCCAACGGCCGGCCCGCCGACGCTTCAAAGCCGCAGCTGATGGTCACGGACCAGGGTGCCACCCGGGGCGACGGCATCTTCGAAACGATGCTCGCCGTCCGGGGTTCCGTCAGGAAGATCCAGGCCCACCTGGACCGCCTGGGCGGCTCCGCGGCGGCGCTGGACCTCAGCATCCCGGGCCAGGATGACTGGCGGCGGGCCATTGCCACCGCCATTTCCGAACACCAGGCGCAGTACCCGTCCCCCGATGCGGGCGACGATGAACTGGTGGTCAAGCTGGTGGTGACCCGCGGCGTGGAAGGTGCGGCCACTCCCACTGCCTGGGTGCAGGTCTCCCCCGCGCCGGCTGCCGGGCGGCGCCAGCGCGAAACAGGCATCGATGTCATCCTCCTTGACCGCGGTTACGACAGCGACGTTGCCGAGCGTGCGCCGTGGCTGCTCATGGGCGCCAAGACGCTCTCCTACGCCGTCAACATGGCCGCCCTGCGCCATGCCCGCAAACAAGGCGCAGACGACGTCATCTTCCTGTCCTCCGATGGCCGCGTGCTTGAGGGCCCCACGTCCACGGTGCTGCTGGCCCACGTGGAGGAGTCCGCTGACGGGACGGCCATCAAGCGCCTCATCACGCCGCAGCTGGACAGCGGCATCCTGCCCGGAACATCGCAGGGCGCCCTCTTCACCGCAGCAAAGGCGGCCGGCTGGGAACTGGGCTACGGCCCCCTGGAACCGCAGGACCTGCTGGATGCCGACGCGGTCTGGCTGATCTCCAGTGTCCGCCTGCTCGCCCCGGTCAACACGATCGACGGCAAGCAGATCGGCACCCCGGCGTTGCAGAAGGAGCTGACGGCCGAGCTCACCGGGCTTTACGCCGGGATCGAATAGCACTGAAACAAGTGGTGAAGTCCCTTTTCCGCGTGCTGCTTCGCCCGTAAGGTGTGGACCATGGACTCGCCAAAGCTGCCAATCGAAAACCTTTCCTTTGACGACTGCTGGGAACTCCTGGCTGACGACACCCTGGGCAGGCTCGCCATCGTCGTCGACGGCCACCCCGAGGTATTCCCGGTCAACTACGTCGTTAACCGCCGGAGTGTCGCGTTCCGCACGGCGGCGGGTTCAAAGCTGTGGGGCGCCCTCATGGAGCGTCCCGCGGCGCTCGAGATCGATGGTTACGACCCCGCCAGCGAGCTTGCGTGGAGTGTGGTGGTGCGCGGCGATACCCAGGTCATCGAGGACCAGTCGGAAATGGATGCCGTGGACGGCCTGGGGCTTGAGCCGTGGCAGCCCGGCGAAAAATCGAACTACATCCGGCTGAACGCCAAGGCCCTCACGGGCCGGCGGTTCCAGGTGAACCGGCCGGATGTCTGGAACACCCGGCTTCAGGACCGGCGCCGCGCCTCCTTCGAGTAGGCAGGCCCGCACACATCCCGGCTTTCAGGCCCCCGGGCTACCGCTGCTGCACCAGCCGTTGCTGCGACAGCTGGGATTCGAGGCCGGTCAGCAGGATGGTGATTCCCTGGTCGAGTTCCTCCGAGCCGTCGTATTCGGCCAGTTCCGGCGCGAGCGCCCGGAGCCGCGGAAACTCCTTCGGGGGCAGGCGGTGCAGACCCAGCCGGAGGAGTGCTTCGTTCTCGTCCGGGTCCACGATGTACTCCTGCAACTCGTTGAGCAGGTGACCGTAGAGGAAGCCGTAGTAGGCGCGGTAGACGTGCAGCGCGTCTTTGGGCTCGAAGCCCGTCTCGATCAGGAGCGACAGAATTTGCTCCAGCGGGCGGAGGGTGCCCAGCGGCCGCATCCCCAGCGGGGTGGACAGGGGCCTGGTGACCAGCAGCGGCACAACGTTGGGGTGCCGGATGGCCAGCAGTCGCAGATCGTGGGCCAGTTGCCGGAGCTGCGCCTTCCAATCGGGGTCGTCCTTCTTGATGGACAGGTCCTCGAGAACAAGCTCAGCCACGCCATCGAGCAGTGCGGCCCGGTTTTCGGCGTATCGGTAGAGGCTCATGGGATCCCGCCCCAACGCCTGCCCCAGCCGGCGCATGGTCAGGGCATCCACGCCGTCGGCATCCACAAGTTCCAAGGCCTTGGCGAGGACGGATTCCCTGCTGAGGGGTATTTTGCGCCGCGCCTGGACAACTGCTCCGCGGGTGTCGGGGGAATCCATGGTTCCATCCTTGGATCTTGAATGCCCGGACCCGGCGGCTGCCGCACCTGGCGCCTGCCGCTCGCAGCGGCTGGGGCATTGCTTCTCTTGTAGTCTACGGGTAAAGTCTACATTGTAGATACGGCAGTTAATCCGCCTGAGAGTCCCCAATTCTCCAAGGGGTCAAGTCACACTCCATGGCCCTGTGCAGGGCGTGGAGGCTCGCCGCTATAGCCGAATGGCGACACCATGCACGTAGCGAAGGGATGCCACCATGGCTAATTCGCAGTTTGATCTGTTCCTCCAGGAAGCCACCTACCTCGACGACAGCACAGAACATGGCCTCAACCGTGACCGCCTGTTCGGGCTTTACACCAGCTGGTGCTTCATCAACCAGCTCTCCCCCGGCGCGGAGCCGCAGTTTTGGTCAGCCATGAAGCACCGGATCAACCCGCGTCACAACCGCCTGCGGATGAAGGGACCGGCTGCGGCGGACTACATCGTCGCCAGCTACCCCGGCCTCGTCTGAAGCGCAACGGGACACTACGAAGCGAATGCTGTGGCACCACGTGTGCCACAGCATCCTTCGTTAATGCGGGCACCACCTGGCGCCGCAGGAACCCCGCAGCTCCCGCGGACTGCAGCTCTCACTGGCCACCACGGCACAATCGAGGGATGGACAATCCAGGTTCCCCACCAGCCGACAAGCCGGAAGAACTGCTCCACGGCGTTGGCATCCGGCTGCTTCACGCCTATGACGCGGATGCCCTCGCAGCGGCCTACGTTCGGAACCGGCAGCATCTGGCGCCGTGGGAACCCCTCCGGCCAGAGGCGTTCTACACCGCCCCGATGCAGCGGGAACTGATTCGGGCCAAGCGTGAGCAGCTGGGGCTGGGCACGGAGGTTCCCTGGGTGCTCGTCGAGGATTCCGGCAGCGCAGCGGCGGGCTGGCGCATCGTCGGAACGATTACCCTCACCGGGATCGTCCGCGGCCCGTTCCTCAGCGCCAACCTTGGCTACTGGGTTGACCACGGCCTCCAGGGACGGGGCGTGGGTACGGCTGCTGTCCGGTTCGCAGCCCGTTACGCGCAGACGGAGCTTGGCCTCCACCGCATCCAGGCCGCCACCCTGCTGCGCAATGCGGCGTCGCGGCGGATCCTGGGCCGGGCAGGGTTCCGCGAGATCGGAGTCGCCCCGGAATACCTGCAGATCGCCGGGACATGGCAGGACCACTTGCTGCACCAACTCATCCTGCCGCGTTGACAGTAGGACGCCTGGCCGGGCCCAGGCTCCCGGACGCGGCGCCTAGGTGTACTGGGTCAGGACGTTGGTTACATCGTGAATAGGTGAAGACCTCTTAGGTTGGTGGTTACCACACACAGCCAACGAC
>NZ_JZTW01000005.1 GCF_000962805.1 Pseudarthrobacter chlorophenolicus | reverse complement strand
CTCGCCGCCGGCCAGCGCTGCCACGACGGTGCGCAATGCGCGCGCCGTGCGGCCCTGGCGGCCGATCACCCGCCCCAGGTCATCCTGGTGAACACGAACCTCGAGGGTATCCCCGCGGCGGTTGTTCTTCGAATTGACCGTGACGTCGTCCGGGGAATCAACGATTCCGCGGACCAGGTGCTCCAGCGCGTCTGCCAGCAACTTACTCAGCCTCGGTAGTCTCTGCTTCGGCTGCCTCAGACTTGGAAGCCTTCTTGGTGATGGCTTCCGGGATGATGACGGAACCCTTCTCCGGTGCGACGAAGGCTTCCTTCTCGCCCTTGGTCTTCAGGGTGCCTTCCTGGCCCGGGAGGCCCTTGAACTTCTGCCAGTCACCGGTGATCTTGAGGATCGCGGCAACCTGCTCGGACGGCTGGGCACCGACGGAGAGCCAGTACTGTGCACGCTCGGAAGCGACCTCGATGTACGAGGGCTCTTCGGTGGGGTGGTACTTGCCGATCTCTTCGATGGCACGGCCGTCACGCTTGGCGCGTGAGTCCATGACGACGATGCGGTAGTACGGGGCGCGCATCTTGCCGAAGCGCTTAAGGCGAATCTTTACGGCCACTTTTGTGGTCACTCCTGTTTCAGAAAAGGGGTGAACCCGGCGTTCTGCACCCGTGGGGCGGGCCGTACTTGCGGGCTCGAAGGACAGGATCCAGACGCGGAGAGAGGGGCCACGCAGATCGAGTACCTGTCCATTGTGCCAGATCAGCGGGAGGATTTCGACTCGGCGCCCCGCGTTCGCGGGGACAGCGCCGGGCCCTGCCCGGTTTGGCCCGCCGGGGTGAGGTCAGGCGGACCAGACGTACAGTCCCGAACGCTCTGAATCACCGATTCCGCCCGCCAGTTCAGCAAGCTGCCGGACGTAGGTTTGCGCCTGCCCGGCGTCGAACGGCATGTCGTCCTGCGCGGCCCATTGCGCTGCAACGTCCTCGAGGACATCACCCTCGCCTTCAGTTTCGTAGGTGAGCAGGTCAGCCAGGGCGCGGACCATGGCCGGGGGGACGGCCAGCAGGGAGTCGCTGGCCACGTCCACCATCGTCAGTTCGTAGTCGGCGCCGCCCGCATGGACCGCAGTACCTGCCAGGTCTCCGAGCTGCTCTACTTCGAAGTCGCTGATGCCGGGGATCCGGACCGCGTCGGCGGCGGGCGGGGTGCCCCCGCCATCAAGGGTTCCTGCGCGCTTCAGGGCGGCATCGTGGGTGGCTACGAAGATTTCGGTAAAACCCATGGGAAGTGACCTCTTCCGTGTACGGTACGGCGCGCCGGGGATACCTTCCTGGCATCCCCGGTCTAACGGTTTCAGCCTAGTACGCGGGAGGGCCGCTCAGCGCACCGCAACCCGGATGCTGTTGCGCCATGGGTCCTCGAAGCGCAGCTCAGCGCCGGTGTGGTGCGAGGAGACCCCGGCGACCTTCAGGCGGTCAGCGAGCGCGCCGACGTCGTCACCGGATGGAACCTCGATGAGGACCTCACCGAGGCCAAGGGTGTCTTTCCGCGGACCGGCGCCGCGGCTGTTCCAGACGTTCATGGCCATGTGGTGGTGGTAGCGGCCCGCGGAGACGAAGAGGGCCTGCCCGTGCCAGCCGGCCGTCTTTTCAAAGCCGAGGGTTCCCACATAGAAGTCGCGTGCCGACTGGACGTCGCCCACCTGGAGGTGGACGTGGCCTACCCCGGCGGTGGTCTGCCGCTGCCCCTGGAGGGACTCTTCCGAAAGGTGCTGTTCCAGGTAGCGCTGGGGCGGCAGCGCCAGGCTGTCCATCACCACGTCGGTGCCGTTCCAGGACCAGTTGCTTCGCGGGCGGTCCCAGTAGAGCTCGATGCCATTGCCCTCGGGATCAGTGAAGTAGAAGGCTTCGCTGACCAGGTGGTCCGCGCTGCCCGTGAAGGAGCGGGGTTCGAACTGGGCTGCGGTGGCCACCGTGGCGGCGAGCGCCGCCTGGTCCTCGAACAGGAGGGCCGTGTGGAACAGGCCTGCCTCTCCCCTGCCGGGAATGGTCAGTCCGGGGGCCGGAGCGAGGTGGACCAGCGGCTTGCCGAGGCGGCCAAGGTAGAGGCCGCCGTCCTGCTCCGCGACCACCTCGAGCCCCAGTGCGCGCTGGTAGTAGTCGGTCATGACCTTCATGTTGCCGACCTTGAGCATCACGGTGCCCATGGCGAGATCGGCAGGAAGAAGATCCTGGCTGGTGGCTTCTGCAGTCATTGAACGCTCCCTCGTCTGGAGGCCTGCCGGATGGGGCGGCCTGTCATGAGTTAAAATTACTTGAAGCTTCAATTTATTCCAAGTGCAGGACGGAGGTTTCCTTAGCGGACCACGTGGCCGCCCAAAACCACGTGGGATGGGTGAGCCACGGTCTCCAGGGTCCTCCGGGGATCGTCCCGGAACAGCACGACGTCGGCACGCGCCCCTTCTGCCAGCCCGTCAGCGCCCAGCCACGCACGGGCGGCCCAACTGGCCGCATTGAGCGCCTCGGCCGCGGGCAAGCCCGCCGCGTGCAGTGTAAGGATTTCGTCCGCGATCCTGCCGTGTCGGATCACGCTGCCGGCATCCGTTCCGGCGAAGATCCGCACGCCGGCTTCCCAGGCCTCCCCTACGCGTTCCAGCCGGCGTTCCCAGAGCGCCATCATGTGGTCGGCGTACACCGGAAACTTGGGCCTGGCTTGGGCGGCAATATCCGGGAACGTGGCGATATTGACCAGCGTGGGCACGATGGGTACGCCCTGCTCCACGAACCGCGGCAGGTGCCTGGGCAGCAAGCCGGTGGCGTGCTCGATGCAGTCAATGCCTGCATCGAGCATCTGGTCCAGGGTGTCTTCGGCAAAGCAGTGGGCGGTAACGCGGGCACCTTCGTCGTGTGCGGCACTGATGGCATCGCGGACGACGCCGGCGGGAAATGATGGCGCAAGGTCGCCGGCGCTCCGCTCGATCCAGTCCCCAACGAGCTTGACCCAGCCGTCGCCGTCGCGGGCTTGCTTACGTACGGCCTCCACGAGCCCCTCAGGCTCCACCTCGTGGGCGAATCCCCGAAGGTAACGGCGCGTCCGTGCGACGTGCCGCCCGGCACGGATCAGCAGCGGGAAATCCCGGCCGCCTTGCATCCAGCGGGTGTCGGCGGGCGATCCCGCGTCCCGGATCAGCAGCGTGCCCGAGTCCAGGTCGGCGCGGGCCTGGGCTTCGGCTTCATCGGCGTCTACCGGACCGGCAGGGCCCAGGCCAATGTGGCAGTGGGCGTCAACAAAGCCGGGCAGCACCCAGCCGTCCAGCACAACGTCCGGGCCGGCCTCCGGACGGGTAAATGTCAGGCGTCCGTCCACGGACCACAGGCCGTGCCGCTCCCTGTCCGGTCCCGAAAGGGCGGTGCCGCTAAAACCGATGATGTATGGCATGGATGCCTCCTCTTCCTGCCCGGTCAGGCTAGCACCGGCAAATATGACAGGGCTGTCAGCACTTGCCCCTACAGCGCGTGTGGTAGCTTCGTTCCTGACCACACGGGTGCCCCTGCAGGGGCTGAGATCGGGCTGACGCGGCCTGCGACCGTCGAACCTGTCCGGGTAATGCCGGCGAAGGAAGTGAGTACTCCTTGAATACACCCAAAACAGTGCTGCCCCATGCCCAAAACCACCCTGCCGGAGCCAGGCCTGAAGCACCTGTAACCCAGTCCCTGAAGTCCCACTCGCTGGCCTACATCGATGATCCGCAGCACGGGATCCGCGTCCCGGTGACGGAGATCGCGCTGGAGCCGTCGCCCAACGGACAGCCAAACGCCCCCTTCCGCACCTACCGGACAGCAGGCCCGGGAAGCGACCCGGTGCGGGGCCTCAGCCCCTTCCGGTCGGAGTGGATTGAAGAGCGGGGCGACACCGAAGAGTACGGAGGACGCGAACGGAACCTGCTCGACGACGGCCGCTCAGCCGTGCGCCGCGGCGCCGCCTCTGCGGAATGGAAAGGCGGCCGCCCGGTGCCCCGCCGCGCCGTCGACGGCCGGACAGTCACCCAGATGCACTACGCCCGGAACGGCGTGGTGACCCCGGAAATGCGGTTCGTGGCGCTCCGGGAAAGCTGTGATCCGGAACTGGTCCGCAGTGAGGTTGCCGCCGGCAGGGCCATCATCCCCAGCAACATCAACCATCCGGAATCCGAGCCGATGATCATTGGCAAGGCGTTCCTGGTGAAGATCAACGCGAACATCGGCAACTCTGCGGTCACGAGCTCCATCGCGGAGGAGGTGGACAAGCTGCAGTGGGCTACGCGGTGGGGAGCCGACACGGTGATGGACCTTTCCACGGGCGACGACATCCACACCACCAGGGAATGGATCATCCGCAACTCCCCCGTGCCGATCGGCACCGTGCCCATCTACCAGGCCCTGGAAAAGGTGAACGGCGAGGCGAACGCACTCACGTGGGAAATTTTCCGGGACACCGTCATTGAACAGTGTGAACAGGGCGTGGACTACATGACGGTCCACGCCGGCGTCCTGCTCCGTTACGTGCCGCTGACGGCCAACAGGGTCACCGGCATCGTGTCACGGGGCGGTTCGATCATGGCGGGGTGGTGCCTGGCGCACCATCAGGAGAACTTCCTGTACACGCATTTCGATGAGCTGTGTGAGATCTTCGCCAGGTACGATGTCGCGTTCTCGCTGGGTGACGGCCTGCGCCCCGGTGCCACCGCTGACGCCAACGATGCTGCGCAGTTCGCGGAACTGGACACTCTTGCCGAGCTCACCGAGCGCGCCTGGAAGCATGACGTGCAGGTCATGGTGGAAGGGCCGGGCCATGTCCCGTTTCATCTGGTGCGGGAGAACGTGGAGCGCCAGCAGAGACTGTGCAAGGGCGCGCCGTTCTATACGCTGGGCCCGCTGGTCACCGATGTGGCCCCAGGCTACGACCACATCACCTCAGCCATTGGCGCTACCGAGATCGCGCGCTACGGCACCGCCATGCTTTGCTACGTCACGCCCAAGGAACATCTGGGACTGCCCGACAGGGACGATGTGAAGACCGGGGTTATCACCTACAAGATCGCCGCCCACGCCGCCGACCTGGCCAAAGGCCACCCCGGGGCGCACGAACGGGACGATGCCCTGTCCAAGGCCAGGTTCGAGTTCCGCTGGCGGGACCAGTTCGCGCTTTCCCTTGACCCCGAGACGGCCGAAGCGTTCCATGATGAAACGCTTCCGGCCGAGCCCGCCAAGACGGCACACTTCTGTTCCATGTGCGGGCCGAAGTTCTGCTCGATGCGGATCAGTCAGGACATCCGCAACGAGTACGGGTCCGCGGAAGCCCAGGGCGCCATAGCAGAAGCAGCATCCGGGATGCGGGAGAAGAGCCGGGAATTCATGGAATCCGGCGGCAAGGTGTACCTTCCCGAGCTGGAAGTCCCAGCCGGCAGCTGAGCCTGCCGCCGGCGGTGACCGGCGGGTTGCCCCTGACCGGCCCGCGCAGCTAAGAGGCCCGGGCCGGTTCACTCCGGCTGACATCGGCGAGGAACTGCCGGATGGCCCGGTTGCCGTCGGCTGAATCGTGGGGCCGGTGCCCGCCGGCGGCAACACGGTGCAGTGCGCCGGTCTCCCGGAGGTACCCGGCAATTTCCTCATAGAGTGGCTCCCACCCGCCGGTGAGGACCAGTGTGGGGACGCCCGGAACGATGTGAAGCGGCGCCTCCCAGGAGGGTGACTGCAGCCGCAGCCGGCGGGCTGAGCGCTTCTCCTCGAGAGTGGCTGGCTGGTGCAGGTCCGCGGCGTAGACGCGGCGGACGAACTCCCGTTGGAAGTCTTCGTCGCTGAGCTGGTGGCGGACGTCGAACAGCGGCTTCATCATCCGGATGTGGGCGGCGGTTGCGGGCAGCTCCGCGGTGAGGGAAAGGCAGGCCGGTTCCACCAGGGTCAGCGAATGAACAAGGTCCGGGCGCTCCACGGCCGCCATCATGGCCGGAATGGCTCCCTGCGCGTGAGCCACCACGTGTCCGCCGGCAGCACCGCGCCCGTCATCGCCCAGGGAACGCAGCACGATGGCTGTGTCCTCCGCAAAGGAGGACTCCAGGGGCTCGGCGGTGCTGTGGTACCCGTGCCGGCGGAGGAACAGCGCATCGTACATCAGCGCCATGCCGTGCTGCCGGGGCCAGGCGGCGGCGCCGAAGCTCCCCGAGCCGTGCACGAACACTACCCTCTGCTTGAACATCCCCCAACCCTATTCCACGGCGCCGGCATCTTAACTGAACAGCGCCAAGTGTCGTTGGCGCGTTTCCGACAACACTTGGCGCTGATTGCGGGGAGGTTCCTACTTCCCCAGGAACTTATCGAAACCCTTGGGCAGGTTCATCTGGGACGGGTCGAAGTCACCCGCCTGCTGGCCGAAGGAAGCTCCGGTGGGCAGCGCCTTGGACGCATTGGCGCGGCGCGCTTCGGCGTCCTTGCGTTCCTGGGCGGCCTTCGCCGGGTTGCCGGACCGGGCCTTCTTCTTGGGTGCGTTCTTTGCGTTCTTCCGCGTGCCGCCCCCGGCACCGGGGAGGCCAGGCATTCCGGGCATCCCTGGCATGCCGCCCTGGGCCATCTTCTTCATCATTTTCTGGGCCTGTGCGAAGCGTTCCAACAAGCCATTGACCTCGGAGACGTGCACACCGGAACCACGGGCGATGCGGGCGCGCCGCGAACCGTTGATGATCTTCGGGGCCACGCGTTCGTGCGGGGTCATGGACCGGACAATGGCTTCAACGCGGTCAATCTCGCGTTCGTCGAACTGCTCCAGCTGCTGGCGGATGTTCTGGGCACCAGGCATCATCATGAGCATTTTCTTCATGGAGCCCATGTTGCGGATCTGCTGCATCTGGGCCAGGAAGTCGTCAAGGGTGAAGTCTTCCTGGTCGGCGAATTTCTTCGCCATCCGGGCAGCTTCGTCTTTGTCCCAGGACTTCTCGGCCTGCTCAATCAGCGTGAGGACGTCGCCCATGTCCAGGATGCGCGAGGCCATCCGGTCCGGGTGGAAAAGCTCAAAGTCGTCCAGGCCCTCACCGGTGGACGCGAACATGACGGGCTTGCCGGTGACCGAGGAGACGGACAGCGCGGCACCACCGCGGGCATCGCCGTCGAGCTTCGACAGGACGATGCCGGTGAAGTTGACGCCCTCGTCAAACGCCAGGGCCGTGTTCACGGCGTCCTGGCCGATCATCGAGTCAATGACGAAGAGGACTTCGTTGGGCACAATGGCACGGCGGATCTGGCGCGCCTGCTCCATCATGTCCGCGTCAACGCCGAGGCGTCCGGCGGTGTCGACGATGACGACGTCGTGCAGCTTCTGGCGGGCTTCCTCAACGCCGGCGCGGGCAACGGCGACGGGGTCTCCGGCCGGGTGCTCAAGCTCGGTTGAGGTGGCACCCGGGTGGGGGGCGAAAACCGGCACGTTGGCACGCTGGCCAACCACCTGGAGCTGGGTCACCGCGTTGGGACGCTGCAGGTCACAGGCCACCAGGATGGGGCTGTGTCCCTGCGACTTCAGCCATTTGGACAGCTTGCCGGCGAGGGTGGTCTTACCCGCACCCTGAAGGCCTGCCAGCATGATGATGGTGGGGCCGTTCTTGGCCAGCCGGATGCGCCGGGTTTCGCCGCCGAGGATCTCCTTGAGTTCCTCGTTGACGATCTTGACGATCTGCTGGCTGGGGTTCAGCGCTGCTGAAACCTCGGCGCCCAACGCACGTTCGCGCACGCGGCCGGTGAATTCCCGCACCACGGGAACGGCAACGTCCGCGTCCAGCAGGGCGCGGCGGATCTCCCGGACGGTGGCATCGACGTCGGCCTCCGTCAGGCGGCCCTTGCCGCGGAGATTCTTGAAGGTTGCTGTCAACCGGTCAGAGAGTGAATTGAACACGCGCCGTGAACTTCTTTCAGGAGATGATCGGGACTCGACTATCTAGGGTACCAAGTCGGGCACGCCAGATGGCATGCTGGCCAAATGACGAGCCAACCAACTGTCAAGACCCTGCTCATCCTCGGCGCCTCAGGCGACCTCACAGGCCGGCTGCTCCTCCCTGGACTGGCCCGCCTCGTGGCCGCCGGCCGGGCGGAGGGCCTCCGCCTGGTGGGCGCCGGCTCCGACCCCTGGACACCGGAACAGTGGCGGGAGCGGGTGCAGTCCTCTTTCGCCGCAGCAATGGACACCGCGGGGCCGGACGGCAAGGACGCGCTGGCTGCCCTGGAAAAGGACACGGCGTACCACCAGGTGGATGTCACGGCTGCCGGCACCCTCGCCTCCCTGCTGGAAAGCCTCGACGGCCCCACCGCCGTCTATTTCGCGCTGCCGCCGCGGATCAGCCAGCTGGCGTGCGAAGCACTCCGCCCCGAAGAGGTGCCGGCGGGGACGCGGCTGGTGATGGAGAAGCCCTTTGGCTCCAGCGAGGAATCGGCGCGGTCCCTGAACAGGACGCTTGCCCGGCTGGTTCCGGAAGACCACATCCACCGCGTGGACCACTTCCTGGGGAAGGCCACTGTCCTGAACATCCTCGGCCTGCGGTTCGCCAACAACTTCCTGGAACCGGTCTGGAACCGGCGGCACGTGGAGAAAGTCGAGATCTTTTTCGACGAGGACCTCGCGCTGGAGGGCCGGGCCCGCTATTACGACGGCGCCGGCGCCCTGCGTGACATGATCCAGAGCCACCTCCTGCAGGTGATGGCCCTTTTGGCCATTGAACCGCCGGCCACCCTGGGCGAGCGGGACCTGCGCGACGCCATCGCCTCCGTCCTTCGCGCGGCCAGCGTTGCGCCGCCATTTACCGGTTCCACCCGGCGCGCCCGCTATGGTGCAGGCACCGTAGGAGGCAAGTCTGTGCCGGATTATGCCCGCGAGGACGGCGTGGACCCGGACCGCGGCACAGAGACGCTGGCTGAAATCCGGATTGGAATCGACAACTGGCGCTGGAACGGCGTTCCCTTCATCCTCCGGTCCGGCAAGGCGCTGGGAAAGAAGCGCAAAGAAGCTGTGATCACGTTCCTTCCGGTGCCGCACCTGCCGCAGGGCTTCACGGGCGTCGACTCTCCGAACCAGCTGAGGGTCGGATTCGGGCCGGACACCCTTGAGTTCGATGTCGACGTCAACGGCCCCGGAAACATCTTCAGCCTTGGCCGGGTCACCCTCGAGGCGGAGCTGAGCGCCTCCGATCTGCTTCCCTACGGTGAGGTCCTTGAAGGTGTGCTGACCGGAGACCCGTTGCTGTCGGTGCGCGGTGACACCGCCGAGGATTGCTGGCGGATCGTCGAACCGGTACTGCAGGCCTGGGCGCAGGGTTCGGTTCCCCTGGAGGAATACGACGCCGGGTCGGCGGGTCCGGCGGCCTGGCCCACCTCCCGGGAAGGGCAGTGAGCGCTTCGTGCCTTAAGGTCGGTCCGCACGCCTTAAACGCCAAAGCGGGGTGGGCGGAAACCTTCCGGTTCCCGCCCACCCCGCGTCCGTCTGCCTACGCCCCGCGGCAGGGTCCGGCGGACTAGCTGTCCTAGATGGCGGCGACGCCGCGTTCGCCGGTCCTGACCCGGACTGCCTCAAAGACATCCATGGTCCAGACCTTGCCGTCACCCGCCCTGCCAGTGTTGGAGCTGGCGATGATGACATCCAGGATGTCGTCGGCCTGCTCGTCCGTAGCCAGCACCTCTACCCGGATCTTGGGCAGCAGGTCCACGTTGTACTCGGCGCCGCGGTACACCTCGGTGTAGCCCCGCTGCCGGCCGTAGCCGCTGGCTGCGCTGACCGTCAGGCCCTGCACTCCGTAGGCCTCCAGGCCTTCCCGGATGGCTTCAAGCTTCTCGGGCCTGACGATTGCGGTGATCAGTTTCATGCCCCCACGCTTTCCTTGCCTGTTGCGGTTTCTGACTTCTTGGCATCTGCTGCCGCGGCACTGCCGGCGGTTTCTGCCTGGTTCTTGCCGGTGATCATGTCGTGCAGCGGCTGGAAGCTGCCGCCGTGTCCGGAGACGCCGAACTCGTAGGCGGTCTCGGCGTGCAGGCTAAGGTCCACACCCACCGTTTCCTGTTCCTGCGAGACGCGGAAGCCCATGGTCTTGTGGATAGCCAGCGCGATGATGGTGGTCATCACGGCCGAGTAGGCGATGGCGATGCCGGCAGCTGCGAGCTGGGCCCAGAGCTGGGCGAAGCCGCCACCGTAGAAGAGGCCGCCACCCGCACCGTCGGCGGGCAGTGCAATGAAGCCCAGGGCCACGGTACCGATGATGCCGGAGACCAGGTGGACGCCGACGACGTCCAGCGAGTCGTCAAAGCCCCAGCGGAACTTAAGGCCGACTGCCAGTGCGGAAGCCACACCGGACACGAGGCCCAGGCCGAGGGCACCGACGGGGCTGACGTTGGCGCAGGCCGGGGTAATGGCCACGAGGCCGGCGACCACACCGGAAGCGGCGCCCAGGGACGTGGGGTGCCCGTCGCGGATCCGCTCGGTCACGAGCCAGCCGAGCATTGCCGCTGCCGGAGCTGCCAGGGTGTTGACCCAGATGAGGCCGCCCTGCTCGGCCGTGGTGGCGGCGCCGCCGTTGAAGCCGAACCAGCCGAACCACAGGAGGGCAGCGCCCAGCATGACGAACGGGATGTTGTGCGGGCGGTGGTTCGGGTCCTTGCCGAAGCCCTTGCGGTTGCCCACGATGAAGACGAGGATGAGCGCCGCTACACCGGCGTTGATGTGGACCACAGTGCCGCCCGCGAAGTCAATGGCTTCACCCAGTGCGGCACCAACGGCGCCTTCTTCGCTGAAGAGGCCGCCGCCCCACACCATGTAGGCGAGGGGGCAGTACACCAGGGTTACCCAGACTGGGACGAAAACGCTCCAGGCACCGAACTTTGCCCGGTCTGCGATGGCGCCGCTGATGAGGGCCACGGTGATGATGGCGAACGTTGCGCCGAAGCCCACCATGATGAGGCCGTCAGGGGTGTCGATGTTGGCAAGGCCGAACTTGGCGAACGGGTTGCCCACCATCTGGAGGAAGCCCTCGCCGGAAGACATCGAGTATCCCCAGAGGACCCAGACAACTCCGACCATGCCGATGGAGATGAAACTCATCATCATCATGTTCAGTGCCGCTTTGGCGCGCGTCATGCCGCCGTAGAAAAATGCCAGCCCCGGTGTCATCAGCAGCACGAGTGCTGCGGACACCATGACCCAAACGTGACCTGCGGTAAGTTCCATGGTGCACGTCCTCTCTTCCGAATCTTGCGGAGTCCTCCGCCTGCCAACGCCCTTTGCGTCCTGTAACGAGTGTGTCGGCGGCGTGTTTCGCCCGCAGAGGATTTAGATTGCCGGACTGTTACAACAACCTCTAGGAAGTAAATGGTGCATATCCGCCTTGTTACGGTTGTGTTTCACCACTCCCGCCGGCAGCCGGCGACCCTCCCTGCAAGGAACTGTGCATCATGACGGCAGAAGCCCGCGCCAGCGGCACCGCTTCAAGGATCCTGGCCCGCCTGCGGCCCCGCCGGGACAAGCTTCCCCGCGATATCAAGGTGATGCTGGCCGCCGCGTTCCTGATCGCCCTGGGATTCGGGCTTGTTGCGCCTGTATTGCCGCAATTCGCCACAACCTTCGGCGTGGGCAACACGGAAGCCGCCGTGATCGTGGCGATCTTTGCGTTCATGCGGCTGGTCTTCGCCCCGGCCGGCGGTGCCCTGATCGCCAAGCTCGGGGAACGGCCGGTCTATGTGTCGGGGCTGCTCATCGTGGCGGCCTCAACGGCGGCTTGCGCCTTTGCCGGGAGCTACTGGCAGCTGTTGCTGTTCCGTGGACTGGGCGGAGCAGGTTCGGTGATGTTTACAGTGGCGTCCATGGCCCTGGTGGTCAGGCTGGCGCCGCCGGAGAGCCGGGGCAGAGTGTCCGGGGCCTACGCCTCCGCGTTCCTGATCGGCAACGTCTGCGGACCGATCGTCGGCGGCCTGCTTGCAGGATTCGGCCTGCGGGTTCCGTTCCTTGCCTACGCGGCGGCCTTGGTCATCGCGGCAGCGGTGGTGCAGACGCAGCTGAGCCACCAACGGCGCGGCTCCGGCCCCGCGGTCAACCGGGCGCCTGATATGCCCTTCGGCGAGGCCCTGCGGACCGGAGCCTACCGGGCCGCACTGGCCTCCAGTTTTGCCAACGGGTGGGCTACGTTCGGGGTCCGGATGGCCACCGTCCCGCTGTTTGCTGCGGCGGCCTTCGGAGCCGGTCCCGAGGCGGCCGGGCTGGCCCTGGCAGTTTTCGCGGCGGGCAATGCGGCGGCGCTTTCATTCTCCGGCCGCCTGGCAGATTCGCTGGGACGCAGGCCCATGATGATGTGGGGGCTGGCGGTGGCGGGCCTGTCCACCGCGGGCATCGGCTTCGCCCAGAGCCTGCCGTGGTTCCTTGCCGCTTCCGCACTCGCCGGCGTCGGCTCGGGCCTGTTCGGCCCTGCCCAGCAGGCAGCGGTCGCAGATGTGATCGGCAGCGGCCGGTCCGGCGGCAAGGTGCTGGCGGTCTACCAGATGACGTCCGACGTCGGTGCGATCGTGGGTCCCGTCCTTGCCGGCCTGCTCGCCGACCGGCTGGGCTTCGGCTGGGCTTTCGGCGTTACGGGCGGGGTCCTGCTCCTGGCCGTCCTTGCGTGGCTGGCCACGCCGGAAACACTTCGACCCGCCGCGTCACAGGACGCAGCGGGCCGAAAGAAGGGTTAGCGGCTAGTTCAGCAGCGCGTCCACAAATTGCTCGGCGTCGAACGGAGCGAGGTCGTCCGCGCCTTCGCCCAGGCCGATCAGCTTGACCGGGACGCCGAGGCTCTTCTGGATCGCGACGACGATGCCACCCTTGGCGGTGCCGTCCAGTTTGGTCAGGACGATGCCGGTGATGTTGACCACCTCGGAGAAGACGCGGGCCTGGTTGAGGCCGTTCTGGCCGGTGGTTGCGTCCAGGACCAGCAGGACCTCGTCCACTTCGGCGAGCTTTTCCACGACGCGCTTGACCTTGCCGAGTTCGTCCATGAGGCCCACCTTGTTCTGCAGCCGGCCGGCGGTGTCGATCATGACGACGTCGACCTCCTGGTCGATGCCTGCCTTCACGGCTTCGTAGGCCACCGACGCGGGGTCTGCACCGTCGATGTCGGACTTGACGGTGGGAACGCCCACCCGCTGTCCCCAGGTGGCCAGCTGCTCGGCGGCGGCGGCACGGAAGGTGTCCGCGGCACCGAGGATCACGTCCTTGTCTTCAGCCACCAGCACGCGCGCCAGCTTGCCCACGGTGGTGGTCTTGCCCACTCCGTTGACGCCCACCACCATCATGACGGCCGGCTTGTCTCCGTGGCGCTGGACATTGAGGGTGCGGTCCATGGTGGGGTCAACCACCTTGATGAGTTCCTCGCGCAGCATGGCCTTGACGTGCTCCGGGCTGCGGGTACCGAGTACCTTGACACGTTCGCGGAGGGCATCCACCAGCTGCATGGTCGGTTCGGTGCCGAGGTCCGCCAGGAGGAGGGTTTCTTCCACCTCGTCCCAGACGTTCTCATCGATCTTGTCGCTCGAAAGGAGGGCCAGCAGGCCCTTGCCCATGATGCTGTTGGAGCGGACCAGGCGTTCGCGCAGCCGGGTCAGGCGTCCTGCTACGGGCAGGGGTGTTTCAACCGGAATGACTTCCAGTCCGGCGGCGTCGTCGGGCACCGTGGTGGCCGCGCCGTCAAGGTCCGCCTCGGCGGGGGCTGTCCGCTCCGTCGTGGCAGTCTCGTCGGCCACGAGGGTGCCGCCACCTGGCCGGACTTCGGGGTCGTTTGCGTCGCGCGTTTCCGGGTAGCGGTTGATGTTCTTCCGCGTCTTCACCAGGACCGGGATCAGGGCTCCGACAACCACCAGGGCACCGAGAATGGACAGGATTATGGGAAGGATGTCGTTCACTCCCCTAGCTTCTCATAACCACCGGAGCCCTTTCCCGCCGTGGCAGGGGGCTGACCTGCCGTTACTCAGGCGCCTGCCCGGCCGAATGTTCGGCGGCGGGCGGCGTTCAGTCGCCGTTGTCCAGGCGCTGGCTGATCACGGTGGAGACGCCGTCGCCGCGCATGGTCACTCCGTAAAGGGCGTCTGCCACTTCCATGGTGCGCTTCTGGTGGGTAATGACAATGAGCTGGCTGGACTCACGCAGTTCTTCGAAGATGGTGATCAACCGGCCCAGGTTGGTGTCGTCGAGGGCCGCCTCCACCTCATCCATGACATAGAACGGTGAGGGGCGGGCCTTGAAGATGGCCACGAGCAGGGCCACCGCCGTCAGGGATCGCTCCCCGCCGGACAGCAGTGACAGTCTTTTGATCTTCTTGCCCGCTGGGCGGGCCTCCACTTCGATTCCGGTGGTGAGCATGTCCGCGGGGTCGGTCAGGACCAGCCGGCCTTCGCCGCCGGGGAAAAGCCGGTCGAAAACCCGAACGAACTGTGACTGGGTGTCCTCGAATGCCTCGGTGAACACCCTCTGGACCCTGTCGTCCACCTCCTTGATGATGTCCAGCAGGTCCTTGCGGCTTGCCTTGAGGTCCTCCAGCTGGGTGCTGAGGAACTGGTGGCGCTCCTCCAGTGCCGCGAACTCCTCCAGCGCCAGCGGATTGACTTTGCCCAGGCTGGACAGATCGCGCTCGGCCTTCCGGAGGCGTTTCTCCTGTTCAGCCCTGACGAACGGCACGCCGTTGACAATGGCCTCACCCGTTTCATCCACCGGGGCGCGCAGGGCAGCCCACTTGTCACCCGTTTCTTCCGCTGGAACCGGAACAGCGACGTGCGGGCCGAACTCGGCCACCAGGGCGTCAGGGGTGATCCCGAGCTCATCGACCGACCGCGTTTCGAGGGCCTCGATGCGGGCGCGCTGCTGGGCCCTGGCGAGCTCGTCACGGTGGACGTTGTCGGTCAGCTCGGCAAGCTCCTTCGCGAGCAGTTCGTTCGCGGAGCGCAGTTCCTGCAGCTCCCTGTCCCGGCGTTCGCGGTTTTCTTCCGCCAGGTCACGGGCGTGCCGAGCCATATCGACGGACACGTCCACGAAATCCAGGGCCGAGTCCACAGCCGCCCGGACCGCGGCTGCCCGCCGGGCCTCGATGCGCCGGCGCCGCGCCCTTTCGGCCGCCTCCTCACGTGCACGCCGTTCGGTGGCGGCAGCACGTTCCAGCGAGGCGACGCGGTTGCGTGTGGCCGCCACCTGTTCCTCGGTGCTCCGCAGCGACAACCTGGCCTCCACCTCGGCCGCACGTGCGGCCGAGGCAGCCTTCGCGAGGGCATCACGTTCCGCCGTTGAGGGTTCCTGCTCGAGCGGCACCTCCTGGGCCGCGGCAAGGCGGGCGGTAATGGCCGCGAGCGCCTGCTCCTCTGACTCCACGTTGGCCTCGGCACGGGCCAGCGAGGCCGCGAGCCGGTCGCTTTCACCCACGGCGCTGCGCAGTACTGAGTTCAGGTGTCCCAGCCGCTCAGCCACGGCGGCCAGCCGCGCGTCGGACTCGTGCAGCCTGTCCAGGGCGGCGTCCGCCTTTTCCTGCGCTCCGGTGCGCTTCGCCTCGGCCGTGGCGAGGGCGAACCTGTTGCGCTCCAAGGCAGCGGTAACCTGCCCAAGCTCCCTGTCGGCGTCGTCCACGGCGGCCTGGACTTCCAGGAGTGACGGCGCCTTCGCCGAGCCACCGGTGACGGAGACGGCGGTAAAGACGTCTCCCGCGTGGGTGACGGCAGTCAGGCCGGGCTGTTCCGCTACGAGGGCCGCAGCGGCCCGGATGTCATGTACGACGGCGGTCCGGCACAGCAGGTGCCGCACCAGCGGGATATAGGCGTCGGCCGCATCGACGAGACCTGCGGCCAGGACTGCACCTTCCGGGAGTGCCGGGGCCAGTGGAGGGTCTTCGTGCGGCGGGCCAGCGGGAACCAGCAGCAACGCTGCCCGGCCGGCGTCTTCGTCCTTGAGCATCTGCAGGACGGACTCCGCAGTGGACGGGTCATCGACCAGGAGCGCCTCGGAGGCTTCCCCGAGCGCGGCTGCTATGGCGGTCTCATAACCGGCCCGCACCCGGAGCTCAGCGGCGAGCGCTCCCTGGACCCCGCCAAGCCCGGACTGCAGGACGTGCCTGGCTGCGTCCTTGCGCTCCAGGCCGAGCTTCAAGGCCTCGAGGCGGGCTGCGAGGGCATCGCGCCGGCGGATGCCCTCGTTGACTTCTGATGTGAGGTCCGAGATTTCCTGCAGCACGGTATCCAGCGCTTCGCTGGCGGCCTCGTACTCTGCGTCGAGGGACTCTTCGCCTTCCTCCACGCCCGCCACTTGGTTTTCCAGGGCGGTGAACTCTTCCTGCGCCCTGGCACGCCGTCCGGCACCCGCGGACAGTGACTCGCGCAGCCGGCCGAGCTCCGCCTGGGCGGACTCCACCCGGGAGCGGGCAGCCCCAACCTGGCCCGCGAGGCGCGCCAGGCCTTCCCTGCGGTCGGCCACCGCACGCAGTTCGGCGGTGAGGCGCTGGTCCTCGGCCTGCGCCGCACGCTCTGCTTCCGCCTTGGCCGCCGTTGCGGCTTCCAGGGCGGTCCGCCGGCCCGCGAGCGACTCTTCCAGTCCGGTCAGTTCGCTGCCCACGCGCGCTGCCTGCCGTTCCAGCTGCTCGGGATCCCGGCCCCCCGACGGCGCCTCGTCCACGGATCCGAGCACGCGGCTTCTTTCCTGGGCCAGCGAGCCCAGTGAACGGAGCCGCTCCCGGACGGCGGTCAGCCGGTACCACGTATCCCGGGCCGCATTGAGGCGCGGCGTTGCCTCTGCTGCGAGCTGCTCCTGGGCAGCCTGTTGCCGGCGCCCGGACTCCAGTTCCTGCCCCACGATGGTCCGCCGCTCCTTCAGCGCGGCTTCGTCGGCGACGTCCTGCTGCAAGACCAATTGGAGCTGCACCAGATCGTCGGCCAGCAGGCGGGCGCGGGCATCCCGGACGTCGAACTGGACGCGCTGGGCGCGGCGTGCCACCTCGGCCTGCTTGCCCAACGGTGTGAGCTGGCGGCGGATCTCGCCCGTCAGGTCCGTGAGGCGCTGCAGGTTAGCCTGCATTGCCTCAAGTTTGCGCACCGTCCGTTCCTTGCGCCGGCGGTGCTTGAGGATGCCGGCGGCCTCTTCGATGAAGCCCCGGCGATCCTCGGGGGTGGCGTGAAGGACCCGGTCCAGCTGGCCCTGGCCCACGATGACATGCATTTCCCGGCCCATGCCGGAATCGGAGAGCAACTCCTGGATGTCCAGCAGCCGGCAGCCGGCACCGTTGATGGCGTACTCCGAGCCTCCTGTGCGGAACAGTGTCCGGGAGATGGTGACTTCGCTGTACTCAATGGGCAGGGCGCCGTCAGTGTTATCAATGGTCAGCGATACGTGTGCCCGTCCCAGTGGGGGGCGGCCGGAGGTCCCCGCAAAGATGACGTCCTCCATCTTGCCGCCGCGGAGGGTCTTGGCGCCCTGCTCCCCCATCACCCAGGCCAGTGCGTCCACAACATTGGACTTGCCGGAGCCGTTGGGCCCCACCACGGCAGTGACTCCGGCTTCGAAGTCGAAGGTGGTGGCGGAGGCAAAGGACTTGAACCCCCGGACGGTCAGGCTTTTGAGGTGCAAGGCTTTTCGGGTCTCCTGGACGGGGCTGGGCGGCTGCTTGGCGGTCCTAAATCTACCGGGTTGCGGCCAAAAGTCGCGGATCCGGCGCCGCCTGTCCCGCCCGGCACGGCAGCAAACCGCCAGCAGTCGGGCCAGGACGCGTCATCGGACCACGGCCGGAGACCAGGCATGTTCGATGAAGAGTTCCGGTGTTGCTCCGGGACGTGTGGACAGGGACCAGATATCGCTGTCCAGGCCGGTGTCATCGCGGGGAAGGCCATAGAGGATGGTGTTGCCGTCCAGCCACTCGATCTGGTCGTCAAGGTTCCGTTGTTCGCCCAGCACTGTGACGTTCCCCGTGGCGAGATCCAGCACGGCGGGGCGGCGGTCACCCACCAGGGTCCCGGAGTCACTCTTCTTGAAGGCAATCCGCTTGCCGTCCGGGGAGATGGACGGGCATTCCACTCCTGAAGCAACCACTGTCAGCGTCCGCTCGACCAGGTCGCCGCGGACCAACCAGATGCTTCCTTGTGACGAGGCAGTGGCGTAGAACGCGTTGGGCGCGCCAGGGACGAACGTCACGCCCCAGATGTTCCGGTCCGTGGCCTTGATCCGGGTTCCGCCTGACATCAGTGCGAAGGTCTCGAGGTTTCCGTGGACGGTGCCGTCTGCGCCGCGGATTACGGTCTCGGTGGAGAATCCGGCGGACGCGTAGGAATGGCCTGCCACGAAGACCGTGCTGGCTACGAGGGCACCGTCGGGACTGATCCGGGTCCGGCTGGGGATGCCTCCGAGCTCCCAGCCCTGCAACGGCTGAAGCGCAGGGCCCAAAATGCTTGCCTCGAACCGGGTGGGAATCATGTTCTGCGTCGACAGGCAGCTGACGAGCTCCCGGGTGGCATAGACGCGGTCGCAGGCGCGGCCGGAGAGGAACCGTTCCCCCGACGGATTGGCGAGTGGTGCAAAGGCGGCTTCACCGTACCCCTGGCCTGCGGCGGTGTTGCGGAACATCACGAAGGGTTCCGCGGGGAGGGCGCCTGCTGCAGCGACCTGGACCGCGGGCACGGCGGCCTGGCTGTTTCGGGCCTCCTGGAACGCCGCGGCGGCGTAGGCTCCGGCCGCGGCCAGGGCCAGGAGCGTGACCGCCAGCAGAGCCACTATCCGCCGGGGGACTCCGGCAGCGGACCGGAGGCGGGGATCCGCAGCGGCAGCCCGCCCGCCGCCGTCGCCCTTTCCTTCCTGGCGGACGGCCCGGACCTGCTGGGGCCGGCCGCTCATGACGCAGTCCGCGGGGTGCGGCTCAGGAGTGCAGTCGCTGCGCCCAGGGCAGGGACAAGGAGAACAGCTACGCAGGCCGCCGCTGCTGCGGGGCCCGCGGCGTACCACAACACGCCGAACGCAGCCGCTGACACCATCCGGCTCAGGGCCACCACGGTCTGAGCCGTACCGAGCGCAGTGCCGAGGTGTTCCGGCACCGCCAGCTGGGAGACCAGTGCTGCGAGGACCCCGTCCGTTGCGGCATAGAACAGGCCGAGCAGCAGCAGGCAGCCAAGGGTGGCTGCCGTGCCGCCGGATGGGACGGCTGTCAGCAGGTAACAGGCGAGCAGCGCCAGGTGGCCGGCCAGGAAAACCGGCACCCGGCCCCACCGGTCGGCCAGGCGGCCGATGGGGATCGCGAAGACGAGGAACGCGGCGTTGGTGCCCACGAACAGGAGGGGGAACCACTGCGCGGGAAACGCTTCGCGGCTTTGCAGCAGCAGGTAAACGAAGCCGTCACCGATGGTCAGGATGCCCAGCAGCCCTGCCGCAACGAGCAGCCGTGGCAGTCCCTGGACCCTTAGCGCCCGCCACGAGGTCCGCGACCAGCCCGCTCTTGGTTGCTGCTGCGGCGCTTCGGCCAACGGTTCCACGGTGGCAGGCTCCGGCGCCGGTGCCTTGCCGGGCCATACCGTTCTGTTCGGCACTGTCAGCAGCAGCACGGCGACACCGATGGCGGCAAATGCCAGCGACACCACAAAGACGCTGCTGTACCCGTTGGGGATCAGTGAAAGCAGCGCGAACGCAATCAGCGGACCGGCTGCCGCGCCGATGTTGTCCAGCATCCTGTGGACACCGAACGACCGCGCAAGATAGTCGGGCTGCGCTGCCTCAGCGATCATGACGTCGCGCGGGGCGGTGCGGATCCCCTTGCCAACCCGGTCGCCGGTAATGATGGCTGCTATCGACCAGAACCCGCCGGCAAAGAGGAAGCCCACGCGGGCCACCATCGAGAGCCCGTATCCGGCCACGGCCACGCTCTTGGGCCGGCCGGTCCGGTCGGCGACCCAGCCGGCACCAATCCGGACTATGGAGCTGGCGCCCTGGTTGATGCCGTCGATAATTCCGAAGGCAATGGTGGAAAGCCCCAGGAACCCCGTGACATAGAGGGGAAGGACGGCGGCCACGGACTCGGAAGAGATGTCGGTGGCCATACTGACGATGCCAAGCCAGACAATTACCGGGGACAGCCGGAATGCTGTGCGGGTGGCGGGGCTGACAGTGTCCGCCTGGTCCCTGCGGCCGCCTTTGCGGTCCGACATCGATATGTACAACGGCAGCCCGTCCCTCAATCAGCTGGGATGGCGTTGCACTCCCGCGGGCCGCGCACCGCCTGTTCCGGGCCAGCTTGCCAGCCGGTGGCCGGTGGGGGAATCAAGAAAGCCGAAACTTTTGCTTGGCGTTACCAGCGTCCGTTGCGGGGGCGCGGCTGGCACACCGGGCAGGTGTGGGAGGAGCGGTTCATGAACTGTTCACGGCGTATGGTGGCGTGGATTCCTGCAGCCGCGCATCGTTTGCAGGGCTCGCCTTCCCGACCGTAGGCGTTGAGCGACCGGTCAAAGTATCCGGAGGCGCCGTTGACGTTGACGTACAGCGAATCGAAACTGGTTCCGCCGGCGGCCAGGGCATCGAGCATGACCTCGCGGGCGCTTTCGATAACCCGGACGGCGTCAGCGCGCCGCAGCTTGTCGGTAGGCCGTGCGTAGTGCAGCCGCGCACGCCAGAGGGCCTCATCGGCGTAGATGTTCCCGATGCCCGAGACCAGCCCCTGGTCCAGGAGCGCCCGTTTCAACCCGGTCTTGCGCACACGCAGGCGCTGGTAGAAACGGTCGAACGAGAAGGCCGGGTCCAGTGGATCCCGGGCAATATGTGACGCTTCCTCGGCGATCAGCGGAAGGGGTGACTCCGCGAGGCCGCCGGGGCCGCCGTCGTCTGTGTGAACCAAACCGGTGACGAAGAGTCCACCGAAAATACGCTGGTCCACAAACCGCAACTCGGCAGGCATTCCCTCACTGGGGCTGAGGTGGATCCGTACTTTCAGGTGCTTTTCATCGGGGACGTCCGAATCCTGCATCAGGAGTTGCCCGCTCATCCCCAGGTGTGCCATCAGCGCCACGCCCGGTGGCGGAGCATGTCCGTTGCCTGCCGCGCGTGCGGAACCATCGTCCAAGGGCAGCCACAGGAATTTGCCGCGCCGGACGACGTCGGACACAGTGGCACCCTGCAGGTTGCCGATGAAGTCCTCCGCGCCGAGGGCGTGGCGGCGGATGGAGCGGGGGTCCAGCACATCGACGGACTCGATGGTCCTGCCGCGGACCCAGCTCACCAGGCCGCGGCGGACCACCTCCACCTCTGGCAGTTCAGGCACGGGAGGCTACTTGGCGGGGACGGAGCCGGAGGACTTGCCGGCGCCGTCAGCGGCACCGGGTCCGGACAGGACACGCCAGGCATCCGCCGCAGCCTCCTGCTCCGCTTCCTTCTTGGAATGGCCGGTGCCCTTGCCGTAGGGCTTGCCGCCGATATTCAGGACGGCGCTGAAAGTGCGTGCGTGGTCCGGCCCTGCGCCCTCCACTGCATAGTGGATGGTTCCAAGTTGCCGGCTTGCCGCAAGCTCCTGGATGCTGGTCTTCCAGTCAGTCCCGGCACCCAGTACGGCGGCATCCTTGAGCAAGGGTCCGATCAATCGCATGACCAGCTGTCGCGCGGTCTCAATGTCGTTGGAGAGATAGGTGGCACCGATCAGCGCTTCCATGGTGTCAGCGAGGATGGAGGCTTTGTTCTTGCCCTCCGTGAGTTTCTCGCCCTGTCCCAGGTAGATGAACTCGCCGATGCCAAGGCTCCGGCCGATGTTGGCAAGCGCCCGGGTGCTGACCACGGCCGAACGCCGCTTGGCCAGCTCGCCCTCAGGGAGATCCGGGTTGTCCCGGTAGAGGGAATCCGTGACTGAGAAGCCCAGGATTGAGTCCCCCAGGAATTCCAGCCGCTCGTTGGTGGGTATCCCGCCGTTTTCGTAGGCGTAGGAACGGTGTGTGAGCGCAAGACGAAGCGTCCCGGCGTCAATAGTGACGCCGAGACGCTTCAGAAGCTCTTCAGTTGAAGACATCAGTCAGCCTGAGTGGCCGATTAGACGTCAGCGACCTTGCGGCCCTTGTACTCAAGGAACAGCGCAGTGCCAGCAGAGTCGGTAACGACCTTAGCCTGGTGCGGCAGGCTGTAGGTGACCTGGCCGTTTTCAACGGTCTTCACCAGGTGGGGGGCGGTCGCCTTCCACTGCGAGCGGCGGGCGCGGGTATTCGAGCGAGACATTTTCCGCTTGGGAACAGCCACGGCTAACTCATTTCTCTCTAGACAAACACGTACAAATCAATTTTGCCGGTCAGGCTTAGCCATATCAGCTAGGGCAGCCCAGCGAGGATCCAAGACCTCGTGGTGGTGCCCCGGCTCGTCTTCCAGGCGTACTCCACATTCGGAGCAAAGGCCCTGGCAGTCTTCCCGGCACACCGGCTGGAACGGCAGGTTGGTGACAACCGCGTCCCGCAACACCGGTTCAAGATCGATTACATCGTGCTCGACTCGACGTTGCTCTTCATCTTCTTCTTCGCCTGAAAGCTCAGCACCTTCGTAGAAGAAAAGTTCTTGCACATTGACCTCAAGGTCATACGCAAGGGGATCCAGGCATCGGCCGCATTCCCCGGTTACACCGGCGAGGACGGTTCCTGATACCAGGATTCCTTCGTGTACGGCCTCCAGCCTCAGGTCCAGCTCGATATCCGAGCCTTCCTGAACGCCAATGAGCGCCACACCAAGATCACCAGGTGCGGGTACATGTTCCTTCAGTGTCCGCATGCTTCCCGGGCTGCGCCCGAGGTCCTTGACGTCGAACGCCAGGGGCGAACCAGCATCTCTTTTAATGAGAACTCCTGTTGAACATATGACCGACGTACCATCTTAGCCTGAAGAGCCACAGGGACTCAAACCGGCCGGCGATACCGCCGAAGTACCGGACCAGCCTACCGCCTGGGCTGCTGATTCGCCGAAGGCTCGCCCGCCAGCAGTCTCCGCAGCACGGACCTGGGGACGTACTCGGAGACGTTGCCGCCCAGTCCGGCCACCTCCTTGATGAGGGTCGACGACAGGTGGATGTAATGCGCTTCCGCAGGCAGGAAGACAGTTTCCACGCCGCTCAGTTGCCTGTTCATCGTGGCCATGGGCAATTCGTAATCGAAGTCCGACGAGGACCGAAGCCCCTTAACGATGGCCGAGACGCCCCGCTGCCGGCAGTATTCAGCCAGCAGCCCCTCCCCTACAGGTTCCACAACGATCCCCTTGAGGGACGCAAGGGTTTCCCGCGCCATTTCGAGGCGCTCATCGAGGCTGAACCGGTACTTCTTGGCGTAGTTGGTGGAAATGGCCACAATGACTTCGTCGAAGAGACCGGCAGCGCGGGCAATGACTTCGAGATGGCCGTTATGGATGGGATCAAAGGATCCGGGGCAGACAGCTCGTCTCATGCTCCGAACCTACCCCATGCGAAGCCCGGGATACCATGACTGGATGCATGCGTCACGGGAACTTTCCGCGCCTTCTGCCCCCGCTCCATGGCAGCGGACCGCCCTTGGAGCGAACCTCCTGGCCGCTGACGGCGGGCTGGGCGTCACGATTTTCGAGGAAATGACCAACCTCGCGGTCCAGACCGGGGCGATCAACCTGGGCCAGGGTTTCCCCGACGAAGACGGTCCGCAGGAACTCCTTGACGCCGCCCGGGATGCCATCGCGGCGGGCGCCAACCAGTACGCACCCGGCAAGGGTATCCCCCAGTTGCGTGCCGCGGTGGCCGCCCACCAGGAACGTTTCTACGGGCTGGCACCTGACCCTGACTCGGAGGTCCTGATCACCACCGGCGCCACCGAGGCCATAGCCGCCTCACTGTTGGCATTTACCGGACCCGGAGACGAAGTCCTCACCCTTGAACCGTTCTACGACTCTTACGGCGCGGTGATCGGGCTGTCCGGGGCCACGCATGTCACTGCGCCGCTTCTCGCACCTGATTTCATGCCGGACCTGGCCGCCCTTGAGGCCGCCTTCAGCGAACGCACCCGCGTTGTCCTGCTGAACAATCCGCACAATCCCACCGGGGCGGTCTTTCCCCGGGAGGTACTGCAGAAAATCGTGGACCTGGCACACAGGCACGACGTGCTGATCATCACCGACGAGGTCTATGAGCACCTCACCTTCGGCGTCCGCCATATCCCGGTGGCATCCCTGCCCGGTGCCGCCGAACGGACCATCACCATCTCTTCCGCCGGCAAGACCTTCTCGCTCACGGGCTGGAAAATCGGTTGGCTCACCGGGCCCGAAGAGCTCGTGGCCGCCGCGCGAACCGTCAAGCAGTTCCTCACTTACAGCTCAGGCACTCCCTTCCAGCCCGCCATAGCAGCAGGGCTGGGCCTCCCTGACAGTTTCTACCAGGGAATTGCGGCCTCACTCGAGCACAAGCGCGACATCCTCAGTGCGGGGCTGCGCGCCGCCGGCTTCGGCGTCTACACCCCGCAAGGCACCTACTTCATCAACGTCGACACGGCTCCGCTGGGCATCACCGACTCGGTGGACCTCGCGCGTCGCCTCCCCGGGCTGGTAGGTGTGGCCGCCATCCCAGTGCCGGTGTTCTGCCACCCGGAAGGTGCTGAACGCACCCGCAGCCTGCTCCGCTTCGCCTTCTGCAAGAAAGCGGACGTCCTCGAAGAGGCCGCCGGGCGGCTGGCCACGCTGAGCAGCAGGCTCTGATGGCGTCCGGCACACCCGGGCACGCCTCCCGGTTCCTTCGCGCCACAGGGCAGCACGCCACCATCGAGCCGGACGCCTTCACCGATGGCAGCTATGTGCTCAGCATCGGCGGGGCAGAGCAGTCGCACGTGAACCTGTCCCACCCCGAGGACATCTTCTACGAGTACCTCCGCCGCATCGGCCACCTCGTTGACTTGGCAGCCCCTGCCGGAGCGCCGCTCCGTGCGCTGCACCTGGGGGCGGGCGCGCTGACCCTGGCCCGCTACATCCAGGCGACCCGGCCGGGCTCCGTGCAGTATGCGGTGGAGTTGGAGCGCGAGCTGCTGGATTTCGTCCTGCGGGAGTTGCCCCTGCCTGAGGGGACGGACCTGCACCCCGTCATTGGCGACGCCCGGGAGGCACTCAGTGAGCTTGACCCGGAGCTTGCGTTCGACGTCGTCATCCTGGACATCTTCTCCGGCCCGGAAGCGCCCGCGCACATCGCCTGCGCCGACTTCTACGGCGAAGTCCGGGCCAAGCTAAAACCCTCAGGGGTGCTGGTGGTCAACGTAGGAGACGAGCCCGCGCTCACCCTTGTCCGAAGCCAGGTGGCCGCGTTGCGGGAGACCATGGCGGACGTTGCGGCTTTCGCTGAAAACGGCATGTTCGAGGGCCGGTACCCGGGCAACATCATCCTGGCCGGAACCCAGGGGGCCTGGCCGCAGGAATGGACCGCCCAACTCACTGCCCTCGGCCCCCACCCGGCGAAGGTGCTGGCGGGGGTGGACCTGGACCGGTTGGCTCCGTAGCCGGCCGGCCCGGCCCCTCAGCGTCATCCGGGCCGAACGTGGCTGCTAGGACTCGGCAGCGGCGGGAAGGTCATCGCTTTCAATGGCGTCCGGCACGTAAGGCTCAGCGAACCACAGCCGGGTTTCGCCGTACTTCTTCTCGGCGAACCGTTCCAGCTCGTCAGGCCAGTCCGGTTCGGGTGACCGGGAGGACCGTTCGACGACGACGACGGCGGACGGCGCCAGATGCGCGGCGAGTTTCCGCAGCACAGCGGAGAGCGCCACTTCGTCAAGCGGGTAGGGCGGGTCCAGGAATACCAGGTCCCACGCTGCCGACTCCGCGGCGCGGTCCAGGAAGGGCTCCACCTTGGACCGGTGAACGGTCACTGCCTTGCGGCCCACAACGCCGTTGATCAGGTCCGCGTTGCGCTGGCAAACCGCACTTGCCTTGGCATCGGATTCAACAAGGTCCACGCTGCCGGCTCCACGGCTGCCGCTCTCAACCCCCAGCGAACCGGACCCGGCGTAGAGATCCAGTACGCGGGCTCCGGCGATGACGTCGAAGGCATCCAGTCGGGAGAAGAGTGCCTCCTTGACGCGGTCGGTGGTAGGGCGGGTCAGCGAGCCCGGGACGGAGGAGAGGGGTGTGCCGCCAGCCGCTCCTGCGATGATCCGGCTCATGCGGGCACCCGCTGACCGCCCGCGGTCCTGCTGCTTCCGGCAGGGTACTTGCTAACCGCGTTCAAGGAACGCCTCCTTCTCGGGGTTGAGGTATCTGTCGATGGCATCCGCCAGCTCAGGGTGGGCGGCCAGGGACGGATCGCCGGTGACGATCTCCTGGGCATCGGAACGGGCCTGGGCGATGATGTCTTCATGCTCCAGGACGCGGAGGAGCCTGAGCGTGGACCGGCCGCCGGACTGGGATGCGCCCAGGATGTCGCCCTCCCGGCGCAGTTTGAGATCCTCCTGGGAGAGGACGAAGCCATCGGTTGTGGCGGCCACAGCCTCAAGCCGCCGCCGGCTGGGATGCCCGCGTTCCAGCGAGGTGACCAGGAGGCAGGTCCCCGGAAGCCCACCCCGGCCCACCCGTCCCCGAAGCTGGTGCAGCTGGGAGATGCCGAACCGGTCGGCATCCAGGATGACCATCATCGTGGCGTTGTGGACGTCCACGCCCACCTCGATCACGGTGGTGGAAACGAGAAGTTTGACGGTGTTGGCCGCAAATCCTGCCATGGTGGCCGATTTGAGGTCCGGGTCCTGGCGTCCGTGCAACGGAGCCACGGGCACCCCGGCAATGGCTGGTTCGTCCTGCAACTGCTCGACGACGGCAGTCACGGAGGCAAGTTCCCGACCGTTCTCTTCGAGGTCGGCGGCGGCCGGCTCCGCTTCGCCCGGGCTGAAGTCGCCGTCATCGTCGGTGCCGATTTTGGGGCAGACAACGTAGACCTGATGGCCGGCATCTATTTCCTCGCGTGCACGGGCCCAGATCCGCCCCGCCCAGCCCGGGTTCTCTGCCAGGCCGACCAGATGGGTGGAAATGGGGGCGCGGCCCTTGGGAAGTTCGTCCAGCGTGGAGGTTTCGAGGTCGCCAAAGACGGTCATGGCCACGGTGCGCGGGATGGGCGTTGCGGTCATCACCAAGAGGTGCGGGGGTTTCCTGGCCTTGGCACGCAGGGAATCGCGCTGCTCCACGCCAAAGCGGTGCTGCTCGTCCACCACGATCAGTCCCAGATCATAGAAGGACACGTTGTCGCTCAACAACGCGTGGGTACCAATGACGATCCCTGCTGTCCCTGACGCGGCGTCCAGCATGGCCTGCCTGCGGGCCGCGGTAGGCATGGAACCCGTCAGCAGGGTGACCTGCACCGATTCTCCGTCAGTGCCGCCAAATGCGCCGAGCAGTCCGTCCCTGGACAGCGGGCCGAGCGTCCTTCGAATGGAGTCGAAGTGCTGGGCGGCGAGGACTTCTGTTGGAGCCAGCAGGGCGGCCTGGCCTCCGGCATCCACCACCTGCAGCATGGCCCGCAGCGCCACGACGGTTTTGCCCGATCCCACCTCGCCCTGCAGCAGGCGATTCATGGGGTGGTCTGCGGCGAGCCCGGCCGCCAGGGTTTTGCCGACGGCGGCCTGGCCGTCGGTGAGCGTAAAAGGAAGGTTGCGGTCGAACGCAGCCAGCAGGCCGTCCCGGACCTGTCGCCTGGCGGTAGCTTCCTCGGCGGCCAGTTGGGACCGGCGCCGGGCCAGGGCGGACTGCAGCACCAGCGCCTCCTGGTAGCGGAACCGCTGGCGTGCCCGCTGCCAGTCCGCGGCCGTTTCCGGCTCATGGATCAGGCGGTAGGCCTCAGCGAGCGGCAGGAATTCCTCCCTTTCGGTGACAGTCTTCGGCACGGGATCCGGGAGGGTGCCGAGGTCCACGGTTTCGAGCAGGGTGGCGATGACCTTCTGGATTTTCCAGCTGGGCAGCTTTGCCGTGGCCGGGTACACGGGAATCGGCATTGCCGCGAGTTTTTCCGGGTCATCGCCGCCGGCTGTGAAAGGGTCCGAATCCAGTACCTGAAAATCAGGGTTGGTCAGGCCAAGGGTTCCCTTGAAGCTGGTGACCTTGCCCGAGAACAGTGCCCGGCGGCCGGGCAGCAGTTCGCTCTTTGCACGGAAAGCGTTGAAGAAACTGATTTTAAGGGTCCCGGGGACCTTGCCGTGGAAATCGGTACCGCCGACCAGTTTCAGGCCGTTGCGGCCGTCATCGTCCGAGATAACGACGTCCGTGATGGTTCCCTTGCGTGCCTGCATGGAACGGGTGCTGCTTGAGAGTACGCGTGCGATGAGGGTTACTTCTTCGTCGCGCGGCAGTTCGCTGATGGGCGTCAGTTCACCGCGTGCCATGTAGCGCCGCGGGAAATAGTTAAGCAGGCCCTCAACCGTGGTGATGTTGAGGTGTTTTTCGATGACCCCCGCTGAACGCTTGCCGATGCGGCGTTCCAGGGCCAGGCCGGGCTCAGCGTTCATGCCCACCGGAGTCCACTGCCTCCTGCAGCGCCTGGCTCCGGTGGCCGGACGTGTCAGACAGGGCGCTGATGGACATATCGGTGGGCGTACCCAGGGTGCGGATCAGCTCAACGGCAGGACCCGGCGAGGGGACGTGCACGTGGACCCGCCACCGGTAGGTGCCGTCGCCGGCTTCCCCACCGCCCAGCTGGCTCATGATGACCGAGTCGCCCAGCTCGTCCAGGTGCTGCCGGAGCGTGGCTGCGTCCAAGGGCGAAAGGCTGATGGTGCACATGACCTCAACACCTTCGTCCACCGGCATGCTCGTGTGGATGTGGGGATCCTGGACGCTGTAGCCGTGAAGGTCATCGAGCAGGGTTCCCTGCAGTTCCTCCCCCAGGACCACCGAACGGAGGCAGTCCAGGATTAGCAGCAGGCCAACACCGCCGGCGTCCACCACCTTAGCTGCCTGCAGGGCATCGAGCTGGTCCTCCGTGGAGACGACGGCGGCCAATGCCGCGGCCACCGCGGCATCCAGCGTCACCCCGAGGGCGTGGTTGCTGTCATCTCCGGGATGGAGGGCGTCGATCTCTCCGGCCGCCAGGGATGCAGCTTCCATCACGGAAAGCATGGTGCCGGGCACGGGATCGCTCAACGCGGTCCAGGCTCGGATCTGGGCACGGTGCAGGGCTGTTGCCAGCAGGGCCGAGCTGAGGCGCTGCTGCCCTGCAAGGGGTTCCGCCGCCGCGCACAGGAAGACGGAGAACAGCGTTCCGGAGTTACCCCGGGCTTTTTCCAGCGCCGCCTGGCCCGCGTGGGTAAGGACGGCGCCGACGTCCGTCACTGACGGGTCCAGCCCGTCCAGGGCATCGGAGGCGGCACGGACCGTGAGGTAGAGGTTGGTGCCGGTGTCGCCGTCCGCGACAGGGAAGATATTGATGGCGTTAAGGCGGTCGCTGTGGTTGCCCAGCGCGGTTTCCGCTTTGTTCAGCCACCGCCTCATAGCCTGGGCATTGGCGGCGATCTTAGTCTGCAAAGTGGTCCCATCCCCCGGTGTCCGCGGCCCGGCCCGCAATCGTCACGCGCGGACCTTCGTCGATTCCCAGTGCTTGTACCGAGCCTATCGCAGTGAATCCGGGAGGAAGCTGAACGTCCGGCGGGAAGGTGGCGAGCAATCCATGGTCTTCGCCTCCGCCCAACAACCACGTCCGGGTATCCGTTCCCAGCACGTCCCCGGCCGGTTCGAGGGCAGCGGCCAGCTGGTCCAGGATGTCGGGATCGAGGTCTACGGAGACCCTGCTGGCCAATGCCATCCGGTTTCCATCCCGCAGCAGTCCGTCCGAGACGTCCAGCATCGCCGTGGCGCCTGCCCTCCGTGCTGCAGGCCCGGCGCCAAGCGGGGGTTCGGGACGGCATTGGAGATCCACCAGGCTGCGCTGCTGCGGAGTCAGCCGCCCCACGTGAGTCGGGGACTCCAGGAGCGCCAGGCCCGCAGCGGCGCGGCCCGCTGTACCTGCCAGGGCCAGGACGTCCCCCGGCCTCGCACCAGAGCGGAGGACCGGCTGCCCGCCGTCGAGCGTACCGAGCACTGCCACTGTCACTGATATTTCCCGGCCCCGTCCGAGGTCGCCGCCCGCCACCGAACAGCCTGACGCCCCGAGTTCCCGGATCCCGGCGGTGAGGCCGTCGGCCAGCTGCTCCACCCAGGCCACAGGGGTGTCCGGCGGCAACGTGAGGCTTACCACCATGGAGGTGGCCCGGGCACCCATGGCGTTGATGTCGCTGAGGTTTTGGGCCGCAGCCTTCCAACCGACGTCGAACCCTGTGGTGCAGTATCCGTTGGGCCAGGCGAGGCGGAAGTCCTGGTCCTGGACCTGGGTGTCGATGCTGATGACCGTCCTGGCGTCAGGCGCGCTGATGATGGCGGCGTCGTCACCGGGGCCGAGGATGGTGGCGGCGGAATGTCCCGCGTCCATGGCCAGGCGGGGGAAGATCCTTGCCAGCAGCTCGGCCTCGGAGAGGGCGGCAACCACCGGAGAATCTGCTTCAGGCATACGCTTTTCAGGCACCCCACTACGCTACAGCGCGGCACTGACATTCCGGTCAGCCCAGCTGGCGGCCGGGGCCGGGCCGCGCTGCCGACTGTTGCGGGAGGGAACCTGTGGTGTCCGGAACACTCCGTTCCGGCGATAGGCTTGGATCATGCCGCGCACCCACTTGTCCCTGCCCCGCCGTGCTGCCAGGACGGTGCTCATTGGGGCCATTGCGGCCCTCCCGCTGGCAGGCTGCGCCCCCGCCGTCGACGTTACCGCCGCCCAGGATGCAGCGAATCCTGCGTGCGCACCCATGATGGTGGCCCTCCCGGACGCCATCGGCGAGGCGAAGCTGCGGCAAACCAACAGCCAGGCCACTGCGGCCTGGGGCGATCCCTCGCTGGTAATCCTGCGCTGCGGCGTTAACGTTCCTGGCCCCACCACAGACCGCTGCGTCACGGTCAACGGCATTGACTGGGTCATCAAGGAAGGCGATCCCGTGTGGACGCTCACCACCTATGGCCGTGAACCGGCCACCGAAATCCTGATGGACCCGGACAAGATCAGCTCCGCCACAGTGCTGGCCGACCTTGCCACGGCCGCAGGCAAGGTGCCGGCCGGCCGCAACTGCGTGGGCCAGCAGGAACTGCAGGACCTGCCCCAGAGCCAGTAGCCAGGCTTCGTCACGACCAGCTGCCAGGAAATGCCCGGGTCAGCGGAGTCCGGTCTTCCTGTTCAGGGCCAAATGGATCAGCTCGTCGATCAGGTCGGCATAACCGAGACCGGATTTGGCCCACATCTGCGGGTACATACTCTTCGGCGTGAACCCGGGCATGGTGTTGATCTCGTTGATGATCAGGTCGCCGTCAGGCGTGTAGAAGAAGTCAACGCGGCTCAGGCCTTCGGCACCGACAGCGTCGAACGCTGCGGCGGCAAGTTCCCGCACCCTGGCGATGGCCTCATCCGGAATGGCTGCGGGGCAGCTCAGCGACGCGGCATCGTCCTCGACGTACTTGGCGTTGAAATCGTAGAACTCGTGGCCGCCGCCGGCCACGGAAATCTCGCCGGGCAAAGAGGTCCGGGGCGCATCGGTTCCACGGCCTTCCAGCACGGCGCATTCGATTTCCCGGCCCACGATGCCGGCCTCGATGACCAGCTTGAGGTCGTGACGGCGCGCTTCCTCGATGGCTGCATCCAGCCCTTCCAGCGAGTCCACCTTGGAGATGCCCATCGAGGAACCGGCCCGTGCGGGCTTGACGAACACGGGGAAGCCCAGCCTGTCGACCTGTTTCCGGACGGCCTCGGGATCTTTCTGCCATTGCCTGTCAGTCACGGCAACGTAGGGCCCCACATGGAGGCCGGCTGATTCGAAGACAACTTTCATGAAGTGCTTATCCATGCCCACGGCGGAAGCCAGCACCCCGGCGCCGACGTACCTGGTATCCGAGAGTTCCAAGAGCCCCTGGATGGTTCCGTCTTCGCCGAAGGGCCCGTGAAGGAGGGGAAAGACCACGTCCACGGTGCCCAGTTCCTGCGGAACCTCATTGGGGGCAGCCACGATCAGCTGGTGCTCCCCGCCGATCTCGGCCAGCGTGACAGTCTGCTCGGACGGCGCCACCTCAGGCAGCGCTTTGCCGGCAAGGGACCACTGGGCAGTATCACCGCCGGCCAGCACCCACTGGCCGGATTTGGCGATCCCGATGGGGATGACGTCGTACTTGTCCTTATTAATGGCGCCAAGTACTCCAGCGGCGGTAACGCAGCTGACCGCGTGCTCGCTGGACCGGCCCCCGAACAGGACCGCTACCCGCGGTTTGGGACGCCCGGCCGGCTCCGCTGAGGTCAGGTCGTTGTGGGACATCGTCAGTCATCACCTTCAGGTTTCAGTTCCCGGGACAGCAGGACCGGTCCCAGTTGGTCAACGGACAGCTTGCCGGCCAGCACGGCCACAACGGCGGCGGTGATGGGCATTTCCACGCTCAGTTTGCCCGCCAGTTCGTGCACGGCCTGGCCGGATTTGATGCCTTCGGCCGTCTGCGTCATCTTTTGCCCCACTTCCTCCAGCGTGAAGCCCTGGCCCAGCAGCCTTCCCGCCGTGTGGTTCCGGGACAGCGGCGACGAGCACGTGGCCACGAGGTCGCCCAGGCCGGCAAGCCCGGCCATGGTCTTGGCTTCACCGCCGAGGGCAAGGGCGAGCCGGGACGTCTCGGCCAAGCCGCGGGTGATAACGGAGGCCTTGGTGTTGTCCCCCATCTCTTTCCCTTCGCAGATACCGACCGCCAGCGCTATAACGTTCTTGACGATCCCGCCGATCTCCACGCCCACCACGTCAGATGTGGTGTACGGGCGGAAATAGGGCGCCGTGCAGCTCCGCGCCAGCCAACCCGCGACTGCCGAATCAGCGCAGGCCACCACCGAAGCGGTGGGCTCTTCCCGCGCAATTTCCATGGCCAGGTTGGGACCGGAGACGACGGCGATCCTGCCGGCATCGAGGCCGAGCTCCTCGCTGATGACCTGGCTCATGCGCGCGTCGGTGCCGAGCTCGAGGCCCTTCATGAGCGAGACCACCACAGCATCAGGGGCGATGAGGTGGCGCCACTCCCGCAGTTGCGGACGCAACGACTGGGCGGGGACCGCAAGGACCACGAGGTCGGCCCCGTGGAGCACCTCCGCGACGTCACTGGACGCCGTGATGCTGGCCGGCAGCGGCACGTCCTTGAGGTACTGGTGGTTGCGGTGGCTGGTGTTAACCTGCTCAACCACTTCACCCCGGCGGCCCCACAGCCTTATCTCACGCGGGGTACCCGCCGCCGTTGCGGCGTCGGCCAGGATCTTCGCAAATGTTGTTCCCCAGGAACCGGCGCCCAGGACAGCGACGGAGCGGGCTGAACCTTGAAGGTTAATAGTCACTGATCGTCCGGTCCGTTGCCGGGGCGCTGACCGCCGCGCTCCATGAAGCGACCGTGCTTGGTCTGCTGCTTCCGTGCCGGATCCCACCGCTCGGCGGGAGGTACCTCGCCCCTCAGACCGGCAAGGAGGCCGGTGATGGAATCCATGATGGCTTCGGTGGCTTCCGTCAGCGTGGCCTTGTCCATCGGCCGGCCGGCAAAGGCGCTGAGGTCCACGGGGTCGCCGATGACGACCCGTGATGTCTTGCGCGGGAAAAGGTGGAACCTCTTGCCATAGCGCGGAAACACTTCGTGCGCTCCCCAGTGGGCGATCGGAACCACGGGGATGCCGCCTTCGAGTGCGAGCCGGGCAGCTCCGGTGTGACCCTTCATCGGCCACAGGTCCGGGTCACGGGTGAGCGTGCCTTCCGGGTAGATGATGATGGCGCCGCCCTCCGCCACGATCTCCTGGGCCACCTGCAGCGACCGGTTCGCACCCGCCGTCGAACGCTCCACCGGGATCTGCTTGGTGGCGTGCAGGAGCCAGCCGAGTGCCGGAACCTTGAAGAGGCCGGCTTTGGCGAGGAAATGCGGGGCCCGCTTCTGGTTGTACAGCATGTGCCCCACCACCAGCGGATCGATCTCCGTGCAGTGGTTTGGCGCGGCGATGAATCCACCGGCGGGAAGCTTTTCGATGCCTTCCCATTTTTTGTTCATCATGAGGTTCAACAGCGGCCGGGCAATGCCGGCGATGAACACGAATGTGGCCCTGCTCTTGGCAGATTCCTTCACGGCAGCCCGCTACTTCGCGGCAGTGATGTCGAAGTCGGCACCCAGCCCGGCCAGCTTCTCGGTGAAGCGCTCGTAACCACGGTTGATGATGTCGATGCCCGTGACCCGCGAGACGCCGGTGGCGGCCAGTGCGGCGATGAGGTGGCTGAACCCGCCACGCAGGTCCGGCACGTCAATGTCGGTGCCCTTGAGCTGGGTGGGCCCGGAGATGACCGCCGAGTGCAGGAAGTTGCGCTGCCCGAACCGGCAGGGAACGCTGCCCAGGCATTCGCGGTGCACCTGGATGCTGGCGCCCATCCGGATGAGCGCGTCCGTAAAGCCGAAGCGGTTCTCATAAACGGTTTCGTGGACAATCGAGACGCCCTCGGCCTGGGTCAGCGCCACCACAAGCGGCTGCTGCCAGTCGGTCATGAACCCGGGGTGAACGTCGGTTTCAAGCACCAGGGGGTTGAGCTTCCCGCCGGGGTGGTAGAAACGGATGCCGTCCTCGCCGATGTCCATGCCGCCGCCCACCTTGCGGTAGGTGTTCAGGAAGGTCATCATGTCGCGCTGTGAAGCGCCCTCGACGAAGATGTCTCCGCGCGTGACAAGGGCAGCGGACGCCCAGGACGCCGACTCATTGCGGTCGGAGAGGGCACGGTGGTTGTAGCCGCCGAGGTCGCGGACGCCCTCAATGCGGATAGTGCGGTCGGTCTGGACGCTGATGATCGCGCCCATCTTCTGCAGCACAGCAATGAGGTCGATGATTTCCGGCTCTGTGGCGGCACCGGTCAGTTCGGTGATGCCCTCCGCGCGGGTGGCGCTCAGCAGAACCTGCTCCGTGGCACCGACGGACGGGTACGGAAGCGAGATCTTGGCCCCGTGCAGTCCCTTGGGGGCAGAAATATGGATCCCGCCGGGACGCTTCTCCACCACCGCGCCGAACTGGCGCAGAACGTCCAGGTGGTAGTCGATGGGCCGGTCGCCGATCTTGCAGCCGCCAAGGTCCGGGATGAACGCTTCGCCAATGGCGTGGATCAAGGGGCCGCACAGCAGGATGGGGATCCTGGAGTCGCCGGCGTGGGCATCGATGGCCGTGCTGGATGCCGTCTTCGCTGCCTTCGGATCAAGGGTGAGGTCCCCGCTGACCGGGTCCTTCTCCACCGTCACGCCGTGGAGCTGCAGGAGGGAGGTGACAACCTCCACGTCCTTGATCTCCGGAACGTTCCGCAACACCGACGGTTCGTTGCCCAGCAACGCCGCCACCATTGCCTTGGGGACAAGGTTCTTGGCCCCCCGGACGGTGACGCGGCCCGTAAGCGGGACTCCGCCGCGGATTGTCAGAACACTACTCATATACCGGTTTCCTCACGATTACTCGCCCCCAAATCCTTGCAAAGGCTCCACCCAAGCATAGGAGGTCGCGTTACCGAACCGAAATACGCAGGCTCCTTGGCCGGGGCGTGGCGGCCAAG
The DNA here is from genome assembly GCF_000962805.1 of Pseudarthrobacter chlorophenolicus. Taxonomy (GTDB): domain Bacteria; phylum Actinomycetota; class Actinomycetes; order Actinomycetales; family Micrococcaceae; genus Arthrobacter; species Arthrobacter chlorophenolicus_A. The sequence goes on along the minus strand of NZ_JZTW01000005.1, from coordinate 184,497 downwards.
TACGGCACCCCGCGAAGGGCCGAGGAGCAGGGCCCCGGCGCTAGGAGACCTTGGCGGGGAGGGTCTTGGGCTTGAACGAAGGCCGGGCGGCCTCATAGGCCGTGATATCGGCCTCATGCTGCAGGGTGAGCCCGATGTCGTCCAGGCCTTCGAGCAGGCGCCACCGGGTGTAGTCGTCAATCTCGAAGGGGGCCACAATGTTGCCGCACACCACGGTCTTCGACTCCAGGTCCACAGTCACCTGGGTTCCCGGCGCGTTTTCCAGTTCCTTCCAGATCAGCTCGATGTCGTCCTGGGCCACCTGGGCGGCCAGCAGTCCCTGCTTGCCCGAGTTACCGCGGAAGATGTCGGCGAACCGAGAGGAGAGCACCGCCCGGAAGCCGTAGTCCTTCAGCGCCCACACTGCGTGCTCGCGGGAGGAACCGGTGCCGAAGTCGGGCCCGGCCACCAGGACGGATCCGGCGTTGAAGGGCTCCTGGTTCAGGATGAAGGAGGAGTCCTTGCGCCAGGCCGAGAATAGGGCGTCCTCGAAGCCGGTGCGGGTGATGCGCTTGAGGTACACCGCGGGGATGATCTGGTCCGTGTCGACGTTGCTCTGGCGCAGCGGAACGCCGATGCCGGTGTGCTTGGTGAACTTTTCCATGGTTGCGTCCTAGGCTGCGTCGGTGCGGATGGCGGCGGATTCGGGGGCAGGATCGAGGTCCGACGGCGAGCTGAGCGTGCCGCGGACGGCCGTGGCCGCTGCCACCACCGGGGATACCAGGTGGGTGCGGCCGCCCTTGCCCTGGCGGCCCTCGAAGTTGCGGTTCGAGGTGGAGGCGCAGCGCTCCCCCGGTTCCAGCTGGTCCGGGTTCATGCCCAGGCACATGGAGCAGCCGGCGAAGCGCCATTCGGCACCGAAGTCCTTGAACACGCGGTCCAGGCCTTCAGCCTCCGCTTCGAGGCGGACGCGCGCAGAGCCGGGCACCACGAGCATGCGGACCTTCGGATCCTTTTCACGGCCGCGGATGATGTCCGCGGCGGCGCGGAGGTCCTCGATGCGGGAGTTGGTGCAGGAACCCAGGAAGACGGTGTCTACACGGATGTCCTTCATGGGCGTGCCGGCCTCCAGTCCCATGTACTGCAGGGCCCGTTCAGCGGCTGCCTTGGCGTTTTCGTCACCGAAGTCCTCGGGGGACGGCACGGCCTGCGACAGGGACACGCCCTGGCCGGGGTTGGTGCCCCAGGTGACGAACGGCTCCAGCGCGTCGGCATCCAAGTCCACTTCGACGTCGAAAGTGGCGTCGTCGTCGGTCTTCAGCGTGTTCCAGTACTCGACGGCGGCGTCCCAGTCAGCGCCTTCGGGGGCGTGCGGGCGGCCGAGCATGTAAGCGTAGGTGGTCTCGTCCGGCGCCACCATGCCGGCGCGGGCGCCGGCTTCGATGGACATATTGCAGATGGTCATGCGGGCGTCCATGGACAGGGCACGGATGGCGGATCCGCGGTACTCCAGGACGTAGCCCTGGCCGCCGCCGGTGCCGATCTTGGCAATGACGGCCAGGATGATGTCCTTGGCCGTGACGCCGGGGCGCAGCGTGCCTTCAACGTTGATGGCCATGGTCTTGAACGGCTTCAGGGACAGGGTCTGGGTGGCCATCACATGCTCCACCTCGGAAGTGCCGATGCCCATGGCCAGCGCGCCGAAGGCGCCGTGCGTGGAGGTGTGCGAGTCGCCGCAGACCACCGTCATGCCGGGTTGGGTGAGGCCCAGTTGTGGACCCACCACGTGGACGATGCCCTGTTCGGCGTCACCGAGGCTGTGCAAGCGGACACCGAACTCCGCGCAGTTGTTCCGCAGCGTCTGGATCTGGGTCCGGCTGGTGAGGTCGGCGATAGGCTTGTCGATGTCCAGCGTGGGAGTGTTGTGGTCCTCCGTGGCGATGGTCAGGTCCGGGCGGCGCAGCGGGCGGCCTGCCAGGCGCAGGCCCTCGAAGGCCTGGGGAGACGTGACCTCGTGGACCAGGTGAAGGTCGATGAAGAGAAGGTCGGGCTGGGCGTTGGCACCTGCGCCGTCGCCTTTGCGCACCACGTGCGCGTCCCAGACTTTCTCGGCCAATGTCTTTGCCATGGCCATCTCCCTTCACTGCTGTTTGGCTGAATGCTTCAACTGAAGCAGGACGGCTCGTCACTGCGCCAGCCGAAAGATTTGCATCTCAGATAATGAGACGGCAATATCATTACATGGACAATTCTAGTGGAGTCGGCGTCATTGATAAAGCAGCACAGGTGCTTGACGCGCTCGAAGCCGGCCCCACCACGCTGGCACAGCTTGTGGCGGCCACCGGCCTGGCCCGTCCCACTGTCCACCGCCTCGCCCTCGCGCTGGTCCACCACAGGCTGGTGAGCCGTGACATCCAGGGCAGGTTCGTGTTGGGAAGCCGGCTGGTTGAACTGGCATCGGCCGCCGGCGAGGACCGCCTCATCGCTTCTGCCGGCCCCGTCCTGATGCAGCTTCGGGACGCCACCGGCGAGAGCGCGCAAATCTTCCGCCGCCAGGGCGACTGGCGGGTCTGCGTAGCATCGGCCGAGCGCCCCATTGGCCTGCGCGACACCATTCCCGTGGGCACCCAGTTATCCATGAAGGCCGGTTCCGCGGCCCAGGTCCTGCTGGCATGGGAAGACCACGACCGCCTGCTCGAGGGCCTGCAGTCGGCGCGCTTTACGCCCACCGTCCTGGCAGGCGTACGACGCCGGGGCTGGGGCCAGAGCCTTGGCGAACGCGAGCCGGGGGTCGCCTCGGTCTCGGCGCCGGTGCGCGGACCGTCCGGGCGCGTCATTGCCGCCGTATCGATTTCCGGCCCCATTGAGCGGCTGACCCGCCAGCCCGGCAGGCTGCACGCCGAAGTGGTCTGCAACGCCGGCCGCATCCTTACCGAAGCGCTGCGCAAAAACAACGACTGACCGCCGCCGGGCAACAGCACCCAACCCGACCTCGGGCGGTTAGGCTGTGGCCCATGGGCAGCTACGCAGTATTTCTCCGCGGCATCAACGTGGGCGGCATCAACATCAAAATGGCGGACCTTCGCGACGCACTGAAGGGCAGCGGCTTTGGCGACGCCAAGACACTGCTGGCCAGCGGCAACGTGGTCCTTACCAGCGGACTGGACGCCGCCGGCGTGAAGCAGGAGTTCGAGAAGGCCCTTCGCGCCGCTTTCGGCTACGAGGCCTGGGTAGTGGTCCTGCCGGCCAGCCGGGTGGCAGAACTGGTGGAGGCGTGCCCGTACCCGGACGACGACAAGTCCACGCACTCGTACATCACGCTTTCCTCCGACCACGCTGTCCTGGACGAACTGGACGCTGCAGGCCAGGCCCTCGGGGACACACACCGGCAACACCGGCTTGGCCCTGAGGCCCTCGCCTGGCTCGCACCGGCCGGCGGGACCCTGGACAGCCCGTTCAGCAAGATTTCGTCGAAGTCCAAGTTCAAGGCGGCAACCACTACCCGCAACCTGCGCACCATGATCAAGGTGCGGGACGCTGCTGCCGGCCTGGAAGCCGCCGGAGCCAAGGGATGAGCCCCTCCCCTAGCCCGCAGCTACCTTAAGTGCCGCGTTAAACGCCGCAAGCCTGCTCACCTCTACCTCAACCGGCTCCACCACAAGATTCCGGGCAACCCCGGCCACGGCCGCCTCCAGCCGCTTCCGCGCCCTCGATGCCCGTGCCGCGGCGGTCCCTGCGGCAATGAAACGGCCGGCCAGGGCCAGCACAATCCCCAGCACCACTCCGAAGGCGGCCATCAGGGTTGGCACCGGCCACCCTTCCACCCGCGGCGGCTCCGGTGCCGGCATTTGGAAATACTGCAGTGCCGCGAGGCCGCCGAGCCAACCGAGGCCGCCCAGGACGGTCAGCAGCGCCAGCCACTGGACCACATTAAAGACACCCCACCACCAGGATTTCCGGTTGGCCCCAAGGTCGGTGCCGGCGATGGCCTGGTCCAGGACATCCGGAAGCCGGTCCCGGCCCTCACGGGCCGCGCTGCGGATGGCGGCCCGCCAGGGACCCGGCGCGCCGGCGCTGGCGGCATCTGCAAACTCCCTGACCGCAGAGTCCGTACGGGCCCGGGCAGGGGCACTGGCCGGTGGAAGCGACGTGCGGTTGAGTTCCGCCGGTGCGTCCCTGCGGAGGTTGAGCCTGCGCAGGGGGTCGGGCCGGAACCTCGAGAGCCATCGGGTGGCGGGCCAGCCCGTCCGCCGGACGGATTCGAGGCGGTAGGAACGGGCCACGGCACTGACAACCACCGGAACATTGGCTGCCATCGCCAGTTCGCCGCCCAGCCTCGCCACGGCCTGGTTGCGGACACCGGCAGCTTCACCGTCCCCGGACGCCTCCCGCAGTTCCCTGGAAGCTTTCGCTACGTCCGCCTCCAGCCGCTGCGAGCGTGCCTTCCGCTGCACCACCACGTTCCTGATCGCAGCACGCACGCCGTCCACGCCCTGGCCCGTCAGCGCAGATGCAGCGAGGACCTTCACTTTGCCCAGGCCTTCGGCGGCGAGGATCCCGCGGAGGGAATCCAGGACGGGCGGCACGTCGTGGGCCGGGAGCCTGTCCACCTGGTTGAGGACCACCAGCGTGACCGCACCGTGTGAGGCCAGCGGGGCAAGGAAATCCTGGTGGACCGCTGCATCCGCGTACTTTTGCGGGTCGAGCACCCAGACGAGGACATCCACCAGGCCCACCATGCGCTGCACCACTTCACGGTTGGCCGCGCGGGTGGAATCGAAATCCGGCAGGTCCAGCAGGATCAGGCCGGTGTCCTCGCCCGCGAAGCCTTCCACGGGGGCTGCGTGGTGCCGGTTGCGGACATCGAGCCAGTCGAGGAGCGGTTCGCTGCCGTCCACTCCCCAGACCCCCGCCAGCGGCTCCGATGTTGTGGGCCGGCGCGCCGCCGTCGTCGCGATGCCACTGCCGCTCACGGCGTTGAACAGAGAGGATTTTCCGCTTCCGGTGGCACCGAAGAACCCCACCACAGTGTGTTCCGCGGACAGGGAGCGGCGCGACTCGGCGTGCTCCAGGACCTGGAGAACCTCCTCCAGCTGTGCGTCCGGAAGGACACCACCGGCGAGCTGCCTCGCATCGTTCAGTGCTTCCAGCCGCCGGTCCAGCCGCGATGAATCGCGGGCGCCGCTGTGCCGGCTCACGCGGTGCCCGCCAGGCGGCCCAGCGCATCGGCCTGGGTGTCGAGTACGCCGGCCGCCACCGTCCCTGCGGCCGGGAGCCGGACCAGGAAACGTTGCTGTTCCTCTTCAAGGAGCCGCTGGCAGCGGGCAGCAAGGTCGGTGCGTGCCTTTTCGGCCATCCGGCGCACAGCGTCTTCACCGAACACGGCCTCGAGCAGGCGCTGGCCCACGACGGCGGTTCCGCCTGCCACGCCGACCTCCAGGCCGGTCAGGCCTGCTGTCATGGAGAAGACAACGATCATCAGTGCGGCACCCAGCCCGTTGATGCCGAAGGAGAGCCACCGGGCCTGGGTCCGCTTTCCCTGGCCCTCCGTGCGGATAAGTTCCATCAGCGCCTCCTGCCAGGCGCGGATCTCCCGTGCTGCCCGGTCCGCGAATCCGGGACCGGTCCCGGAGAGGTCGTCTGTGCCCAGCAGTTGCCGGCCCGCCGGGTCGGACCGCCAGCGGTGGTCGGATTGCTCAGCGGCGTTTGCCGCCTCATCGACAATGACGGCCTGCAGGCCCGTTTCGATTGCTGCTTCAACCTGGATTGCAGGCGGTGGTTCACCCCGGAAGAAGGCACCCAGCCGGTCGCGGAGGCGGCCCACATTCTGCTCGAGGGTCCGGAAGAACTCACCGGTTCCCACAAAGTCCTGCCAGCGGGCCAGCACTTCCCCGCGGAGAAGGGCTCCGTCGCGCGTGGCGTCGAGGATCCTGCTGCCCGCGTCCCGGTAGGCGGCACCAACGCCGGCCTCCAGCGCAGCTGCCGCGCGCTGCTGCTCTGCGGCGGAAGCGGAGATGGCTGCAACCCGGCCGGCCAGTGCACGGACCGCACCATTCAGGGTGCGGCGTGCGACATCAGCCCGGCCTGCGGCGTCAGCGGCGAGGCCGGTGAGCCAGTTCCGAAGGGGGATGACAGCACCGGCGGGAAGCATGCCCAGCGGATCCAGCGTGGACTCGGGGATGACAAAGAGCTGGGCACCTGACAGCCCCTCAGCGTCAAGGAGCCGCCGCAGGTCCTCACTGACTTCGTCTTCCGCGCCGGGCGGTACCCTGTCCAGGACAACGGCCACCATGATGTCCCTCGCGGCCGCATCCAGGAGCAGCCGCCAAGGGACGGCGTCGGCATACCTGTTGGCGGTGGTGACAAAGATCCACAGGTCCGCGGCTGCGAGCAGCTGGCCGGCCAGCTTCCGGTTGTCATCGGAAATGGAATCGACGTCGGGAGCGTCGAGGAGCGCAATGCCCGCCGGAACGGCGTCATCGGCGAGCAGGACCAGCGAGGAGGCGCCCCCGGCGTCCGGCCCCGTCACCGTTTGGGCTGCAGCGACCGGCCCAGCGGACAGGGCACCCCGGATCCGGCCCAGCCCCGGCAGGACCCGGCTGCCCTCGAACCAGGCAGCTTCCGCAGGATGGTGCAGGAGGATCGGCTGGCGGGTGGTGGGGCGGATGGCGCCGGAGCGGGTAACAGGGTGGCCGGCCAGGGCATTGACCAGGGTTGATTTTCCGGCACCGGTTGACCCTCCGACGACGGCAAGCAGCGGGGCGTCGAGGCTGCGGTAGCGGGGGAGGATGTAATCGTCGAGCTGGGCCACGCCGGCCGCAGCGTCACGACGCCCCTGCTCCGCCCCCGGCAGGGCCAGGGGCAACGTCACCTCCGCCAGGGTGCCGCGGACCTGTTCAAGCAGGGACACGGCTGCCGTGTTCCGCTGCTCCTGCCGGTCCGCCGGGTGGTTCTCCTGTGGTGAGGTCACAGCAACATCATGCCAGTTGGGGCACTTGCCGTCGGCTATTCCGCGCACGGCTCCACATGAGGACGGGAGCCTCTACCCAACGCCACGAGAGCCAAGCCATGGGGGTAACGGCTGCCAGGGATGCCATGGCGAAGACAACAGGTGAAACGTGAGTTTCAAATTCCGCCGCGGCCAACATCTGCTGAACGGGCCAGCCGTATATGTAGATGCCGAACGAGAGGTCAGACCGCGGGGCCAGTCGATTCAAGGGAAAGTGAAGGGAGCCTGCAATGAGCAGGACACTTAGTGGGATGTGAACCAAAGACGCTGCGAACCCCGAACTCGCCGCCACGAGCACCCCGGCAGCGGCTCCAACCAGCATTGTGCGATGGACCGGTATCTTGTCCTGAAACAGATAGACCAGGGAGCCCGCCAGGAACGTCAGGACAGGGATCAGGGGCCAGTCCTGCGGCGTAGGTACCGCTCCCCATCCCGCGTCAAGGGTGAAGACGAAGCCGGACCCCGCCACGAAGGGCACCAACAGCGCTATTCTCGCCAGATTGGTTTTCAGGACTCCCAGGACGATTCCGACCAGCGCGTAGCAGGCAACTTCCCAGAAGAGCGTCCACAGGGGACCGTTCCAGGAACCAGGATCATGCACCCCGTCCAGTGAGCCGGGTATGCCCGGCAGTGCAATGCCAGGAGTTCCAACTGACAGGTTTGTCACGAAGTACAGTAGCCCGTCGCGCAGCGAATAGTTGTTACCACGTGCGGCCGCAGTCAATGGAGCCAAAACAAAGGCCACCACTGCAACACAAACAGCCAGGCCTGGGAAAATGCGACAGAACCGTCCTCTGGCATAATCCATCGAACTTGCCGCCCGGACCCGGCTTCGAGTAATCAGATAGCCAGAAATGCCGAAGAAACCGAGCACCGCCCAACTCCCGAGCTTGAGGCCGCCTGGCTGAGGCTCCGGACCGTAGCCGCCCAACCACCAGGAATGGGACAGGATGACGGTAGCTGCAAGAGTCAGCCGAATGGCGTTCAGTGAATTCTTGCCCTCGGCAAAGCTCGTTCCGAGCCTGGTTTCCCCCCACGACGTAGTGGGGCCACAGTAGCGCCGCATGCGCTGAGGAACTTGCAGTTTTAGCGCAGCTTAAACAAAAGAAATGGTCCCGGGCTTATTGCCCGGGACCATTTCATTGGTGACCCCAGCGGGATTCGAACCCGCGTTACCGCCGTGAGAGGGCAGCGTACTAGGCCGCTATACGATGGGGCCAAGTAACTTTTTTGGCGTTTCCGCCGTTCAAGCTCAGTGATTGTTTCATACACCTTGCTCCAGTCTCAAATCGGCGAGCCGTTTGAAGCTGCCTGATATGTAGTCAAAAAACACTTTCACATCAGAGCTGGGATACCAGGACTCGAACCTAGAATGACGGTACCAGAAACCGTAGTGTTGCCAATTACACCATATCCCAATGGAACTTTCGGGCCCGGCATTCAGGGCCTTCGCCCTGCTCCGTGCGCCTCAGCACGAGAAAATACTCTACCCGAGACTTTCGGCTCGCACAAATCGAGGTGGCCGAGCCCCTCCCGGCACCCGAAGCTGCATTTGTACCCAACCCTTGCCCAACGGCCAGAGTTAAAGTTACCGTCGAGTAAGTTACTCATCAGTAACTAGATGTCCGCCCTGCCAATCGGGCGCCTCCGAAGAACTGGAACCGTTCCAATCACCTTGGTCTTCGCCGCCGGGCAGCGTCGTCCGGAGGCGGGTTAGGAAGTCAGCGTTGACAACCCGTACAGCAGCCATAGCGGCCAGCGGCCGCAAAAGCCGGTCCCAATCCATTGCAATTTTCTCGTTATCCCTGTTGCTTGTCCTGCTCCTTGCCTTCTACACCTACCTCACCGGCCAGATCTCCGGCGGCGCAGCCCGGCTCAGTGATGGCGCCGCCAGGGCAGCAGCCGGCGCGGCCCAACTCAGGGATGGCTCCAGCCAGCTCGCCAATGGGGCCGGAGCGGCCAACACGGGCGCCGTCCAGGTCAGGGACGGCTCCGTCAAAGTAGAAGACGGGACAAAGGCACTCAGCACCGGCGCAGTGGCCCTCCAGTCCGGGGCGGGCGAGATCTACTCCGGGGTCCGGGACAAGTTGGCACCCGGAGCGGACAAACTGCATGCAGGCACCACCAAGCTCCAAAACGACGTGGTCAACAGGCTCGTTCCGGGTGTCTACCAGGTCGATGACGGCGCCAAAAGGCTTCAGGCAGGTGCCGTCGAGCTTTCCACTGCCCTGACTCCCACGCCGGCCGGGAACGCGCCGAACAACCTTGCGGACGGCGCCGGGCAATTGGCGGCAGGAACCGGCCGCCTCTCTACCGGCGCAGGACTGCTGGACACCGGTGCTGGCACCCTCAACGTCGGCGCGGCGGCACTGCGGGATGGCACAGCCCAGCTCAAGGCCGGGACGGATCGGCTTGAGGGATACCCTGGCGAGGGCAACGACCCCGCGAAGGGAGATGGGCTGGCTGCACTCAGCCAGGGCCTTGACCAGCTCGAGTCTGCGGCGTGGCCCCCAGGGCTTGGTGCCTATCGGCCTGCTCAAGGACAAGATCGCCAAGCTTGCCGAGGGCGGCCGGAGGGCCTACTCGGGGGCAGCCCAGCTCAATACCGGTGCCGGCAAACTCGACTCCGGGGCCACTGCACTCAGCGACGGCGCCGGTAGGCTCAAGGCCGGAACCAGCACCCTCACCGCGGGAGCCAACGAGCTGAATGCCGGTGCGGGCAGGCTCACCGCAGGCTTTGCCACCCTCGCGGAGCGGCTCAATTCCACGGACCCGCAAAACCCTGGTGTTGTCTTGGGCACTTCACTCCTTGCCGACGGCACGGCAAAGATCCGCACCGGCATGGACGGCGTGCCCGGGGACCCGGAGAAGCCGGGACTGATCTATGCCGCCAACAGCCTCCATGACGGCACCGCCAAACTCACGGCAGGGATCAACGGCGACGGAGACCCGGCAAACCCTGGTCTCCTCGCCGGAGCGCAGGCCCTTGCCGACGGCACCGTGCAGCTAAGCGCCGGGGCAGGCACGCTCCAGGCCGGCAGCAGCCAGCTGGCTGAGGGCACAGGAAAGCTCGCCGAGGGCAACGGCAAGCTGGACGATGGTTCGGGCAGGCTGGCCGAGGGCGCCGGCAGCCTCGCCAACGGGAACTCACAGCTTGCCGCCGGTACGGAAGAGCTGCAGGCCAAAGTGGCGGCAGTATCGCCGTCGTCATGGCTGAACGGTCCCGCGACAGCGCTTCTGCTCATCGCGCTGCTGCTGGCCGCCGGCGTCGCCGCCTTCATGGTCCTTCGCCGCCGCGCCGCCCGTCCGGGAACGGACTGAGCGGTGGCGGGCTCAGCAACGGCGGGTTGGCCGACAGCGGTTCAGCGGCACTGAACGGGCACGACGCCTAGTGGAAGAGCGGGAGCAATTCCGCCAGCGTGGAAACCGCGGCACCTGAAAAATGCGCCGCGGTTTCCGCGTTCCGGTTCAGCCAGACCCCCTGCAGCCCGGCCGCCGTCGAGCCCTCCGCATCGAGCAACCTGTTGTCGCCCACGTAAAGGGTTTCGGAGGGGGCCGTACCCAGGAGCCGGACGCCTTCGAGGTAGATCGCCGGATTGGGCTTGGCCACCCCCAAAGTGTCCGTGCCTACGAGGTGCGCCACCCGTTCCAGCCCGGCGCCGTCCAGTTTCGCCCTTTGGTAGTCGTGGACGTTGTTGCTCACGGCCCCGTACGGGATCCCTGCTTCGTCCAGGACATCAAGCAGCGGCAGGACGTCCGGGAACGGCTTCACATAGGACGGCTGCTTCTGGATGTAGGCGGTCAGCCACTGGTGGGACTCCTCGCCGTCGGCCAGTTCGATGCCGAAGTGTCCCAATGCAGCCCTGCCCCGCAGGAGGCGCTGCTCGTTGAATGTCAGCTCCCCCGCAAGGTACTGGTCGTAATAATGAGTCGTCTCATGCGTGAAGATGCGGCCGAACCGCTCCCACCCGGACTGGTCGAGACCGGGCAGGAGATGCTCGCTGACCTCCCGCAATGCGGTGGTCATGGAGTATTCGAGATCCACGAGCGTGTCGTCGATATCGAACAGGACGCCCCGGACGGTACCCACGCGGGCCGCCAGGATGCCGCCGGCAGCGGAACTGGCCACAACCATCAGCCGCGGAAGGCCTGAAGCCTGCGCAGGGACGCTTCCTTGCCCAGGATCACCATGGACTCGAACAGCGGCGGCGAGATGCGGCGGCCGGACACGGCAGTACGGACCGGTCCGAAAGCCAGGCGCGGCTTCAGTCCAAGGTCCTCAACAAGGGCCTGTTTGAGGGCTGCCTGGATGGTCTCCGGATTCCATTCACCAATGGGCTCAAGGGCACTGATCGCTGCGTCCAGGACTTCGGCCAGGTTTTCCGGCAGGCCCTTGCGCGCGTCGTCGGCCACGTCAATGGCCTCATCAGCTTTGAACAGGAAGGCGATCATCTCCGGAGCTTCGCCCAGCAGGGTGATGCGCTCCTGGATCAGGGGCGCAGCCTCGGTGACGATCTCCTCTTCGCGGTCGGTCAGGATCTCCCCCACCAGTCCGGCTTCCCGCAGGTAGTGCGCCACCCGGTTCCGGAAATCCTCCGGGGCGAGCATCCGCACATGCGTGCCGTTGATGGCTTCTGCCTTCTTCAGGTCGAAGCGTGCGGGGTTGGCCAGGACGTCGTGGATGTCGAAGTTCTCCACCAGTTGCTCCACGGTGAAGATGTCCTCGTCGGCGCTGAGTGACCAGCCCAGCAGGGACAGGTAGTTCAGCAGGCCCTCCGGGATGAAGCCCCGCTCGCGGTGCAGGAAGAGGCTGGACTCGGGATCACGCTTGGAAAGCTTCTTGTTGCCTTGGCCCATGACGTAGGGCAGGTGGCCGAACTCCGGCATGTACTCTGCCACGCCGATGGCGTACAGCGCACGGTAGAGCGCAATCTGCCGCGGGGTGGAGCTGAGCAGGTCTTCGCCGCGAAGCACATGGGTGATGCCCATCAGGGCGTCGTCCACGGGGTTCACCAGCGTGTAGAGCGGTGCGCCGTTGGCCCGGACCACGGCAAAGTCCGGCACGGACCCGGCCTTGAAGGTGATGTCGCCGCGGACCAGGTCGGTGAAGGTCAGGTCCTCGTCGGGCATCCGGAGGCGGAGCACGGCCTGGCGGCCCTCGGCGCGGTACTGGGCAAGCTGCTCCTCCGTCAGGTGCCGGTCGTACCCGTCATAGCCGAGCTTGGGGTCACGGCCGGCGGCACGGTGGCGGGCCTCAATCTCCTCCGGCGTGGAGTACGACTCGTAGATGAAGCCGCCCTCATGCAACCGCTTGATGACGTCCTGATAGATGTCGCTGCGCTGCGACTGCCGGTAGGGTTCGTGCGGGCCGCCCACCTCGACGCCCTCGTCCCAGTCGATGCCGAGCCATTTCAGCGCGTCCAGCAGCTGGTGGTAGCTCTCCTCGCTGTCCCGCGCCGCGTCGGTGTCCTCGATGCGGAACACCAGGGTGCCCTTGGTGTGCCGTGCGTACGCCCAGTTGAAGAGTGCGGTACGGATCAGCCCCACGTGCGGAGTGCCGGTGGGTGAGGGGCAGAAACGGACCCGGACGGGTGTTTCCGCGGTAACAGGCGGGATGGAGGCAGCAGGCGACGAAGAAGCGATAGTCATAGTGGCTTCAACTTTACCGTCTGGCGCCTGCCGCCACCGCGGTCTGTCCCTTAGCGGCGGACGATTGGGTTGGACAGCCGGCCGATGCCTTCGATTTCCACTTCATACCGGTCTCCGGCGGTGACCAGGCCGACGCCGGCGGGAGTGCCGGTCATGATGACGTCACCGGGCAGCAGGGTGAACGCCTGGGACACGATGGACACCAGTTCCCGGACGCCGCGGATCATCTGGTTGGTGTTGCCGTCCTGGCGTAATTCGCCGTTGAGCCTGCCCTGGATGTGCAGGTCCTCGGTGTCCAGCTCCGTTTCGATCCATGGGCCAAGCGGCGCCGAGGTATCGAACCCCTTGGCACGGGTCCACTGCAGGTCGGTCTTCTGGACGTCGCGGGCCGTAAGGTCGTTGCCGCAGGTGTAGCCGAAGATGACGTCGTCCACGCGGTCCTCGGGAACGTCTTTGCAGATCCGGCCGATGACCACGCACAGCTCGGCCTCAAAGGAGATTTCCTCGGAGAACTCCGGCAGCACCACGGGATCGTTCGGGCCGACGACGGCAGTGTTCGGCTTCAGGAACAGCAGCGGCTGGGCCGGCACATCGTTGCCGAGCTCGTGGGCGTGCTCAACGAAGTTCCGGCCGACGCCGATCACCTTGCTGCGCGGGATGATCGGGGCCAGCAGCCGGACGTCCTCCAGCTTGTGGCGGACCGACGTGCGCTCCACGCCATTGAAGAACGGGTCACCCTGGATGACAGTAATCTCCTCGCTGCCGGCGTCACCTTCAACAACGCCGTACAGGGGATCGGAATCGACAACAAACCTCGCAATACGCATGGTTCATACCCTACCGTTTCCCCGCTGGGCGCCCGCATTGCCGGGCCCCTCCAGCAGGTAGTGCAGCTGCGCGGCCACTGACATCTCGGCGGCCCGCCTGACGGAGGGTCCGACGTCGGAATAGACGGCGTCCGCCACGTCACGGACGGACGCGTCCCGGCCCAGCCGGTCCAGGGTTTCGCGGATCTGCGCCAGGCGTTCATGGCGGTGCGTCCGGTAGCCGCGGACAACCTCTGCCAGCGAGGGCAGGACGGGCCCGTGCGCCGGCATGACCGTGGCCGGACCCAAGGCCTCAAGCCGGTCCAGGGTGGCCAGGTAGTCCCCCAGCGTCCCATCGGGAAAATCCAGCATGGTGGTTCCCCTGCCCAGGATGGTGTCCCCCGTCAGGACGGACCCTTCCGGCCCGTCGCCGGGCAGGTGGAAGCAGACCGAGTCGGAGGTATGCCCCGGGGTGGCCAGGACGTTTAGCTCAAGCCCCCCGGCGCGGACCACCTCGCCGTCCCGCAGCGGCACTCCCCCGCCGTGGCAGTGGGCGGGATCCGCGGCGCGGACGGGGGCGCCGGTCAGCTGGTGCAGCTTCGACGAACCGGCCGTGTGGTCGGCGTGCCGGTGGGTGATGAGGACGAGTTCGACGGCGGCCACACGCGCCAGCGCCAGCAGATGGGCTTCGTGGTCCGGCCCGGGATCCACCACCACCACGGTGGGGCTTCCGGGCGCAGCAAGGACATAGGAGTTGGTTCCGTCCAGGCTCATGGGCCCGGGATTGGGGGCAAGGATGAACCGGGTCAGTTCGGAACTGCGCTGCAGGGTGGTGGCTGGATCGGGAGTCACTTCCCCATCCTTGCACCGATGGACCGGGGCTGTCCGCCCACCGGCGCCGGATCATTGGCCGGAATAGATCGAACGCCCGGGTGGGTTGACCACAAGTGACGACCCACCCACCACCAGGAAAGCCGGATACATCCATGACCAGCGCACCCACCCTTGCAGAGCTCATCGCCAACGCTGAAGCGGACGGCCACGACCACTCCTCCACGGAGAAGAGCACCGGGCTCCTGCACATCCATAACCACGCGGCGGGCACCGTGGTCTGGTTTCCCACGTGGAAGACGTTCCGCGGGACGACTGACTGGAGTGAAGCAGTGGATGCCGCCGCGGCGGAACTCGCCGGACCCGAGGAAGCAGACGCACAGGCGGCCGGGATCCTGGCCGGCGAACTTGAGGAACTGCTGAAGCGTGCCGCTGTGTCCGGCGACGCCGCGGCTTTTGCCGGTGAAAACCTTACCCGGCACCTGACCCGCACCTGGGCGCTGGGTGACGCAGCTGCAAGGGCAGCGGGAGGGCAACCGTTCACCGCCGGGACCGTCCCCGCGGCCTTCGAGGGTTATCCCTATGAGGTGTTTGCGCAGGACGGCGGCGTCTTCGCCTCGTCGCTGTTCAACGACATCATTGACGCCCGGCGCCAGCAGACTCTGGCTGAAGAGGCCGCACGGAAGGCCCTGAAGCCCGTCTCCCGCAAAGCCCAAAAGAACGCGGCCCGCAAGGCAGCCCGGCGCTGACCGCCGTCGTACGCCTTGTGACAACCCAAGCGCGCACCGTACCGAAGCTTCTTCGCGAAACCCGTCCCCGACCGTCCTGATACGCCAACAAGCCCAGGACCGGCGCCGCGGGTTAACCGCCGACGGCGCCTGTCTGGACCGAAGTCCGGCAGGCGCCGTCGTGCATTTCTAACCTGTCAGGCCGCTCAGGCGAGGCGGGTCAGCCAGCCGTGGGTGTCCGGAACGGTGCCGGTCTGGATGCCCAGCAGCTTCTCCCTGATGGCCATGGTGGTTTCGCCGGCCTTGGCGTCCTCCGAGCCGATGAATTCCGTGGCGTCCTTGAGGACCCCGATGGGGGTGATGACGGCCGCCGTACCGCAGGCAAAGACCTCAGTGATCTCACCGGAGGCAACGCCGTCGCGCCATTCATCAAGGGTGATCTTGCGTTCGGTGACATCCCGTCCCATGTCCTTGGCTACCTGCATGACGGACATCCGGGTGACGCCTTCGAGGATGGTGCCGGTCAGGGCGGGCGTGACCAGGGAGCCGTCCTTCATGACGAAGAAGACATTCATGCCGCCGAGTTCTTCCACGGCGTCGTCGTTGAAGTGGTCGAGGAAGAGGACCTGCTTGCAGCCGTTGGCTTCCGCTTCCTGCTGGGCGATCAGGGACGCGGCGTAGTTGCCGCCGCACTTCGCGTCCCCCGTTCCGCCGCGGCCCGCACGGGCGTATTCGCGCGAGATCCAGATGGAGACCGGCTTGAGCTCGCCGCCGAAGTAGTTGCCGGCAGGCGAAGCGATGACCCGGAAGGAGACTTCGCGTGCGGCGCGGACGCCGAGGAACGCCTCGGTGGCGATCATGAACGGCCGCAGGTACAGGGCCTCGCCGTCACCGTTGGGAACCCAGTCCTTGTCCGCGGCCACAAGCTCGCGGATGGCGCCGAGGAAATACTCCACGGGCAGCTCGGGCAGGGCAAGCCGGCGTGCAGACTTGTTCAGCCGGGCCGCGTTGGCCTCCGGCCGGAACGTCCAGACGGAACCGTCTGCGTGGCGGTAGGCCTTCAGCCCTTCGAAGATCTCCTGGCCGTAATGGAAGACGGCTGCAGAGGGATCCAGGACGATCGGTCCGTAGGCTTCGACCCGGGGGTCGTGCCAGCCGCCATTGCCGTCCGCGTCCACGCTGTAGTCGACGACGGCGGTGTGGTCGGTGAAGTAGTTGCCGAATCCCGGGTTCGCCAGGATGGCTTCACGCTGTTCTGCGGTCTTCGGGTTCGCCGAAGGCTGCAGGCTGAATTCGACGCCATGGGCAGTCTGGGTCATGGTTCCTCCACGATCGGCCGCCGGGGTTCAGCGCTGAACGAAGGTGGCGGCATTTGGTAATTCGAGACAAGCTTACGCCCGATGCCGGTGGCTCCGGCGCGGGTCAGAGTCCTGCGGCGATGGCGTCGCCAACCGCGGTGGTGCTGCGGGTGGTGCCGTCGCGCTTTTCGACGTCGGCCACTACCGCCGCTTCGATCTTCCGGGCCGCGTCGGCATAGCCGAGGTGGTCCAGCAGGAGTGCGGCGGAGAGGATGGCCGCCGTCGGATCGGCCTTGCCCTGGCCAGCGATGTCCGGCGCGGAACCATGGACGGGCTCGAACATGGAGGGCGCAGTCCGGTCCATGTTGATGTTCCCGCTGGCGGCCAGCCCGATGCCGCCCGTGATGGCGGCAGCCAGGTCCGTGAGGATGTCGCCGAACAGGTTGTCGGTGACGATGACGTCGAAGCGGGACGGGTCGGTGACCATGAAGATGGTGGCGGCGTCCACGTGCAGGTAGTCGTGGGTGACCTCGGGGAACTCCTTGGCCACGGCCTCGACGGTCCGCTTCCAGAGGTGCCCTGCGAAGACCAGGACGTTGTGCTTGTGGACCAGGGTGACGTGCTTGCGTTCGCGGGCGCTGGCGCGGCGGAAGGCATCGCGGACCACGCGCTCCACGCCGTGGGCAGTGTTCAGGGACACCTCGGTGGCTACCTCATGCGGGGTGCCGGCGCGCAGGCTGCCGCCGTTGCCCACATAAGGGCCCTCGGTTCCTTCGCGGACCACGATGAAATCAATGGTGCCTGGGTTGGCGAGGGGGCTGCCGACGGTTCCGTACAGCCTTGAGGGGCGCAGGTTGACGTAGTGGTCGAGGCTGAAGCGCAGCTTCAGGAGCATCTCGCGCTCAATGATGCCGGACGGGATGCGGGTGTCGCCGGGCGCTGCGCCGACGGCGCCGAACAGGATGGCATCCCGGGTCCTCAGGTCCGCAAGGACCTCGTCCGGCAGGGTCTCGCCGGTGGCGAGCCAGTGCTCGGCGCCGAGCTTGTAGTGGGTCTGCTTGAGCTCCACTCCCTCCGCTGCCACAGCCTTTTCCAGCACTTTGACTGCCTCGGCTATGACTTCCGGGCCGATGCCGTCGCCGGGAATTACTGCAAGGTCAATGGAGGATGCGCTCATATTTTCAGGGTAGCCAAAACATCCATATGCTGGTCAACCTGTCTCACTATTCAGACGTGGCAGCGCCTTGGATGCCGCTGCCGGGGATACGGAACGCGGAGATCAGTCTCCGGTATGAGGCCGGCAGCGCCCCCAACAGCATAGAGTTCCCGGGTGGAAAGACGGCACAAGCTCTATCAGTGGCTCCGGGTCAACACCTTTCGGGTGGACCTGGCGCTCATGCTCGCAGTCCTCTTGTTCTGCGGCCCGGTATATCTCCTCGCCGACAGGCCAGGCCATTTCCTCCTGTCCAGCGCACTGGTGGTGCCACTGGCGTGGCGGCGCACCCGCCCGGTGCACGCGGCAGCCGCGATTGTGCTGGCGTGCCTGGTCTTGTGGGCTGCCGGCCTCGAACCGCTCGCAGGCCTGGTGGCCGTTCCGCTGGTCATCTATGCAGTTGCCGCCTACGGTCCCGCCTGGGCCAGCCGCTCCGTGCTCGGCCTCGGCCTGCTGGGCGGGGTGCTCCTGACCAGCCGCAACCTCAGCAGCACCGCCGAAACCGGGGTCCTTGGCCTGACGATCAGCGCGGTGTATACGGTGCTGATCTGGATGCTGGTCCTGTTCAGCTGGACCCTGGGCGACCTGACCCGGGTGCGGCGCCAGCAACTCCAGACCCTGTCGGACCGCGCCCGCAGGCTCGAAATCGAACAACAGCAGGAACGGTCCCTGGCCGCCGCCGATGAACGCGCCCACATCGCCCGGGAAATGCACGACATCGTGGCCCACTCCCTGTCCGTGATCATCACCCAGTCCGACGGCGCCCGGTACGCCGCGGCAGCCAACCCTTCGGTCGCCACCGAAACACTGGCCACCGTCGCCGCCACGGCGCGGACCTCACTGGCGGAAATGCGTCGCCTGCTGGGCGTGCTGCGGCACGGCGACGAGGCCACCACCCGCCCACTGCCCGGGCTGTCGGACGTGGATGAGCTGTTCCTCGGTTTCCGGGCGGCCGGGCTTCCCTTGGACTTTGAACAGCAGGGCTCCCCGCGCCGGGGCCTTCCACCGGGTGCTGAGCTCACCGCCTACCGCGTACTTCAGGAGGCACTCACCAACGTGCTCAAACATGCCGGGCCCAGGGCCAGCGCCAGCGCCGCCCTCAGGTGGCAGCAGCGGGGGCTGCAGATCGAGGTGTACGACGACGGCCGGGGCGCCTCCGCAGACCACGCCGGCGAAGCCTCGGAACACGGCGGCAACGGCCTGCGCGGAATGCGGGAGCGGATCAGCCTCTACGATGGTTCGTTGGTGGCCGGACCGGCCGCGGGCGGGGGCTTCCTGGTCTCGGCTTTCCTCCCCTACACAGAGGCCTGAGCAATGACACTCCTGGAAGAACACCCGCCTGCGGACAGGATCAGGGTTGCCCTGGTCGATGACCAGCAGCTGGTCCGGTCGGGGTTTGGCATGCTGATCAACTCGCAGCCGGACCTCGACGTGGTGGTCGAAGCGGGTAACGGCCTTGAGGCGCTGCAGGCACTCGGTGCGGTGGCGGCCGACGTGGTCCTGATGGATGTCCGGATGCCGGGTATGGACGGGATCGAAGCCACCCGGCGGCTGATGGAAAGTGCGTCGGCGGCTCCCGCCGGTTCGGCCCGGGCAGAGCTCCGGGTGGTGGTGCTGACCACCTTCGACCTCGACGAGTACGCGTTGGCAGCCATTCAGGCAGGTGCCAGTGGGTTCTTGCTCAAGGACGCTCCCCCTGAGGAACTGCTGGAGGCCATCCGGACCGTCCACCGTGGAGACGCAGTGATCGCCCCGTCCACCACCCGGCGGCTCCTGGACCATGTGGCACCACTGCTGCGCAGCCAGGGCAACGAACGTCCGGAACACCACGCGGCCGTCCAGCGGCTCACCACCCGCGAGCGCGAGGTGTTCCAGCTCATCGCGCAGGGACGGTCCAATCCTGAGATAGCGGCAGGCCTGTTCG
Source organism: Pseudarthrobacter chlorophenolicus (assembly GCF_000962805.1). Classification (GTDB taxonomy): domain Bacteria; phylum Actinomycetota; class Actinomycetes; order Actinomycetales; family Micrococcaceae; genus Arthrobacter; species Arthrobacter chlorophenolicus_A. Next base: position 165,060 of record NZ_JZTW01000005.1, on the reverse strand, counting down.
TGTCCGAGGCGACGGTGAAAACCCATGTGGGGCACATCCTGGCGAAGCTCGGTGCCCGCGACCGGGTGCAGGCCGTGGTGATCGCTTACGAGACCGGAGTGGTCACACCCGGAGGCTGACAGCCCACGTACCGGGCTCAGACCACGGTATGAGGCGGGCAATGGCAGGACCAGACCCCCGGCCGATCCCCCCGCCGGGTGCCGGCCCATAGCGTGGAAACATGACAACTTCCGTGCATGCCCACCCTGGTTTGAACTGGGATAACGCCACTTCCTCCCCCGCCGTCCAGGCACTGTCCCTCACTAAGAACTACGGCCGCGGCGCCACCCGCGTCAGTGCCCTGCGAGAGGTCAGCGTCAATTTTGACGCCGGGCGCTTCACCGCAATCATGGGACCCTCCGGCTCGGGCAAGTCGACCCTGATGCACTGCCTCGCCGGCCTGGACACCGCGGACTCGGGGCAAATCCTGGTGGGCGGGACGGACATCACCGCCCTGAAGGACAAGCAGCTCACCGCGCTCCGCCGCGACCGGATCGGGTTTGTCTTCCAGGCGTTCAACCTGGTGCCGACCCTGACGGCCGAACAGAACATCACCCTCCCGCTTGCTTTGGCCAACAAAGCCACCGACACCGCCTGGTTCGACACCGTGGTGTCCACGCTGGGCCTCAAGGACAGGCTCCGGCACCGGCCGCATGAACTCTCCGGCGGCCAGCAGCAGCGGGTTGCCGTGGCCCGGGCCCTCCTGACCCGGCCCGACGTGGTCTTCGGGGACGAACCCACCGGCAACCTTGATTCGGCAGCCGGCGGCGAAGTCCTGGCACTGCTGCGCCGCAGCAGCCGCGAAATGGGCCAGACCATCATCATGGTCACCCACGATCCCGTGGCAGCCAGCTACGCCGACAGGGTGGTCCTGATGAGTGACGGCAACCTGGTGGGCGAGATCGCCGAACCCACCGCCGCGTCCGTCCTTGCCGCCCTCGGCAAGCTGGGAGGCTGAGCGTGCTGCGCGTTGCCCTCTCGCAATTCCAGTCGCACAGCCGTCGGTTCATCGCCGTCGGCCTGGCCGTCATGCTGTCGGTGGCGTTCCTGTCCACCACACTGATGGTCGGCGCCAGCACCAGGGCGTCGCTGGGCGCCAGCCTCGGCGAGGCCTACAGCAAGGCGGGGCTCATCGCCACCCCGGATGGGGGAACCTTCAACGGTGCGGCCCTGGCAGCGGTCCGCGGGGTACCCGGCGTCAGCGAAGCCTACGGACGCCTGCAGGCGTACACGGAGTTTACGGCCGGCGGGCAGGAAATCTTTGCCCAGGCCCGCAACCTGGCGCCCGAGGCCCTGGAAACAGCAGCCGTTGCCGATGGCGCACTGCCCTCGCGGGCCGACGGCGTCGCGATGGACAGTGACACCGCCGGGCGCTACGGGCTGCACGTCGGCGACTCCCTGGTGCTCAGGGTTCCGGACGGCGCCACCACCATGGCAATGACGGTCACCGGGATCCTCCGCGGCAGCCATGACCCGTTCGCGTCCGCGCTCCCGCAGCTGCTCGCCGGTACTCCTGCGGTCAGTGCACTGGCGGCGGCAGGCCAGGGACCCGGCACCGGCTCAGGCGCGGCAGACGGCTATGCCAGCATCCAGCTCGCGCTGGCGCCAGGCACTGACGTTGCCGCGGCCAGGACGGAGACGCTGGCAGCGCTTGCCGGCACCGGCGCCGAAGCCCAGGTCAAAACAGCCGACGAACAGGTCACGGCCCAAGTGGCCCTGATGACCGGCGGCCAGGACGAACTGACGGTGGTCCTGCTGGCTTTCGCCGGGATCGCCCTGCTGGTTTCCGGGCTGGTGGTGTCCAACACCTTCGCGGTGCTGGTGGCCCAGCGCACCCGGGAACTCGCGCTTCTCCGGTGCCTGGGCGCCGCCCGGGCGCAGGTGCGCAATTCCGTCCTGGCCGAAGCCCTGGTGGTGGGGCTGGTGTCTTCCGCGGCGGGGGTGCTCGCCGCCGTCGGCCTGATGGCAGCCCTGATCGGCTGGGCCGGGACGCAGCCGGAGATGGCCTTCGCCACCATGGCCGTGCCGGCGTCGTCCATCGTGGCGGGCCTGGCCGTGGGCACGGTCCTGACCGTGGCCGCCGCCATGGTCCCTGCCAGGGCGGCGACGGCCGTGGCCCCGCTCGCTGCCCTGCGCCCGTCCGATGATGCGGGCATCGGGAACCGGCGCGGCCGGGTGAGGCTGGTCATGGGCCTTGCTGCCCTCGCCCTGGGCGTTCCGCTGCTGGCCTTTGGCGCGGCCGGCGTGATGCTGGTGGTGGCATTCGCCGGCGGCGTACTCTCCTTCATCGGGGTGCTGCTGTGCGCCACGCTGTTCGTGCCCCGGCTGGTGGGACTGGCGGGGCGGCTGGCCGCGCCCGCCGGCGTCCCCGGAAAGCTGGCTGCGCTCAACGCCGTCCGCAACCCTGCGAGGACGTCGGTGACGGCTGCCGCCCTGCTGATCGGGGTCACCTTGGTGGCCCTGATGATGACCGGAGCGGCCACTGCGCGCCAGGCATTCGATGATGCCCTCGCGGAAACCTACCCGGTGGACATGGCCGTCAGCGCCGGGTCCACGGGCCAGACGCTCGCCTCTGCCCAGCGGGAAGCCGTATCCCGGGTGGACGGCGTGGCCGCGGCAGCCCTGCTGCCGGTGGTGGGACGAACCGGCAGCGACGGTATGGAGAACCCTGTTTACGCGCTGGATCCGGCGGAAGCGCCAAACCTGCTGCGCGACGCCTCCCTGACCCTGGAGCCGGGCAAAATCTACCTGCCCGAAGGATCGCAGGCCGGTACGGCGCAACTGCACGGAGCTGCAGGTCCTGTGGCCCTGGAGGCAGTGGTCCTGCGTACCCGGAACATGCCACCGTTGGTCTCCAGCGAGACAGCCCGCCAGTTCAGGCTCACCCCCGGTGCAGCCGGGGCCGGCGCAGCGGAAGCCGACGCTGCGGTGCCGGGCGCTGCGGTCTGGATCCGGCTGGCCGACGCCCCCGGCGGCGGGCAACTGTCCGGGGACCGCATCAAGGACATCCAGTCCGCCGTCGCCACGGCAACGGGGGTGGCCAGCGGAGCGGTCAGCGGCGCAGCCATCGAGCGGGTCACGTTCAACGAGGTCATTGACGTGTTGTTGCTGGTGGTCACCGGCCTTCTGGGGGTCGCGGTGCTGATCGCGCTGATTGGCGTGGCCAACACGCTCTCCCTGTCCGTGCTGGAGCGGACGCGTGAGAACTCCCTGCTGCGGGCACTGGGCCTGACCCGTGGCCAGCTCCGCGGAATGCTTGCCCTGGAGGCCGCACTGGTGGCCGGCGTCGCGGCGCTGCTCGGCTCAGCCCTGGGAACGGTGTACGGCTGGCTGGGGGCCCGCTCCGCCCTCGGCAGCCTCGCGGAAGTCACCCCGGCAGTTCCCTGGCTGCAGCTGGCGGGCGTGCTGGCGGTGGCGGTTGTGGCCGGCCTGGTGGCTTCGGTGATTCCCGCCCGGCGTGCGGCGCGCCTGTCCCCGGTGGAGGGACTGGCCACCGCCTAGCAACAGAGGGCAGGACAAGAAGGAAAGGGCAGGTGCCGCGGAGGGTCCGCGGCACCTGCCCTTCCTGCACGGGTCTTTTCCGGGGCGGCCGGCTATGCCTCTGCCGGTTCCTCGTACTTGGGGAACACCGGCACCGGGGCGGGCAGCGGCGTCCCGGCGGCGATACGCGTTGCCACCGCGGCGAACTGGCGTGCGTCACCTTCCGGCTGGCCCAGGGCGTCAAGCAGCCGCGCCGTCGAGCCCGGCATCACCGGCTGGGCGAGGATGGCCACGATTCGCAGCACCTCGAGGGTGACGTACAGGACCGTGTTCATGCGTTCGACGTCGGTCTTCCGCAGCACCCAGGGTGCCTGCTCGGCAAAATAGGCGTTGGTGTCGCCAAGGACCGCCCAGATGGCCTCAAGGGCCCGGCTGAATTCCTGCTTGTCGAACGCTGCCCGCGCAGTGTCCAGCAGGGCGCCGGCCTGTACCAGGATGGCAGTGTCCGCGTCCGTGAAAGCACCCGGGGTGGGAACCGCTCCCCCGCAGTTCTTGGCCACCATGGACAGGGAACGCTGCGCCAGGTTGCCGAAGTTGTTCGCCAGGTCCGAGTTCATCCGGCCCACGATAGCCTCGTGGTTGTAGCTGCCGTCAGCCCCGAACGGCACCTCGCGGAGGAAGAAGAACCGCACCTGGTCCAGGCCGTACTGCTCCACGAAATCGGCCGGAGCAACCACGTTGCCCAGGGACTTGGACATCTTGACGCCGTTGTTGTGCAGGAAGCCATGGATCATGACGCGCTTGGGGAGTTCCAGGCCGGCGCTCAGGAGGAAGGCGGGCCAGTAGATGGCGTGGAACCGGGAGATGTCCTTGCCGATCACGTGGACATCGGCCGGCCAGAACCGACGGAACTTCTCCGAGTCCACGTCCGGGTAGCCCACACCGGTGAGGTAGTTGGTCAGTGCATCAACCCACACGTACATGACGTGGTTGCTGTTGCCCGGAACGGGAACGCCCCAGTCGAAGGTGGTGCGGCTGATGGACAGGTCCTCCAGGCCGCGCTTGACGAAGCTGATCACTTCGTTGAACCGGGACTGCGGGGCACCGAATTCAGGCTGCGCTTCATAGAGCGCCAGCAGTTTGTCCTGGTAGGCGGACAGCCGGAAGAAGTAGCTCTCCTCGGCCGTCCACGTCACCTCGGTGTCCGTCTCCTTCGAGTAGCGCACGCCGTCGTCCTTCACAACGGTCTCGTCCTCGCCGTAGAACGCTTCGTCCCGGACGGAGTACCAGCCCTCGTACTTGTCGAGGTAAATGTCGCCGTTGGCCTCCATCTTCTTCCAGATGGCCTGCGACGCCGCGTAGTGGTCCTCGTCAGTGGTGCGGATGAAGCGGTCGTATGTGATGCCGAGGGCTTCGTGCGCCGCCTTATAGATTTCCGCGTTCCGGTCCACCAGCTCCTTGGGAGTGATGCCTTCCTTTTCGGCCGTCTGGGCGATTTTCATCCCGTGCTCGTCCGTGCCCGTCAGGAACATCACGTCGTAGCCGTCCAGGCGCTTGAAGCGGGCCATGGCGTCGGTGGCGATGTACTCGTAGGCGTGGCCGATGTGCGGTACGCCGTTGGGGTAGGTGATGGCCGTGGTGATGTAGAACGGCGTTTTCTCTGAAGCAGTCACGTGCGGACAGTTACCTTCGATGCGGAGGGACGGGCTAGATCAGTTCAGTCAGGCTATCGCTCAGCCGGACCAGTTCGTGGTCGTGTGACGCCACCAGGACGGCGATGCCGTCGGAGGTGGTGTCCTTGAGGATGCTGATGATGCGGTTGGCAGAGGCGCGGTCCAGGCTGGCCGTGGGCTCATCCACCACCAGTACACGCGTGCCCAGGATCAGGGCGCGGGCGATGGCGACCCGCTGCCGCTCGCCACCGGAAAGCTGCGCGGGACGGTGCCGCATGCGGCGGCCCAGGCCCACCAGGTCCAGGAGGTCCTTGGCCATGTCCCGGCGCTGGTCCACCTCGCCGTCGGGAACGGCAGGCAGGAGGACGTTTTCGAGGGCGCTCATGCCGTCGATCAGGGCACCGCCCTGGTCCACGTAGCCGATCAGCGCACGACGGCGGTCGGCGATTTCATCGTCGCCCATGCTTTCGAGCGAATCGCCTTCCCAGAAGACGCGTCCCGACGTCGGCAGCGTCAGTCCCGCACCGACTGTGAGGATGCTGGTCTTGCCCGAGCCGCTTCGGCCGGCGACGCAGTGCATCTCACCGGCGTGCAGGGTCAGGTCGAAGCCCTCGACGACGCTGACTGCCTCGGCCCCGCCCTTGCCGCCGCCATAGCGGATGGTGATGTCACACAGCTCCAGCGGGGTGGCGTGGTCGGCCGCCTTGACGATGGTGTTGGCGCGGGTCTGCAGGGGAACCTCGCCGGAGCCGCCCCTGCGGCTCCGCTGGACATTCGTCGGGTTTGTCATTGGACCACTTTCGTTGCAATTGGAATCCAGCAAAGTACTGCCACGAGGCCGGCAACGCCTGCCCACAGCGCGGCGTAGGGGGCCAGGAGGAGGCCGATGCCCAGGGCGCCCAGCACGCCCAGGGGCAGGGCGACAGTTCCCACCAGCGCGTTTTCGAACAGGCGGACCTGACGCAGCATGTCCGGGTTCCAGCCCATGGCCTCGAGGATGCCCAGGTACTGGCGTTTGGCGTTCAGTTCGAACCTGCCGGTGACCAGGGTGAGGACGAGTCCCACGGCCACGCCGGCGATGGCCAACAGGATGCTGGGCAGCGCGACGCTGGCTGCGGCAAGTCCGCTGAGCGCGCTGGCGCCGGCTGCACGGGGAATGTCGATCAGCAGTGCGATCAGTCCGCCTACGGCGGCGCCGAAGACACCCACTGCCACGGCCAGGGACAGGGTGTTGAACTTGTTGGTGCCCAGCTGGCGGTTGGCGAAGGTCAGCGGCGAGTCCACCGGGATCAGCCGTTCGTCATGCTGCGGTTCCTGGTCAATGACGTCGCGGTGCCTGAGCTGCTGTGCGGCGAAGAGCGCCGCGGCGGCGTAGAGCACCAGGACGGCGGCGCACACCAGTGCGGTGGACAGGCTCCAGCTGATGAGGCTCAGGGCGATGCCGGCCACGGCAAGCAGGACCGCGCCGACGCCGAATTCCTCCAGCACCCAGCTGCGGATCCGCCGTTGGGTCCAGCCCATGGCGCGCAGGGTTCCGGCCTCGCTGCGCCGTTTACGGATATAGCTGACCGTCGATGCCCCGGTGAGCAGGGCGGCGCCGCAGAGCGTCAGGAAGAGCAGGGTGACGTTGGTACCGGACAGCGATCCGGTGACGGCGTCTGCGGCGTTCTGCCGGACCCAGGACTGCTGGACGGTGCCCAGCGGTGATTCCTTGCCGGCGTCGTCCTTGGAGTAGCCGGGTACGAAGATGCTGGCGTCTTCGCGGGCTGAACCAGCCACGATGGTGGCTTCCAGGCCCATGTCGCGGATCTCCGCCGCGAGCTTTTCGACGTCGGGCTGTGCTTCCTTCCAGCTGCCCGGCGCCTTGGCGCGGACCCGGATGGCGTCGATGACGTTGGCGTTGTTGGTGTAGCCGCGGGCTGCGGCCAGGCCGTAGTAGTCCGTGATGGCGCCTGCTGACTGGCTGGCCAGTCCGGTGGCGCTGAGGGACGGCTGGAGCTCCGTGGCCGGAACGTCCTTGCCCTCGGCGTCCTTGACCATCGTGAACGGCGTGGGGTCGTAGCCGCCCAGGGGCAGCTTGTTGACGTCGCCGGAGGCCTCGGCCACTGCTGCGGGGTCGAAGGTGCCGTACACCATGGCCAGCGGCGAGGCCTGCTTCTGCCCGGTGGACAGGTTGTCCCGGTAGGAGCGCTCGTCCACCGGCTCGCGCTGGGTCTGGTCCACCGGGGCGCCGTTGGCGCTCTTTTCGGGAAGGCGGTTGACGGTTACCCATTCACCGGGGACGGCGGTCTTGTCCACGGCACCGTTGGCCGCCGTGCCGGCATCGGTGTATTTCGGAGCTGCCGCGAAGTCGGTGCTCCATTTTGCGGGGGTGTAAAGGCCCTGGTTGAAGTTTCCATTGGCGCCCAGCAGCGACGTGTGGTCGGTCGAGCCGGGCCAGGACAGCGCGAACGGATCCTTGGAGACGAACGGCAGGTAGTCCTTGTCCAGGGAGCGGGTGGCGGTGCCCACCTCGTTGACCACCTTGCCGGAGTCGTCGATCTCTTCGATCTTGACGTTGTACTTCAGGTCAAGGGAGGTGCCCGAGCGCACCACCAGCGGGATGGCCTGGGAGTCGTTGGTCAGCTGGCCGGTGCGCTTGGCCTGCTGGTACTGGGTCATCAGCGGCGCCCAGTACTTCAGCTTCACGCCCAGGAAGTCCGGTCCGTCCTTGAGCTCGTCAAGGCCGATGCCGTTGGTGAAGAGGCCTTCGAGGTAGCGGCCGACGGCGCCGGCGTTGCGTGCGTCGGCAGGCGGCGCCTTCTCGAGCGGGGCCAGGAAGTCCCCGGCAGTGCCGAGGAGGGCGCGCTCCGATGCGGGGTCAACGGCCACCACGGATTCCGTCACCTCGGGCGCGAGCGGCAGGGAGACGGACAGGTTGAACAGGTTGTGTTCGGAGCCGCCGGCCGGGGAGGGGAACTTGATGCCGGTTTCTCCCGAGGGAGCGGCGATGCGGATGCTGCTGCCGCCGGCTGCCTTCTCTTCAACGAGCTTGGCCTTGCCCAGGGTTCCCTCGGCGGTGGACTTGAACAGCGTCTGCTCGGAGACGCCGTCGGAACTTACGGCGCTTGCCGTCAGGCGGTACTTCTTGGCTTTGTCGCTCAGGACCGATTCCGCGGCCGGCCACTTGTCCGGGGAGGTGGCACCGGCAGCCTGGTCGGCCGTTGCCGTCCCGGCGAGCCCGGCGTTGTAGCCGAGGTAGTCCATGGCGTCCAGCCTGGGCGCTTCGAGGTTCTGCGTCACCCGGGACACGAGGCTGATGGGAGCAGCCACAGACGTTCCGGTGAGCCTGCGGATCGAATCCAGCTGCTCGAAGCTGATGCCGCCGGTGCCGTTGGCGATCTCGGGCTGCAGCAGGGCTCCGGCAGGAGCCTTGGCCTGGACCAGCACGTCGTACAGGCCGCGTGAATTTTCATCCACTGTCCTGTTCAGTGCAGCCTGTGACTGGCTTTGGACGAGGACCGACAAGCACATGGCTGCGATCAGGATGGCCGCGGTCAACAGCAGCACTTTGCTCCTGATGAACCTCTGGACGGCGTTCATTGAACTCCCTGAAACCTGGATTGCGTGGCGCACACCCGTGTCGACCACGTGGCGGCAGCGGACATGGACGATTACGGACGGATGTGCAAAAAAGTATTGGCCGGCCTGCCGGACCGGTCCCGAACCGGAACCAGGCCATATTAAGCAGACCGGCCAATCATACGTGGCCGCACCGGGACGCGCCGAGCCGGGACGTGTCGTTCGGCGTTTCGTGCGGCCTACGGAATGAGGGGTGCTAGTCCTCCAGGTCCACTTCGCGGACCATCTCTGCGCCGATGCCGGCCTTGATGGCGTCCAGGACTTGCTGCGGGACGGAGCTGTCGATGGTCAGCAGCGCCAGCACCTGTCCGCCTTCGTCGTGGCGGGCCACCTGCATGCCGGCGATGTTGATGTTGTTCATGCCCAGGATGTGCCCGATGGTGCCGATGACGCCGGGGCGGTCGGCGTAGGCCACCACCACGAGGTGTTCGCTGATGGGGATTTCCACCTCGAAGCCGTTGATGCCCACCAGCTTCTGGATCTGCTTGGGACCGGTCAGGGTGCCGGCCACGGAGATCTGGCTGCCGTCGCTCAGGGCGCCGCGCAGGGTCAGCACGTTGCGGTAGGACTCGGTGTCCGGGGTGGTGATCAGGCGGACGTTGATCCCGCGCTGCTCGGCGATTACCGGGGCGTTGACGTAGGAAACCTGTTCGGTGACGACGTCGGCGAAGATGCCCTTGAGGGCCGCGAGTTCGAGGACCTTGACGTCCAGCGAGGAGATTTCGCCGGCAACTTCGATGTCGAACTGGGTCAGTGAGTCGTGGGTCAGTGCGGTGAAGATGCGGCCCAGCTTCTCGATGAGCGGGATGCCGGGGCGCACGTCGGGGGCGATGACGCCGCCGGCCACGTTGACCGCGTCCGGAACCAGTTCACCGGCGAGGGCCAGGCGGACAGACTTGGCCACGGAGACGCCGGCCTTTTCCTGGGCTTCATCGGTGGAGGCGCCCAGGTGCGGGGTGACCACCACGTTGTCGAGCTTGAAGAACGGAAGGTCCGTGCTGGGCTCCTTGGAGAAGACGTCGACGCCGGCACCGGCGATGTCGCCGTCCTGCAGGGCCGTGAACAGGGCCTCTTCGTCCACCAGGCCGCCGCGGGCGACGTTGATGACGTAGGCGGTGTTCTTCATCTTCTTGAAGGCATCCGCGCCGAGCATGCCCACGGTCTCCGGGGTCTTCGGCATGTGGATAGTGATGAAGTCGGACTGGGCAAGCAGCTCGTCAAGGGTGACCAGCTGGACGCCGAGCTGGGCCGCGCGGGCCGAGGTGATGTAGGGGTCGTAGGCAAGGATCTTGGTGTCGAAGCCCTTCAGGCGGGCTGCCACCAGTGCGCCGATGCGGCCGAGGCCGATGATGCCGATCTTCTTCTCGAAGAGCTCGATGCCGGTGTACTTGGACCGCTTCCATTCGCCGTCCTTGAGGGCGGCGCTGGCCTGCGGGATGTGGCGGGCAAGGCTCAGGATGTGGCCCACCGTAAGTTCAGCTGCGGAGACAATGTTGGACGTGGGGGCGTTGACCACCATGACGCCTGCCTGGGTGGCGGCCTTGATGTCCACGTTGTCCAGCCCCACCCCGGCGCGGGCGATGACCTTGAGGTTCTTCGCCGCTGCGATGGCTTCGGCATCCACCTGCGTTGCGGACCGGACCAGGATGGCGTCAACATCGCCAATTGCGGAGAGCAGCTGGGAACGGTCAGCGCCGTCGGTCTGGCGGATTTCGAAGTCCGGGCCGAGGGCCTCGACGGTGGCGGGGGAAAGTTCTTCGGCGAGCAGTACTACGGGTTTTGACACGGCTGATCCTCTGCGTTGCAGTCCTGGGGATGGGAACAAGTCTAGGCCGACGGAAAGGCCGGGCTCACATTGTTAAGTGTGAACCCGGCCTCATCACGGCACTTTAGCTGGCTGTCGCGCGTTCGCCTGGCGGCGCGCGGTGGCCTTAGCGGGCTGCGGAACCTTCGACGTAGTCCGCGTCCTGCTGCTGCCAGGAGAAGAGGGAGCGCAGTTCGCGGCCAACCTCTTCGATGGGGTGCTGCTCTGCCTTGGCGCGCAGTGCCTTGAACTCAACGCCGCCGTTGTCCTGGTCCTCGATGAACCGCTTGGCGAAGGCCCCGGACTGGATGTCGGCCAGGACGGCCTTCATGTTTTCCTTCACCTCGGGGGTGATGACGCGCGGGCCGGAGACGTAGTCGCCGTATTCTGCGGTGTCGGAGACGCTCCAGCGCTGCTTGGCGATGCCACCTTCCCACATGAGGTCCACAATGAGCTTGAGCTCGTGCAGCACCTCGAAGTAGGCGATCTGCGGCTGGTAGCCGGCTTCGGTCAGGGTTTCGAAGCCGTACTGGATCAGCTGGGAGACGCCACCGCACAGGACGGACTGCTCGCCGAAGAGGTCCGTTTCGGTCTCTTCGGTGAAGGTGGTCTTGATGACGCCGGCGCGGGTGCCGCCAATGGCCTTGGCGTAGGACTTGGCCAGGTCCCAGGCGGAGCCGGACGCGTCCTGCTCGACGGCGATGATGTCCGGGATGCCTCGGCCGGCTTCGAATTCGCGGCGCACGGTGTGGCCGGGAGCCTTCGGGGCCACCAGGATGACGTCAACGCCTTCCGGTGCCTGGATGTAACCGAAGCGGATGTTGAAGCCGTGGGCGAAGGCCAGTGCCTTGCCGGGGGTCAGCTTGTCCTTGATGGACTCGGTGAAGATCGAGCGCTGGTGCTGGTCCGGAGCCAGGATCATGATGACGTCGGCCCATTCGGCGGCGTCGGCAACGTTCTTGACCGTGAAGCCTGCGTCCTCGGCCTTGGCGATCGACTTGGAGCCGTCCTTGAGGGCGATGACAACCTCGACGCCGGAATCGCGCAGGTTCTGCGCGTGGGCGTGGCCCTGCGAGCCGTAGCCAACGATGGCTACCTTGCGGCCCTGGATGATCGACAGGTCGGCGTCGTCGTCGTAGAACATTTCAGTCACTTGCGTAACTCCTCTTGAGTGGTTTTGTAGATGGTGGTCTTGCGGTGCTGCGGTTGCGGGCACGCGTCCCGCCGCGGCGTGCTGCCTAGGCGGAGCGCAGTGCCCGGTCACTCATGGAGCGGGATCCCCGTCCAACGGCCAGGGTGCCGGACTGCACAATTTCGCGGATGCCGAAGGGCTCCAGCACTGAAAGCAGTGCCGTGAGCTTTTCGGGATGGCCGGTGGCCTCGATGACGACGGAGTCTGTGGACACGTCCACCACCGAGGCGCGGAACAGGTCTGCAGCCTGGGTCACCTGCAGGCGTGTTGCGGCATCCGCACGTACCTTGACCAGGATGTGGTCGCGCTGTACGGAAGATTCGGAGGTCAGCTCAACGATCTTGATCACGTTCACCAGCTTGTTCAGCTGCTTGGTGACCTGTTCGATGAGCTCACCATCGGCGTCGACCACCACTGTCATCCGGGAAATTCCGGGGACTTCGGTGGGGCCAACGGCCAGGGAGTTGATGTTGAAGGCCCGGCGGGCAAAGAGGCTCGCCACGCGGGTGAGGACGCCGGGTTTGTCTTCAACAAGGACGGAAAGTGTATGGCGGCTCATGGTCAGTCTTCCTCTTCCCAGTCCGGGGTCATGTTGCGGGCAACCTGGATCTGGTCGTTGCTCACGCCGGCGGGCACCATCGGCCACACCATGGAGTTGGGGCTCACCACGAAGTCGATCACCACGGGGCGGTCGTTGATTTCGAGGGCCTTCTGGATGGTGGCGTCGATGTCCTCGTCGCGTTCGCAGCGGAACGAGGCGCAGCCGTAGGCCTCCCCCAGCTTGACGAAGTCCGGGATGCGGACGGTGTCATGGCCGGTATTGAGGTCGGTGTTGGAGTAGCGGCCCTCGTAGAAGAGGGTCTGCCACTGCCGCACCATGCCCAGCGAGGAGTTGTTGATGACGGCAACTTTGATGGGGATCTTGTTGATGGCGCAGGTGGCAAGTTCCTGGTTGGTCATCTGGAAGCAGCCGTCGCCGTCGATGGCCCAGACCACGCGGTCAGGCTCCCCGACCTTGGCGCCCATGGCCGCCGGAACGGCGTAGCCCATGGTCCCGGCGCCACCCGAGTTCAGCCAGGCGTGGGGGCGCTCGTACTTGATGAACTGGGCTGCCCACATCTGGTGCTGGCCGACGCCGGCCACGTAGACGCCTTCGGGCCCGGTGAGGGCGCCGATGCGTTCGATGACCTTCTGCGGTGCGGTGAGCCCGTCCTCGGGTTCGGTGAACCCCAGCGGGTACGTTTCCTTGAGGTTGTTCAGGAAAGCCCACCACGTGGTGAGGTCCGGGGATCCGGCGGCCTCGAACTGGGCCCGTACGGCCTCGGTCAGTTCGGGAATGATCTCCTTGACCGAGCCCACGATCGGAACGTCCGCGGCACGGTTCTTGGAGATTTCCGCGGGGTCGATGTCTGCGTGGATCACCTTGGCGTGGGGCGCAAAGGTCTTCAGGACACCGGTAACGCGGTCATCGAAGCGGGCGCCGAGGGTGATCAGCAGGTCCGACTGCTGCAGGGCGGTCACCGCCGAAACGCTGCCGTGCATGCCGGGCATGCCGACGTGCTGCGGGTGCGAGTCCGGGAACGCACCCTTGGCCATCAGGGTGGTCACTACCGGCGCGCCGGTAGCTTCGGCAAGTGCCCGCAACTCGGCGCTGGCGTGGGCCTTGACCACACCGCCGCCAACGTAAAGGACCGGCTTGGAGGCCGCGGCGATGAGCTTTGCCGCCTCGCGTACCTGTTTGTTGTGGCCGCGGGTGACGGGCCGGTAGCCGGGCAGGTCAACGCGGGGCGGCCAGGAGAACGTCATCTGGCCCACCTGTGCGTCCTTGGCAACGTCCACGAGGACGGGACCGGGACGGCCGGTGGAGGCCAGGTGGAAAGCTTCCGCCATGACATGCGGGATGTCGTTGGGGTCGGTGACCAGGAAGGAGTGCTTGGTGATGGGCATGGTGATGCCCACGATGTCTGCTTCCTGGAAGGCGTCAGTGCCGATGACGCCGCTGGACACCTGGCCGGTGATGGCCACCAGGGGCACGGAGTCCATGTGGGCATCCATGATGGCGGTTACGAGGTTGGTGGCGCCGGGGCCGGAAGTGGCGATGCACACGCCAACCCGTCCCGTCACCATGGCGTAGCCTTGCGCGGCGTGGCCGGCTCCCTGTTCGTGACGGACCAGCACGTGGTTCATGGTGGAGGCCATCAAGGGGTCGTAGGTGGGCAGGATCGCGCCACCAGGCAAACCGAAAATATCGTCGACGCCGAGTTCTTCGAGCGAGCGGACAATAGCTTGCGAGCCGGTCATCACCGTTGGGGGTACAACGTTGTTCGGCCCAAGGACAGGAGAGACAGCAGCAAGGTCGGCGACGACGGCGGCATGCTCAGCCGTCCGGTCGGCGCGTTCCGGAGCCTTGGGGGCTCCAGGGGACTTGGCAGCCATCAGCGAGGGGCTGATCGGCGATCCTTTGCTCATCGGACTCTTCCTTGTGGATCATCATTAGCGGTGAAACTGCGGGGAATAAAAAAACCCCTCAAGCCGTGGTGGCTCTTCGAGGGGTTTGCGCGTGACAGTTCGTTGCCGGGGCTAGTGAGCCACGCGCTTGGTAAGGACGACGACTGCAACTGCGCAGTTGGTAACGAAAGTCATGCGTTCAGTTTTCCCTCTGGTGTGACGGGTGTCAACGCGGGACCAACCCATCTCACCATATGGACTTCAATGTCCACCCCTTGATCATATGGCATGAGCAGCTCAGGTTTCGACCCGCTCAACCACCGGCCGGCGGTTGAGCGGGTCGAAGCCCGTCAGCCGCAGTAGGCCCCGGTGCTGGCGCTGTGGACCAGCTTGGCGTACTTCGCCAGGACGCCCTTGGTGTACCTGGCGGGCAGCGGCTCCCAGCCCACCTTGCGGGCCTCGAGTTCCGCGTCGTCCACCAGCAGGTCGAAGCTGCGCGCTGCGATGTCCACGCGGATCCGGTCGCCGTCCCTGACGAAGGCGATGGGGCCGCCGTCGACCGCTTCCGGCGCGACGTGGCCGATGCACAGCCCTGTGGTCCCACCGGAGAACCGGCCATCGGTCAGCAGCAGGACATCCTTGCCCAGGCCCGCGCCCTTGATGGCGCCGGTTATGGCCAGCATCTCCCGCATGCCCGGGCCGCCCTTGGGCCCCTCGTAGCGGATGACCACCACGTCGCCGGCATGGATGCCGCCCTTGTCCAGCGCCTGCAGGGCACCCTGCTCGCGGTCGAACACGCGGGCGGTCCCCTCGAAGACGTCAGCGTCGAAGCCCGCACTCTTAACCACGGCGCCCTCCGGAGCCATGCTGCCATGGAGGATGGTGATGCCGCCGGTCTTGTGGATGGGGTTGTCCAGCGCGCGGAGGATCTTGCCGTCCACGTCCGGCGGGTTGATGGCCTTCAGGTTTTCCGCCACGGTCTTGCCAGTGACCGTGAGGCAGTCGCCGTGCAGCAGGCCGGCATCGAGCAGTGCCTTCATGATGACGGGCACGCCGCCGATCTTGTCGACGTCGGTCATGACGTAGCGGCCGAACGGCTTGAGGTCGCCGAGGTGCGGAATCCTGTCACCGATTCGGTTGAAGTCGTCAAGGGTCAGCTCTACCTCGGCTTCGCGGGCGATGGCGAGCAGGTGCAGTACCGCATTGGTGGACCCGCCGAACGCCATGGTGACGGCGATGGCGTTTTCGAAGGCTTCCTTGGTCATGATGTCGCGGGCGGTGATGCCCTTGCGGAGCAGGTTGACCACCGCTTCACCGGACTTGCGCGCAAACTCATCACGACGGCGGTCTGCCGAGGGCGGGGCGGCAGAGCCGGGCAGGGACATGCCCAGGGCCTCACCGATGCATGCCATGGTGTTGGCCGTGTACATGCCGCCACAGGCGCCTTCGCCCGGGCAAATGGCCTTCTCAATGCGGGTGAGGTCCTCCATGCTCATCTTGCCGGCGGCGCAGGCGCCGACGGCTTCGAAGGCATCGATGAGGGTGACCTCCTTCTCGGAGCCGTCCTCAAGCTTTACCCAGCCGGGCATGATCGAGCCGGCGTAAAGGAACACGCTGGACAGGTTGAGGCGGGCCGCGGCCATGAGCATGCCGGGGAGGGACTTGTCGCAGCCGGCGAGCAATACTGAACCGTCGATCCGTTCGGCCTGCATGACGGTCTCGACGGAATCGGCAATGACCTCACGGGAAACCAGGGAAAAGTGCATGCCCTCGTGGCCCATGGAGATGCCGTCGGACACGGAGATGGTGCCGAACTGCATGGGAAACCCGCCGCCGGCGTGGACGCCTTCCTTGGCGCCCTGGGCCAGCCGGTTCAGGGAAAGGTTGCAGGGAGTGATTTCGTTCCACGAACTTGCCACGCCAACCTGGGGCTTGGCAAAGTCATCGTCGCCCATGCCGACCGCACGGAACATGCCGCGCGCCGGTGCGGCGTGGATGCCGTCGGTAACCACCCGGCTGCGGGGCTTGATGTCAGGCTTGCTCTCTGTTTCGATCTGGCTCTCACTCATGAGGGAAAGTCTATGACCCCCATGGTGCCAAACGGGCAGAAGGAGAACGGTTAAAACCGGATCGCCGGCCACGCCCCACCGCGTACGCCTCCCATGGCGCAGCACGGCAACTCTAACGGCCCTCGCTGCGGCCCTGGCCAGCCAAGGCATTCTCCCGCCCGCCACAGCCGGCAAACCTAGACAGCCATGGTGACCCGACGTAGCGTCGGGGCAGAACGCGTTGTAAGCCAAATTGAAGGGATTGCCATGGATATCGTCATGTGGATCGTGGTAGCAGTCATCGTCATCGGCGTTGTGTGGTGGCTGGTCAGCCGCAGCGGCCGCACCAAGAGCTCCGGCGCCGCAGGCCCTGCCGGGAACACCCGGCCCGCCGAAACACGGCCCCCGGGTTCCCCGGCAGACCGTCGAACGGACGGGGCCCTGTCAGGCGGCAGCGCCGCGGCATCGGCCGCAGCAGCGGGAACGGCCGGGATTGCCTCCGCTGCCGGTTTCGGACGTCCCGCCGAGCCTGCGGCACCATCGGCCGCTGACGAGCCAGCTGATTCGGCAGCAGCGCCGGCAGAAACCACGGCCCGGCCAGCCGCCGCCCACACGGCTTCTGTTGACCCGGCAGGAGGCGGCCAAGAGGCTTCCACAACCCCTGACGAAGCAGTAACGGAGGGCACCGGGCCGTCGCCGGTGGAAGCCGCCGCGGAGCGGGCTTCCACGTCGGACCCGCGCACCGAAAGCCCCCAGGACGAGCGGACCCGCCAGGACCAGGCAGAATGGGAGACGCAGTGGTCTGAGGCCGGAGGATCCGGCACCCCGGAGCCAGCACACGAGGCCTCACCGGCTGCGGAACAGGCCCAGGCGCCGGCCGCCCAGCCGGTTCACCACCCGGAATACACGGAGCCCCATTCACCCACCCTTCCCGGCGCCGAGACGGCGGCCGTGGAAGAGGACGACGACGATCAGGCGGCTGCCGCCCGGGCCGGCGCGGACGGGAGCTACCCTCACGGCCAGGCCCAGGGCGGCGACGTCCCCGCTGATAGGGGCGCAGCCGCTGCGCCCGGCACGCCGGACCGCGGTGTGGGCAGCAGCCCACTCGACGCATCCGACTCCGCCGCTGCGGAGCCCACCGCTTCCGACTTGGCCGCCGCAGAAACCGCGGACCGCACCCAGTCATCGGCACTGGCCGAGAACGGCGCAGACCATGTGCAGGCACCCACGGCCGCTTCGGCGCAGGGTGCTCCGGAGCCGCAGGGCCACCTTGCGGCCGAGGAACCGTACGGGGCGGGGTCCGCAGGGGCCGGTGCGGATGGCAGCGGACCTGCGGACTACACGGTCAAGGGCGACGCCGGCTCAATGGTCTATTACGAAGAAGGCCACCCGGACTACGACGGGACACGGGCCGAGGTCTGGTTTGAATCCGCCGCCCACGCCGAAGCCGCGGGCTTCCGGGCTCCCCGCCGCAGGCGTCTCTGAGGCGGGGCCGGCAAGGCCGGCAGGTGGCAATTGATCTCCCGGGATTCCACCCGCGCCCCCCTGTGTCCCAACTCACAGCGGGGGCGGGTGGCCGGAGTGCACGCAGGGGGCCACTTTCCTCCGTCTTGGCGCCGCCCGAACCGACCTGAAATCCTTGAGATTCCGCGGTTCCCGGCGTCGAAGACCATCCACATGGAACTGCCGGGCGGCCCGATTTCACATGCACCAAAAGTTCGTGTAGAGTTTCATGTCGTTGCGGAGATCAACGGGAAAGAAAAAGCCCGAAAGATTGAAGCAAATAAGATGCACCTCTAGCTCAATTGGCAGAGCAATTGACTCTTAATCAATGGGTTCCGGGTTCAAGTCCCGGGGGGTGCACCACTGGGAAAACAGCCCCTGGCTCGCGGTAACGCAAGCCAGGGGCTGTTTTGTTTTTGGCCTGGCTTCCTCGCCCGGCAGCCCGCACCGCCGGCCAACTCCAATGGGACTTCTTCCACGGGAGGAGGCAGCCCTGCGGGCACAAAAAACGTGGCCCGGAAGTCCGGGCCACATTATGTGTGTAATGAGTGCGTGCGGTGGCGCGTTCAGCTGGAAGGGTTGTCCACCAGGGCGGCAGCGTTGCCCGGGGTGGTGGCGAACTGGCTGGCAAGTTCCCGGACCACGGACTTGAGCTCCTGCCGCAGGAGTTCGGGGTCGATGGACGAGGACGCCAGCACCGAACGCTCCATCTCGACAGCCTCAGCCACCGCTTCCTTGCCCCTCTCGGTGAGGGAGACCACGTGGCTGCGGCGGTCCGACGTGCTGCGGACGCGGGCAATGTGGCCGTGCGTCTCGAGCCGGCTGAGGGTCTTGCCCATGGTTTGCGCCTGGACACGCACGTATTGGGCCAGCTGCGCCTGGGTCATGGGACCCTGCGCCGCAAGGACCTCAATGGCGATAACGCCGGCGTGAGTGAGGCCGATGGCGCCGAGTTTTTCGTTCCACGAGTGTTCGACGAGGCGCGCGGCAGTGGACAATAGGCGCCCGGTGGGCCAGTGATCCATATCAGGCATAGCAGCAAGTATAGCCAAATGCTGATTAGCGCTGGCTTCCCCTGCTTATTAGGCTGTTGTGTCCCGCCCGCAACAAGGAGAAAAACAATGGCCGAAAGACTCGTTACCGGCGACGACGCGCCCGGATTCACGCTCAAGGATGCATCAGGCAAGGATGTTTCCCTCTCCCCCGGCTCCGGGCGCAACACAGTGGTGTACTTCTATCCGGCAGCCGCTACGCCGGGCTGCACCAAGGAAGCCTGCGATTTCCGGGACAGCCTGGCGTCCCTTCAGTCCGCCGGATACGACGTGGTGGGGATCTCCCCGGACCCGGTGGCGAAGCTCGCCAAATTCGCTGCCGCGGAGGAACTGACCTTTCCCTTGCTTTCGGATGAGGACCACGCCGTGGCCGAGGCCTACGGTGCGTGGGGTGAAAAGAAGAACTACGGCAAGACCTACCAGGGGCTCATCCGCTCCACCATCGTGGTGGACCCCGACGGCAAGGTGGCTCTGGCCCAATACAACGTCCGGGCCACCGGCCACGTTGCCAAGCTGCGGCGGGACCTGAAGCTCGACGCCTAACGTCCCGGGCTGCCGGGCGCTGCACTTGCGCACCGCTACAATGGAAGCTGGTATCCGCCGTCGTGCGTTTTTTGACGCAGCGCAGGGTGCTTGGCGCGAGTGGTGAAATTGGCAGACACGCAGGATTTAGGTTCCTGTGCCTTCGGGCGTGGGGGTTCAAGTCCCCCCTTGCGCACTCAATAAATACGGGAATCCCCTGGCTTCGGCCGGGGGATTTTTGTGTTTCAGCAGGTGGACCCCGGAAAAACTTTTCGGAACCGCCCATCCGGATGGCCCTGCCGCCCGAATGCACTGTGAGACGCCGGCCACAGGGCAGGTGCCCACCAGCCGGATCAGTACCACTACCGCAGACATCCAGTCGGCGGCCGGCCCACAACAATCAAGGAGAACGCAATGCAGACAATCAAGCGCACAACTTTTACGGTCGCAGGCGTTGCAGCTGCCGCGCTGCTTAGCCTGACCGCGTGTGGCGGCTCCGGAAGCACTTCCGGATCCTCGTCCGCTCCCTCAGCGGCGCCGTCAGCCTCCAGCATGGCCCCGTCACCGTCGGCAAGCTCCTCCGCCAGCGCCTCCGCCGGCGCCATGGACCCGGCTGCAAACCTGGTGGGCCCGGGCTGCGCCGGTTACGCCGAAAAGGTACCCACGGGCGCCGGATCGGTCCAGGGCATGGCCCTTGATCCCGTGGCCGTTGCGGCCTCGAACAACCCCATCCTGACCACCCTCACCGCTGCGGTCTCGGGAAAGCTGAATCCGAAGGTTGACCTGGTGGACACACTCAACGGCGGTGAATTTACGGTCTTCGCTCCGGTTGACGACGCCTTCGCCAAGATCGACCCCGCGACCATCGAAACGCTGAAGACCGACGACGCGCTCTTGAGCAAGATCCTGACCTACCACGTGGTGCCCGGCCAGATCACGCCCGACAAGATCGCCGGCACGCATGGAACGGTCCAGGGCGGTTCCGTGACTGTAACGGGCAGCGGCGACAACCTTAAGGTTGACGATGCCAACGTGATCTGCGGCGGCGTCAAGACCAAGAACGCCACCGTTTACCTGATCGACTCGGTGCTGATGCCCAAGTAGGCAACGCCGGATTTCCGGCCCAAATCGTTGAAGCTGGGCCCGCTGTGAGCGGGCCCGGCTTCAGCGCGTTGGTCCTGTACCCGCCCGACGGCGGTCACCGCCCGCGCAGGCCCGATGGCGGCGGCTAGACTGGACCCGGTCCGCAGGCGGCGGAGATCCACAATCCAGGGGTGATAAACGGGTGACCAGAAGTACATCGCGGCGAACCGTCCTCACGGCCGGCGCCGCACTCCTGGCCTGGGGTGTGACGTCGTGCACCAACGCACCTTCCCCCTCGCCGTCGTCGGATTCCCCCAGCTCCACGGCCGGCGCAGAACCGGCGGCGACATTCAACTTCGGCACAGCAGCCCAGCCCCTCGGCCTGGACCCTGCGCTCTCCAGCGACGTCGAATCACAGCGCATCACCCGCCAGGTCCTCGAAGGCCTGGTGGGAGTCGACCAGACCACCGGAAAGCCCACCCCCCTGCTCGCCACCGAATGGACCGAATCCAACGAGGGCCGCAGCTACACCTTTAAGCTGCGCGACGGTGTCACCTTCCAGGACGGTACCCCCTTTAATGCCGACGCAGTCTGCGTTAACTTCAACCGCTGGTTCGCCTTCCCTGCCGAGCTTCGGCGGCAGGCCCCCGGCAGCTCGTTCAAGGGCGTCTTCAAAGCGCACTCCGACGAAGCCTCGCTCTCCATCTTCAAGAGCTGCACGGCGGTGGACCCGGGCACCGTCCGGATCGACCTCACGCAGCGGTTTACGGCATTCCTGCAGGCCCTGACACTGCCCGCTTTCGCCATGGCTTCTCCGGCAGCCCTGGCGGCCGGAAAAGCCGACGTCCTGGACCAGACCCGGGCCGGGCGGCCTGTTTCCGCCTTCGCCACCGCCCCGGTGGGAACGGGCCCCTTCAGCTTCGGGTCCTGGGATGACCAGAGCGTCACCCTGCTGAGCAACAAGGGGTACTGGGGCGACCGGGGCCAGATTGCCACCATCAACTTCCTGGCCTACGACCACCCGCAAACGCGGCTGCAGGCGTTGCTCGACGGCCGGATCGACGGTTACGACGCCGTCACCGTGGGCAACTTCGACCAGCTGGTGAAGCGCGGCAAGCAAATCGTCCAGCGCGACCCGTTCTCGGTCATGTATGTGGGCATCAACCAGGACATCCCGGTCCTCCAAAACCAGAAGGTCCGGCAGGCCATCGAGATGGCCATCGACAAAGAGACCCTGATCCGCAGGTTCTTCATCGACAACACCACCAAGGCAACCCAGTTCGTCCCGCCCAAGATCAGCGGCTTCAACAAGGACGCCCCCGAGCTTGGCCACGATCCGGCGAAGGCCAAGGAATACCTGAAGGACGGGGGCTATGCCGGCGAGGAACTGAAGTTCTACTATCCGCTCAACGTCACCCGCCCGTACCTGCCGACTCCCGAGAAGGTGTACGCCGAGATCAGCCGGCAGCTCACCGCCGTCGGCATCAATGTGCGCCCGGTCCCCGTGGACTGGGCGGACGGCTACCTCCAGAAGGTCCAGTCCCCCGGCGACCACGCCCTGCACCTGTTGGGCTGGAACGGTTCCTACTCGGACGCAGACAACTTCGTGGGGCCGCTGTTCGGCGAGAAGAACGGCGAGTTCGGCTACCAGGACCCGCAGGTGTTCTCCAAGATCAACCGCGCGCGGGGCCTGCCCGAGGGTGAGGACCGTGATGAGCTCTATCACACCATCAACGCCCAGATTGCCGCCACCGTCCCGGCAGTTCCCATCGCTTTCCCCATCTCCGCGTTGGCTTTGTCCGACAGGGTGGTCAGCTACCCCGCGTCACCGGTCTTAAATGAAGTTTTCACGAAGGTGCAATTAAAGCCTTGACGGCCCGGGCCAATTTCAGTATGTCGGCAGGGCGGGGATATTCTGTGACAGCCAGAGCCGCTGCAATCGGAGACTGATCGTGACCTTCATTTCCAAGACCCAACATGCCGACGTCGTCCTGATTGGCGGCGGCATCATGAGCGCAACGCTGGGGGCATTCCTCAAGCAGCTGGAACCGAACTGGACCATCTCCCTGTTCGAGCGGCTGGACCAGCCCGGCCTCGAAAGCTCAGACCCCTGGAACAACGCCGGGACCGGCCACGCGGCCCTCTGCGAGCTCAACTACTCCCCCGCAGCCAAAGACGGCTCGGTCAACCCTGCCAAGGCACTGCTCATCAACGAACAGTTCCAGCTCTCCCGGCAGTTCTGGTCCCACCTCGTGGACCGGAACCTGATCGGATCGCCCAAGGGCTTCATCAATACCGTCCCGCACATGAGCTTCGTCATCGGCGATGACCACACCAAGTTCCTGAAGACCCGCTACGAGGCCCTCAAGCAGCACACCCTGTTCAGGAGCATGGAGTACTCCGAGGACCACGGCCAGATCGCCAAGTGGGCGCCGCTGATCGTCAAGGGCCGCAACGCCCAGCAGAAGGTCGCCGCCACCCGCGCCGCCGAGGGCACCGACGTCGACTTCGGGGCACTCACCCGCGAGCTGACCACCTATCTCGGGAACAACGGCGTCGAGATCAATTACGGGCACGATGTCACCGGGATCAGCAAGGCGTCCGACGGCGGCTGGGACCTGACGCTGAAGCACCCCAGGTCCGGTGAGCACGGCAGGATCCACGCCAAGTTCGTCTTCGTCGGCGCCGGCGGCGGTGCCCTTCACCTGCTCCAGGCCTCGGGCATCCCGGAAAGCAAGGGCTACGGCGGGTTCCCCGTCTCCGGTCAGTTCTTCCGCTGCACGGACGAAACCATCGCCGCCCAGCACAGCGCCAAAGTCTACGGCCAGGCATCGGTGGGCGCCCCACCGATGTCCGTCCCCCACCTGGACACCCGTTACGTCAACGGCAAGCGGTCCCTGCTGTTTGGACCCTACGCCGGGTTCTCCACCAACTTCCTCAAGAACGGTTCCTACCTGGACCTGCCGTTGTCCATCCGGCCCGGCAACATCATTCCGATGCTGGCCGTAGCCAAGGACAACATGGACCTCACCGCCTACCTCATCAAGGAAGTGGCCAAGCGCCACGGCGACAAGGTTGAAGCGCTCCGTGAGTACTACCCCGAAGCCAAGGACGGCGACTGGGAACTCATCACTGCCGGCCAGCGTGTACAGATCATCAAGAAGGATCCGCAGAAGGGCGGCATCCTTCAGTTCGGTACTGAAGTGATTGCCGGCCGCGACGGTTCCATCGGCGCGCTGCTGGGAGCCTCACCCGGAGCCTCCACCGCTGTTCCCATCATGATCGAACTGCTGCAGAAGACGTTCCCCAAGAACTTCAAGGGCTGGCAGGGCAAGCTGAAGGACATGATGCCCGGTTACGGGGTGAAGCTGGATGAGAATCCCGAGCTCGCCGCCGAGCTTGAGCTGGCAACTGCCAAGTCCCTTCAGCTGGAGAGTGTTTCCGCCAGCAACTGACCCTGCCGGGGCCAGTGGCTGGCTTACCGGATCCAGTCACCAACCCTTCCAGGAGACCATCGATGTTCCGGCTGGCACACCTATCACTGGCGAACCGGGCGCTGATCGCGCTGATCACCATCTTTGCTTCAGTCTTCGGCGTGATCACCATGTCGTCGCTGAAGCAGGAACTCATCCCGTCCATTGAGTTCCCGCAGATCACCGTGCTGACCTCCATGCCGGGGGCCTCACCGGAGGTGGTGGACAAGCAGGTCAGCGGCCCGCTCGAAACGGCCCTGAACGGCGTGGAGGGGCTGGAGTCCACCTCCTCCACGTCCCGAAACGGCGTTTCGCAGATCACCATGGTGTTCACCTACGGTTCCAACCTGGACCGGGCACGGAACCAGATCGACCGCGCCATCTCCAACGCCAAGCGCACCCTGCCGGCCGACGTCCAGCCGCAGGCCATCGCCGGGAGCATCAGCGATTTCCCCATCGTCTTCCTGGCGGTGTCCTCGGACAAGCCGCTCAGCGAACTCAACACCGACCTCCAGCGGCTGAGCGTTCCCCGGCTGCAGAAGATCGACGGCGTCCGCGGCGCCGATGTCACCGGCGGCGCCACCCAGCACATCGAGATCCTTCCGCGCCCCGAGGCGATGGCTGCCTCCGGCGCCACCATCGCTTCCCTCCGCGACACGCTCTCCAACAACGGAGCCCTGGTCCCTGCCGGCACGCTGGAAGAGCAGGGCAAGACGCTCTCGCTGCAGATCGGCAGTCCGGTGGATTCGCTCGACGCTGTCAAAGCCCTTCCAGTGTCCGGCGCCAAGGACGGGGCCACCATCGGGTCCATAGCCGAGGTCTCCATTAAGGACGACGAACGCACGTCCATTACCCGGACCAACGGAGCCGAAACCCTCGCGGTGTCAGTCACCAAAAAGCCCGAAGGCGACACGGTTGCCATCTCGCATGCAGTGCGGGACAGCCTGGACGAGCTGTCAGCAGAGCTTGGTTCCAATGCCCGCTTCACGCCGGTTTTCGACCAGGCCCCCTTCATCGAGAAGTCCATCAAGGACCTCACCACCGAGGGCCTCCTGGGGCTGGGTTTCGCCGTGGCGGTCATCCTGGTTTTCCTGATGTCGGCCCGTTCCACGCTGGTGACGGCGGTATCCATCCCGCTGTCCCTGCTCATCACGTTCATCGGGCTCTCGGCTACCGGCTACTCCCTGAACATCCTCACCCTCGGCGCCCTCACCATCGCCATCGGCCGTGTGGTGGACGACTCCATCGTGGTGATCGAAAACATCAAGCGGCACCTCACCTACGGCGAGGACAAGGTCACCGCCATCCTCACCGCCATCCGTGAAGTGGCAGGGGCCATTACCGCGTCCACCCTCACCACGGTGGCCGTCTTCCTGCCCATCGCGTTCGTGGGCGAACTGGCCGGCGAGCTGTTCAGGCCCTTCGCACTGACGGTCACCATCGCACTGCTGGCATCCCTGCTGGTGTCCCTGACCATCGTGCCGGTGCTGGCTTACTGGTTCCTCAAGAGCCCCGCGCCGGCCGGTGCCGGCGCGCGCGTCGATGCCGCCGCTGCCCGGGCCGCGGCGCAGGAGAAGGAACAGCGCGGCCGGCTCCAGCGCGGCTACCTCCCCATCCTCACCAAGACACAGAAACACCCCGTGCTGACCCTGGTGGCCGCTGTCCTCGTGCTGGGCGCCACCGGGGCGATGACGCCGCTGCTGGCCACAAACCTGCTGGGCAACTCCGGCCAGAACAGCCTGACAGTTCGCCAGGTTCTTCCGGCGGGCACCAGCCTGGCGGACACCAGCGCCGCTGCTGTCCGGCTCGAGGAGGTGCTGCGCGGAATCGACGGGATCAAGGACGTCCAGGTCACCTCCGGCAATGCGCAGGCCGGGTTCGCCGCCCTGGTGTCCTCCGGCTCGTCGAATTCAACCTTCACGGTGGTAACGGACGAAAAGGCGGACCAGGACCGGCTGCAGGAAACGGTCCGCACTGAGCTGGCCAAAGTTCCGGACTCCGGCAAGGTGTCCGTGGGGACCCAGCAGGGCGGCTTCGGCACTTCCTCCACCGTGGACATCACCCTCAAGGCTGCCAGTACGCAGGACCTGCAGGCAGCCAGCGACGCAATGGTGAAGGCCATGACGGGCGTGCCCGGCACCAGCGAGGTGGAAACCAACCTCGCCGCTAGCCAGCCGGTGGTCCAGGTCAAGGTGGACCGGGCCAAGGCAGTGGCGGCGGGCCTGAATGAGGAGCAGGTGGCGGGAGTCCTTGCGGCCACTATCAGCCCGGTCCCGGCCGGTACTGTCCGCATCGACACCAACGACTTCCCGGTCAGGATCGGCCAGGGAACCAGGTTCACCAGCATCGACGCCGTCCGGAACATTCCGCTGCCGGCCGCCGGAAAGCCCGTCACCCTGGGCAGCATAGCGTCCGTGGAACAGGTGGATATTCCGGTGTCCATCACGGCGAGCAACGGCCAGCGCACCGCAAAGGTGTCCGTGACGCCGTCAGGATCCAACCTGGGTGCCGTCAGCACCGAGGTCCAGGGACGCCTGGCTAGCGTAGAGCTGCCCCCGGGTGTGACCGCTGAGATTGGCGGTGCCACGACGCAGCAGGCAGAGTCCTTCCGGCAGTTGGGGCTGGCGTTGCTGGCTGCGATCGCCATCGTGTACGTCATCATGGTGGCCACCTTCAAGTCGCTGATCCAGCCGCTGATCCTGCTGGTGTCAGTGCCGTTTGCTGCCACTGGTGCCGTTGCGCTGCTGCTGGTCACCGGCGTTCCCCTGGGGCTGCCGTCGCTGATCGGCATGCTGATGCTGGTGGGCATCGTGGTCACCAACGCCATTGTGCTGATCGACCTCATCAACCAGTACCGGCAGCCACGAACCGGCCCTGGCGGGACAACCTCGCCGGGAATGAACGTTGCGGATGCGATCACCCACGGTGCCCGTCAGCGCCTCCGGCCCATCCTGATGACGGCACTGGCGACAGTTTTCGCGCTGACTCCGATGGCTATGGGACTCACCGGCGGTGGCGGCTTCATTTCCCAGCCGTTGGCCGTGGTGGTGATCGGCGGCCTGGTCTCGTCTACGGCCCTGACCCTGGTCCTGGTTCCCGTCCTGTACCGGCTCGTGGAGGGCCGGCGGGAACGGAAGGCGCTCCTCCGGGACCTGCAGGCACAACCGGAATTTGGGCCGGTGGCCGACGTCGATGCCGAGTTCCGCGACTGGACCACCGGCGATGTGCCGAGGGTCAGCGGACGCCGCGCCGCACCCGGCAGCCCCGACTGACAAATGCGGAATAAATTCTTCGTGGATGCGTTGTATCCGTCGATAGATGCAAATGCATCTAATTTGGACTACACTGGGACCAAGCCAGCAAGTCCAGGAAACGGAAGGGCACATCATGCAGTTCGGTGTTTTCAGCGTCAGCGACATCACCACGGACCCCACCACGGGCCGCACCCCCACCGAGAACGAGCGCATCAAGGCCTCGGTTGCCATCGCCAGGAAGGTCGAAGAGATCGGCATGGATGTCTACGCCCTGGGCGAGCACCACAACCGGCCCTTCTTCTCATCTTCCCCCACCACAACGCTCGCCTACATCGCCGCGCAGACCGAGCGGATCACCCTCTCCACGGCAACCACACTGATCACTACTAACGATCCCGTGAAAATCGCCGAGGACTTCGCCATGCTCCAGCACCTGTCCGATGGGCGCGTGGACCTGGTGCTGGGCCGCGGCAACACCGCCCCGGTATACCCGTGGTTCGGGAAGAACATCCAGGACGGCGTGGAACTGGCCATCGAGAACTACAGCCTGCTCCGCAAGCTCTGGGACGAGGACACCGTCAACTGGTCCGGTAAGTTCCGCACTCCGCTGCAGAACTTCACCTCCACCCCGCGCCCGCTCGACGGCGTTGCCCCCTTTGTGTGGCACGGCTCCATCCGAACACCCCAGATCGCCGAGGTGGCGGCCTACTTCGGTGACGGGTTCTTCGCCAACAACATCTTCTGGCCCAAGGAGCACTACCAGCAGCTGATCGGGCTCTACCGCGAGCGGTACGAGCACTACGGCCACGGCACCGCAGACCAGGCAATCGTTGGCCTGGGCGGCCAGTTCTTCATGCGGAAGAACTCCCAGGACGCCGTGAAGGAATTCCGTCCCTACTTCGACAACGCCCCTGTGTACGGCCACGGACCCTCCCTGGAGGACTTCACCTCGCAGACGCCCCTTACCGTGGGCAGCCCGCAGGAAGTCATCGAGAAGACCCTGAGCTTCCGCGAGCACTTTGGCGACTACCAGCGCCAGCTGTTCCTGATCGACCACGCCGGCCTTCCGCTCAAGACAGTCCTGGAACAGCTGGACCTGTTTGGCGAGGAAGTCCTGCCCGTCCTCCGCAAGGAGTACGCAGACCGGAAGCCTGCCCACGTGCCGGACGCACCCACCCACGCATCCCGCGTCGCGGCGCACCTGGCAGCCCAGGACGCCGAGAAGGCCACGGCGGAGGCGTAATGGCAACCAGCCA
This sequence comes from Pseudarthrobacter chlorophenolicus, assembly GCF_000962805.1. GTDB lineage: Bacteria > Actinomycetota > Actinomycetes > Actinomycetales > Micrococcaceae > Arthrobacter > Arthrobacter chlorophenolicus_A. Next base: position 136,612 of record NZ_JZTW01000005.1, on the reverse strand, counting down.
ATCCGCTTCCCCCGTCCGGCTCGCGGCGGAAACCTGGGAGGCACTGTTCCGGGCGCAGGTTGCAGTGATGCGCAGGCTCCAGTCCGGCCCGGCGTTCCGGAAGCTGGCAGTGAATGAGTACGACGTCCTGTTTACCCTGTCACGCTGCCCGTCGGGCTGGCTCCGGCTTAACGAGCTCAACGACAACGTCCTGCTCAGCCAGTCCAGCCTGAGCCGCCTGGTGGAGCGGCTGGAAAAGCGCGGCCTGGTGGCACGGATGCCCGCCCCGGAGGACGGCAGGGGTGTGCTGCTCAAGCTCACTGACGAAGGCCGGGAGCTCCAGAAGGAGATCGGCCGCGAGCACGTCCGCGACATCTCCGCCCTGGTGGCGCCGGCGCTGACCCCCGACGAGCAGAAGGAGCTGCGCCGGCTCACGGACAAGCTCCGCAACTCGCTCTGACAGCTGCCGCGGTAGGAGCGCCCTGGCGGTACCTGAACCGGGACTGGCCTGGACCGGCCGCGACGAACCGGCCAGGGACAGGTCAGCCCAACGCCACCAGCGTGGCAGGGTCCTCTGCCGGCAGCGTGCCGTTGACCACTGCGGTGACCCGGAGCTGGTTGAGCGTCAGGCTTCCGCCCACCGTGGACAGGAACGCCGTGTCGGAGGAGTCACGGCCGGCAGTGATGCGCAGCATCGACTCCCGCGGGGCCAGCCCCGTGGGGTCGATGATGCGCCACGCCCCGTTGATGTAGGCCTCAGCCACGGCATGGAAATCCATGGGGGCCAGCCCCGGCGCGTAGACCGCGGCAAGCCGTGCGGGGACATCCTTGGACCGCAGCAGCGCGATGGCGAGGTGTGCGAAATCCCGGCATACCCCGCGCCGGTGCAGCAGCGTTTCCACCGCGCCGTCGGTGCCACGCGAGGAACCACTGATGTACCGGAGTTCGCCGTAGACCCAGTTCCTGACGGCTTGGACAAGTTCTTCCCCGTGCAGTCCCCCGAATTCCGCGTAGGCGGTGGGGAGCAGACGGTCGGACTCGGCATACCGGCTGGGCCGGACGTAGCGGATCTGTTCCGCCAGCGTTGCGCCCTCCGGTTCGGCGCGGCCGGCCACCGTGGCTGAGTACTCGACAGTGACATCGGTGGGTTCGTCGAACTCCATGTAGTGGAACCGGCCGCCGTGGTGGTCCGAGATTTCCGTCAGCGGGACTTCCTCACCGCCGGCCAGCACCGAGAGTGATTCCTCGAAGGACGAGTACCCGTTGTTCCTGGCGGCGGCAATGGCCATGGCCACCTTGGTGTTCGCCGCGGTGCGGAAGGCCAGGCGTGCGGAAACAGAGCGTTCCATGAATCTCCGGGGGTGTCGGCGTTGGAAAGCAGTGCCGTGCCTGGGCGCCCTGTGGGGGCCGGCGACGGGACTAGTTTTTGATCTCCAGAGACATTAGCATCCGCTGGACATTGGCAAAGTCCGGGCTTTCCCCGGCGTACGCGGCGGCCGCGCCAAGGGTGTCGAAGGCCTTGGCGGGAGCCACCTCCTCATCGGGCGCGAACGCCTTCAGTGCCACCAGGTCACCGAAGGACCAGTCGCCCTTGCCTGCCGGACCACGGACGGTGTTGCGCAGCTCGCAGGCCTGGTTGCCGGCTCCACCCACCACGTTGGTGATCCCGTAGGAGCCGAAGTAGCGGTAGCCCTGGATCACCCGGAAGACCACCCGGGGCGGGATGGTGCCTTCGCCGGTCCCCGCGGCCGCGTCCGGCGACGCGGGAACGCTGCTGAGCACCGTATAGGGCTTCAGCGAACCTTCAGGGCATCCAGCGGACGACGGCGGCAGGCCGGTCCGCAACGCGGCCATGAAGGTCCCGTCGGGCTTCTTCACCTCGATCTTCAGCGCACCCGGGAGGGTGCCGTCCTCGGGCTGCACTGATTGGGCGATCCAGTCCTGGGGAAGGTCAAAGCTGACCGTCCTGGCAGGATCGGCAAAAGTCTTCCACACTGCGGCAGTGGCCGCGGGCCGGGGTTCGGCTGAAGCACTGCCGGAGGCACCGGCCTCACCGGAAGGACCCGGCACGCCACCCGATGGTGGTGTGCCTGCCGCATCGCCCGAGGGCTCCGCCTGCGCGGTCCAGCCCGCTCCGGCTCCACCAGGCTGCGGGCCGCTGCACCCGGCAAGCAGCAGGCCAGCCACCGTCAGGGCCACCAGGGACCCCGCCCTGTGCGGTCGCCGCGACGGTCCTGCTGCTGTTTCCCTGGCTTCCATGCAGCCAGCCTATCCGCGCCGCACTGCCCGGCCGTCCAGGCGCGTGGCGTTTCCCGACGCCGGGAATGGACCGTGCGCGCCCCGCAGGCAACTGCACCAACATCGCACTGCACCACATCGCGCCGCACCGCACCGCACCCATGGAACCGCCGGAGGTGCCGTCGTCGTGCGCTGCGCCTTCCGTGCGTTCCGTACGGCTAGGCTGGGGAGATGGCGTACGGGCAGCAGGGCATGGACGAGGAGAACCTGGCGGAAATGTCTGCCGTCGACATCGCGGACTGGAGGCTGCGGACCTTCAACCTCTACGACAATGTGCGCCGGATCGCAGCCGATAACCCGGCCGAGGCGCATTCGTACTGGCGCCACCAGCGCGACCTGATGTTTGCCACGCATCCGGCCTCGGCACTGACGCCCGCGGACAAGGCGCAGTTCTCCGGCCTGAAAACCGCTGACTATGATCCCATCTACCGCTTCCATGTTCCCCTCACCAAGGAGGGCGCCGGCCGGGAGATGAGCGTGGAAACGGGTACGGACGGCGTGGTCGGCTTTGTCCGGCTGGGCACCTTCGACCTTCCCGAGATGGGGCAGTTGGCCGTGTGGAAGCTCAAAGGCTACGGCGGCGGCATCTTCGTGCCGTTCCGTGACGCCACGGCGGGGCGGCCGGGCGGCACGTACGGGGCCGGCCGGTACCTGCTGGACACCATCAAGGGCGCTTTCCACGGTGTGCAGGGTTCCGGCCCCGATGCCACGTTCGTCCTTGACTTCAACTTTGCATACAACCCCTCGTGTGCGTACAACGACGCATGGGCGTGCCCGCTGCCCGGCCCGTCCAACCGGCTGGCCGTCGAAATACCGGCCGGCGAGCTCTACTGACGCTCCGGGAGCGCGGGCACAGCCTGCCCTGCGGCACCAATCACAACGCCGCGCCCGCGGACTGAACCGCGACGGTGCTCCCGGTATGGGAGGGTGGACTGATGGATTCCACCAGCGCGCCGGCAGCCGTCCAGGAGCAGCAGCCCGCGCGGTGGCGCAGTCCGGCCGCCCTGCGCCACCGCGGGATCCTGCGGTTCCCGGTGGTCCGGCAACTCCTCCGCTTCACGGGTGTGGGCATCATCTGTACGGCCGCATCCCTGGCGCTTTACGCCCTGCTCCGGCCGTGGATCGGGCCGCAACCGGCAAACGCCGTTGCCCTGGTGCTGACTTCCCTGCTGAACACCGCGTTGAACCGGCGGCTGACATTCAAGATTTCCGGGACGCAGCGCCGGGCCACCGACCACCTGAACGGGCTGGTGGTGATTGCCGTGGCGTTGCTGATCACGGGAGGCAGCCTGGGCATGCTGCACTGGATCAATCCGGAGGCCACTGTGGCGGACGAACTGTTGACCACCACCCTGTCCGGGTTCCTGGCCACGGCGGTCCGGTTCACGCTGCTCCGCCACTGGATTTTCCGCCGGGCGCGGCACCGCTAGCGGGTCCACCGGATCAGTTGCTGCCGAGTGACCTTACCCCGGCCACGGCCGAGCTGACAGCTGTGGCAGCGGTATCCAGGTCTTCACCGGTCACCGTCGCGTCGAAGCTGAAGCGGACGGCCGTCTGCGCCACTTCGCGGGGTATGCCAAGCGCCGTCAGCACGGCAGAGGGTTCGTCCGAACCTGCCGCACATGCGGAACCGCTGGAACACACCACATCCTGGCGTTCGAGTTCCAGCAGCACCGATTCGCCACTGGTGCCGGGAAAGCAGAAGGACGCCACAGAAGGCAGCCGGTCCGTGGGGTGCCCGGTGAGGATGGCCTCCGGCACCCCGGTAAGCACGGCGTCAATAAACGCGTCCCTCAGCCGCGAGACCCGCCCGGCCTGTTCACGTTGCGCGGCCTGCGCCAAGGACAGTGCGGTGGCGAGGCCCACGGCCCCTGCGACGTTTTCGGTGCCGGACCGGCGTCCGCGTTCCTGGCCGCCGCCGTGGAGCACCGGCTCCAGGCGCACCCGGCCCCTGACGTAGAGCACGCCGCTGCCCTTGGGGGCACCGAGCTTATGGCCGGAGATGCTGAGGGCGTCCACGCCCAGGCCTGCGGTGTCCAGCGGCAGCCAGCCGGCGGCCTGGACGGCGTCCGTATGGAAGGGGATACCCTGCCCGCGGGCCAGTTCCGCGAGGGCCGGGATCGGCTGCACCGTGCCCACCTCGTTGTTGGCGTACATGATGCTGACCAACGCCGTTTCCGGCCGAAGCAGCGGCCGCAGCGCTTCCGGCGTCACCTGTCCTGTTGCGTCCACGGGAACCACGTCAACGGAGAAGCCATGGAAGCGTTCGAGGTACCTGGCAGATTCCTCCACTGCAGGGTGTTCGACGGCGCTGATCACCACGCGGTTCATGGCGGGGTCCGCAGCCTGCCGGGCCAAGGCGATGCCCTTGACGGCAAGGTTGTCCGCCTCCGTGCCGCCCGAGGTGAAGACCAGCTCGCCGGGCCTGCAGCCCAGGACCGCGGCCACGGAGGCCCTGGCACCTGCGAGCGCAGCGGCGGCTGACTCCCCCAGGCTGTGGTGGCTGGAGGGGTTGCCGAAGTCACCGGTCAGATAGGGCCACATGGCCTCCAGTACCTCGCGGCGGACGGGTGTGGTGGCGGCTGCGTCAAGGAAAATCATGGCTTCACCCGACGGTCAGTTCCACGTCCAGGCCGAGGTCCAGGGCGGCGACGCTGTGGGTGAGGGCGCCGATGGAGATGACATCCACGCCGGTGGCGGCGATCGCGGCAACGGTGCCAAGGTTTACGTTGCCGCTGGCTTCCACGCGGGCCCGTCCGGCCACCAGGGCAACCCCTGCGCGCAGTTCCTCGAGGCTGAAGTTGTCCAGCATGATGGTGTCTACCCCGGCGGCGAGGACGGGTTCGATCTGGTCCATCCGGTCCACCTCCACTTCGAAGTGCGTGGTGTGGCCAAGCTGGGCCTTTGCCGCCAGGAGGAGCCCGGTGAGTTTGGCGGGGTCCCCGCCGGTCATGACCGCCAGGTGGTTGTCCTTGGCGAGCACAGCGTCGGAAAGGCTGTAGCGGTGGTTGGCTCCGCCGCCGCAGCGCACGGCGAACCGCTCAAGGATCCGCAGCCCGGGCGTGGTCTTGCGGGTGTCGGTGATGCGGGCCTGCGTCCCTTCGGCGCGCCGGACGAACTCCGCGGTCCTGGTGGCGATGGCGGACATCCGCTGGACCAGGTTCAGCGCCACCCGTTCGGCGAGCAGCACCGAGCGCGCCGATCCGCTGACGCGCGCCAGGTGGGTGCCGGCGTCGAACGCCTGCCCGTCCTGCACCAGCAGGTCCACGTCAGTGGCCGGATCCACCAGCTGCATGGCGTCGCGGAAGACCGTGGCACCACTGAAGACGCCGGGGACCCGGGCGTTCAGCACGGCTGTTGCGCGGGCCTGGGCCGGGATGAGCACCTGGGAGGTGATGTCACCGGCCGGCGCGTCCTCTGCGAAGGCACGCTCGAGGATGTCGCGGACAGGTGCCGGCGGCAGGGTGGGACCGGCGTTGGTGCGGACGTGCTCAAGCACGGTGGGTTCAGTCATGGGAGAGGCTCGCTTTCGGCCGGAGTGGAATGGTCTCGACAGTTTCGTCGCTGCGGTAGTGGGCGCCCAGTGAATCGCGCCGCGCCAGTGCGGCGGACACCAGCAGCTGCGCGGCCAGGAGAAGGTTGCGGTCTTCATGCACGGCAGGGTCCGCGGAGCCAGGCACGGCATCCGGGAGCACGACGGCGGCCCACCGGTCGAGCATTTCGGCCGCCTCACAGAGCAACGCCCCGGAGCGCAGCACACCGGCCTTGGAAGTCATCAACGACCGAAGAGCCTCGCGGGAAAAGGGTTCCGCGGCGCCTTCTCTCCCACCAATGCTGGACTGCCAACTCCCCTGCGGCACGTCCAGTTCGCCCGGTGCGCCTCCTAAAGCAGCAGGGACGGCGACGTGCGCACTTGCGTTTCGCGGCAGTGGTGCGGGAGCGTGCGTCAAGCGGAGGCCGCCCGCGGCCGTGGGCCCACACGATCCCGGTTCCCTGGCCGAGCTTGCGAGGCTAGGGAGATCGTGGGGAGCAGCACGCGGAGCACCGCTGACGCGAAACGCATCCCTGCCCCCGTCACCGGAGAAGAAGTCTTCAACAGCGCGGCGGCCGAAGACGAGTCCCTCAAGGAGGGAGTTGCTGGCCAGCCGGTTTGCCCCTTGGACGCCGGTGCACGCAACCTCCCCGGCGGCGTAGAGCCCGGGGATGCTGGTGCGGGCGTGGAGGTCGGTGGCGATGCCGCCCATCCAGTAGTGTGCAGCCGGGGCAACGGGGACCAGTTCCCGGGCCCAGTCGATACCGGCGTTAAGGGTTTTCCGGGTGAGGGTGGGGAAACGCCGGCTCAGGAAGCCTGCACCGCGGGCCTGCTCGATGGGCCTGGCGTCAAGGTAGACATGCCCGCCGGGGTTTCCGAGCTTGGCCAGGTGCAGGGCAATGCTGCGTGAGACGACGTCACGGGGTGCCAGTTCGGCGTCCGGGTGGTAGGCCTTCATGAAGCGGCGGCCGCCGGCGTCCACCAGGACGGCGCCTTCGCCCCGGACCGCTTCGGAGATGAGCAATGGCCCGTCCAACCGGTCGGGCCGGGGTGCGGCGGAGGCCACCAGGCAGGTGGGGTGGAACTGGAAGAACTCAAGATCTGCGGGGGCGGCGCCGGCACGGACGGCGAGAGCCAGGCCGTCGCCGGTGGCCACGGCGGGGTTGGTGGTTTGGCCGAACAGCTGGCCTGCTCCCCCGGTGGCCAGCAGGACGGCGTCTGCAGCAAAGGACCGGAGCGTCCCGTCCTGCAGGTAGTCGACGCCGGTCACCCGCCCGCTGTGCTCCTTCAGGGCGGTGGTGTGGGCATGGGTATGGACGGTGAGCGTGCCCCGGGCTGCCCGGGCCAGGACAGCGCTGATCAGCGCGCCGGCAGTACGGGCACCCGTGGCGTCGCCGCCGGCGTGCAGGATGCGGGGCGCACTGTGTGCCGCCTCGAGTCCGAGTGCCGGGCCGCCGTCGGGCCCTGAATCAAACCGGACCCCGAACTGCCGCAGCGCCGCGATGTCGCTGCCGGCCTCGGTGCACATCAGCCGGACGGCGGCCTCGTTGCAGTGCCCCGCACCGGCGCGCAGGGTGTCTGCGATGTGGGCGGCCACAGTGTCGCCCGGAGCCGGTTCCGGCAGTACCGCCGAAATCCCGCCCTGGGCGTACCAGGTGTTGCTGCGCTCCAGGCCGCCCTTGGTCAGCAGCACCACGTCCGCACCGGCATCCGAAGCCAGCAGGGCGGCGTACAGCCCGGCGATGCCGCTGCCGACGATGACAAGCCGGCGGCTCATCAGGGCCTCGCGGCGAGCATGCGCTCAAGGGCAGTGCGGGCGTTGGCCTGGACGGCGTCGTCAACAGTGATGCGGTTGACCACCCGGCCGGCCACCAGCTCCTCCAGGACCCAGGCCAGGTAGCCGGGGTGGATCCGGTACATGGTGGAGCAGGGGCAGATCACCGGGTCCAGGCAGAAAATGGTGTGCTGGGGGTATTCTGCGGCGAGCCGGTTGACCATATTGATTTCCGTGCCGATGGCGAACGTGGTGGGCTCGGTGGCGGCGGCAATGGCCTTCTTGATGAAGTCGGTGGAACCTGCGGAGTCGGCAGCGTCAACCACTTCCATGGGGCATTCGGGGTGCACGATGACCTGGACACCCGGGTGTTCTGCCCGGGCCTGCTCGATCTGTGCCACGCTGAAACGCTTGTGCACCGAGCAGAAGCCGTGCCACAGGATGACCCTGGAGTCCAGCAGTTGCTGTTCTGCGTTGCCGCCCAGCTCCTTGCGCGGGTTCCACATGGGCATCTGCTCGAGCGGAACACCCAGCGCCTTGGCGGTGTTGCGCCCTAGGTGCTGGTCCGGGAAGAAGAGCACCCGCTGGCCGCGTTCGAAGGCCCATTCCAGGACAGTCTTCGCGTTCGAAGACGTGCAGACGATGCCGCCGTGCTCGCCGCAGAAGGCCTTGAGGGCTGCGGAGGAGTTCATGTAGGTGACGGGGATGACCGGAAGCCGGCCTTCGGCGTCGGGTTCGGTTCCGAAGATCTCCTCCAACTGCTCCCAGCACTCGGCGACGGAGTCGGCGTCGGCCATGTCCGCCATGGAGCAGCCGGCGGCCAGGTTGGGCAGGATCACGGCCTGTTCCGGTGTGGAGAGGATGTCCGCAGTCTCGGCCATGAAATGGACGCCGCAGAAGATGATGGCCTCGGCTTCGGGCTTGGTGAGGGCGGCGTTGGCAAGCTGGAAGGAATCCCCCACGAAGTCCGCGTACTGGATGACTTCATCCCGCTGGTAGAAGTGGCCCAGGATGACCGCGCGGTCGCCCAGTGTGGCTTTGGCAGCGGTGATGCGCCGGGCCAGCTCCGCGTCGGTGGCGCGCTTGTACTCGTCCGGCAACTGGCCCTGCCGGGGGGTTGCCGCCGGGGCAACGTCCGCGCTGGAGGCACCGGGACCGTAGGCGGGGATGCCGGCGAGGGCCTCGGCGAGATCGTAGTCCCACGGCCCCTTGGCAAGGGCAGGGCTGCAGGTGCTGCCGCGGGCGGCACCGTTTTCAGCCTGCTCGCGCGTGATCAGCTGGATGGCTGTGTTGACGCTGCTCATGGTGTGCTCCTGTTGTCTGGGTCGAGGCCGGGGCGGCCGGTATAGCGGTAGAGGCGTGGCGGGCGGTGCTTGCCGCCCTGGAGGTATTCGCCGGTTTCTTCGATTTCGGGTGTTGCCTTGAGTTGGCGGCGGAAGTTGGCCGGGTCCAGCTGGCGGTCCAGGACTGCCTCATAGACCTCGCGGACCTGGGCCAGGGTGAAGTACTCGCCGAGCAGGTGGTAGGCCACCGAGCCGTAGGCCAGCTTGTTGCGCAGCCGCCAGAGGGCATAGTCCACGATCGCGTTGTGGTCGAATGCGAGGTCGCCCAGCCGGTCCGCCCGGAACCACCGGACGTTCTCCGATTCGTCCGCCAGCGCTGCTTCCGTGGGCTGGACCAGGGCCCAGTACACGATGGACACCACGCGCTGGGAGGGTGAGCGGTGCAGCCCGCCGAAGGCGTACAGCTGTTCCAGGTAGCTGGGTGCCAGACCGGTGGTGTCCCGGAGGTTGCGTGACGCGGCGTCCTGGAGGGATTCGTCGTGGGACAGCGGGCCGCCGGGAAGCGCCCACAGGCCTTTAAAGGGCTCACGGATGCGCCTTACCAGCGGCAGCCACAGGGTGGGCCGGCCGGAGGTCGCACTCGGACGGAGCGCAAAGATGACTGTGGAGATTGCCAGCGACGGCGGTGCGGCCCGGCGCTCGGAGACATTTGCCGAACTGGAGAACATGGCCACACCGCCTTTCGATTCACGGCTGCAGGGTGCCCGCCAGGGCTCCCGCGCTAGTTATAGTCAACTTGACTCAAACTAATTCTACGGCCACGCGGGGCCTGATGGGAAATGTTTCTGCCGGCGCGGCCGGACGCCCGCCGGACCGGCCCGGTGGGCGCGCTCCCGGCGAAGAGAGTAAATTCAAGAGGTCCCACGAGGAACATCACGCCAAACCCCAAGAAGGTTCAACCGCACCATGACGACGAAGTCCGCATCCGTACGCCCGGAACGCCACCTGGGCCACACTATGAAACCCCGCCAGCTGACCATGATGGGCCTGGGCAGCGCCATCGGCGCCGGGCTGTTCCTCGGCTCCGGAGCCGGAGTGCAGGCTGCCGGACCCGCCGTCCTGCTGTCCTATCTCGTAGCGGGCACGCTGATCGTCCTGGTGATGTGGGCACTGGGCGAGATGGCCGCCGCGAATCCCAACAGCGGCGCCTTTTCCGTGTACGCCGAACGCGCGCTGGGGCGCACCGCCGGCGCCACCATTGGCTGGCTGTGGTGGCTGCAGCTGGTGGTGGTCATCGCCGCCGAGGCGCTTGGCGCTGCCGGGCTCCTGTACTCCGTCTGGCCCGTCATTCCCGTCTGGGCGCTGGCACTTGCCTTCATGGTCGCATTCACCGCGATCAACCTTGCCGGCGTACGGAACTTCGGTGAGTTCGAGTTCTGGTTCGCCATCCTGAAGGTGGCCGCCATCGTGCTCTTCCTGGCAGTAGGTGCCGCCCTCCTCCTGGGCGTCCTCCCGGACGTCGCGTCGCCGGGAATGTCCAACATCACCTCAGACTTCGCCCCGCAGGGTCTCGGCGGGGTGGCCGCCGCACTGTTCGTGGTGATCTTCGCGTTCGGCGGCACGGAGATCGTTTCGGTGGCTGCTGCCGAAACCCAGGACCCCGAGCGCAGCGTGGGCAGGGCCATCCGCACGGTAGTCTGGCGCATCCTCGTCTTCTACATCGGCTCCGTTTTCGTCATTGCCGCGGTCCTTCCGGCCACCTCCGAAAGCCTGGCGTCGCCCTTCGCCGGGGTCCTGGACGCCGCCCGGATCCCCGGTGCGGCAACGGCGATCACCCTGGTTGCCGTCGTCGCGCTCCTGTCCGCACTCAATGCCAATCTTTACGGCGCCTCCCGGATGGCCTACTCGCTCGCGGAGCGGGGCGAGGCGCCGAAGTTCCTGACGCGCCTCAGCGGGGCCAGCGTGCCGATGCTCGCCGTGGCCGTGTCCGTGGCGTTCGGTTTTGTGGCCACCGTCCTGGAACTGCTCTTCCCGGACAAAGTCCTTCCCGCGCTCTTCCAGCTGGTGGGTTCAACCTGCCTGGTGGTGTGGGGCAGCGCGCTGGTGTCCCAGCTGATCCTCCGGCGCCGGGCCGCCCGGGACGGCGCTCCGCTTCCGCTGAGGATGAAGGGGTTCCCCGCATTGACGGTCCTCGGGCTCGTCCTGCTGGGGCTGATCTTTGCGGTGGGCTTCAGCGCCGGGGAAAGCCGGGTGCAGCTGTTCAGCACCTTTGCGCTGATCGCGGGAATTGCCTTGGCCTGCGCCGCAGGTGCCCGGATCCAGGGCCGCCGCCGCCAGTCCGAATGACTTGAAGTATCCTGCAGCCCGGCCGGTAGAGTGGCTTGTACTTCGGCGGCCCCGCACGATCCGTGCGGACCTCCGCCACCGTGTTCGAGTTGATGAGGACTGACACCATGAGCGGCAGGCACACCGGCCAACAGCATGCGCACACCGTGGAGGGCACGGACCCCCAACTGTTCGTGGCGGTGCATGACCCCGCTGACGATGCCGGGTTGCGGCCTGTCCTCCTGCTGCACGGCTTCTCCTCCTCGGGGAAACTCAACTGGGAGGACACCGGCTGGGTGGGCGCACTCCTGGAGGCCGGCCGCCGCGTGATCACGGTGGACCTGCCAGGCCACGGCCGCAGCGGCGCGCCGGAGGACCGCGATTCGTACTCCCCCAGCCGCATCCGCGCCGATCTGCTGCAGACAGCGTTCGACGCCGGTGTCCGGCCCCTGCAGGAGGGCGATCCTTCCAGCGGACTCGACGTCGTGGGTTACTCGCTGGGATCGCGGCTGGCGTGGGAATTCGCTTCCACGCAGCCCGAGATCGTCCACCGCCTGGTGCTCGGCGGACCCAACATCTCCGATCCGCTGGCCGAGTTCGACCTGACGGCCGCCCAGGACTACCTGGCCGACGGTACGCCGATTGCCGATGGGTCCACCGCGCAGCTGCTGAAGATGGCGCTGCTGCTGCCCACCAATAACATCTTTGCGTTGCTCACTCTCGTGGAGGCCATCAAGGCCGAGCCCTACGATCCCGCCGAAGCCGTCCCCCATGTGCCGATGCTCCTGGTAGCCGGCGACCAGGACGAACGGATCGGCAGCCTCCCTAAACTCGCCGAGCTGGCCAACAGCACCGGAGGCATGGCCGAGCAGCTGGTCCTGCCTGGCCGGAACCACACCAATGCCGTCACCAGCAGGGCCTTCAAACAGGCGGCCATCGCCTTCCTCGCGGTCTGAGGTTCCAGGCACCCTGATTGCCACCGGAACCTGAAGATCCCGGCGGGTGCCGGCGGTAGGCTGGAATCACAGGGCCGGAAGAGCCTGGAGGGGCAGATGGGTACGCGATTCGAAGACCGAACCGAGGCAGGTGAGCGCCTCGCTGCCGCGCTGACCCAATTCCGGGAGCGGCCCGGCACTGTGGTCCTGGGCCTGGCCCGCGGCGGGATTCCGGTGGCTGCGGCCGTGGCCAAGGCGCTCTACCTTCCGCTGGGGACAGTCCTGGTCCGGAAGCTGGGCATTCCGGGCCATGAGGAGACCGCGTACGGAGCACTGGCGTGGGCACGCGGCCGGACCGTCAGGCTGGTGAACAAACCGCTGGTGGACCGGGTGCTGGAACACGGCGTGCGTCGCGAATGGCTGGACGAGGTGGAAGAGCGCGAGCGTGCCGAGCTGCACCGCCGGGTGGACCTTTATCCCGGAACGTCCATGGACCTGGCCGGAAAGACCGTGCTGCTGGTGGATGACGGCCTGGCCACCGGCGCCACCATGCGGGCAGCCGTGGAAGCGGTCCGCGAGGGCGGCGCTGCCGTGGTGGTGGCCGCAGCTCCAGTGGGTTCGATCGAAGCCGAGGCGTCAGTGGAACGCGTCTGCGACGCCGTCATCTGCCTGCACCTGCCGGGCAAGTTCCGGGCCGTGGGCAGTTTCTACCGGCACTTCGAACAGCTGTCAGATGACACCGCCATCGAGTACCTCAGCCAATAGCAGCGGCGGGCCGGACGCATTGTCCGGCCCGCCGTCGCGGTCGTTTCCTGGATCCACGCCGTCAGGGCTGCCAAGCCGGGCGTGGTTCGGGATTGCTGGTCAGTGGTGGGCGCTGACGCCCAGCGGGCGTCCCTTCGTCTCCTTGGCCAGCACTACCCCGATGGCGGAGATGACGCACAGCACCATGATGTAGATGCCAATGGACCCGGCCCACTTGGTGCTCTGCAGCAGTGTTTCGGCGATAGTGGCCGCAAACGCGCCGCCCAGGATGGCGCCGAACGCGTAGCCGATCGAGATGCCGGAGTACCGGACGTTGGCCGGGAACATTTCGGCGTACATGGCGGACATGGGCCCGTAGGAGAGTCCAAGCCCGATGGTGAGGACGAACAGTGCAACCCCGTAGAGCCAGATGTTCTTGGTGTCGATCAGGGCGAACATGGGCAGCATCCAGGCGAACACGATGGCGTAGCCTGCCAGGAAGGTCTTGACCCGGCCAATCTTGTCGGAAAGCCAGCCGCCCACCAACGTGAAGATGAGCCAGCCGAATGATGCCAGGGTGGTGGCCAGCAGGATCTGCGGGGTGGGCATCTTGAGCGTCCTGGTGGCGTAGGAGATGAAGAACGCGATCAGCAGGTACCCGGCGGCATTGTTCCCGATGAAGATCAGGGTGGAGTACAGGACCGGGAGCTTGTGGTTGCGGATGAGTTCGCCCAGCGGCGCCTTGCTTTCCTTCTTCCGCAGCGCCATCTCCTGGAACACGGGGCTCTCGGCCACAGCGCGGCGGATCAGGTACCCCACCACAATGAGGACAATCGACAGCAGGAACGGGACGCGCCAGCCCCAGGCAGCGAAGTCTTCCTTGGACATGCTGCTGTTGAGGAAGAAGAGCAGGCCGGTGGCCAGGATCATGCCGACAGGAACGCCGATCTGCGGGTAGGCGCCGAACAGGCCACGCTTGTTCAAGGGTGCATGCTCGACGGCCATGAGGGCCGCGCCGCCCCATTCGCCGCCCGCGGAGAAGCCCTGGATGACACGCAGCAGGATCAGCAGGACCGGAGCCCAGGCGCCGATCTGGGCGTAGGTGGGAAGCATGCCGATGAGCGCCGTTGCCGCACCCATCATGACCAGGGTGAACACCAGCATCGCCTTCCGGCCCATCCGGTCACCGAGGTGGCCGGCGATGACAGCGCCGAGCGGGCGGAAGAGGAAGCTGATGCCGATCAGCGCGAAGGAGAGGATCTGCGCCAGCCCGGGATTGGACTCGTTCAGCGGGGCCAGGAACAGCGGGGAAAGGAGCGTTGCCGTCAGCTGCGCAAAGATGAAGAAGTCGTACCACTCGATGGTGGTACCGACGAGAGTGCCCGCAAGGACCTTGCGCTCCTCCCTCCGTGTGCTGGGACCGGTGAGTGTATCCACCTGGGAAGGTGTGGTCATTGAAACTCCATTGTTCATTGGCGGCATTGCACCGCCGGACGCCTTCAAGGATTACCGACAGAACGGTCAGTTAGTTAGTAGCGTACTACGGAAATTGTGATACGCGACACGGTAAGGTCGAATTTTGCGGTGAACGGCGGAATGCTGTTTGAGTTCCATATATGAACGGCAAGTTCCCATAAAGGACAGTCCCACCCGCTCGGCGCGCCTAGGATGGACTCCATGACTTCCACCGCAGCCGCCCCGGCAGGACCGGGAGCCCAGGCTTCGCCCTCCCAGACTCTCTCGCGCGGCATTCGCGCCCTTGAGATCCTGGCAGCTGCACCCGGCCCCATGACCATTGCCGAACTGGCCGATGCCATGGGAGTCCACCGGTCGGTGGCCTACCGGATCCTGCGCACGCTCGAGGACCATTCACTGCTGGTGCGGGACGATGCCGGCAAGGTGCAGCCCGGCCCCGGCCTGGCGGTCCTGGCCCGGGGGGTGTCGCGAAACCTCCAGTCCGCCGCGCTCCCGGAGCTCACGCACCTTGCAAACACCCTCGATATGACGGCGTTCATCGCCGTCTGGGACCATCATGACTGCATCACGCTGGTTACCGTCGAGCCGCGGCACTCGGGCGCCACGGTGGCCCAGCACCCCGGCACAAGGCATCCCATCAACGCCGGGGCACCGGGCATCGCCATCCAGTCAGCGTTCACCCAGGCCGAATGGGACAGGCTGGACACCGGCACGGCCTACCGGCAGGAGGCCGGCAATGCCCGCCGGCTGGGCTACTCGGCAAGCCACGACGAGGTTATTGCGGGGGTTTCCTCCTTGGCGGCCCCCATCAGGGTCCCGGGAAGCCGGCCCGCCGCCCTGGCCGTCGTCTACATCCGTTCCGCCCACGATCCCGCGGCCGTGGGTGCCGCTCTGGCGGGGAGCGCGGCGAGGATCCAGGAGCAGTTGGCCTGACCCGTCCGGCCGTGCTTGCGCCTCCGGACCCGAAGCCGCGTCAGCCGAGGCTGCCGGTTCCGCGCTTTCCAAGCACGACGGCGGCAGCGGCGCCCAGCAGTGCCAGCAGCATGGACGCTGCAATGGGGACCAGGAACGCAAGGTGATGGCCGCCCGCCTCTGCGAGGTAGCCACCGATGGCTGAACCCAGTGCCGTGCCGGCCACGATGCCGCTGGCCAAGGCGGTCATGACCGTCCCCAGCCGGCCGGCGGGTGCCAGGACGCCGCCTGCCGTGAAAACTGTCACCATGACCGGACCTACCGGGATCCCCAGGACCAGCAGCACGGCCACCATGGCGGCCAGCGAATCCGGCAGCAGCAGGAGCAGTGACAGGAGCGCCATCAGCACGGCGGACACGATCCATCGCCGGGGCAGGGTGAAGGTGCGCGGCCAGTAGGCCACCGAGAGTGCCGCGGCGGCGGAGCTCAAGCCCACAGCCGCGTACAGCAGGCCGGCAATTTCCGGTCCCGCGAACGGCGCAGAGAACGAGCTGAGGGCTGCCTGCGTCGAACCGAAGAACGTTCCCATGCAGACCATGGCGGCGACAGGGAGGACGACGGCGGCCGGCAGCCTTCCGGCCCGGGCGGCCGGCTGCCCCGTAACTGCCTTCCGCACGGCGGGCCGCACTGCCCGGTGGGTCGGGTGGGCTGCGAACGCAGGTACCAGCGTTGCCGTCATGGCGGCGGCCAGGGCGAGGGGCAGCCACGGCGCCAGGAGGCTGGCCAGAATTCCCACCAGGGCCGGGCCCAGGACGAACGTGACTTCGTCAGCGGTGCTCTCGTAGGACAGGGCAGTGTCAAGGTCTGTGGCCTGCTGCGACGCCGGACCCTCCGATGCCAGCGCCATCCAACGCACCCGGGCAAGGGGGCCAACCTGCGGGGAACTTGCACCGGAAACCAGCGCCGCCGCGATAACGGCTCCGAACAGTCCACCGGAGGCCACGGAGGTGGTGGCTGCCAGGATCAGGGCCAGGACCGCTACTGTATTGACGATCGCCGCCGTCAGCAGGACGGGCCGCTGTCCCCGCCTGTCGGCGAGCGCACCGAGCACCGGGGCGCCAAGGGCCGAGCCTATGCCCACGGCACCGGCTGCCGTGCCGCCGGCGGCGTAGGACCCGCTGACGGAAGTGACCATCGTGAGGGTGCCCACTGTCAGCATGGCGAGCGGAAGCCGGGCAAAAAGGCCAAGGGGTATGAAGCTTCGGCCGGCCAGCTGGGGAAGCCGGGCAAACCTGCCGGTCCTGGCCGGTTGGGCGACGCCAGAGGCCGGTTGCGGCAGCGGTCCGGGTGCAGTTGATGCCGGGGACGGCGGCGCGGTTGGCGGCGACGTCGGAGAAGGGGTGTGTGAAGTCAATTCCGGGCTCGTTCAAATCGTGCGCATCGTCCCTCCTCCCGATGCGCGCAACCCGGTAATTGAACCATTCTACGCCTGCAGTTGAACCGCGGTCCCCAGCTGCGGGTTAGCCGGCGCCGAGTGCTTCCGAGATCCTCAGCGTGGAGCCTGTCCGGCCCTTGAGCACCTGCAGTTGGGTCCCGATCCGCTGCTTCATCTCGCCGACGTGGCTGACGAGCCCCACCACGCGGCCGCCATCGCGCAGCCCCTCAAGGGCGTCCATGACCTGCTCCAGTGACTGCTCGTCGAGGCTGCCGAAGCCCTCGTCCACAAACAAAGTTTCGATTTCCACTCCCCCGGATTCCTGCTGCACGACGTCAGCAAGGCCCAGCGCCAGGGACAGGGATGCCATGAAGGATTCGCCACCGGACAGGGTAGATGTGTCACGTCGGTGGCCCGTCCATTGGTCCACCACTTCGAGTCCCAGCCCGGACTTGGCTCCGCGGGCCGCTTTTGCGTCAGTGTGCTGCAGCAGGTACCGGCCGTCACTCATCGCCACCAGCCGCTCGGACGCTGCAATGGCAACCTGCTCCAGCCGGGCTGCGAGGACGTAGCTGTTCAGGCTCATCCGATATGTGTTCTCGCCCCTGCCCGCGGCCGCGTCCGCCAGCCCCGCCAACATCCGTGCCCGCTCCGCCGGTTCCCTGGCAGAACCCGCCAACGCGGCGTAGTCCCGGCTGATGGCGGCCAGCGATGCCAGGCACCGTGCGGCCATCCCGGCGGCGAGGTCCGCCTCACGCGCCCGTTCGCGGGCCCCGGCAGCGTCGCTTTCCAGCGCGGCGAGCCGTTCCCCGTTGGGGTCAAACCCGCCGGATTTCTCTTCCGCGGCGCGTACCAGGTCCTCAGCCGCGAACAGCTCCCGCACCCTGGCTGCTTCATCCTGGCCGGCGCGGACTTCGGCCTGGAGCCCGTCGGCGTCGACGCTGTCCAGGAGCTGGCCGCGTGCTTCGTCGGCCGTCGCGAAGCCGGCAGCGGGCAACGCCAGCTCAAGCTGTTCAAGGGCGTCGTCCGCCTGTGACTGCGCCGCTGTCAGTGCGGCCTGAGCTGCCACGGCCTTGTCGAGCACAGCCACCGCGCCCTCCAGCGAGCGCAGCCTCCGGGCCAGGCTGGGACGACCGGCCCGGAGTTCCGAGAGCGCATCGTCCAGTGCAGCGGCCTGTTCAGACACTTCTGCCAGCGAGGACTCTGCCTGTGCCAGCCCCGCATCAATCTCAGCTTTGGCGGCTGCGGCTTCGGCTATTCCGGCGTCCACTGCTTCAAGCTTTCCGCGCACCTCTGAAAGTTCGGCTGCCGCGCGCTCCGCGTCAGCGGCCGCAGTACGCGCCACTCCGGCGGCGGCGAGGGCCTCTTCCTCGGGAGTGTCACCGCCCTGCCCTGCAAGAACGGCCACCGACTGCTCAGCAGTGGCCAGCTCGGCGCCAACCCGGGCAAGGGCGGCGTCCGCAGCCTCGTAGGCATCGTGTGCTGCGTCCTCAGCCTGGGCCATCCCCGGGCCCTGGCTGCCTCCGGCGGCAGGTGCGGGGTGCTCCGCGCTGCCGCACACCGGACAAGGGTCCCCGGCCTGCAGCTGGGCGGCAAGTTCCGCGGCGGCATGGTTGAGCCGCTCCTCCCTCAGGTCCAGCCATTGCTGCTTGGCCTCAAGTTGGCGTCCCCTGGCCGCGTCGCAGCGCAGCTTCACCGCATCGCGCGCCGTGACGGCTGACGCGTGGCGGCGCACCACATCCAGGAGCTCTCCTGCTGAGGCGGCTTCCTTGCTCCGCAGGGCAGCGGTTCCGGCCAGCAGTTCCAACGGCCCCACCCCGGCTTCGAGGCCTGCCCGTTCGTCGAGGAGGGCCGTTGAGCGGATACCGAGCCTGGCTCCGGCTGCCTCCAGCTCTGCCTGTTTCCTGCCAAGGTCGGCGTGACGCTTCCGCAAGGCCTGCAGCCTGTCTTCGTCGGGAAGGCGCGCCTCCACAACGGCCAAGAGGGAACGGAGCCGGCCCAGTTCATCTGCGGCGGGCGCAGTGACGGATGCCGGAAGGGATGCCGCACTGCTTCCGGTTACAGCTGCGTTCATTAGGTCCAACGGCGCCAGCTCGGGGTCGTCGTCAGCGGCAAGGGTGAGGAGCGTCAGTGCCGATTCTGCGGCGCGGGACGCACTGGCGACCCTTGCCGCCGCGCTGTCAACGTTTTTCAGCTGGCCCTGGAGGACTTCGGCTTTGCGGTGCCGCGCCAGGCGGGCCGCAAGTTCCTCCAGCCGGGGAGCTGCAACCGAAACAGCCTCCCGCCGGGCTTCGGCCGCTTCAAGCCTGCGCCGCCGTTCGCGTCGGCCGGTTTCCTCATCGACTGCCAGCGTTCGCACTGCGGCCGCCGCTTCAGCGTCCGCCGCGGATCCGCGGAGTACCTCCAGGCGTTGCGCCACGGCTTTTTGCAGCCACTCCAGCCGATCGGCCGCGTTGTCTGCCGCCAGGGCGCCATCCTCCGCCAACTCCAGGGACGCGGCTTCGGATTCGGCTCGGGCAGTCAGCAGTTCAAGTTGTCCCGAAAGCGCAGCGACACTTTCCCTGGCGGCCAGCGCCTCCCGGGAAAGCTCCTGTTCCAGGGCTTCGAAGCGCTGGGTACCGAAGAGCTTCTGCAGCAACTCGAGCCGGTCAGCTGCCTTCGACCTGAGGAAGGCGGCAAAGTCCCCCTGCGGGAGCATCACTACGCGGGTGAACTGATCGCGGTCCATTCCGAGCAGCGCGGTGATTTCCGCGCCGGCTTCGTCGTTGCGGGCGGACTTTTCCACCCAGGCGCCGTCAACACGTTCCCGCAGGAGGGTCTTTGCCTGCTGCGTGGTAAAGCCGTTCCTGCCGCGCGCGCTCGGCTTGTCCCAGGCGGGTGAGCGGGTGACTTCGAAGCGCCGGCCCTGCGCCGAAAATTCCAGGTTCACCGCAGGTTCCTGCGAGGGCTCGGCATGGTCGCTCCGGAGGCGTTTGCCGTCCTGCCGTGCACCGGGCACAGAGCCGTACAGGGCGAAGCAGATGGCGTCCAGGACGCTGGTCTTGCCCGCACCCGTAGGCCCGTTCAGGAGGAACAGTCCGTGACCGCTGAGCCGGTCAAAATCAACGTCCTCGGTCCCCGCGAAGGGGCCGAAGCCGGAGATGCGGAGGTGGTGGATCCTCACAGGGCCGCCTCCTGGAGCCGGACATTCTCCAGTGCGGCCGCGAGCGCTGCCTTCTCGGCGTCGTCCGGTGTCCGGCCGCGGACGTGTTCGAGGAACCCGCAGCACACTGAGAGGTCGTCCGGGGCTTCGGCGAGCCTGCTGCTGTAGCTGGTGGACACCGCCGGTGCGCCGTTCTGGGGGTCGAAGCCCAGCACCAGGGTGTCCGGGAACCGTGCGCGGAGCCGCTCCATGGCCCGTGCCGGCCGCTGGTCATCCGTGAGTGTGACCTGGCAGTAGGCGTTCTCGGCCCATGCATGCTCCGGTGACTCCAGCAGTTCCGCCAAGGGACCGCGCAGGAGCGCAAGGCGGCGCGGCGCGTCCCACAGCACTTCCTCAACAGCTGTGACGCCGTCCGGCCCGAGATCCACCAGCCAGGCACCTTTGCTGTGGTTGGCTTCGGAGAAGGAATAGGCAAGCGGTGAGCCCGAGTACCGGACCTGCGGCGAAAGGGACTGGCGTCCATGCAGGTGGCCCAGCGCCGTGTAGCTGAAGCCGTCGAACAGGTCCAGCGGGACTGCCCCCACCCCGCCGATGCTGAGTTCCCGTTCACTGTCCGAGCTGATGCCGCCGCTGGCGAACGTGTGCGCCAGGACCACGGAATGGACCGCAGCGGTGCCGGCGCGCCGCGCGATGTCTTCCCGGATCAGGGTGGTGGCGGCGCGGGTGACGTCGAAATGGCTGGCCGCCTCCACACCCAGCTGCTCGGCCACGAGCCGCGGTTCCAGCCAGGGGATCCCGTAGATGGCGGCGACGGCATCCCTGCCGGCAGCATCCGGACCCAGCGGCAGAAGCAGCGGCTTGTCCAGGTCTTCGACGCGTGTGCGCAGGTGCACTCCCCCGCGTTCGAGCAGCCGGGCCGCAAAGCCCAGGCGGATGGCGGAGTCGTGGTTGCCGCTGGTGAGGACCACTTTTGCCCCGGCGTCCGTGATCCCCACGAGGGCCTCATCCAGCAGGCGCACGACGTCGACGCCGGGCAGGGCGCGGTCGTAGACGTCTCCCGAGATCAGGACAACGTCGACCCCGCGCTCCGCCACCGCCGCAACGAGCTGGGTGACGAAGGCACGCTGGGCCTCAAGCATGCCCACGCCGTGGAAAGACCGGCCGAGGTGCCAGTCCGATGTGTGAAGTAACCGCATCTTTCTAAGCTATCGGCTGCCACTGACAGTTTGCGCCAGCGCCGCAAACCGCCAGTGGCATCCCACAGTCAACGGCCCTCAGCCCCGCTTGCCGTCGAAGAACTCCTGGGCCTCGCTCGCGGCGGCTCCGGCGGGCCGGGCCGCTTGGTCCGGCTGCCCCGCGCTGCGTGCTTCTCCGGCGGTGCCGGCTGTGTGGTCCGTGCGGGCCCCCGCAGCAACTCCAGGGTTCCCCTCCGTGGAGGCATCGTCGTCGGACGTGTCCGCTGCGACGGGCGCAGGCACCGGCGCAGCACGGAAGATGCGGAAAAGCAGGCCCGCGACGGCCGCACCCGCAAGGGGCGCCACGAGGAATACCCAAAGCTGCTCAACGGCCCAGCCTGAGCTGAAGACGGCGGACGCCAGCGCCCGGGCGGGGTTGTAGGGCAGGTTTCCCATTGCCTGGCCCAACTGCAGGAGGGCAGCGAAGGTCAGGCCCACCGCAAAGGGCGCGACGACGCCGCCGGCCCGTTCGCGGGCGGCTGCCCCGAGGAAGACTGCCACCACGATGGCTGCGCCCAGCACCTCGAGCAGGAGCACCGCAGCGACGGGCGCCTGGATAATCGAGTGCTCGCCGAAGCCCGCGGTGACGGTATCGAAGGCGGTGCGGCTGTCGGCGATGCCCGGAAGGGTGCGCAGCACCGCGAACAGCACCAGAGCCCCCACCACGGCGCCGGCCAGCTGGGCCACGGCATAGGCAGCTGCCGCACCGGCCCGGATGCGCCCGGCAAGAAGGTGGCCCAGGGTGATGGCCGGGTTGAAGTGGCCGCCGGAAACGTGGCCCACCGCGAGCATCGCCGCTGTCACGGCGAGGCCGGCGGCAAGGGTGGCGGGAAGGGGGCTGGACTGCGGGATGCTGAACAGCGGTACCCCAAGGCCGGCGACGGCGATGAAGAGGCTGCCGAACGCTTCGGCGCCAAGCCTGGGCAGCAGCCCCGGACGGACGGCGTCGGAGGTGCCGGGAAGGGCATCGTGTCGGTCGGGAACGGAAGAGCTCATGATGGGACCTTTGGGTAGGGGCCAGGGGTGCTGCCGCCGGGCAACCCCAGTATTCTTCCAGCTCCGGCTGGGCGTTGGCTGGATACATGCCGGATGCCGGCAGCGTCGCGGGCAGGGAGGGTGCATGCTTTCCGGGCCGCGGCGCGCCCACGGTAGATTTGCAGCATGAGCTTTGACACTGCCGTGCCCGCACTGAAGTCCCGCATCCACGGATGCCTGCTCGGCGGCGCACTCGGCGATTCCCTCGGCTACGAAGTCGAATTCGATCCGATTGCCGATATCCGGCGCCGTTTCGGCCCGGAGGGGCTGAGGGACTTCGCAGCCATCTCCGGCAGTACCCACATCTCCGACGACACGCAGATGACGCTGTATACCGTGGACGGCCTGGTTGAAGCGCTGGAGTGGGCCAACTCGGGATTTGGCGCCGACGTCAACGCGTGCCTGTGGCTGGCCTACCTGCGGTGGCTTGCCACCCAGGGTGAGAATGCCGGGGCTGCGGCACCGGCCCCGCAGCCCCGCTGGATCGACGGGCATGCCGTCCTCCACCAGCGCCGCCACCCCGGCCGGGCCTGCATTTCCGGATTGGCCACCGGAGAAATGGGAACGTCCGCACGGCCCGTGAACCCGGACTCCAAGGGCTGCGGCACCGTCATGCGTTCGGCACCCTTCGGCCTGGTGCCGCATGTAACGCCCGACGCCGTCTATAAGTTGAGTTCCGATGCCGCCGCACTGACGCACGGGCACCCTTCGGCGCGGCAAAGCGCCGGGGTGTTCAGCCTCCTGATCCACCGCCTCATCTCCGGCGAAGCCCTGCCCGATGCGGCCGCCGCGGTGGCGGCCCACGCCGCCGGCATCACCGGTGTGGCGCCGGAACTGCCGGGACGCCTAAACGCGGCAGTGCGGCTCGCGGACAAAGGTATCGTCTCGCCCGAGGAACTCGTCGCGGAACTTGGCGAGGGCTGGGTTGCGGAGGAAGCGCTCGCCGTCGGCCTTTACGCCGTCCTCGCCACCCGCCCCGCCGATGACGCAGCCGGGGACGCTCCGGTGCACCATTTCCGGGAGGCGGTGGCGTTGGCCGTGAACCACAGCGGCGACAGCGACTCGACGGGCTCCGTGGCGGGGAACATCCTGGGCGCCTACTATGGCGAGGCGTGCCTGCCGGCAGAGTGGCTTGAGGTTCTTGAGGCTCCGGAAGTGATCCGGGGCATGGCGGACCTCCTGGTGGGGGTCACAACCGGCGAAGGCTGATGTTGTTGCACGCTTCGCAGACGTCCTCCGGGATCAGCCCGCGGCGCTGAAGCCAGCCGAAGATCACGCAGCCCAGGCAGATCGCCAGGAATGCCTCCAGCGAAGCCGCCACGATCAGGAGGCCCAGGACAGCCCACGACGCCGGTACGGCACCGGCGAGGAACAGGACGAGCGCCGCGGTGGACACCACCGCGCCCATCCCCTGGGCGAAACGCTTGGGAGGTCCGGCCACGAGCTTGACCCTGCCCAGCCGCGGCGTAATGACCTTCACGGACAGCAACGCCAGCGGTGAGATCCGGGGGCCGAACAGCAGCCTCAGCCAGAATCCCGCGGCGATGGCAGCCAAACCCCACACGGAACCGCTCAGAGCTGTGCCCACCGCGGCGAGCACCACCAGTCCGGCCGTGACCCGGGCCGCATACTCGTTGACGGGGTTGGGGAACGCGAAGAGGCTCATGGTGCAAGGCTAGAATCGGGCCGCCACCGCGAGGAAGGATTGTTGCGTCCCGTGAACTTTCCGCCGGTGCGGCAACGCCGCTTCGTCTGGCTTGGGCCGCCTGGTTACCCGGGCGGTTACGCGGTGGCCGCGCCGGCCATGCTCCCCACCATCTGCAGGAATTCCCCTTCGGACAGCACCTCAATGGCCTGCCCGCGGTCGTGGAGCTCCAGCACCCTGCGGGCCTTGCCCGTCAGCCGCCCGGAACGGAGATCCGCGGCCACGAATCCGTCACCGACCACCAGGACGGTGGTCCTGCCGGTCACCCGGCTTTCCGTCCGGGCACCGGCCTCGGCGGAGCGGACTTTCGCCTCCGGCCGCCCGATGGACAGCTGACCGGTGAACACGACGGTCTGCCCGTAGAGGGGATGGCCGGGCTCCGCGTCCGGGTTGGGCTCCGGGTTGGGGCCTTCGTCCGGCCAGCCGGACTGGAAAGGCCGCACCAGCGCGGCGCCGTTCCCGGATCCGCCGGCAAGGGCGGTCAGGCTTTGCTTGGACAACTGGTCCACGGCTGGATCAAAAGCGTGCTGCCGGGGCATCACCAGTCCCAGTGACAGGTAGAGCTCGGCCAGGCTGTTGGCTCCGTTCCGGCGGGCGATGTCGATCAGGATTCCGGCGCAGGCCCGGGCGTCCTCAGCGGCGTCGTGGTGCCGGAGCAGCGGGACTCCGGCCTCCTCTGCCGCGAACGGCAGGGAGTTGGACACCAGGGAGTAGCACCGGCGGGACAGCATCACGGTACAGACGTAGTCGTAGGCGGGGCCGGGAAGTCCGGAGACTTCCAGGGCCGAGCGGATTACGCCGAGGTCGAAGGCGGCATTGTGGGCTGCCAGGACGTCGTCGCCAATAAAGGCCCCGATTTCAGGAAACAGGTCACCGAAGCGGGACCGGCCCGCGACGTCCGCGGCGGTGATGCCGTGGATCCGGACGTTGTGGTAGTCAAAGTGGTCGTGTCCGGCCGGTGGCCGCATCAGCCACGCTGCTTCCTCTACCACCTTGCCGCCGCGGACTTTCGTTAGGCCAACTGCGCAGGGAGAGCCCCTGAAGCCGTTCGCCGTTTCAAAGTCAATCGCCGTAAAGTCCAAACCCACGCCAGCAACCTTACCGCCGGAAGGCGTCCGGACCCGACAGGCTGCCGGCCCGTCCGGACCGCCCGGCGCAGGCCCGTCAAGTACCCTTGAAGGGTGAACTTTCCCCTGATGAACGACCTTGCTGTGTCCATGCTGGGCGGTGCAGGACCGGTCCAGCCGCAGCTGGCTTCCTTCCTCCCCGACTGGCTGAACCCCCAGATCTTCCTGGCCGATCCTGCCCTGGCGCCATGGGTGGTCCTGCTGGTGTGCGGCATCGTCTTCGCGGAGACCGGCCTGCTGGTGGGCTTCTTCCTCCCCGGCGATTCCATGCTGTTCACCGCCGGCCTGCTGGTTGCAACGGACACCATCAAGTTCAACATTTGGCTGCTTGCCCTGTTGATTGTGATTTCAGCCATCATTGGAAACCAAACCGGCTACTTCATCGGGTCCAAGGCCGGCCCTGCCATCTTCAACAAGCCAAATTCCCGCCTGTTCAAGCGCGAAAACGTGGAGAACGCGCACGCGTTCTTCGAAAAGCACGGCGGCAAGGCGCTGATCCTTGCCCGCTTCGTCCCCATCATCCGGACCTTCGTGCCGGTCATCGTGGGCGTGGCCCAGATGGATAAGAAGAAGTTTCTCCTCTACAACGTCATCGGCGCCCTGCTGTGGGGCGGCGGCGTGACGCTGCTCGGCTTCCTCCTCGGCGACAAGGTCCCGTGGGTGCGTGACAACCTGGACATCATCTTCATCGTCATCGTGCTCGTTTCGGTGCTGCCCATCGGCATCGAGGTCCTGCGGGGCATGTCCGCCAAGCGCCAGGCCCAGGCCTACGGTACCGACGCCGTTGACGAGTTCATTGAAGAACACACTCCGGAGGACGAGCACAAGACTCCCCGCCACCCTAAGTAGCCGGATGGCGAAAGGCGCGGTCCCCTCCATGGGGACCGCGCCTTTTTCGTCCGCATTTCCGGGACCGTTCCGGTCAGTGCAGCGTCTGTCCGGGGTCAGGCGGACTGCGATTCCAGTGCCGCCACGATGGCGGGCAGCAGCGCACGGAAGGCCTTGCCGCGGTGGCTGATGGCGTTCTTCTCCTCCGCGGACAACTCGGCGCAGCTGCGCTCCTCGCCGGCCGGCTGCAGGATGGGGTCGTAGCCGAACCCACCTTCCCCGCGGGGTTCGCGCAGCAGGACGCCTTCGAGCTGCCCGTACTCCACCACCTCGCGTGTGTCCGCCCCCTCCGCTCCCGGGACGGCCAGGGCCGCTGCGCAGACGAACGCAGCACCGCGGTGCTGGTCCGGCACGTCGGAGAGCTGGCCCAGGAGGAGATTGAGGTTGGCTTCGTCGTCGCCGTGCCTGCCGGACCACCGCGCGGAAAAGATGCCCGGCGCACCGCCCATGACGTCGACGGCGAGGCCCGAGTCGTCGGCGATGGCCACGAGGCCGGTGGCGGCCACCACCGCACGGGCCTTCAGCAGCGAGTTTTCGGCGAAGGTGACGCCCGTTTCGACGACGTCCGGCGCACCTGCCGCGGCTGCATCGACTACCTGGGTATCGACGTCGAGCCCCGGTACCTGCCCGCGCAGGAGCTCGCGCAGCTCCCGCAGCTTGCCCTTGTTGTGTGTGGCGAGGACCAGCCGCGGGGTGGCCGCACCACTCACAGGGTGTCCGCCAGCGTCTCGCGCTGGATGGCCGCGAGCTGGGTTGTGCCCAGCAGGGCCAGGTCCAGGAGCTGGTTCAACTCGTCACGGTCGAAGGGTGCGCCCTCGGCGGTGCCCTGGACCTCCACGAATTTGCCGGACCCGGTGACCACGACGTTCATGTCCGTCTCGGCCCGGACGTCCTCCACGTAAGGAAGGTCGAGCATGGGAACGCCGTCAATGATGCCCACGGACACGGCAGCGATGGTGTCGATCAGGGGCTGGGCGTTCCGCGCGATCAGCTTGTTGTCGCGGGCGAAGCGGATGGCATCGGCAAGGGCCACGTAGGCGCCGGTGATTGCCGCGGTCCGGGTTCCACCGTCGGCCTGCAGCACGTCGCAGTCCAGCACGATGGTGTTCTCGCCCAGGGCCTTGGTGTCGATGATCGAGCGCAGGGACCGGCCGATCAGCCGGGAGATCTCATGGGTACGGCCGCCGATCTTGCCCTTGACGGACTCGCGGTCCGATCGGGTGTTCGTTGCCCGGGGCAGCATGGCGTACTCGGCGGTGACCCAGCCACGGCCCTCGCCCTTAAGCCAGCGGGGAACGCCGGCGGTGAGGGAAGCGGTGCACAGGACCCTGGTGTTGCCGAACTCGATCAGCGCCGAGCCTTCAGCCTGGTTGGACCATCCGCGGGTGATGCTGATGGGCCGGAGCTGGTCGGGGGCGCGGCCGTCGGCGCGCACAATGGGCACTGCAGTTGCTTCAGAAGTCATGCCTTTAGCTTATCGAGTGCCACGGGCCTGGTCCGCCCGGCAGCCGGGCATGGCCGGCTGCCGCTAGATGGTGTAGTGCACTCCGGCCACGGCCACGGCCACGTCGCCGGGAAAAACCGGGCGCGCTTCAGCCATGACGGTGGTCTGCGAGGTCCAGACCGGGATGTGGGTCAGCAGCAGCCTGCGGGCGTTCGCAGCCGCTGCTGCTTCGCCGGCGCGTTTGCCGGTGAGGTGGACGTCCTTGATTCCGTCGTCGCGGCCTTCCTCGAAGGCAGCCTCACACAGGAACAGGTCGGCGTTTCTCGCTGCCTCTTCCAGCCCGGGGCATGAGTCAGTGTCCCCGGAGTAGGTGAGGGTCCGTGCCACCGGGTTGCCGTCCTTGTCCGGTTCCACCACCTCCACCCGGAGGGCGTACGCCTCCTCCACTGGATGGTTCACGGCGTACGGCGTCACCGTGAAGGGGCCGACCGTAACGGGCTGGCGTTCGATCCAGTTGGTGAAGTCGAATTCCTCGTGCATCCCGGGGTCCAGGTCCAGGCCGTACGCGGTGGCCATCCTGTCAGCGGTGGCGGCCGGCCCCCAGACGGGGATGCGGCCCCGGTCCCAACCGCCGGGCTTCCAGCGGACGGCGACGTGCAGTCCGCACAGGTCCATGCAGTGGTCCGGGTGCAGGTGGGTGAGGAAGATCGCGTCGATGTCCTCAAGGTCCGTGTAGCGCTGGATGGCGCCGAGGGCACCGCTGCCGAGGTCCATGACCACCTTCCAGGTCCGCTCCCCGTCGGTAGCCGTCAGGAGGTAGCAGGACGCCGGAGATCCGGGGCCCGGAAACGAGCCGGTGCAGCCGACGATGGTGAGCTTCACAGGCCGGACCCCCCGGCGCTGCCGGCATCGGCCAGGCTGCCGCCGCCAGTGCCACGGTCCACGAAGTTGGATATCCGGGGCCGGGTCCGCGCGCTTTGGGCGGCGGCGATCATTTCCGGGGTGATGCGGGCAAGGCTTCCCGTGGGGTACTGCGCCGCAACGTGGTCAACGTGGCGGACGGACAGCACCTCGGGTCCGAGGAACCGCCTGGCCAGGGTTTCGAACTGCGCGGCGTCGCCGGTGGCCACGAAATGGTGCTCCGGCGGGGTGGCCGCCGTGCGCTGCAGGTTGTTGGTTGCCAGGGCCCGGTAGACGTCCTTGGCCGTTTCCTCCGCGCTGGAAACCAGGGTGACGTCCGCCCCCATGACATAGGAGATGACGCCGGTCAGCAGCGGGTAGTGCGTACAGCCCAGCACCACGGTGTCAACGCCCGAGGCCTTGAGGGGTGCCAGGTACTCCTCGGCCACCGCCAGCAGCTCCGGCCCGGTGGTGATGCCGGCTTCCACGTAACTGACGAACTCCGGGCAGGCCACGGACGTGATGTGCAGGTCAGGGGCGGCGGCAAAGGTGTCCTCGTAGGCCCGGGAACCGACTGTGGCCGAGGTGCCAATCACGCCCACGCGTCCCGAACGGGTGGCCGCTACGGCACGCCGGACTGCCGGCTGGATGACTTCAATGACGGGGATGCCGTATTTGGCTGTGTACCGCTCGCGGGCGTCCCGGAGCACCGCGGCCGACGCCGAGTTGCAGGCTATGGTGAGCAGCTTGACGCCGGAGTCCACCAGTTCGTCCATGACACCCAGGGCATTGGCGCGGACTTCGGCGATGGGCAGCGGCCCGTAGGGCCCGTGCGCCGTATCCCCCACGTACAGGATGGACTCGTTGGGCAGCTGGTCGATGATGGAGCGGGCCACCGTCAGGCCGCCTACGCCGGAATCGAAAACGCCGATGGGCCGGGCCTCCAGCGCCGCTGCGGGAAGGTCGCTGGCTGCGGACGCCTGTGCAGCGACCGCTGACGGCTCCTTGCTCGAGGCTGTTGTCATGATTATTCGAGGATAGGTCTTCCCTGGAGCCTCAGCCATGATGTTGTGGCCTGGAACTCGTGTCTGTTGTGTCACAGGCCCGGCTGCTGGCGCGGCGGCGGCAGCTCAACGGCGGCTTTCCATGGACTGCAGCATGGCCTGCACCAGGGACTCCTGCAGCCAGGTGGTGAAGTTGTAGACCAGCGCCAGGTAGCTTTCCACGTCTTCGGCCTGGGACCAGTCCTGCATCAGGTGGACGTGCTCGGCATCCTGTTCGTCCCGGATGTCCAGCCGTTCGGCCAGTACCAGGCGGACGTCGTTCAGCGCGGCGGACCAGTGCTTCGCGCCCTCGGCGGTCAGCACGATCTCGTCCTTGTCCAAGTCCAGGGCAGCGGCCCGCAGCGCGCCGATCTTCGTTTCCCGCAGCGAGCGCTCGGTGAGCTGCCGGAATTCCAGCGAGGCGGCGCCGTCGTCCTTGACCACGTTCGGCAGCAACCGCCTGACCGCACGGTCGGTGGGCTCAACCACGTCCATGTCCAGTCCGATGAGTGCCGCCAGCGGGTCCTGGCCCTCGCGTTCCTCCGGCTGCAGCATGGAGATGACATCGGCGATCAGGCTCCGCAGGAGTTCGCGCTCGGTTGGTTCCAGGAAACCGGTGATGCCTTTGAGTCCGTACTTGAATGCCTTAGCCACGCTTCCCCTTGCCCCGGCCGGAGTTGCCGGACGTGCCGCTTGCCTTTTCCACCGTGGCCCACAGCCCGAAGCCGTGCATGGCCACCGCGTGGCGCTCCACCTGTTCCTTGCTGCCGTGCGTCACGATGGACCGGCCCTTCTTGTGGACCTCCATCATGAGCTTGTTTGCCTTGGCCTCCGAATACCCGAAATAGCTCTGGAAGACATAGCTGACGTAGCTCATGAGGTTGACGGGATCGTTCCAGATCACCAGGTTCCAGGGGATGTCCGGGGCGGCCAGGGTGTCTGTGGACTCCGCTGTTCCGGTCCGGGTGCCCTCCTGCGTGTCAGGGCCGGGCGCAACGCTTATGGTCATCTGTCCATTCTATGGGGCTCACGGATAGAGTGATTTTCGTGAGTACCTCTGCCGGCTGGGAACATCCCCGCACGTCCTTCTATACAGACCACTACGAGCTGACCATGCTGCAGGCTTCGCTCCATTCCGGCGCGGCCCACCGCAAATCGGTGTTCGAGGCTTTTGCCCGGCGGCTTCCGGATGGCCGCAGGTACGGCATCGTGGCAGGCACCGGCAGGCTGCTGGAGGGCATCGCCAACTTCCGCTTCGGTGAGGCCGAGCTGGATTTCCTGGCCCGAACCAACGTGGTGGATGACACCACGCTGGAGTACCTGGCCTCCTATCGGTTCTCCGGTGACATCTGGGGCTATGCGGAGGGCGAAGCCTACTTCCCCAACTCCCCCATCCTGATCGTCGAGGGCACCTTCGCGGAAGCCTGCATGCTGGAGACGTACATCCTGTCCGTCCTCAACCATGACAGCGCCATCGCTTCCGCAGCCTCGCGCATGGTCAGTGCCGCCGGCGGCCGTCCCTGCATTGAGATGGGGTCGCGGCGCACCCACGAGGAAGCGGCTGCGTCGGCCGCGCGTGCCGCCGTGATCGCCGGCTTCGGCAGCACCTCCAACCTTGAGGCGGGCATCCGGTACGGCATCAGGACGGTGGGCACCGCCGCGCACTCCTTCACACTGCTGCATGACACCGAACGCGAAGCCTTCGAAGCACAGATCGCTTCCCTCGGCGAGGGCACCTCCCTCCTTGTGGACACGTACGACGTCGAACAGGCCGTCCGCACGGCCGTGGACATTGCGGGTCCCCGGCTGGGTGCAGTGCGGCTGGATTCGGGCGACCTTGTGGCCCAGGCCCAGTGGGTCCGGCGGCTCCTGGACGACCTCGGCAACGAAGACACCAAGATCATGGTGACGTCCGATCTCGACGAGTACGCCATCGCCGCCCTGCAGTCCGCTCCGGTGGACGCCTACGGCGTGGGCACCTCCCTGGTCACCGGCTCCGGAGCTCCAACCGCCAGCATGGTCTACAAGCTTGTCAGCCGCACGGGGGACGACGGCGAGTATGTCTCCGTGGCCAAGGCTGCCAAGAACAAGGCCAGCGTGGGCGGGCGCAAATATGCGCTGCGCAAGCTGGACAGCCGTGGAACGGCAACGGCGGAGGTGGTGGGCGTGGGCCATCGCCCTGAAGACGACGGGAACGACCGCGTCCTGCTGCAGCAGTTCATGAAGAACGGCGAGCTCCTGCCCGGCTGGACCGGGCACGATGGAGTGGTCCGGGCGGCCCGGCGGCACACCGATTCGATGGCCGAACTGCCGCCGGTGGTCAACCGGCTGCAGCGCGGCGAAGCAGCGATCCCCACCATCTACGAAGACAACTGAGGAGGACTGATGTCACGCGCACTGATTATTGTCGACGTCCAGAACGACTTCTGCGAGGGTGGTTCACTTGCAGTTGACGGCGGCGCTGCCGTGGCAGGCGCCATCAGCGAATACGTCGATGCCCACCACAACGAATTCGACCATATTGTCGCCACCCAGGACTGGCACATCGATCCAGGCAGCCACTTCTCTGACAACCCTGATTTCAAGGACAGCTGGCCGGCGCACTGCGTTGCGGGTACCCGCGGCGCGGAGCTCCATCCGGACCTGGACACCGAATACATCGAGGCGTATTTCCGGAAGGGCCAGTATGCTGCCGCGTACTCGGGCTTCGAGGGACTGCTGGCGCCCGAGGACGCCGTCCCCACCGGGGAACGGCAGGCCGGGTCAAATGCGGACGCCCTGGAGGAGGACGGGGACGCCGTTGGCCTCGACGACTGGCTGCAAAGCCATGACGTTGAAGATGTTGTGGTGGTGGGGCTCGCCACCGACTACTGCGTGCGGGCCACGTCCCTCGACGCCGTCCAGGCGGGGTACTCGGTCACCGTGGTCCGATCCCTGACGGCAGGCATTGCCGAGGACCTGGAAGAGACCGTGGCGGAGATGGAACTCGGCGGCGTGGACGTCGCCTGAGAGCCAGGAGAAACATAAATGGCCGGGCCTTCGGGCCCGGCCATTCCTGTCCGCCCGTCTGCTACTTGCGGCCCACGAACCAGTCCTGAAGCTTCCGCAGCCGGGCCTGCAGCTGCTCCTCGTTGGCCTGGGCCACCGCGGGGCCGCCGCAGACGGTGCGCAGCTTCGTGTGCACCATGCCGTGCGGAGTTCCGGTCCGGGCTGCCCATGCAGCCACGTTTTTCGCCAGCTCGTTCCGCAGGTCCATCAGCATCCTGTGGTCCGGGACGGCGGGAATAACTGTTTCCGTCGCTGCCGGCCCCTTCCGGTTCCTCCGGTTCAGCTGCTCGTGCTGGCGCTGCCGCAGCAGCGTGCCCACCTGCTCTGCGTCCAGGAGTCCGGGGATGCCCAGGAAGTCCATCTCGTCGTCGGACCCCACCTCGCCGCCGGTGCCGAACTCGCTACCGTCGAACAGGACCCTGTCGAAGGACGCCTGCGAGTCCAGTGCCTCAAACTTGCCTTTGGTGAGGCTGTCGGAGGCTTTGTCCTCCCGGTTGGCCTCGGCCATCAGCGAGTCCTCGGGGTTGAACAGGCCGTCACCGTCTTCTTTCTCCGGCCGGTCCAGGGCGTGGTCCCGCTCCATTTCCATGGAGTTGGCCAGCGCCATCAGCGTGGGGACGGACGGCAGGAACACCGAGGCAGTTTCGCCGCGCTTGCGGGCACGCACGAAGCGCCCCACAGCCTGGGCAAAGAACAGCGGCGTGGACGTGGATGTGGCGTACACACCTACGGAAAGCCGCGGGACGTCGACGCCTTCGGACACCATCCGGACAGCCACCATCCACCGCTTTTCACTCGCGGTGAACTCCTCGATCTTGCTTGAGGCCTTGGCGTCGTCGGAGAGGATCACCGTGGGCGACTCCCCCGTGATCCGCTTCAGCTGGCCGGCATAGGCCCGCGCGTCCTCGTGGTCCGTGGCGATCACCAGGCCTCCGGCGTCGGGCACCGTGCGGCGCACCTCACTCAGCCGCCTGTCCGCACCCGCCAGGACGGCCGGGATCCACTCGCCGGCCGGGTTCAGTGCGGTCCGCCAGGCGTGAGAGGTGATGTCTTTCGTGACGGCAGCCTCTCCCAGCGAGGCAGCCATTTCCTCGCCGGCACTGGTACGCCAGCGCATCTGGCCCGAATACGCCATGAACATCACGGGACGGACCACATGGTCGCGCAGGGCGTTGCCGTAGCCATAGGTGTAATCGGCTTTGGAGCGCCGGATGCCGTCGCGGTCCTCGGCGTACTCCACGAACGGAATGGGCGAGGTGTCCGAACGGAACGGTGTTCCGGTCAGGGACAGCCGGCGGATCGCGGGGTCGAACGCCTCCCGCAGCCCGTCGCCCCAGGACAGGGCCTCGCCACCGTGGTGGATCTCATCCAGGATCACCAGGGTGCGGGCGGCCTCGGTCTTGGCGCGGTGCAGCATCGGTTTGCTTGCCACCTGGGCGTAGGTGACGGCAACACCGATGAATCCGCGGCCATGCTGGCCATCCGAGTTCTTGAAGTTGGGATCGATCGCGATGCCCACCTTGGCGGCGGCATCAGCCCACTGCCGTTTGAGGTGGTCGGTGGGCGCCACAATGGTTACGCGGTTTACCGCACCGGAATCGATGAGCGTTGAGGCGATGCGCAGGGCGAACGTGGTCTTACCGGCGCCAGGCGTTGCTACCGCAAGGAAATCGCGGGGGCTTTTGGCCACGTAAAGGTCAAGAGCTTCCTGCTGCCAGGCACGGAGTTTCGGGGCGGTTCCCCAGGCTGCGCGTTCCGGATAAGCCGGGGGCAGGGTGGGGCCGCCAAAGAGCGTCTCCGTCACTACTTGTTGCTGCCTGAGTCCCCTCCGGGACCCTTGCCGCCGTCATTGCCCGGGCGAAGGCCCTCGTAGACCTCTTTGCACGTGGGGCACACAGGGAACTTCTTCGGATCCCGGCCCGGGGTCCAGACCTTGCCGCACAGCGCGATGACGGGCTCACCGCTCAGCGCCGACTCCATGATCTTTTCCTTGCGGACGTAGTGCGAAAAGCGCTCCCGGTCCCCCGGTTCGACCTCCTCGCGCAGTTCCTCGCGCTCAATGGTGGCCGTGGACGTTCCAGCCCCGGAAAGCTCGCGCATCGGGTCGTTTTCGAGAGGGTCCGTCATGCTAGTCATGCCAACCATCTTAGCCTTTCCGGCAGGGCTCCGTCCGACGGCGGTGCGGCGCCCCGGGGTGCCCGTTCCGGCCCCGGACGCACTCCGGCGATGCCCGCCGTCGTGCGTGTCCGGGACGCCCCCGCGTGCCGGAGGTGCCGCTAAAGGCCCTGCCAGGAGGGCTTGTTGTCATAGGTGTGCCGGTAGAAATCGGCGAGTTTCAGGGCCGATGCGGCGGCCTCGTCCACCAGGACGGTGGCGTGCGGGTGGAACTGCAGGACCGACGCCGGGCAGATCGCGGCGACGGGGCCCTCCACGAAGTCGCGGACAGCCTGTGCCTTCTGCGCCCCGGTTGCGATCAGGATCACGTGCCGGGCGTCCATGATGGTGCCCAGGCCCTGCGTGATCACATGGTGCGGAACATCGGCCAGGCTGGTAAAGAACCGCGCGTTGTCTTTGCGGGTCTGTTCGATCAGGCTTTTGATCCGGGTGCGCGAGGCGAAGGAGGACCCGGGCTCATTGAATCCGATGTGACCGTCGGTGCCAACGCCCAGCAGTTGCAGGTCCACGCCCCCGGCAGCGGCGATGGCGGCCTCATAGGCATCGCAGGCTGCCGGGATGTCCGCGGCGGAGCCGTCCGGCGAATGGACGTTGGCGGGGTCGATGTTGATGCGGTCGGTGAACTCGCGGCGGATGACGTTCCGGTACTGCTCCGGATGCCCATCCGGAAGTCCCACATATTCATCCAGGGCGAAGCCTGACGCCCGGCTGAAATCCAGCCCTGCGGCGTGGCGCCCGGCCAGTTCCTCGTAAACGGGCAGCGGCGAGGACCCCGTGGCCAGCCCCAGTACGGCGTCCGGTTTACGCAGCAACAGCTTTTCGATGGCGTCAGCCGCCAGCTTCCCGATGGGACGGCTGCCGCCAAGGATTACAACTTCCACGCCAGGTCCGTCCTTCGGGGTTGGTGGATCAACGGTTCACGGTGAGCTGGGCCAGCATTTCCGGTCCGCGGGCTTCGAGCCAGCGGCCGCCAACCCTGACGCCCACCACAAAAAGTACCAGCCCCAGGGCCAGGCCTACGCCAAGGTTCAGCCACCCGAAAAACGGATTGCCCGTGACGCCCTGCACGATGAGGAGGGCAGCCTCCGGAATGACCAGGAGTGCCAGGACGCCCATGCCGCCGAACTGCACCAGCATGGTCTGGCCAACATTGCCCGGTGGCTTCTTGAACGGGCTGTCGCCCGGCAGTGGAACGGCGATGTTGTACCGGGCCGACACCACCGATGACAGGCCCAGCCCGCTGAGCAGCATGCCCAGCGACAGGCCCAGGATGCCCGGCAACCACTCCCATGACCCGGTGAAGGCAAACGGCACCACCGTGAAGGCCAGCACCACCGGAACGGAGAGGATCAGGCACGCCAGTGCCCGGCCCAGGCGGTCGGCGGTTCCCCGGACGCCGGTGGCCAGATGGAGGGCGAAGGCGGTGTTGTCATAGGAAATGTCGGCAGAAATGGACCAGGCCATGAGGAAGGCCGTGAGCGGCCCGAGCACGGAAAGGACACCCAGGCTGTCGCCCTGGCTGGCCTGGAAGAACAGCACCACGGCCAGCAGCGGAATGACAATGAGCGATCCGCCGTAGCGGGGATCCCGCAGCCAGTACGTGAGCGAACGGGCCGTCACGGCTCCGGTGGGCGTTGGCGGCAGCAGGGCGAACATCCCCAGCTTTCCACCCTTCCGGCTTCCACCGCCTGCGTAAGGCGGGTTCACCAGAGCACGCTCCAGGAGCACTTTCCAGCACCAGGTAAGGCCCGCCAGGGTTGCGGCGGCAATGAGCACCTTCAGGCCGGCGGCGCCGGGTTGCCCGGCGTCAACGTCTCCGCCCAGGGACCAGGCCGCACCCAGCGGTGTCCAGGCAAGGGCACGGGCGAAGTCCGGCAGGAACGCCGCGGAAGCGCTGATCCCTTGCGCCACGCCTGCCACGATGGGCCCCAGCAGGATCAGCGGAATCATGAAGACCACGCCGCTGATGTCCTTGAAGCGCCGGGACGAAGCGAGGCTGGCGGTGGCGGTGGTCACCACCTTGGACAGGATGATGCAGGTCAGGATGCCCAGGACGGCTCCCACCAGTGCCGCGCCGGCAGGAAGGATACCCCGTGACCACGTGGCCACGGTGGCCAGACCCACCAGGGCAGTGGCCACTCCCGGGATACCGATCAGGCCGCCCAGCGCGAGCCCGGCCAGCAACTGCCGCATGGG
This sequence comes from Pseudarthrobacter chlorophenolicus, assembly GCF_000962805.1. Taxonomy (GTDB): domain Bacteria; phylum Actinomycetota; class Actinomycetes; order Actinomycetales; family Micrococcaceae; genus Arthrobacter; species Arthrobacter chlorophenolicus_A. The sequence goes on along the minus strand of NZ_JZTW01000005.1, from coordinate 99,981 downwards.
GACAGCGAACGTTGTGAACCGCAGCGGGTCCAGGGTCATGTCCGCAGACGATGCTGCCACCGGGATGAGTCCCCATCCCAGAATGGCCATGGATCCGCCCAGGACCACGGCGGTCTGTGCAATCTCGTGGCTTTCGCGGCCCAGCATGATCAGCGCGACCACCAGCGCCGCCACGATTCCCACGGCATAGAGGGCACCAAAGGCGATGCCCACGATCTGCCAGGGGCTGCGCTTGAGTCCGTTGCGCAGCAGTGTCAGCTTGAGCCTTAGGAGGTGCGCAACCATTCCAGCCCTTCCGTGTGGCTCCGGCCGCCCACCAGCTGGACGAACCGGTCTTCCAGGGAGGCGCCGGCGCGGACTTCGTCAACAGTTCCGGCGGCCAGCAGCCGGCCGCCGGCCACCACTGCCACGTGGTCGCACATGCGCTGCACCAGGTCCATCACGTGGCTCGAGACAATTACGGTTCCGCCCGAGGCGACATAACTGTCCAGGATGGAGCGGATGTTCGACGCCGAGACAGGGTCCACGGCTTCAAAGGGTTCATCAAGCACCAGGAGCCGCGGGGCGTGGATCAGCGCCGAGGCAAGGGCAATTTTCTTGGTCATGCCGGCGGAGTAGTCCACCACCAGGGTGCCGGCATCCTGGGCCAGGTCCATGGCAGCGAGCAGCTCACCCACCCGGGAAGCCACCACCTCGCGGTCCATGCCGCGCAGCAGTCCGGCGTAGGTGATGAGTTGTTCTCCGGTGAGGCGGTCGAAGAGCCGGACGCCGTCGGGGAGGATGCCCATCAGCCTTTTGGCCTCCAAGGGATTCGTCCATACGTCCACTCCGTGCACCAGGGCAGTCCCGAAGTCCGGACGGAGAAGCCCCGTCGCCATCGACAGGGTGGTGGTCTTGCCGGCGCCGTTGGGACCCACAATGCCGTAGAAGGAGCCGGCCGGAACATCCAGGCTGATCCCGTCCACGGCGATCTTGGTGCCGAAACGCTTGGCCAGCCCCCGGATGGACAGGGCCGGAACGGCCGCGCCAGGAGGTGGGCCGGCAGGGGTGGGGGGAAGCGCCGGGTGCGGTTGCGGAGCAGTCATGAAGCCAGACTAGCCCGCAGGTGCCGCCCCTGGGGTCCTCCCGGAGGAGTAGCGACAAAGGCGTACGACGGCGTTCGCGGGCGGGTGCCTAGCGGGCCTTGCGGATGCGGATGGGTCCCTTCGCTGTGGCCGGATCCACCACGGAACCGCCCTGGGTGACCTCGACGTCGCCGGCGTCAACCAGCCGGCGGGCTGCTTGGCGGACCGGCTCCATCAGACCCCGCCAGTGCTCGCCGCCCACTGCGCGGGCGGCATCGGAGGGGCAAATGGTGGAAGTTGCTGCCCGGGCGGCCAGCAACTTCAGGATGGCAGCCTCGAGGTCCTGGCCTGTGGGCCCGGAAGAGGAAGGGCCGGAGGCGGACTTGCCGGAAGGGGCGGCGCCGGCAGGTGCTGCACCATCGGATGGCTTCGGCCCGGACTGCCCGTTCACGGCGTGCCGTTCAGAACGAGCGCCGCGGAATGGCGCGCTCGTACTGCGGAACCCAGGGCAGGTCATGGCCCAGTTCGAAGGCCGCCCGGAGCCACCAGTGGGGGTCGCGGAGCGCTGCCCTGGCAATCAGCACGGCATCCGCCTGGCCGGTGGCCACAGCGTGCTCGGCCTGCCCTGCAGAGGTCAGCAGGCCCACGGTGCCGGTGGGCACTCCGGCTTCCTCCCGGATGGCGGCGGCGAATCCGGTCTGGTAGCCCGGGCCCACGGTGATTGCCTGGTGAGCCACCGCTCCCCCGCTGGAAACGTCGATCAGGTCCACGCCGCGATCCGCGGCCTGCCGCGCCAGGCGGACAGACTCCGGCAGCCCGATGCCGCCCGGCGCCCAGTCGCTGGCGGAAATCCTCAGCAGGAGCGGCATCGAATCCGGGATGGCGGCCCGGACGGCTTCGATGACGGCGAGCATCAGGCGGTTCCGGCCTTCCTCGTCGCCGCCCCATTCGTCGGTGCGCGTGTTGCTCAAGGGGCTTTGGAACTGGTGCAGCAGGTAGCCGTGGGCGCCGTGGATCTCCACAGTGTCGAAGCCGGCGTCCACCGCCCGGACCGCAGCAGCGGCGAAGTCCGCAATCACTGCCTGAATCTGGTCCCCGGTCATGGCCGCCGGAGTGTCGTACCCCTCGAAGGCGAGTGCAGACGGGCCCACCGTGGTCCAGCCGCCCTCGGCTTCGGGCACCGTCCCGCGCCGGCCGGAAAACGGCCAGAACGTGGAGGCCTTCCGGCCGGCGTGGGCCAACTGGACGCCAATCCTGGTCCCGCCGGTGCCGTGCTGGTGCACGAAGGAGGTAATCCGCCGCCAGGCCCGCACCTGATCGTCGTTCCAGATCCCGGCGTCGCGCGGGCTGATGCGGCCTTCCGGGTTCACGGCTGCAGCCTCGGTGAGGATCAGCGCGGCCCCGCCGGCGGCAAAGGAGCCCAAATGCATGAGGTGCCAGTCGTTGGGAACGCCCGGGGCGGCGTCGGGGTCGCAGCTGTACTGGCACATGGGCGATACCCAGCCCCGGTGCGGCAGTTCCAGTGACCTCAGTTTCAGCGGCTCGAAGAGCGCCGGCACTAGAAGAGCACCCTCGCCAGTGCCTGCCGCACCTTCGCCACCCGTTCGTCCGAGGCCCCTACGACGTCGAACAGCTCCAGGAGCCGCACCCGTGCGGTCTCGCGCTCCGGGCCGAAGTTCCGGCCGATGAAGGCCACCACGCGGTTCAGCCCATCCTCAACGTGGCCCCCGGCAACATCCAGGTCCGCGACGCCCAGCTGCGCTTCGATGTTGTCGGGCTCATTGGCCGCCAGCGCCCGGATGGCTTCGCCGTCCTGGGCAGACACCACCTGCAGCCTGGCCATCAGCTCCACCTGCGCCAGGCCGGCCTTGGCCTCGTGATCGGACGGCATCTCGTTCAGGGCCTGGCGGTAGGAGGCAGCCGCTGATTCGTAGTCGCCCGCTTCGATGGCGTCGTAGGCAGCCTGGTGCAGCGGCGGCAAGGGCGCTTCCTCCGGTTCGGCTCCGTCCCCGGCGTTCAGGCTCCCGGTCACGCCGTTGGCGGCCGCAACCTTCAGCAGCTCGTCGAAAAGGCTGCGCACCTGCTCTTCCTCGGCGTGGCCCTGGAAGAGGGGAACCGGCTGTCCCTTCAGGACGGCCACCGCCGTGGGCACGGCCTGGACCTGGAAAGCCTGGGCAAGTTGCGGGAACGCTTCGATGTCCGCGGCGCCCAGGACCAGCCGGCCGCCGTAGCCGGCCACCACGCGGTCCAGGACCTCAAGGGCCGCTCCGGATTCCGGCGAGTACGGAGCCCACAGGGCAAAGACCACGGGCACCTGCGCGGAGAGCTCCACGAGCTGCTGGAAGTTCTGCTCCGTCACATCGACCCGCAGCTCGGGGCCACTTCCCTGGCTGCCTGTCCCACCGGCTGCCGTTGTGCCCGCGGGGGCATCCTGCGACGGCGGGGGCGCCGACGGCGACGGAGCGGCGGGGCGTTGCTTCAGGCTGGAAAGATCGACGGCGCCGCGCAGGTTAAGCAGGTTGGCAGCGGCCGGAGGGACTGGACGGGAAGCTGGCGAACTCATGCTTCCCACTCTAGCCACTGCGGCCGCTGCCGGTGGTACTGCGGTAATGGGACTACTTGAAGCGGGCGGTCACTTGAAGCTGGCTCCCACGAGCCCGCGGGTTGCTGCCACAAGCTTCATGGGATCGGAGGACCCTGCCGGCGGGACGTAGACCGCCACCGATTCTGCGAAGCTCAGGACCATGCCCGTCGTGGTTTCCTTGCCTCCGGCCAGGGCTGCAGCGTCGTCACCGATGGAGAGCTTGTCCCCTGCGGCCTTCGGGGTTCCTTCGAAGCCGAAGTTGATGCGGCCCAGTACCAGTGCGCCGCCATCTTCGGTGCGGAACACCACGGTACCTTCGGGTGCCACCTTGTGGGTGAAGGAGAAGTTCCCGTTTTCGCCGGCCTTGACCACCTCGGCCTGGTAGGACAGGGTGTCGGCAATGTACGGCGAAGACTCGCCTTCCACGATCTTGTCCTTGAAAGCCGAATCGGCCTTGCTGAGCCGGTCGGCCAGGCCCGACAGGGCCTCTTCTCCCGTGTACAGCAGGCCGGTCTTGTCTTTCGCTTCCACGGTTTCGGTGCCGTTTCGGCTGATGGTGGGGAAAGTGGTGCCCGGCTGGAGCGGGGTGGTCTCCATGAGCTTGTAGTTTTCCCGCGGGGACTTCTGGACGAGGGTCAGCAGCTGGGGAACCACATTGCCGTCGCCCTGGGAAACGGCGAGGACCGAGCGCGGCCATCCGCGGTCCGTGGTGACCGCCGTCGTCAGGAGCTTGGTGGAACGGACCGGCATGCGGGGCTCATACGAGCCCACCTGCGAGCGGATCTTGTAATTCGAGGTACGGACTTCCAGTTCCGTACCGCCCACCCGGTCAGCCAGCTTGGCAGCATCCTTGGCGGCGTCACCGGCGTCGGCTGCACTGGACACCTGTTCCAGGATGCGTCGGAACTGCACGTCCAGCAGGACGGGGGCGGCATTTCCACCCTGTGCAGCCGGCGCGGAGGCCGAGCCTGAGGGCGCCGGTGCGGGAGATGTGGCGGCGGTGGCGGCAGTTCCCGTGCCGGCCAGTACCGCAGCTGCCACGCCGGCGGCTGCCATGGTGACCCGGGAAGAGGTGCGGGCCTGCTTGCGGGCGCGGGCACGCTGGGCAAATCCGCTGCCCTCGCCGTTCCCGTCACCGTCACGCCGGCGGGCCGAGAGCACCGCCAAGACAATCCCGCCAAGGATGAGCAGTGCGCCGAGGACCATCAGCGGGATGGCCCAGGGGGTGGCGGTGTCGTTGGGGAAAGTCATCGAGACTGTCGCGGGAGCAGCCTTGGTTCCATCAGCGGCCAGCAGCAACGTCCAGTCGCCGTCTGCCGGAGGCGTCCAGGAGTATTCGAGCTCGCCGCTGGCATTCTCCGTGGTGACCCACAAGTCGGATCCTGCAGGGTTGGGTGCCGCGGCTTCGCCGTCGGTGTGTTCAACCTGCAAGGATTTGCCGTCCTCTGACGTTCCCGTGATGGTGTTGTGGGCAGCGGTCCCCACCCATGCCTCGACATCGTCGGGACGGCCCGCGGCAAGCATGAAATTGCCGTCACCCTGGACATCGATCTTGACGGTTCCGCCGTGGAGGGTCCGCAGCTTCTGGTCGAAGACGGTCAGCGGGGCGGCCGTGGCATCAGCCGGCGCGGACGCCGTAAAGGTCTCGGAAGGGGCCCAGATGGTCTTCTGGCCGATACCGGCCAAAAGTGTCAGGAGGCCGAGCAGCACAAGTGCGGCTGCAGTCTTTAAACGCAAGGGAACACCTATCATCAGCGGGGTTTAGCTTCAATAGTAACCATTTTGTTACCACGAGCCCCAGTTCAGGCCCGCATGAACGCGTTCTCCCGCAGCGTGCGGTGCGCCGCCGCGGGGCTCCTCCCCCGGTGTTGACAAGCCTGCTGATAGTGTTTGCGATGATCATCACACCGGCCCGCCAAGGCGGTGCCATGCACGGAACAGGCGCCAAAAACCAGTGACTGACAAGACGGACGGGTCCTCCCGGCCAGCAGGCGATCCAAGGGACGTTGGGCCGTCACCCACGGTCCCCCAGGCTTCTGGAAGTGCCCGCCGGAAAGGTGCCGCGGCAGCAGCCGTGGGCTTCCTCGCCCGCCGCCTCCGGCAACCTCTTCCCGGCGCGCAGCCCCGGCTCCGCTTCGAGATGCCACCGGAATACTCGCAGCAGGACCAGACCACCGAGGACCCCGACGGTGTGGCGCGTCCCCAGTTCGGCGCGCCCGGGCCACGGATGTCACCCCAGCATCCGCTGTACATGGGCTTCATGGGGACGGTAGGCGTCGGTGTGGCGCTGCTGGTCTACTGGATCGGATCCCACACCACCCAGTTGCTCCTCTGGATTGTTGCCGCGCTCTTCATCGCGCTGGGCCTGGAACCTGTGGTGAAGTGGCTCGAGAACCGGAAGGTTCCCCGGCCGGCCGGAATCCTGTTGTCGGTCTCGGTGCTGATCGCCGCCGTCGTGGGCTTCTTTGCGACCCTGATCCCCACGATCGTCCAGCAGGTCACAGAGATCGTGCAGCAGGCCCCTACGTGGGTTCGGGACTTCATGAACTCGGACCTTTTCCGCACCCTTGACGACCAGTTCGGCGTCCGCGACCGCATCGCCGAAGAATTGAACAAGTTCGTCAACGACCCCAACGCCGTGGGCGGCATCGCCGGCGGCGTGGTGGGGTTCGGCTCCACCGTGGCCAATGGCCTGTTCGGTGCCCTGATTGTCCTGGTGCTCAGCCTCTACTTCCTCGCCGCCCTGCCGGCGATGAAGAAATGGGGTTACCGGCTGGCCCCGCGTTCCCGCCGGCACAGGGTGGAGGCGTTGTCGGAGGCCATCACCAAGTCCGTGGGCAACTACGTCATTGGCCAGGCCTGCGTTGCCTTGCTCAATGCCACCTTCGCCTTCATCGTAATGTCGATTGTGGGCATTCCCTTCGCCCTGCTGCTTGCGTTCGTGGTGGCTTTGCTTGCCTTCATTCCGCTGGTGGGTGCCATGATCGCCGGTGTTGTGGTGGTTCTCATTGCCCTGACCGTTGGCTGGCAGACGGCCGCCATCTACGCCATCTGCTACTTTGCCTACCTCCAGTTCGAGGCCTACTTCATCTCGCCGCGGATCATGCAGAAGGCCGTGGCCGTTCCCGGTGCCGTCGCGGTCATATCCGTGATCGCCGGCGGCAGCCTGCTGGGGGTCCTGGGCGCCCTCATCGCGATTCCCACCGCGGCTGCCATCCTGCTGCTGATCAAGGAGATCTACATCGTCAGGCAGGACCAGCACTAGCCCCGCAACCGCGGGGATGCCCGCTTCAGGGACGGGTCAGGAGGCGGCAGTCGCCGTGGGCCCGTCCCACTCCGTCGGCAGCGCAGCGGCGTTCCCGTTTGTTGCGGACACCCGCCCCACGATCTCGTTCAGGACCCGCGCGGCGTACTTCTCGCCCACCCACAGATGCTTTGCGCCGTCCACGCCCAACACGCGCGCCTGGGGAACCAGGCTGAAGCGGGCGGCCGCCTCGGCGGGCTGGAGGAAGTCGTCGTGCTCAGGCACCAGGACCGTGAGCGGTTTGCCCGATTCGGCCCACAGCTGCAGGTGTTTGTCCGTGGCCCGGTGCAGCGGCGGAGACAGCAGCACGGCACCCTCCACCTGCGAAGCGACAGGTTCGGTGGCACCGTACATCAGGGCCAGTTCCGTGCCGAAGGACCAGCCCACCAGCCACCGGTTGGGCAGCCCGCGGTCGACGGCGAAACGGACCGCCGCTTCCACGTCGTGGCGTTCACCGACGCCTTCCTCAAACGCACCTGTGCTGGTCCCCCGTGGCGAGCCGGTGCCGCGGGTGTTGAAACGCAGCACGGCGATGCCGGCCAGCGCCGGCAGCCGGTAGGACGCCTTGCGGTAGACGTGCGAGTCCATGAAGCCGCCGTGTGTGGGAAGCGGGTGCAGCGTGATCAGCGTGGCCCGGACCTCGCCGGATTCCGGCAGGGCCAACTCGCCCACCAGCGTGTGCCCGTCCGCTGTCTGCAGCTCGACGTTTTCACGCCGGGCCGGCAGCACCGTGGAGGCACGGATGGGAACGGGGCCAGCGGCCTGGGTGAATTCGTACGACGCCGGATCAAAAGTCATGCCTGCCAGCTTAGCGACAGCGGGCGGCCTCCCGGGCCCTGGCTCCCCCGCGCCAGCGGTTCAGTGCCGCGTCAGCGGTACCGGTAGCTGCGTGAATTCCAGCAGTTCGTGTGCCAGTGGCGGCGTTCGGCGAGGCCGGCGGCGGCACCGAACAGATGGTCGTCCTTCCAGACCACCAGGTGCGCCACTCCGGGCAGCACGGCGGTGGAACATTCGGGGCAGATGTAGGTCTTTGCCGCGTTCCGCGCGGTCATGCTGCGGACCATCCATTCCCCGTCCGGGGCGCTCTCCCGTCGGGCGATGCCCGCCCGTGCCCGTTCGAGGTCCAGCTCGGGAACGTCACCGTTCCCCTTTTTTCCGGTTCCCCGCCCGGTTGCCGCAGGTTTCCCGGACACGGGACGGCGGGGACGGTTGGAGCGCGGCATGTATCCATTCTGCCCCAGCGGAAAGGGGCACCACTGCAGCCTCTCCGCGGCCGGGTGATGCACTGCCGCAGGCGTCCCCGTCGTTCTTCCCTCTCCGCCACCCGGTAGTGTGTACGGCGTGCGACTTGTGATTGCCCGATGCTCCGTTGATTATGTTGGCCGGCTCAAAGCCCATCTCCCCCTCGCCACCAGGCTCCTGCTGGTCAAGGCCGACGGCTCTGTCCTCGTGCATTCAGACGGCGGCTCGTACAAGCCGCTGAACTGGATGAGTCCGCCGGCCACGCTCCGAGTTTCGTCACCGGAGGACGTTGACCTGGAGCTCGGAGTCGCGGAGCAATGGACGGTCCAGTCCGCCAAGACGGATGACCGGCTGATTATCAACATCCATGAAAAGCTCAGCGAAACCTCGCACGACCTCGGCGTGGACCCGGGCCTGATCAAGGACGGCGTGGAAGCTGACCTCCAGCGGCTCCTGGCGGACCAGATCGAAACGCTGGGAACAGGCTATTCGCTGATCCGGCGCGAATACTTCACGGCCATCGGTCCGGTGGACATCCTGGCCCGCGACGGCGACGGCGCAACCGTAGCCATCGAACTCAAGCGGCGCGGGGACATCGATGGCGTGGAGCAACTCACCCGCTACCTCGAACTGTTGAACCGCGATCCCCTCCTGGCACCGGTGCGCGGCATTTTCGCAGCCCAGCAGATCAAGCCGCAGGCCAAGGTCCTCGCCAACGACCGCGGCATTGATTGCGTCACCCTTGATTACGACGCAATGCGCGGCGTGGACGACAGCGAATCCCGGCTCTTCTAACGGCGCCTGTCCGTCCGGCATTGGCCAATTGTGTCCGGAGAAGGCACGCAACCCGATTTTTACCTAAAATTTGTCCGATTCCTCCGACGAAGCGTTGACCTGCGGGAACGGGCATGAAATTCTTAAGTCAGTCTTTGTGTAGGTGTTTTTCATGCTCGCAAGACATGTTGCGAGCGCGAAGCTCCTGCAGGGCCGGTTCCTTTTCCAGGCGGCTATCCAGGATTCTTCTCGCGGAGTGACCAAGGCCGGTGCGAGGTGTGCCGATCTTAAGAAAGTTCCACAATGAGGAGAAATAAATGGCACAGGGAACTGTGAAGTGGTTCAACGCTGAAAAGGGCTTCGGCTTCATTACCCCGGACGACTCCGACGGCGACGTCTTCGTCCACTACTCCGAGATCCAGACCGGCGGCTTCAAGACCCTCGACGAGAACCAGCGCGTTCAGTTCGAAATCGGCCAGGGCGCCAAGGGCCCGCAGGCCACCGGCGTTACGCTCGTCTAGTCTTCGGACAGACTGCTAAGCCTGATTAGCAAAGAATGGTCCCCGGCACAATTGCCGGGGGCCATTCCTTTTCCCGCTGCATTGTTCGGCAAGCCCTTAGCCTTTGCTTTATGCGGCCCCGGCCCGGCCGTTATCCGGCAGCAGACGCCGGCCTTATCAAACCAAATTCCGGACCAGCCTCGCGCCCTGTGGCAGGGACAGGCCGGGCAGGTAGGCCAGGGTAAGCGCGCGGCCTATTACCGGCAGTTGAAGAGGGTCCTGGTAATACAGGTACAGCGCCCGGTACTCGGGCTTGAAACGGGATTTGAAGGCCGCCAATGAACGGAAGCCGTAGACCGGCTCCAGCGCGTGGCCCACCAGGTCCAGGATGCGGACCAGGTTCTTGGCTCCCCCCTGGGCCGTGTCCTCGGCTCCACCGTCATTTGCAAGCGGTGAACCGGACAGCGAAATCACCTCCACGGAGTCCCGCAGTTCCAGGACGGCGGAGGCGATCAGGAATTCCATCACGCCGGGGAAGCCGTCGGCGCCCCGGCGCATCACGTCCAGCGTCCGGCTGACCAGGCGGCCGTCCTCGTAAACCGGAAGCCAACTGGTGAACCCATGGACCCTGCCTTCACCGTCAACTGCGAGGCAACACAGCACCTCATCGTCGTCGAGTTCGTCCACGCTGCCAAGGGTGAATCCCATTTCCGGTACGGACTTTCCGGCGGCCCATTCCTCGGACACCTCGTTCAGGCGGGTGCGCAGCGCGACAGGCAACCCGCTGTACGGACCCCAGACTGCATGCACGCCCAGCTTGGCTGCCCGGTTCAGCGCAGTCCGGACGTTCTGCCACTCCTTGCCCTTGAATTCCAGTTCCCGGATGGACAGCCGGGTTTCCTGGGCCACCGATACACGCGAGAAGCCGCGCTCACGCAGGGCCGGCCACACCGTGTCGTCGCAGGAATACAAAGCGGGAATCAGCGCCTCGCGCCGGCAATGGGCGAGGAATCCCTCTGTGACGGCCAGTTGGGATCCGGCAGGGCCGATGGCACAGCCAAGGGTGAGGGCCACGCTGCCGTGCTGCTGGTAGGCCATGGCACCCTGGCCGTCCGGGCTGAACCAGTATGTGTTCGGTTCCCACAGGGCCATCCAGGAGAGCGGGCCGCCGCCCTGGTGGAGCAATGTCCGGGCCCGGGCCCTGTCCTGCCGGCCGGAGTCATGGCCGTGGTTTCCGCCCAGGAGCGCCCACCACACGGCCGCCAGCGCAATGAGCCAGAACACCGGCCCGGAATAGGCGAACAGAACAGCCTCCACAGTGTTCCGGTCCGCGAAGACACGGTGGAAATGCTGCGGAATCGGCACCGGTACGTACTGCCGGGCCAACTCGGCAAACAGACCCAGCACGCCGCCGTCGCGGGACATCCCGCCCGAGGCGAACCACGCCGTGGCGTAGGCGGCAGCCAACACTCCCCAGGAGCCACCAACCAGGACGGCAAGCATTCGCCGGGCGGTGGGCAGGGTCTGCACCCGGAACTGCCTCCGGTTCAGCCACAGGATAACGGAGAGCAGCAGCGGAACCACCACGAGCGGAAGCACATGGGCAAAGGCCGAACCCATGGGAGCCGCGTGGGGGCCCTGCGGCCGGGACGGAACCAGGGCGAAAAGTGCCAGGTACACGGCGGCCAGGGCCGTCACAGCCAGCTGGATCGCCAGGGCAATGTTCAGCGCCATCCTGCGTCCCCGGCGCATCCCGTCGGCGCAGATCAGCAACAGGACCACGGGGACTACTGCCAGTGCGAGGCCGAACGGACCGGCGAAGCCTGCCCTTCCCGCTTCAAGGCAGGACGCCTCCACCGTAGCCCCGCAGTTGAACGCCAATTGGCCCAGCGTGGGCAGCGGATTCAGGACCACGTCCCGGAGCAGTGCCAGCGGCCCGGTGGGTGCCCGGGTGATCCCCGTGAGGATGGGCCCGACGGCGAACACGGCCACCATTAGGGCCAGCAGGTTACGGGCCTCCCGTCCGGTGGAGCGGTGCCGGTGGAGTTTCCACTCGTCGCCTTGGATCCACCAGCCCACCAGCAGTCCCAGCAACGCACCCAGGAGGCCTATCACCGTCTCGGCATGGCCCACGTACAGGACAAGCAGGAGAGAGACCGAGAGCGCCGCCGTCCGCAGGCGCCGCTGCCAAAGCACCGGCAGCCGGGCGCTGCCTGCCATGCCTGCGGCGAGCACCGGGGCGTACGGGCCAATCAGGATGACGTCAGTCATGGTGTCGAGCCACCCGTCCCCCACATACGCCGCGAGCTGGGTGACCAGGAGGAACAGCGTGACGGCCGCGAACTGGCCGCCCAGGAACAGTGCAGCGGCAGCCCGGAAACCAAGCTTCCGTTCGGCCAGGCCCAGCAGAACAAGGATCATCAGTGCGGCCACCACGTACGCAGTGGGGTTGGTGGCGAAGAAGAGGCTGGTGAACAGCGACCACCATCGGCCCTCGCGCAGGCCGGGACCGCTGACGCCGGCCACATCCAGCAGCTGTTCGGACGGACCGGCCAGGAAGCTGTCCGTCGCCGCGCCGGTCCCCACAAACAGGGCAAGGACGGCAAGCGTGAACGGCATGGCTTTCAGCCCCGCCGCTGCCCTGCCCAGCGTTGGCCGGACCACGGTGTCCCAGGCCAACGCCATGGTCCGGGTGTCCTGTCCGCCGCTCATCCCCCGGCCCCCCACTGGTCTGCGAGGAACTGCAGGGCGTCGCCGAACCGCCGGGACGACGTGTCCCACGAGTGCCCGGTGTGTTCCACCTCGTAGGCGCGGACCGTGAAGCCGGCGTCCTCGGCAGCTCTGGCCAGCGTCCTGAGGTAGCCCACAAACTCAGTATCGTTCTGCCCGGCCGTCAGGTACAGGCCGTGGCCGTCGAAACGCTTGTCCGCCATGATGGCCAGCGGCGTCTGCCGCAGGAAAGCCTCGGGGTCCCCCGGGAATGAGGCGTCGATGGTCTTCTGGCGTTCCTTGGCGATGGCGGGCTCGGCTTCCGCCGAGAACGCCAGCACCTCGGGGAAAAGGTCGGGGTGGCGGGTACCCAGCTGGATGGCGCAGGTGCCGCCGAAGGAGAATCCCCCCACCGCCCAATGCGCGTGGTCCGTATCCACGGCAAGGGTGGAGCTGATCCACTTCGGCACATCCTGCGACAGGTAGGTATCAGCCTGGGCGATCTGGCTGTCCATGCACATGGTGTTGGCGTTCTGCGATCCGTTGGCGTCGGGGACCACCACTACGGGAGCCACGCCGCCATGCGCAGCTGCGTAGGAGTCCATGTGGCCGCGGAGGGCACCGCCGGTCAGCCAGTCGGCCGGACCGCCGGGTTGGCCGGCAATGAGGACCAGGACGGGCAACGCCGGGCGGTTCTGCGCAAAATAGGCCGGAGGAAGGTAGATGAAGGCGTCCCGCGTTTCCATGCCGGAGATGGCACCCGGAATGGCGGCCTTGCGCAGGACTCCCCCGTCCGGGATGTCGCCTTGCGGACGCCAGCCCTGCAGCGCCACGCCGTCGGGCGCTCCCGCCGGGCGAACAAGCTTCTGTTCCAGGGCAGGAATGCGGGCAAGGGCGGTGCCCATCAGGTCGCTCACCGTTCGGTTGAGGCCAAAGTAGGCGTTGATTTGCACGCTGGACAGTGCAATCACCAGCAGTGCCGCCGCCAGTCCACCGCCACGGCGGCGCCACGAGTTGCGCGGCAGCAGGAACAGCCACAGCAGGACTGCGGCCACAGCGGGCACCAGCCACAGCAGGACCGGGTCGGGGATATTTTCCGGGAAGACGGAATACAGGTTGATCAGCGCCCAGTGGACGGTGGCCACCAGCGCAAAGGCCACGGCAATGGCGGCAATGACCCGGGACAGCCAGCGCAGCGGCCCGTGGGGCGGCGGTGGCAGGAGGAGGAACGCGGCGCCGGCGATGCCCAGGATCAGCGAAGTCCAATAGAGGGGCCCGTCGGTCAGCCGGACATCAAGGATCCAGTCCACGCGGCTAACGCCAGGTGCCGACGCCGATGACCGGCCCGGCTTCAAGCCACGACGACAGGCCTGTATAGGCATCGAATTTCATGGCGAGCCGAAGGTCCTGGCCCTCGTAGCGAAGTTCCACGATGACGACGTCGGGCTGTACCTTGACGGCTTCGGCTTCGGTGGGCTTGCGGCGGCCAAGGAGTTCAAGGGAATGGCGCTTGAACTTGTGTTTTGGGCGGACACTGAGCGAGAGCAGCCGGAACCACTCAAGGTCGTTGTCCTGGTAACGACAAACCCCCATCTGCCAGCTGTTTCCAGCCATGCAAATGGAGGCGTCCACCGTGCCGAGGGCACGCCGCAGGTTAAAGCGGCGCACCCCCGAAAGGCACAGTGCAAAGATCAGCAATCCAAAGGCGATTGCCAGTGCGATGAACGGAATGCTTGGTGCGTCCATCAAGGTCGTGCTAGCGGATCCCAGCGGTAGCCGAGCCGCCAAGCTGGGCGTTGTCAGCAACAATGACTACCCGGTTGTTGTCGACGGAGAAGAACCCGCCGTCAACGTCGACCGCAATACGGTCCCCGGACACCGGCTGGATCGCGAGTTCACCTTCGGCCAGGATCGCCAGCAGGGGCGAGTGGCCGGGCAGGATTCCGATCTCACCATCGCTGGTGCGGGCCTTGACCATCGTGGCCGCTCCGGACCACACGAAGTGGTCCGCTGCGACAATCTCAACCTCAAGCTCAGCCATATTACTTGGTCTGTTCCTGGATCTTGGCCCACTGGCGCTCAACGTCATCGAGGCCACCGACGTTGAAGAACGCCTGCTCCGCAATGTGGTCAAGGTCGCCGTCGCAGATGGCGGTGAAGCCTTCGACGGTGTCCTTGATGGAAACCGTGGAACCTTCGACGCCGGTGAACTGCTTGGCGGTGTAGGTGTTCTGCGAGAGGAACTGCTGGATGCGGCGTGCACGCGACACGACGATCTTGTCCTCTTCCGACAGTTCGTCAACGCCGAGGATGGCGATGATGTCCTGGAGTTCCTTGTTCTTCTGCAGGATCTGCTTCACACGGACAGCCGTGTTGTAGTGGTCCTTGCCGATGTACTGCGGGTCGAGGATACGTGACGTGGAGGTCAGCGGATCCACAGCCGGGTACAGGCCGCGGGACGCGATTTCACGGGAAAGCTCCGTGGTGGCGTCCAGGTGCGCGAACGTGGTGGCCGGCGCCGGGTCGGTGTAGTCATCTGCGGGAACGTAGATGGCCTGCATCGAGGTGATGGAGTGACCCTTGGTGGAGGTAATGCGTTCCTGCAGGAGACCCATTTCGTCGGCCAGGTTGGGCTGGTAGCCAACGGCGGACGGCATGCGGCCGAGCAGGGTGGAAACCTCGGAACCTGCCTGCGTGAAGCGGAAGATGTTGTCGATGAACAGCAGCACGTCCTGGTTCTGGACATCGCGGAAGTACTCCGCCATGGTCAGTGCGGACAGTGCAACGCGAAGGCGCGTTCCCGGCGGCTCATCCATCTGGCCGAAGACAAGGGCGGTGTCCTTGAGGACGCCTGCCTCTTCCATTTCAACCCAGAGGTCGTTGCCCTCACGGGTACGCTCGCCAACACCGGCGAATACGGAAGTACCACCGAAGTTGCGGGCAACACGGGTGATCATTTCCTGGATCAGAACAGTCTTGCCCACGCCGGCGCCGCCGAACAGGCCGATCTTTCCACCCTTGATGTAAGGGGTGAGAAGGTCGATGACCTTGATGCCGGTCTCCAACATCTCGGTGGAACCTTCGAGCGAAGCGAAGCTCGGGGCCTTGCGGTGGATCGGCCAGCGTTCGCTGATGTCCAGTTCCGACTCGGTAACGTCCAGGGGCTGGCCCAGCACGTTGAAGATGTGGCCCTTGACGCCGTCGCCAACGGGGACGGAGATCGGGGCGCCGGAGTCCACCACTGAGGTGCCGCGGACCAGTCCGTCAGTAGCCTGCAGGGAGATGGCGCGGACGAGGTTGTCGCCCAGGTGCTGGGAGGTCTCGAACGTGATGGTCTTGGTCTCACCGTTGAGAGTAATCTCGGTGGTGAGGGCGTTGTAGATGGACGGGATTGCGTCAGCCGGGAATTCGACGTCGACAACCGGGCCGATTACGCGCGCAATACGGCCGGTAGCACCGGACATTGCGGCTACGTGTTCGGTAGCAGTGGCAGTCATCTCTCTCACTTCACTCAGTAGATGGCGTGGGGTTAAGTTTATCTGTTGTGGTGCAGGTTCCGCGGAATCCGGGGCAGTGCAGGCTAGGACGCAAGAGCGTCGGCACCGGCAACAATCTCGGAAAGCTCCTGCGTGATCTCGGCCTGGCGGGCCGTGTTGCGCAGACGCGTGTACTTCTTGATCAGTTCGGTGGCGTTGTCCCCTGCCGACTTCATCGCACGCTGGCGTGCAGCCAGTTCGGATGCGGCGGCCTGCAGCATTGCTGCGAACAGGCGCGACTCGATGTAGCGGGGCAGCAGCGCGTCGAGGACCTGTTCGGTCTCCGGCTCGAACTCGTACAACGGCAGCAGGTCCGACTCGGAGGCGGCTTCCTCTTCCACAACCTCAAGCGGCAGAAGGCGGATGACGGTGGGTTCCTGCGTGACCATGGACTTGAAGCGCGTGTAGACAACATGGATTTCATCCACGCCGCCGTCTTCGAAGTCCGCGGCAAAGTCGGCCAGCAGTGCGGCGCCGATTTCACGGGCGGTGCCGAACTCGGGCGCGTCGGTTCCTCCGGTCCAGACCCGCGCATATTCGCGGTTCCGGAAGTCGAAGTAAGCCTGGGACTTACGTCCCACGAGGTAGGTCTTGACTTCCTTGCCTTCGGCGTGGAGCAGCTCGTTGAGACCTTCCGCCTGCTTGAGGACGCTGGCCGAGTAAGAACCTGCCAGGCCGCGGTCCGAGGTAATTACCAGGACGGCGGCACGGCGGATCTGCTCCGGCTCAGTGGTCAGCGGGTGGTCGATTTCGCTTTGGCTGGCGACAGCAGAAACGGCGCGCGTGATCGCGTTCGCGTAAGGCAGTGAAGCTGCTACGCGCGCACGGGCCTTCCCGATGCGCGAGGTAGCGATCAGTTCCATCGCCTTGAAGATCTTGCGCATCGACGTGGTCGAGCTGATCTTCTGGCGGTAGACCCGGATCTGGGCTCCCATACTTATCCTTTCCTAACATTCCGTAAACCGGGTGTGCCGGACCCTTCAGGCCCGGCACACCCGGCCATCGGAACTAGCGCTTCTGCTTGACGATCTTTTCCTGGTCGACTTCGCCCTCGGAGATGGCGTCATGTGCCTCGTGGCCTGCGCCCACCAAGTGGTTGTCGCCTTCGCCGAAGAAGCCCTTCTTGAAGTCGATGATGGAGGACTTCAGAGCTGCAGCGGTGTCATCGTCCATCACGTTGGTCTGCGCCAGCGTGGTGAGGATGGAGGACTTGTGCTTGAGGTGCTCCAGGAACTCGGTTTCGAACCGGTTCACATCCTCAACCGGAACGTCATCCAGGTGGCCGTTGGTGCCTGCCCAGATGGAGACAACCTGGTCCTCAACCGGGAACGGTGAGTACTGGCCCTGCTTGAGCAGTTCCATCAGGCGGGCTCCACGGGTGAGCTGCTGGCGTGAGGCGGCGTCCAGGTCCGAGGCAAACATGGCGAAAGCCTGCATGTCGCGGTACTGGGCAAGTTCCAGCTTCAACGTGCCGGATACCTTCTTCATGGACTTCACCTGCGCTGCACCGCCAACGCGGGACACCGAAACGCCCACGTCGACTGCGGGACGCTGGTTGGCGTTGAAGAGGTCCGACTGCAGGAAGATCTGGCCGTCGGTGATGGAGATGACGTTGGTCGGGATGTAGGCGGACACGTCGTTCGCCTTGGTCTCGATCAGCGGCAGGCCCGTCATGGAACCGGCACCGAGCTCGTCGGAGAGCTTTGCACAACGCTCCAGGAGGCGGGAGTGCAAGTAGAAAACGTCACCCGGGTAGGCTTCGCGTCCCGGCGGGCGGCGGAGCAGCAGGGATACTGCGCGGTAGGCTTCGGCCTGCTTGGACAGGTCATCAAACACGATGAGGACGTGCTTGCCGCCGTACATCCAGTGCTGGCCAATCGCGGAACCGGCGTACGGTGCCAGGTACTTGAAGCCGGCGGGGTCGGATGCGGGAGACGCCACAATGGTGGTGTACTCGAGCGCGCCGTTTTCCTCGAGGGTCTGGCGGACAGCGGCAATGGTGGATGCCTTCTGGCCGATCGCCACGTAGATGCAGCGGACCTGCTTGGTCACATCGCCGGAAGCCCAGTTGGCCTTCTGGTTGATGATGGTGTCGATCGCAATGGCCGACTTGCCCGTCTGGCGGTCACCAATGATCAGCTGACGCTGGCCGCGGCCGATCGGGATCATGGCGTCGATTGCCTTGAGACCGGTCTGCATCGGCTCGTGAACCGACTTACGCTGCGTCACGCCGGGTGCCTGGAGCTCCAGTGCACGGGTGGTTTCAGCCTTGATTTCGCCGAGGTCGTCGATGGGCACGCCCAGCGGGTCGACAACGCGGCCGAGGAAGGCGTCGCCCACGGGCACGGACAGGACCTGTCCGGTGCGGTGGACTTCCTGGCCTTCTTCGATGCCGGTGAAGTCGCCGAGGATGATGACGCCGATTTCGCGGACGTCAAGGTTCTGGGCGAGGCCCAGGGTGCCGTCCTCGAAGCGCAGCAGCTCGTTCGCCATGACCGAGGGAAGGCCCTCAACACGGGCGATGCCGTCACTAGCGGTGGTTACGCGGCCGACCTCTACGCGTTCTGCGTTTCCGGGTTCGTAGGACGCCGCGAACTCGTTCAGCGCATTACGGACGTCGTCGGCGTTGATGGTCAATTCGGCCATCTGCAGTCCCTGCTCTCCTGTTTGTGATCACCGTCAGGTGACCGGGGTTTCTATCAGTTTGGTTGTGCTTGTCCGGCTAGCCGGCCAGCTGGCGTTGCAGCTCGCCCAGTCGGCTGATGACCGAAGCGTCGAGCACTTCGTCACCCACCTGGACGCGGATGCCGCCAATGAGTGCCGGATCAACGTTGATGTTGACCTTGAGTTCCCGTCCGTAGAGCGCGTTCAGGCCCGCCTGGAGGCGGGACAGCTGCGTCGACGTCAGGGGACGGGTCACGCTGACCGTTGCAATCCAGCGCTGCTGCCGCTTGGCCGCCAACTCGGCGAACCGTTCCACGAGGCGCGTCGCCTTGATGCCGCGGGGCTGGGTGACTGCCTGGGTAATGAGGACTTTTGCTTCCTCACTGACGCCGGGCACCAGCTTTTCGGCAAGGGCAGCCTTGGCTGCCCCGCTGGCCTGTGGTTCGGACAGAGCACGTTGTACCTCGTGGCTGGAAGCCACGGCCTGGTTGAAGGAGAACAGGTCGTTCTCCAGTTCTTCCAGGCCAGTGATGCCGGAGGCAGAAACGGCCGACTTGTTTTCAGCAACGGAAATGACCACCGTTGCGGCAAGAGTCTCGAGTGCATCGCCGATGTCCCGCGCAGATGCCCAGCGTGAACCGGCCAATCCACCCGCGACCTCTGCAGCATCAGCGGAGACTTTTCCGCCAACCAGCTGCCTGACCAGCGCCGACTTTTCGTCACCGTTACGGGACGGGTCAGTCAGGGCGCGGCGCAAGCCAGCCGAGCTGTCCACCATTCCCAGAATTCCGAAGAGTTCCTTAGCCAGCTGCAGCGACGCGGTCGGAAGCTTGGCTTCCAGCGCGGTCAGTGCTGTTGCCAGCGATTCGCTCGATACGCCTGCCATTACTTAGCTGCACCTGCGCTCTGGGTCTCCAGATCTGCCAGGAACCGGTCCACGACCCGTGCTGAGCGGTCGTCATCGTTGAGCGATTCGCCCACGATGCGGCCGGCAAGGGTGGTGGCCAGGGTGCCAACCTCGGAGCGCAGGGACACAACAGCCGCCTGACGCTCGGATTCAATCTGTGCGTGTGCCTGCGCAGTGATGCGGGCAGACTCGGCAGCAGCCTTCTCCTTGAGGTCCGCGAGGATCTGCGCACCTTCGGCGCGTGCTTCCTCACGGATGCGGTTAGCTTCAGTCCGGGCGTCGGTCAGCTGCTGCTTGTACTCTTCGAGTGCAGCAGACGCCTCAGCCTGGGCCTTTTCAGCCTTGGCAATGCCGCCTTCGATGGCCTCGGCACGCTCGGCAAAGGTCTTCTCGAACATCGGGACAACGAACTTGACCACAATGAACAAGAGAATGAGGAAGCCTACGAGGACAACACCCATTTCCCAGAGATTGGGCATCAGGGGGTTGACTTCGCCCTCAGTGGCGGCTGAGATGATCAGCTGATTCATATTTCACCCGTCCTTTTCTACTCGGTTCTGAAAGTTCGCTTCGCTCTAGGACTAGAGAACGAAGGCGAAGACCAGGCCGAGGATGGCGAGGGCTTCGGTCAGTGCAAGGCCAAGGAATGCGATCGGCTGCAGGACGCGCTGGGCCTCCGGCTGACGTGCAACGCCGTTGATGTAAGCAGCGAATACGAGGCCAACACCGATACCACCGCCGATTGCGGACAGACCGTAACCTACGAGGTTGAGATTGCCTTCCATTTTTCTTCCTTTCAAGATGCCACCCATGTGGCAGGTTGTTTGGGTTGCTTCATCCCCGCGAGGGGAAGATTTGTGTGCCTCTCGGCAGGGCGCCTAGTGGCTGTCGGCGTGCAGGGCGCCTTCGATGTAGATCGCCGTCAGCAGGGTAAAGACGTACGCCTGCAGGACCATGATCAGGGCTTCCAGCATGTACATCGCGATGGCACCGGCGAGCACCAGGACCGAGGTGCCCTTCAGCAGGATGTTCTCCTGCATGACCAGGAATTCGATGCCGGATCCGGCGATCATCACGATGAGGTGGCCGGCGAGCATGGTGGCGAACAGACGGAGGCTGTGTGTCACGGGCCGGACCAGGAAGTTCGAGATGATCTCGATCGGGATGACGATCGGCAGGATGAACCAGGGAACACCCGACGGAACGGTGGCCAGCTTGAAGTAGCGCAGGCCGTTCTTCTTGACGCCGATGGCAATCCAGGTGAAGTAGACAAGGCCGGCCAGCACATAGGCTCCGCCCACGTGCGAGAACGTGGGGAGCTGGATCAGCGGGATGGCGCCGTAGATGTTGTTCACCAGGATGAAGAAGAACAGGCTGAACAACAGGGGCACGTACTTGATAAAGTCGCGGCCGCCAATGATGTCCTTGGCGATGCCGTTGCGGACGAAGCCGTAGGCGGCCTCGCCGGCGAACTGGAGCTTGCCGGGTACCAGCTGCCGCTTGCGTGCGGCCAGCACGAAGAAGGTGGCGATAATGGCGACAGAGAGGAGGACCAGCAGCATCTGCTTGGAGAATCCTTCTGCGGCACCCCACGGCAGGATTGCCGGCAAATGCATTTCGTTAATACCAGGAGGTGTAAACTCTCCTGAATCTTGGGCCGGGAGCGCAAGCGCGATCAACGCGTTTCCTCTCTGCAGTGTCCATCATTGGGCGTTGGGCGGGGAGCAGGGGCCTTGCGGCCTGAAGATCCCCCTGTGAAATTATTTGGCATTCGTGCCGCCGTCCTGGGACGGACCGCCGGCAGCAGGACGGTCACCAGTGTTTTTGCGGGAACTGGTGAGGCCATGCATGTGGGAAAGGTAAAAACCTCCGACGGCTCCAAGCAGAGCGCCTGCGAGCACAATCCAGCGCGTTCCCCACAGAAAATCCAGTCCCCACCCTATCAAACTCCAGACGATGATTCCGCCAATGATGTAGCTGAAGACGGCCATCCCGGCGTTGTATCCGCCGTCGGTGTTCTCGCTGGAGACGCCGGGCGCGGAACTGCCTTGTTCGCGGCCGCCGTTGCCGGCGGCGCCACGTTTCTTTGGGTTACGCACGGGTCTCCCCTTTGTCTTCTGGATCGTTGTAGATCTGAAGGCGGGCTTTGCTGAATCCGAAGATTTCGGCAGCCTGCCACAGGACGACAGCAACCACGGCTCCGGCCACGAACCAGCGGCCGTGCAGCCACTGGGGCGCACCGAGCACGAACATCACAATGGCGAATCCCACGACTTTGATGAAGTAGGTGGCCACGAAGACGCCGATGGCCCCAGAGGGGTTGCTTCGTCCAACGAAGTGGCCAACCAGGAGGCTGATCCCGAAGAACAGCATGACCAGCAGGCCGCCTAAAGCACTCGAGAGCGCGGCGGCCCCTCCATCAAGGAACATAGCTGCTGAACCGCAGAGGACCAGGCCAACTGCCGCGGCGGCGGCGCTGATCTTTAGCAGGTGCAGCCACAGCGATGCGGTGGGACCGGAAGCACCAACGTGTCCTTTGCCGGACGCGGGTCCGGGCTCGGCGTTGGAGGTCATTCGATCCCAATCGTCGGTGGCATTTGGCGGGGAGCCAGCAGGGTGGAGTGGCAGCTTGTGCTGCCCCTAAATTCTACACGAGATAGAAAATGTTTCCGCACGGCGTTACGTGGCTGCTTCCTCGCCGCTGCGGGACAGGTACGGCCAGGCCGTAATCAGGCCCATGACGAGGGTGGCGAACAGGTCCACCGCAAGGACAATCTGCCACGGGAAAATCGCAAAGGCGAGGCCTCCGAAGGACAGCACTACTGTCCAGAGGTACATCAGGATCACGGCCGTGCGGTGCGAGTAGCCGATGTCGAGGAGCTTGTGGTGCAGGTGTCCGCGGTCAGCGGACCACGGCGAACGTCCGCGTGCAGTCCGCCGGACCACGGCGAGTCCCAGGTCCAGCAAGGGCAGGAAAAGCACGGCGAAAGGAAGCAGGATGGGGATGACCGTGGAAATACCATTGGCGCGGTCATACAGGCCGGAGGTGATCTGCCCCGTGGACACCACACCTGCCGAGGCCATCAGCAGCCCGATCAGCATCGCCCCGGAATCCCCCATGAAGATCTTCGACGGGAACCAGTTGTGCGGCAGGAACCCAAGGCAGCCGCCTACCAGGACGGCCGTGATCAGCGTGGCAAGGTCTGAGTAATCCAGCAGGACCGCGTTGCGGTGAACCCAGTAGGCCGTGACGAAAAACGCGGTTCCGCCAATGACGGCCACACCTGCCGCAAGCCCGTCGAGGCCGTCGATGAAATTGAAGGCGTTCATGGTGGTGACAATGAGCCCTGCCGTCAGCACCACCCGGAGCGTTCCATTCTCCAGGTAGATGGGTTCCGGAACCCAGGGAACGATGGTCATTTGTACGCCCCAGATGGCTACCGTAAGGGCAGCTACGCTCTGGCCGATCAGTTTCACCCACCAGCGGATGTCCAGGAGGTCGTCGGCCACGCCCACCAGGACGATCACCGCCGCCCCGGCCAGCACGCCCCAAGGGGAGAAATTGTTCCGGTAGATGTCCTTGACGAAGAAGGACTGGCTCGCGACGATCAGTGCCACCATGACACCCAGGAAAATGGCAACGCCGCCAAGCCTGGAAACGGGGGTGGAATGCATATCGCGGCTGCGGATGGGCTGGTGCAGTTCGAGCCTGTGGCCCACCACCCGGGCACCCCAGGTGGCGGCGTAGGACACGACGGCGGCCGTCAGGCCCATGAGCAGGTACATGATCATGGGGTGCTGGCCGTTTCAGGATTAAGGGGGCCGGGAATGGACCGCCGCGCCGGCGGCAGGTCCGGGATAGGGGGGCTCACTGGCCGGGAATCTGTTCTCCGATAAATGAAACTTCTCCGTCGCCGAGCGCGCAGCAGGCAGTACGCAGATAGCCTTACGCAGTGCCTTACAGGGCTGTATTACAGTGGACTCTAGTCAAAGATACTAGCGCCAACGGCGTCATGGCTCCGCGCCACACTCGCGCAGAAGGAGCAGGGAAACCCCTGACAGCCATGCTGAAAGGACCCCCATGCCCGCCCGCATTGCAGTTGCAGCCGTGACCTTCGACCGTCCGAAGGAGCTCGCGGTACTGCTGGAGTCCATCAAGGCCCAGACGGCCCCGGTAGACACCATTTGCCTGGTGGACAGTGGCACAACTCCGGCGCGCAGCGTGGCTGATCAGCATCCCAACGTGGACTATGTCCGGTCCGAAGCAAACCTCGGGGGGGCCGGCGGGTTCGCCCTCGCAGCACTCAAGGCGGTAGCCAGCGGTGCCAGGTGGATCTGGATGATGGACGACGACGCCGTACCCGCCGATCCTGAATGCCTCGCCACTCTGGTGCGGGAGGCCGAAGCCCGCGACCTGGAAGCTGTGGTTCCGCTGGTGACCGCGCCCGGGCAGCCGGACAGGCTTTCCTTCTTCTTCCGGCTGGATGGCAAGGTTACGCACGACCGCTCCGAGGTGGAGAAACTGGGGTTCCTTCCCGACGACGGACACTTCTTCAATGGCGCGCTGATCCGCTCCGATGTGTTCTTCAAGGTAGGCCTGCCTGACATGCGCCTGTTCATCCGCGGCGACGAGGTGGACTTCACCATCCGGCTCCGCCAGGCAGGGATCAGGTTTGGAACCGTCACCACTACGGCCATTACGCACCCGCACGCGTTTTCCGAAACCCAGCACGTGTACGGAGCCGGATGGCACGTCATAGTTCCGGAGTCGGCGTTCAAACGCTATTACTACTACCGCAACCGCGGGTACCTCATCCGCCGGTACTTCCGGGTCCGCTCATTCGTTGCGGACGTAGGCGGCTATCTGGGCTATTTCCTGCAGCGCCGTGACCTGCCCGGGCTGCTGGCCTGGGCCAGGACCTTCAGCGCCGGCCTGCGCGGCAAAGGATTCGGACCGCTGGAGGACCAGAAATTCTAGGGGCTTTCCCTGCGCCGGGGCTGCCGGAGGAACCCGCTAAGCCTTGCGGGATAACCGGCGCGTAGCCAGGAGCCACAGCAGGACCCATGGCTCGCCGAAAACACGGTAAGCGACGCGGCGCGGGTGCAGCAGCAGCCGCCAGGCCCACTCAAGGCCCAGCCGCCCCAGCCAGCGCGGCGCCAGCTTCTGGATCCCGGCCAGCTGTTCGATGGCACCACCCACGGCGCAATAGATGGCCGGCGGCATGCCGGCCAGCCGACGCTGCAGCACCTCCTCCTGCAGGGGCATGCCCAGGCCCAACAACACCAGTTGAGGCTGCTCGCGGTGCAGCCATGCGACAGCCGCGTCTTCCAGTTCCGGGTTCCAGTCCTCGCCCGGAAAACCTTCCACGCGGGCACCGGGAAGGATGGTCCTCAGCCGGGCGACAGCACCGGAGTTGGCCTCATTGCCGGCACCCACCACGGCAATGCGCTCAAGACCGCGCACCTGGTCAAGGGCGGGAAGCCAGTCGGTGGAGCCGAGCCGGTAGTCCATGACCGGACCGGCCGCGTTGCCGGTCCTCCCCCACAGCCACAGCACCGGCGCCCCATCCAGGAGCACGATGTCGCTGTCCTCGTAGAGGCGGCGAAACCCGTCATCGGAGAGCGTGAGGGTGACGCTGTGGAGGTTGTGTCCCAGCACCGTCCTGGTGGAGCCGTCCTCGATGAAACGGCTGAGCTCGTCAACCAGTTCGGGAACCCGCAGTGGAGTGGCGTGGACGTCCAGGACAGGGATCTGCTGGCGCTCCAGTGTCATCAAGGCTGCTGTTCCCCGGCAGGCGCGGCGGAATCAGCGCCTGCCGAATCACCGTTTGCAGCGTCGTTGCCCGGGTTTTCCCCGTCTGCCGGCTCCGCAGCCGCGTCCGGCTCCGCCGGATCCTCCTCGGCCATGGGAATTTCGCCGAGGCCCAGGACGCCCGGAACGTGTTCGCGGAGCTGGTCGAGGCTGACCGCCCCGTTGCGGACAACGCGGAGGCGGGGTCCGGTGGCATCAACAATCGTGGACGGAACAGCGTCAGCCCCCTCGGCAGGGCGGAAGCCGCCTTCCAGGTAGACCTCCACGGAATCCGCCAGTTGCTCGCGCGCCGCGGCGGCGGTCTGGGCCGGGGCGTGTCCGGTCCGGTTCGCGGAGGATACGGCCAGGGGCCCGGTAAGGGTCAACAGCTCCTGCGCGATTTCGTCGGCAGGCATCCGCAGCGCTACGGTCCCCTTGGTCTCGCCAAGGTCCCAGTCCAGTGACGGCTGGGCGTGGAAGATGAGCGTGAGGCCGCCGGGCCAGAAGGCCTCTGCCAGCTTCCGGGCCTCCGCGGAAATGTCCGTGGCCAGCCCGTCCAGGGCGTTGATTCGGGGAATCAGCACGGGCGGAGGCATGGTGCGGCTGCGTCCCTTGGACACCAGGAGCATGGTGACGGCCTGCGGCGAGAAGGCGTCGGCGGCGATTCCGTACACGGTGTCCGTGGGCAGGACCACGCATTTCTTCTCGCTGATGGCCCTCTGGGCATGTTCAAGGGCTTCGGCGCGCTGGCCGTCGGTGCTGCAGTCGTAGGTTGTGGTCACAGGCCTATTCTTTCATTCCGTGTGGCCGGGTCCGGCGAGGAAGGCGCTGGTGGCGCGCTCTTTGCCGTTCAGGTCCACATGCGTGCTGATACCGTTCCAGGCTCCCTGCCTGCCAAGCATGGCGCCGATCCAGCCGGCCTGGACTTCGGCGTGTTCCATCACGAAGTAGCCCCCGGGCTTCAGGAGACGCGCAGCGGAGGCCGCGGCCGCCGTCGGGAGCTCCATACCGTCCGCTCCCCCGCCGTAGAGTGCCTCCGGGGGGTCGTGCAGTGCCACTTCGGGTTCGTTGGGGATGGCTTCGGCCGGGATGTAGGGCGGGTTGGAGATCACGACGTCGAAGGTTCCGTTCAGCTCCGGAAGTGCGGTCCGGAGGTCCCCCAGGACGAGGTGGACGCCGAGGGGTTCGAGGTTCCGGGCCGCCCAGGCGTGGGCCAGCGGACTGAACTCGACGGCATGGACTTCGGCGCCGGGGACCTCGTGCGCGATGGAGCCTGCGATTGCGCCGGACCCTGTACCGAGGTCCACGATCCGTGGGGCGCCCCTTCCCGCCACATGGTCGATCACCAGCTGGACCACGGATTCAGTTTCCGGCCGGGGAATGAAAACACCCGGGCCTACGGCCAGTTCGAGGTACCTGAAGTGGGCCACCCCGGTGATGTGCTGGAGCGGCACACGGCTTGCCCGCTCCGCAACAAGTTCGGCATACCCATCGGGCGCCGGGGTGTCGCCGAGCATCAGGGCGCGCAGCCGGCCCAGGCCGACCTGGAGCAGGTGGTCGGCGAGGAGCTCGGCGTCGACGCGGGGGCTGGGCACGCCGGCCTCGCGGAGGACAGCGGTTGCCGCGCTGACAGCGTCAGCGAGGGTCTGGCCTGCACTCATGCGCGGGGACTAGTCGCCGATGGCGTCCAGGCGTGCCTGTTCGTCCATCTCGATGGCAGACTGGATGACCGGTTCCAGATCCCCGTTCATGACTTGGTCCAGGTTGTACGCCTTGTAGCCGGTGCGGTGGTCCGCGATCCGGTTTTCCGGGTAGTTGTAGGTGCGGATCCGCTCGGAGCGGTCCATGGTGCGGATCTGGGATTTCCGCTGTTCGGAATTGGCGGCGTCAATCTGCTCCTGCTGGTGGGCAAGGATGCGGGCCCGCAGCACGCGCATGCCGGCTTCACGGTTCTGCAGCTGCGACTTTTCGTTCTGCATTGCCACAACGATGCCCGTGGGAAGGTGCGTGATGCGGACGGCGGAGTCCGTGGTGTTGACCGACTGGCCACCCGGGCCGGAGGACCGGTACACGTCGATCTTGAGGTCGTTCTGGTTGATTTCGAGCTCTTCGGGCTCGTCAACTTCGGGGAGGACCAGCACGCCTGCGGCAGAGGTGTGGATGCGGCCCTGGGATTCGGTGACGGGGACGCGCTGAACGCGGTGGACGCCGCCTTCGAACTTGAGCCGTGCGTAAACGCCCTCGGCGGGGTCGTTGGAGCTGCCTTTGACGGCCACCTGGACGTCCTTGTAGCCGCCCAGGTCCGACTCGGTGGCGGAGATGATTTCAGTCTTCCAGCCGCGGGATTCCGCGTACCGGGTGTACATGCGCAGGAGGTCGCCGGCAAACAGCGCGGCTTCGTCGCCGCCTTCGCCGCCCTTGACCTCGAGGATCACGTTACGTGCGTCGTCCGGATCGCGGGGAATGAGCAGCCGGCGGAGCTTTGCAGCCGCGGTCTCCAGCGACGCCTCCAGCTCGGGAACCTCTGCAGCGAATTCGGGATCCTCAGCAGCCATCTCCTTGGCTGCAGAAAGATCGTCCCGCAACCCTTCCCACCGGTGGTAGGCCTCCACAATGCCATTGAGCTGAGCCGACCGCCGCCCCAACTTCCGGGCAAGCCGCTGGTCAGCATAAACAGCAGGATCCCCCAGCTGCGCCTGAATGGAATCATGCTCATCAAGCAGGCCCTGTACGGACTCAAACATTTATTAACCTCTTTCGTTCTGTGCCCATCTTAAATCAGGCACAAGAAGCGGCGCGCCACGGTGAGCGAGCCCCGCAACTGCCGCGCGGATGTTCCGCCCAGGGAGTGGCATCGGGCCTGTCGGAGCGTTGCAGCGGACATACGCAGTACGTCTGCTGCAACGCGAAGGGGCGGGGGCGGAACATCCGCGCGGCACCTACCGCACGAACGCACCGGCGCCCGCCCCGAAATCAGCTACTTGTCGTTATCCGACTTAGCACCAAGCGTCGTCTTCTGTACCTGCATGAGGAACTCGACGTTGCTCCCGGTTTCCCGGATCTTGTTGGTCAGCAGCTCAAGGCTCTGCTGGAGGCGTTGACGTCCACGGCGGGGAAGATGCGCTTGTCTGCCAGCTGGCGGGACAGGCGCAGTTCCATGTTGCCGGTGCCCTTGAACTCTTCGAAGATGACTTCGTCCATCTTGGAGCCGGTCTCGACGAGGGCGGTGGCCAGGATTGTGAGCGAGCCGCCGTTTTCGATGTTGCGGGCTGCACCGAAGAAGCGCTTCGGCGGGTACAGCGCGGCGGAGTCGACACCACCGGACAGGATACGGCCGGAGGCCGGCGCTGCCAGGTTGTAGGCGCGGCCCAGGCGGGTCATGGAGTCCAGGAGGACCACCACGTCCATGCCCATTTCCACGAGGCGCTTGGCGCGTTCGATGGAGAGCTCGGCCACGGTGGTGTGGTCGTCTGCGGGACGGTCGAAGGTGGAGGCAATAACCTCTCCCTTGACGGTGCGCTGCATGTCCGTGACTTCTTCGGGACGTTCGTCAACCAGCACCATCATGAGGTGGACCTCAGGGTTGTTGGTGGTGATCGCGTTGGCGATGGACTGCAGGATGAGCGTCTTGCCGGCCTTGGGCGGTGAGACAATCAAGCCACGCTGGCCCTTGCCGATGGGAGCCACGAGATCGATGACCCGGGGACCGATCTTCTTGGGGTCCGTCTCGAGGCGCAGGCGCTCTGACGGGTACAGCGGGACGAGTTTCGCGAATTCGACGCGGTCCTTGAGCTCTTCGGCGGTCTTGCCGTTGACGGACGTGACGCGGACCAGTGCGTTGAACTTCTGGCGCGTGGACTGCTGGTTGCGGTCTTCGCCGTCGCGCGGTGCACGGATGGCGCCGACAACCGCGTCACCCTTGCGCAGGTTGTACTTCTTGACCTGTGCCAGCGAAACGTAAACGTCGTTGGGGCCGGGCAGGTAGCCGGACGTGCGGATGAATGCGTAGTTCTCCAGGACGTCCAGGATGCCGGCGACGGGCAGGAGGACATCATCCTCGGTGACTTCGACGTCGTCGACGTCCGGACCCTGGTTGCGTCCGCGGCGACGGTCGTTGCGGTCGCGGAAGCGGTCGTTGCGGGAGCTGTTGTCCCGGTCCTGGCCACCGGAGCGGTCGTTGCGGTCATTGCGGTCGCGCCGGTTGCGGCGGTTCCGGCGGCTGCTGCCGTCGGAGTCATCTCCGTCGCGGTTATCGCGGTTGTCACGGCTGTTGTCGCGCTGGCCCGCGTCGCGGCTGTTGTCGCGCTGGCCGGCATCGGCATCGCGGTTGTCGCGGCCTCCACGGCTGCGGTCACGGCGGTCGTTGCGCTGGCCGGCATCCACGGTTTCGGTGGACTCCGCGCGCTGTTCGGCGGCCTTCTGCTCGGTGTTGCCCTGTTCGGCGGCCTTGGCTTCGCTGGCCGGCTGTTCCGCGGAAGCTTCGGTGGACGCTTCCTGGGCGGCGGCTTCGCCGCGGCGGCGGTTGCGGGTACGGGGCTGGCGGCGCTCGGGAGCGGCCTCGGCTGTTTCCGCAGCGGGAGCAGCCGACGGCGCTGCAGCAGTTTCCGCAACGGGCGCCGTTTCAACTGCGGGAGCGGTTTCGGCGGCGGGGGTTACAACAACACCGTCGCTGCCGGCGCGGCGGCTGCGGCCGCGGCGGGCGCGGGTCCCTTCAGCGGCCGGCGCTTCGGCAGCCTCAGGTGCGGCAGCCGGGGCGGAAACTGCGGGAGCGGCAACGGGGGCGGAAGCCTTTTCAGTTGCCTTTGCCGGTGCCTTGGTGGTGGGAGTGCCTGCACGGTGGGCGGAGATGGCAGCCACCAGGTCCCCCTTGCGCATGCGGGAACCGCCCGAGATCCCGAGCTGGCTGGCCAGGGCCTGCAGCTGGGCGAGCTTCAGGCCTGCAAGGCCGCTGCTCTTGGCGGGTGCTGCCGGTGACTCGGCAACAGAAGATGATAGTTCCACAGCTGGTGACAGCTCAGTGGTTTCGGTCACGAAGGATCCTTCCCCCTCGACGGCGTCCGGACTGGGAGCTGGACGCGATGATTTGATCTGGGCTGCAGTTCAGATCTGCAGCCGCATGTTGCGGCCTTGCCGGTTGTATTTCGGCCAGCAGGGCCGGTACTGATTCACCTTCCGTACCGCCCGTGGCGGAACGGAGGACTGACGCGTGGGGGGCAGTTGGATGCTGCAAATTCCTGCGACAGACCAAGCAGGTGGCACCGGAATAGATTCGCAGTAGGAGATCAGGAGCCACTGAGTGCAGAAGCAGATCAGATAGGCGGAATTACCGCCGGTGCACGTCCACCTTAGCACCTTCCACGTCCACTGCGAGCTTCAGTACGCGCCAGTTCACTTCCGGCGTGTTGGAGCCCGTGAACGCGTCGATGAAGGCCAGGATGTCTGCTGCTTCCGGTTCGCCGTTGGCCAGCACCAGCACGGTGGGACCGGCGCCGGAAACCACTGCCGCATGGCCTGCCCGCCGCAGCGCCGTGATAAGGGCTGCACTGGGCCGCATGGCCGACGCCCGGTAGCTCTGGTGCAGGTAGTCTTCCGTACCCGCCAGCAGGAATCCGGGATCCCGAGTCAGGGCGTGAATCAGGAGCGCGGCCCGGCCGGAGTTCATGGCAGCCGCGTGGTGTCCCACCGAGGCGGGCAGGAGGGCACGCGCCGCTTCGGTGGACAGTTCGAAGTCGGGAACAGCCACGATCGGGATCACCGCTCCGGCCACCTCGGCGCGGGTACTGCTGTACTGGTCACTGTCCTGCCATGACAGCGCCAGTCCGCCGTAAATCGCGGGTGCGACGTTGTCCGGGTGGCCTTCCATCTCACTGGTGAGTTGCAGGATCCAGTCCCGGCCGCGCCGGCTTTCCGCAGGAACCATGGCATTTGCGGCGGACACTGCCGCCACCACTGCCGACGCGGAGGAGCCCAGCCCCCGGCCGTGCGGGTTGACGTTCTCGGCCGTCACCTTCAGGCCGCCGTGGCGGAAGCCAAGCCGTTCGAAGGCCGCATCCATTGCGCGGATCACCAAGTGGCTGGCGTCCCGGGGCAGGGTGTCCGCCCCTTCGCCACGCAGGTCGAAGACGAGTTCGTCCGTGTCCAGGCTCTCCACCGTCAGGGTGTCGTGCAGGGCCAGGGCCATGCCGAGGCTGTCATAGCCCGGGCCCAGGTTGGCCGTGGTGGCCGGCACCCTCACTGTAACGCGCTGGCCGGGCTCGATGAGTTGCAGTCCGACGGCGGCCTGCGAGGTGGCGTTCAAGGCTATTTTTCTTCCAGTCCCAGTTCAGCAGCAACAGTGACAACATCGTTGGAGACCTTGACCGGCTGGACGTCGCTGCCGTCTTCGGTGCGAAGGGCCCACTGGGGATCCTTGAGCCCGTGCCCGGTGACAGTGATGACGATGGTCTTCCCCGAAGGAACCTCACCGGCAGCGTGCTTCTTGAGCAGTCCGGCAACGCCAGCAGCGGAACCGGGCTCGACGAAGACGCCTTCCTTGGCGGACAGCCAGCGGTGCGCGGCCAGGATTTCGTCATCGGTCACGGCATCGATCAGGCCGCCGGACTCGTCGCGGGCACCCACGGCACCATCCCAGGAGGCGGGGTTGCCAATCCGGATGGCGGTGGCGATGGTGTCCGGTTCGGTGATGGGGTGGCCGGCAACGAACGGCGCGGCACCAGCGGCCTGAAAGCCCCACATGGCAGGCGTCTTGGTGGACACTGCAGGAAGCGTGCCCGCGGTTTCGGACTCGAACGGCGCAGAGTACTCCTTGTAGCCCTTCCAGTACGCGGTGATGTTGCCGGCGTTGCCTACGGGGAGGACGTGGATGTCCGGGGCGTCGCCGAGGGCGTCAACAACCTCGAACGCTCCGGTCTTCTGGCCCTGGATGCGGGCGGGGTTGACGGAGTTGACCAGGAATACGGGGTAGGACTCCCCCAGCTTCCGGGCGATGTCCAGGCAGTTGTCGAAGTTGCCGTCCACCTGCAGCAGCGTGGCGCCGTGCGCAATGGCCTGGCTCAGCTTGCCCATGGAGATCTTTCCTTCGGGCACCAGGACGGCGCACTTCAGACCCGCGGCCGTTGCGTAGGCAGCAGCCGACGCGGAGGTGTTGCCGGTGGAGGCGCACACCACTGCCTTGGCCCCGGACTCGACGGCGGCGGTCATGGCCATGGTCATGCCGCGGTCCTTGAAGGAACCGGTGGGGTTCATGCCCTCAACCTTGAGGTACACCTCGGAGCCGGTGAGCTCGGAGAGCTTCTGTGCATGCACCAGCGGAGTGCCGCCTTCGCCCAGGGTGATGACCCGGGTGGATGCCGTGACGGGCAGGCGGTCAGCGTATTCGCGGATGACGCCGCGCCATTGGTGAGCCACTTAGACTCCTTCTACCCGCAGAACGGATGTAACTGAATTGATGACGTCCAGGCCCTTCACGGCCTCGACGGTGGCCGCGAGGGCGGCCTCGGACGCGCGGTGGGTGACGATCCTGAGTTCGGCGGATTCCACATTGGACTCCGCGTCGCGGTGGATGGTCTGCCGCATGGTTTCGATGGAGACACCGTTTCCGGCGAACAGCTGGGCAATCCTGGCCAGGACGCCGGGCTGGTCCGCGACGTCGAGCCCGATGTAGTAGCTGGTGACAGAGGCATCGATGGGCAGTGCCGGGACGTGGCCGGTGGTGGTTTCGGTGCGCTGGGGTCCGCCCAGGACCAAACGGCGCGCAGCGGAAACGAGATCACCCAGGACCGCAGACGCCGTCGGCGTGCCGCCGGCGCCCTGTCCGTAGAACATCAGCTCGCCGGCATTTTCCGCCTCGATGAACACGGCGTTGAAGGCGCCACGGACAGCAGCCAGCGGGTGCTCGCGGGGCAGCAGCGTGGGGTGCACGCGGACGGACACGCCCTCCCCGCCGCCTGTTTCTGTGTCTGTGACAGCAAGCTTTTCGGCGATCGCCAGCAGCTTGATGACAAAGCCGGCGTCTTTGGCCGCGGCGATGTCTGCCGCCGTAACGGAGGTGATTCCCTCGCAGTGGACGTTTTCCAGTGCAAAGCGGGTGTGGAAGGACAGCGTTGCGAGGATGGCGGCCTTGGCGGCGGCGTCATGGCCCTCGACATCTGCCGTCGGGTCGGCTTCGGCATAACCGAGGCGCTGCGCTTCGGCGAGGGCGTCGGCGAACTGGGCACCCGTCGAGTCCATCTGGTCAAGGATGAAGTTGGTGGTGCCGTTGACGATGCCCAGCACCCGGGTGATCCGGTCGCCGGACAGGCTGTCTCGGATGGGCCGCAGAATGGGAATTGCACCGGCAACGGCGGCCTCGAAGGACAGCTGCACGCCGGCTTTGTCCGCTGCTTCGTACAGCGTGGGGCCGTCCTGCGCGAGCAGGGCCTTGTTGCCGGTGACCACGCAGGCGCCGTTAGTGAGCGCGGAGAGGATCAGCGTGCGGGCCGGTTCGATGCCGCCCATCAGTTCGATGACCAGGTCGGCATCCTTGACCAGGGTCTCGGCGTCGGTGGTGAACAGTTCCTGCGGCAGCTCGACGTCGCGCTTGGAGTTCACGTTGCGCACGGCGATGCCGCTGAGTTCCAGCCGCGCACCGGTGCGGGCTGCGAGGGCGTCGGCGTCCTCAATGAGGATCCGCGCAACCTGGGCCCCAACGTTGCCACAGCCCAGCAGGGCTACTTTCAGGGTTCGCATTTCCGTCATTCAGGCTCCCATGTCGCGGTTCAGCAGATCTTCTTCGGTTTCCCCGCGGACAATCAGCCGGGCAAATCCGTCGCGCACCGCGACAACGCCCGGCCGGGCCAGATAGTTGTAGTTGCTCGAGAGGGCCCAGCAGTAGGCGCCGGTTCCCGGTACAGCAAGCAGATCACCGGCTGCCACGTCCCCGGGCAGATATACATCTCTAACAACTATGTCGCCGCTCTCGCAATGTTTGCCCACCACTCGGGACAGCTGCGGGGCGGCCGTGGAGGTGCGTGAGGCCAGGACGGCCGAATAATCGGCGTCGTACAGCACCGGACGGGCGTTGTCGCTCATGCCGCCGTCCACTGAAACATAGCGGCGGGGATACGTAACGTTGTTGCCTGCGTCACCATTGTCCGACGCAGCCGCATCGACACGGACGGTCTTGAGCGTTCCCACCTCGTACAACGTAAAGGTGGTGCTGCCGACGATGGCGCGACCGGGCTCGATGGAGATGCGCGGCGCGTCGATGCCCAGTTCAGCGCAGGTGGAACGCACGACGGCGGCCATCGCCTTCGCGATCTCGGCCGCGGGGCGGGGGGTGTCCACCGGCGTGTAGGCAATGCCGTAGCCGCCGCCGAGGTCCAGCTCGGGCATGGTGATGGAGTACTTCTCCTGCATGGCCGCGAGGAAGCGCAACAGCTTTTCCGCCGCCAGGGCGAAACCGTCCGGCTCAAAGATCTGGGAACCGATGTGGCAGTGCAGGCCGAGCAGCTCGATGCCCGGGTGGGCCGATGCTGCGGCCACAGCTTCCTCAGCTGCGGAAAGTCCAGCCTGCTCAGTGGTGTCCGCGGCCATGGAGAGGCCGAACTTCTGGTCCTCATGGGCGGTGGCGATGAATTCGTGTGTGTGCGCATGGACGCCCGGAGTGAGCCGGAGCATGACCTTCGCCTGCCGGCCACTGGCCCGGGCAATGTCCCCTACCCTGACGAGCTCGTCCAGGCTGTCCACCACGATGCGGCCCAGGCCCATGTCCAGAGCCCGGGTGATCTCGGCATCGGACTTGTTGTTGCCGTGCAGCGCAACCCGCTCCCCTGCGATACCGGCGCGGGCGGCCACGGCAAGTTCACCGCCGGACGCGGTGTCCAGGCGGAGCCCTTCCTCTTCCACCCACTTCACCACGGCGGTGCAAAGGAATGACTTACCGGCGTAGTACACGTCAACCCCGCCGCAGATATCGGCGAAGGCGGCGTCAAAGGAGTCCTTGAACGCGCGGGCACGGGCACGGAAGTCGGCCTCGTCCATCACGAAGAGGGGCGTGCCGAACTGCTCCTTGAGCTCTTGGACGCTGACCCCGCCGACAGTGAGGGCACCGGCACTGTTCCGGTCCACGCTGCCTGCCCACATGGGTTCTTTCAGCTCATTCAGGTCGGCCGGGACCTGCAGCCAGTCGGGGGCCAGCGGGGACGCGCCGTTTTGGATTTCCACGGTCATCGCGTTACATCCGTTCCGGCGCGGAGACGCCCAGCAGCTCAAGGCCGTTGGCGAGCACCTGGCTGGTGGCGTCGTTGAGCCACAGCCGCGTGCGGTTGGTATCGGTGACCGCTTCGTCGCCCATCGGGGCAATGCGGCACGCGTCGTACCAGCGGTGGTAGGCACCGGCGATGGCTTCCAGGTGCCGTGCCACGCGGTGCGGTTCGCGCAGTTCCGCCGCCTTGGCCACCACGGAGGGGTAGCTGCCAAGAAACGAGAGCAGCTCGTTCTCGGTGGCGTGGTCCAGCAGGGAGGCGTCGAAGCTGTCCGCGCCGTCCACCTGGCGCTCCACTCCGGCAGCCACCGCGTTGCGGGCGGCACCGCGGGAACGGGCATGGGCGTACTGCACGTAGAACACGGGGTTCTCGTTGCTGTTCTTCTTCAGCAGCTCAGGGTCAAGCGTCAGCGGAGAGTCTGCGGGGAAGCGTGCCAGTGAATAACGGACAGCGTCCTTACCCAGCCATTCGATGAGGTCCTTGAGTTCGATGATGTTGCCGGCGCGCTTGGAGAGTTTTGCCCCGTTAACGGAGACCAGCTGGCCGATCAGCACCTCGATGTTGACCTCGGGATCATCGCCGGCAGCGGCGGCGATGGCCTTGAGCCGGTTGATGTAGCCATGGTGGTCGGCGCCCAGCAGGTAGATCTTCTCGGTGTAGCCGCGGTCCTTCTTGGAAAGGTAGTAGGCGGCGTCCGCGGCGAAGTAGGTGGGCTCGCCGTTGGCGCGGATCATGACGCGGTCCTTGTCATCGCCAAAGTCCGTGGTGCGCAGCCAGACCGCACCGCCGTCGTCGAACACGTGGCCCTGCTCGCGCAGGCGCGCCACGGCACTTTCGATCGCACCGGCGTCGTGCAGCTCCTGCTCAGAGAAGAAGACATCGAATGCGACGCCGAAGTCCGCGAGGGTGGTTTTGATGTCCTTCATCTGCGCTTCGTAGGCGGCGGCGCGGATGACCGGGAGCGCGGCAACCTCGGTGAGCTCGCGGATGTCCGGGTGCGCCGTGAGGACCTCGTGGCCGAGGTCCGCAATGTACTGGCCCGGGTAGCCGCCGTCGGGGACGGGCAGGCCGTGGAGGCGGGAGTACACGGAGTTGGCGAACGTGTTCATCTGCGAGCCGGCGTCGTTGATGTAGTACTCGGCGGTGACGTCCGCGCCCGAGGCACGCAGTACGCGGGCGATGGCGTCGCCGAGGGCGGCCCACCGCGTATGGCCGATGTGCAGCGGCCCGGTGGGGTTGGCGGAGACGAATTCCATGTTGACGGTGTGGCCGGCGAGCGCGGTGTTGGTGCCGTATTGCGGGCCGGCCTCGACGATGGCCTTGGCCAGCGCCCCGGCGGCAGCAGCGTCAACGGTGATGTTCAGGAACCCTGGCCCGGCGATGTCCACGGCGGAGACACCGCTGATTGTCTTCAACCGTGTGCTGAGGATGGTGGCGAATTCGCGGGGATTCGTGCCGGCCTGCTTGGCGAGCTGCAGCGCGATGTTGGTGGCCCAGTCGCCGTGGTCCCGGTTCTTGGGTCGCTCCACGCGCACGTCCTCAGGGACAGCTGATTCTGCCAGGGCGATTTCGCCGGCGGCGACGGCGTCCTTCAGGCATGCGGATATGGCGAGGGAGAGTTCTTCGGGAGTCACCCTTCTAGGGTACCGGGGGCCAGTCACAGCAAAGAATTGCGGGTCTTTGCTTCGTCGTGCCTCCGCGCAGGGCGCCTCCAAGAAAATCCCAGAGAATGCACAGGGTTGAACCAATATGGTGGTTTCAGCGTTGACAAGGTCGTAACGTCCGCCGATATCTGTGACCCCCTACGAAACGAGAGCCTTCATGAGACCCTCAGCACTGAACCGACCGGTACGCAAAAGCATCTACGTTGGAATCGCCGGGCTGTCCCTCGTGGGCACAGTGGCCGGCTGCGCCCCCTCGGCGGCAGAAAGCAACCCGGCCCCGGCAGCAGGCGGGTCCTCGGCTGCGGCAACCACACCCTCCGCCGGGGAATCTGCCCTCGCCAGCAGCGGTTCCAGCTACAAGGACGGCACGTACAGCGCTGACGGCACGTATGTCTCGCCCAACGGCAATGAAACGGTCGGAGTGCAGCTGACCCTGGCAGCGGACAAGGTGACCGACGTCCAGATCACCCAGCACCCGTCCAATCCCAATACCCGCAAGTTCCAGGGTGAGTTCGCCGGCGGCATTGCCGCCCAGGTGGTGGGCAAGAACATCGATGAACTCAATGTGTCAAAGGTGGCTGGCTCATCCCTGACAAGCGGCGGCTTCAACCAGGCCGTTGAGCAGATCAAGTCGGAGGCGCAGTAGGCAGTGCCGCACGCGGGCTGGGCAACTTTTTCATTCGAGGGAATCGGGACGGGCTGGGAGATTTCCACGGTGGAGGTCCTTGGGCCTTCCGCCCAGCAGGACCTGCTGGCCCTCGTGGAGGATTTCGACGCCGCCTGGTCCCGTTTCCGCGCCGACTCGCTGGTCACTGCCATGGCCCGGGAGCCCGGCAGCTACAGCTTTCCTGCAGAAGCCGCCGGGCTCGGGGAACTGTACAGGACGCTCTACGACCTGACCGGCGGCGCCATGACACCGCTGGTGGGCGCAAGCCTCGAGCGCCTGGGCTACGACGCCGCCTACTCGCTCCGGCCGTCGGGTGACCCGCTGCCGGCCCCGCGCTGGGAGGACGTCCTGGACTGGAACGGGACGTCGATCAGCACCAACGCCCCGGTGGTGCTGGACATCGGGGCAGCAGGCAAGGGCCTGCTGGTTGATGTGCTGGCATCCGCCCTGGAGGTACGCGGCGCGGAGGCCTTCATGGTGGACGCCAGCGGGGACCTGCTGGCCCGTGGCCCAGTTGGCGTCCCGGTGGGGCTTGAACATCCGTATAACCCGGCCCAGGCCATCGGCGTAGTGGAACTGGGCGGCAGGGCACTGTGCGCTTCCGCCGCCAACCGCCGGGCCTGGGGCGACGGACTGCACCATGTCCTTGACGCGACCACCGGGCAACCGGTCCGCACCGCCGTCGCAACCTGGGCGCTTGCGGACACCGCCGCTGTGG
This sequence comes from Pseudarthrobacter chlorophenolicus, assembly GCF_000962805.1. Taxonomy (GTDB): domain Bacteria; phylum Actinomycetota; class Actinomycetes; order Actinomycetales; family Micrococcaceae; genus Arthrobacter; species Arthrobacter chlorophenolicus_A. Next base: position 61,613 of record NZ_JZTW01000005.1, on the reverse strand, counting down.
CCGATGCCCTTGCCACTGCCCTCTTTTTCGTCCCCGGCGCTGTGCTTGAGGAGTCATTCGACGTCTCCTGGCTGACGGTCTTTTCCGACGGAAGCGCCGCCTATTCCGCAGAATTCGAAGGGACACTGTTTACATGAGCACCGTTGAGACACCGTCCGCCGGCCCGGCGCCATCCATCGCAGGGCGCCTGGATACCCTCCTGGGCCGCTTCACGATGTACCGGCTCATCCTGCTGGTCCTGGCGGGCCTGGTGGCCTACAGCCTGCTTCTGGACGTACTGGGTTGGCTGACGTTCGGCATTCCGGAGATGCTGGCCCACCTGGCCGTGTGCCTCCTCCTGACCTACGCCTCGAACCGTGCGCTGGCGGCGATGTTCAGGGTGCGCCCGCACTCCGAGTCCTCCCTCATCACCGGCCTGCTGCTCTACTTCCTGTTCTGGCCTTCGTTCCAGGCCATGGATATCGCCGGTGTGGCGTTGGCGTGCGTCCTTGCCTCTGCATCGAAATACGCACTGGCGTGGCGGGGCAGGCACGTGTTCAACCCTGCAGCCCTCGGTGCCTTCGTGACCGGCCTGACCGGGCTGAATATCGCCACCTGGTGGGCTGCCACGCCGGCCATGCTGTGGCTGCTGGTCCCCGGCGTCCTGCTGGTCCTGTACCGCACCCGGAAACTGCTCATGGCCTCAGTGTTCACGGTGGTCGCCACATCGATCATCACGCTGGAGCTGCTCCGGGCCGGCATGGGAGCGGGAATGGGGGTCTGGCAGGCGCTGGCGCAGCGTCCGGTGCTCTTCTTCGTGGGCTTCATGCTGTCGGAACCCCTGACGCTGCCGCCGAGACGCTGGCAGCAGCTGTCCCTGGCGGCAGTGGTGGGTGTGGTGTTCGCTGTCCCGTACAACTTCGGCTTTATTGCCAATTCACCGGAGGCTGCCCTCCTGGTGGGCAACCTTGCGGCCTTCCTGCTGGGCCAGCGCGGCGGAGTAAAGCTCCGCTTTGCCTCCAGCCGGCCCCTGACGGCCAGCACCACCGAGTTCTCCTTCAGGCCGTCGCATCCCGTGCGGTTCCTTCCCGGCCAGTACATGGAACTGGACCTGCCGCACGCGAAAACCGACGGGAAGGGCAGGCGCCGTGTGTTCAGCCTTGCCGGCTCGCCAACGGATCGCCTCGTGAAATTCGGCGTCCGTACTGCCGAACCCCTTTCCGCGGCCAAGAAAGTCCTGCTGGGGCTGCAGCCCGGTGACGAACTGACGGCCACCTCCGTGGGCGGCGACTTTGTCCTGTCCCGGGATCCGAACCGCCCGGTGCTCCTGGTCGCTGCGGGCATCGGCATCACGCCGTTCCTCTCGCACGTCGCCTCCGGTGCACTCGAGGAGCGCGACGCGGTACTGGTCCTGCTGGCCAGGAGCGCGGACGACGTCGCCTACGCGGACGAACTCCGGGCTTCGGGTGTCCGGGTCGTGGTCCGCACCGCTGACGGGTCGGAGCCGCCGTCAGGCTTCAGCGCCGCGCCGGCCGGCAATTCCAGGCTCGACGCAGACGGGCTGAAGACACTCGTCCCCGACATTGCGGGCCGGGACGTTTACGTGTCCGGTTCGCCCGCCAGTGTGGCGTCCCTGCGGCGTGCCGCGCGCCAGGCCGGGGCTCGGCGCGTGCGGGTGGACTCTTTTTCGGGGTACTGATGCGGGTGGCGCAGAGCTCCCGAGCTGGCTGCTCCGGGGCGGTCAAGGACTGGCCCGGACCTTGGGGGCGGGACCGATTTTCCTTTGCAGGGCACCTTACTGCTAAGCTCTAGGACGTCCCGCCAGCAACGGCAGGAACCCCGGATTGCCCTCGTAGCTCAGGGGATAGAGCGTCTGCCTCCGGAGCAGAAGGTCGTAGGTTCGAATCCTATCGAGGGCACAGAGAGAACCCCGCCGTCCAGCACGGCGGGGTTTTTGGTTTAAGCGCCGTACTGCGGACCCTGCCCTGCGTTCACAACCACGGCTGCTGCCTGCCGCGCGTCGGGAACATGGCTGCCGTGTGGCTGCCGCCAAATGTCGGTGCCCCCTCCTAACCTGAAGTTACCTACTTGAGGGGGTACGCCATGCACGTTCCGTTCTGCACCATCATTCCGCCGTACCTGCTGCGGCGCCTTGCCCGGCAGGGCGCTCCGGAGTACTCCGCGGCAGCCAGGGCTGCCAAGGAGGCCCTGGTCCACGTGAAAAGTGTCCAGGCAGCGCGGATTACGGCCCGGCCGGAAACCACTGCCGGGATGCTGGCTGCCAAACCGGGTCCGGCTGTCAGGACCATTTATGACGCCGGCGGCGCCGAGTCGCTCCCGGGAAAGCTGGTGCGGAAGGAGGGCGAACCGGACACCGGCGACGCCGCTGCCGATGAAGCCTATGATGGCCTGGGCCATACCCACCGCCTCTACGCGGACGTCTTTGGCCGGGACTCCATTGATGGACGCGGGCTCCCGATGGATGCCACAGTGCATTTCGGCAAGCTGTACGACAATGCTTTCTGGGACGGTAAGCAGATGGTCTTTGGTGACGGCGACGGCGCCGTCTTCCAGCGGTTCACCGCCTCACTGAGCGTTATTGGCCACGAACTGGCGCACGGGGTCACGCAGTTTTCCGCCGGCCTCGCATACCGCAACCAGGCTGGAGCCCTGAACGAATCAATGTCGGACGTCTTTGGTGCACTGGTGGAGCAGTACGTGAAGGCCCAGTCCGCGGCGGAGGCCAGCTGGCTCATCGGCGAGGGACTCTTCACCCCGGACGTGCAGGGGCAGGCGCTGCGCTCAATGAAGGCCCCGGGAACGGCCTACGACGACGATGTGCTGGGCAAGGATCCCCAGCCTGATTCCATGGACGGCTACGTCCGGACCAGCGCTGACAACGGCGGCGTGCACATCAACTCAGGCATCCCCAACAGGGCGTTCTACCTCGTGGCACAAGCCCTGGGCGGGAACGCCTGGGAAGCGCCGGGACGGATCTGGTACGAAACCCTGACCGGCGGCTCGCTTCCCACCACGGCCACTTTCACCGTCTTTGCCCGCGCCACGCTTGCCGCTGCGGTGGAACTTTTCGGGTCGGACGGCAAGGAGCATGACGCCGTCCGGCAGGCGTGGGAAACTGTGAAGGTCAAGCTTTAACAGATGCCTGGCTGCCGGATCACAGGCCGCCAGGCTGAGCGGAAGCCCCAGGAACCAGGCCATGAAGATCAGTGTGGAGCGCACGGGCGGAATCGCGGCGATCACCAGGGTGTGGACCGTGGATGCCCGGTCCGAGACCGCCATCAACCAGTGGCAGCCGATCGTTGAGGCGTGTCCCTGGGACGCCGTCCCGCGGACCGCGGTGGCGGCGGCCAGGGAGTTCGCCGACGCCCAGCCGGACCGGTTTATCTATTCCATCCGTGCCGGCGGGCGCCGCGCCGCCCTGCCGGAGCGCGCAGTCACCGGCCCGTGGCGCATCCTCGTCGAGAGTGCCCGGGCCGCAGCGGAACAGGACCAGGCGTCAGCGGACGACGCCGGGACCTCCGGCGCGTAGGCTAGCCCGCCTCTGCCAATTGCCCCCGGAACGCCCGGCGATAGGACTGCGGGCTGGTATCCAGCACTTTTGCGAAATGGTGCCGGAGCAGTACCGGGTGGCCGAAGCCCGACTCCCTGGCAACTTCGTCGATGTTCAGGTCGGTGGACTCGAGCAGTTCCTGCGCCCGCAGCACCCTTTGGGAATTGAGCCACGCGGCGGGCGTGGCCCCGGTTTCCGACCGGAACTTCCGTGCGAAAGTGCGTGCCGACATGTGGACCCGGGCCGCCAGTTCATTGACGGAGTGTTCATGGTCCAGGTTCTGCACCATCCAGCGCAGCAGTGCCTCCATGGGCGCCGAGCCGCAGGTGGGCATAGGCCGGTCGATGAACTGGGCCTGGCCGCCATCACGGTGCGGCGGAACCACCATGTCCCGTGCGATGGCGGAGGCCACCTGCGCGCCGAGCTCCACCCGCACCAGGTGCAGGCAGGCGTCAATGCCTGCGGCGGTTCCGGCGGAGGTGATGATGTTGCCGTCCTGGACGTACAGGACGTTCTCATCGACCAGTGCGTCCGGATAGGACGTGGCCAGCTGGTCCGAGTAGTGCCAGTGCGTGGTGCAGCGGCGGCCCTCCAGCAGCCCGGCCCGGGCAAGGGCGAAGGCGCCGGAACAGATGGACATGACCCAGGCTCCCCTGGCATCCGCGGCCCGCAGGGCCTCCAGGAGCGGTTCCGGCAGGTCCTGGTCGCGTCCGAACGGGGCCATGATCACCAGGTCCGCGTCCTCGGTCGCTTCAAGGCCGAGATTGACTTTCATGGACAACCCGGACTTCAGCGGCACGTCCCCCGGCGTTGGGGTGCACACCCGGAATTCGAAAGCGGGTACGCCGCTCCCCCGGTCCGAGCGGTCAATTCCGAACACCTCGCAGGCGGTGCCGAATTCGAACATCGAGAAGTTGGGAACCACGATCACGGCCACGGTTTTCAGCATGTCTCCAGTGTGGCAGAAATTCTCTCTTTTTGGGCATTTCTGCCACTGTTTCTTGATGCCCTACGGGCGAACCATGGAGGTATGGAAATCTTCGCAGCCATCCTCGTCATCGTCCTCCTCCTCGTCGCCGCGGCCACCGTGGCGGCACTCCTCAGCGACGGCCGGGGGCACACCCCGCCCGTCGCTTCGCACCGGGACTGGTCCGCACTGGACCTGCCCAGCACCAACTACACCCTCCGCATCTTCTAGGCACCAGCAACCGCCGCAGGCAGTCGAACCACAGGGAGCCGGCCCCGCCGCAGTAGACTGTCTGCAGCCATGACTTTTCACATTTCCTATCCCGCCGAGCTGCCGGTCTCCGAGCGCCGCGAGGACCTGATGGCAGCCATTGCGGCCAATCAGGTGACCATCATTGCCGGCGAGACCGGCTCCGGAAAGACCACCCAGATTCCCAAGATGTGCCTGGAACTGGGCCTGGGCGAGAACGGGCTGATCGGCCACACCCAGCCGCGCCGGCTCGCCGCCCGCACTGTCGCCGAACGCATCGCCGAGGAACTGGGCGTGGAAATAGGCCAGGAGGTGGGGTTCCAGGTCCGCTTCACCGGCGAAGTCAGCAAGGCCACCAAGGTCAAGCTGATGACCGACGGCATCCTGCTGGCTGAGATCCAGCGCGACAAGCTGCTCCGCAAATACAACGCCATCATCATTGACGAGGCCCATGAACGCAGCCTCAACATCGACTTCATCCTCGGCTACCTGAAACGGATCCTCCCGCAGCGGCCGGACCTGAAACTCATCATCACCTCGGCCACCATCGATCCCGAGCGCTTCGCCAACCACTTCGGCACGCCGGAAACGCCGGCCCCCATTATCGAGGTCTCAGGCCGTACCTTCCCGGTGGAAATCCGTTACCGCCCCCTCTCCCAGGCCAGGGAGGAAGACGACGACGCTTCGGACGACGAGCTTGAAGAGGACCGCGACCCCCTGGACGCGGTCTGCGACGCCGTGGACGAACTCGCGGCAGAAGCCCCGGGCGACATTCTCGTATTCTTCTCCGGCGAGCGCGAGATCCGAGACGCCGCAGAAGCACTCCAGGCGCGTATCCAGGGGAACCGCCGACTCGCGGGCACCGAAGTCCTTCCGCTCTTCGCCCGCCTAAGCCTGCAGGAACAGCACAAGGTGTTCCACCCGGGCAGCAAACGCCGGATCGTGCTGGCCACCAACGTGGCCGAAACCTCGCTGACAGTCCCCGGCATCAAGTACGTCATCGATACCGGCACGGCCCGCATCTCGCGTTACTCGCACCGTACCAAGGTCCAGCGGCTGCCCATCGAACGGGTTTCCCAGGCCTCAGCCAACCAGCGGTCCGGCCGCTGCGGCCGTGTCTCCGACGGCATTGCCATCCGGCTGTACTCGGAGGAGGACTTCGAGTCCCGCCCCCAGTTCACCGATCCTGAGATCCTGCGGACCAACCTCGCAGCCGTCATCCTGCAGATGACCGCCATGGGCGTGGCACGCGGCCCCAAGGACGTGGAGGAGTTCCCCTTCGTCGAACCGCCGGAAACCCGGGCCATCAACGACGGCGTCACTCTCCTGCGCGAGCTGGGCGCCCTGGTGCCTCCGCGCCCGCAAGGCAAAGGCGGCCAGACGGAAGCAGCCGCTGGCCGGGGCGGGCAAAAGGGCGGCGGCCTCACCGCCGTCGGGCAAAAACTTGCCCAGCTGCCCGTGGATCCCCGACTGGGCCGCATGATCGTTGAAGCCGGTAAGCGCAACTGCGTGCGGGAAGTCATGATCCTCGCGGCGGCGCTCACTATCCAGGATCCGCGCGAGCGCCCTACGGACAAGCAGCAGCTGGCGGCTGAGAAGCACAACCGGTTCCGGGACGAAAACTCCGATTTCACCGGTTACCTGAATCTGTGGAACTACCTCCAGGAAAAGCAGCAGGAACTCTCGTCGTCGGCGTTCCGGCGCCTGTGCCGGGCGGAGTTCATCAACTACCTGCGGGTCCGGGAGTGGCAGGACCTGTTCACCCAGCTGCGCCAGCTTGCCAAGCCCCTGGGCATCACCCTGGATAACAAGCGCCTCACGGATCCGGTGGGAAACCACGACGGCGTCCACATCAGCCTCCTGTCCGGACTGCTGAGCCACATCGGCATCCTGGACGAGCGCAAGCGCGAATATGCCGGTGCCCGGGGCAGCAGGTTCGCCATCTTCCCGGGCTCCGCGCTGTTCAAGAAGTCGCCTACGTTCGTCATGGCTGCCGAGTTGGTGGAAACCAGCCGGCTTTGGGCCAGGGTGGCCGCGAAGTTCGATCCCGTCTGGGCTGAGCAGGTGGCACCGGACCTCGTGAAGCGCAGCTACAGCGAGCCGCACTGGTCAACGCGCCAAGGCGCCGTGATGGCCTACGAGAAGGTGACCCTCTACGGTGTCCCCATCATCGCCCAGCGCCGGATCAACTATGGCCGGGTAGACCCGGTGGTGGCGAGGGAGCTGTTCATCCGGCACGCCCTGGTGGAGGGCGACTGGCGCACCCACCATAAGTTCTTCCACCGCAACCGTGCCCTGCTGCACGAGGTCGAAGAACTCGAAGCCCGCATGCGCCGCCGCGACCTGATGGTCGATGATGAGGCACTCTTCGACTTCTACGACGCCAGGATTGGCGCCGATGTTGTCTCGGAACGCCACTTCGACAAGTGGTGGAAAGACGCCCGGCGGGAAAACCCGGACCTTTTGGATTTCGATAAGTCACTGGTGCTTAGCGACGATGCCGAGGACCTTGACGAGGCCGCGTACCCGAAAACCTGGCTGCACAAGGGCTTCGAACTGCCACTGACCTACGAGTTCCACCCGGTGGCCCCCGGGTCTCCCCCTAACCCCTCGGACGGCGTGACGGCGGAAGTTCCCGTGCTGTTCCTCAACCAGCTCGATGACGCCCCGTTCCGGTGGCTGATCCCCGGTCAGCGCGTGGAGCTGGTGACGGCCCTGATCAAATCGCTGCCCAAGCAGGTGCGGAAGAACTTTGTCCCGGCCCCTGACGTGGCCCGCCAGGCCGTGGCCCTGCTGGAAGCCGACTTCGACCCGGCCGCGGATGCGCTTGAGCCATCGCTGGAACTTACCCTCCGCCGCCTGCGCGGCGCCATCATCCCGCCCGGCTCCTGGAACTGGGATGCCGTGCCGCCGCACCTGCGCGTGAGCTTCACGGTGGTGGACGGCAAGGGCAAGGTCCTGGGCGAAGGAAAGGACCTTGCAGCCCTCCAGGAGAGCCTCGCTCCGGCTACCCGCCGGGCCATTGCGGAGTCCCTCGGAGCCACTCCCAATACAACGGCCCGCGGCAAGCCGGCTCAAGGCGGGGGCCGCGGGGGCGCTACTGCGGGAGCACCGCGCGGCGGTGGAGCGGGACAGTCCGGGCAGTCCGCCACCGCCGGCGACAGCACGGCAGCTGCAGGATTTGTGGAACGCGACGGCCTGACAGAGTGGAGCTTCGGCACCGTCGAACGCAAGGTCAGCAACATGGTGAAGGGCCATACGGTGACCGGGCACCCGGCACTGGTGGACCAGGGCACGTCCGTATCGCTGCAGGTCTTCCAGACCCCGGACGAGCAGCTGGAGGCCATGCGGGGCGGCGTGATCCGCCTGCTGGCGCTGCGCGTCCCGGCGCCGGACCGCTACGTCCTCGAACACCTGAGCAACACCGAAAAGCTCACCTTCAGCCAAAATCCGCACGGCTCGGTGTCAGCCCTGATTGACGACTGTGCACTGGCGGCGATCGATAAGCTCACACCGGCAGAGCTGCCGTGGGACAGGAACGCCTTCGACCGGCTCTATGAGGTGGTCCGTGCGGAACTGATCGATACAGTGTTCAGCGTGACTGCCGTCGTGGAGCGCATCCTCGCCAGCACCCGGCGGATCGAAAAGCAGCTCAAGGGCACCACCAGCCTGGCCCTGATCAGCGCCCTGAACGACATCAAAAGCCAGTTGGAGCAGCTGGTCTACCCCGGTTTTGTGGCACGCACGGGCTACGCGCAGCTCAGCCAGCTGCCTCGGTACCTCACGGCCATCGAAAAGCGGCTGGAACGCCTTCCGGGCAACGTCCAGCGCGATTCCCTCAACATGGCAATGGTCCAACGCCTCGAAGACGACTATGACGATGCCGTCTCGGCGCTGCTCCCCGGGCGGCGAGCCGGGCGCGAGTTAACCCAGGTGCGCTGGATGCTCGAGGAGCTCCGGGTGAGCCTCTTCGCCGTCGAACTCAGAACTGCCTACTCCGTCTCGGAGAAGCGTATCCGTGCCGTACTCAACAAGGCCCTGGCCCCCGCCTAGCGGGCAAACTTACCCCACGAGAGGAAACCCCATGGAGATTTCGCTTGCCCACGGGCCTGCCGGCACCGAGATAGCCGGCCTTGGCCACGCACAGCCGCTGCGCGTCATGGACAACCATGAACTCGAAGGCATGATGGACACCAACGACGAATGGATCCGCCAGCGGACCGGCATCATCACCAGGCGTATCGCCGCGGAGGGCGAAACCGTGGTGGACCTCGCCATTCCCGCCGCACGGATGGCGCTGGAAGACTCAGGCGTTCCGGCCGCGGACATCGACCTCGTCGTCGTGGCCACCACCACGGCCGCCGAGCGCTCACCCAACACTGCCGGACGTGTGTCGGCAGCCCTCGGGCTGGGACGGGACGGCCGGGGACCGGCCATCATGGACGTGAACACGGCCTGTTCGGGATTCGAATACGCCCTGGGCATCGCCGACCAGGCCATCCGCACCGGAAGCGCCTCGCACGCAATCGTGGTGGGGGCCGAAACCCTCTCAGCGGTGACTGACTGGACGGACCGCGCGACGGCGGTGCTCACCGCCGACGGTGCGGGCGCCGCCGTCGTGCGTCCTTCCGACACCCCGCGAATCGGCCCGGTGGTGTGGGGTTCCGAGATCGGCATGGCCGACGCCGTCAAGATTTCCCCGCCCTCGGGACGCTTCGCCCAGAACGGCCGCGAGGTGCTCCGCTGGGCCCTCACCAAGGCTCCGGAGCGCGCCCGCGAGACCGTTGCCCGCGCGGGCCTGACGCTGGACGACATCCAGGTACTGGCCGCGCACCAGGCCAACCTGCGCATCATCGAACCGCTCGCCGAGGCCCTGGGCATGACGGACCGCGTTGTCATCACCGATGTCACCGAGTCGGGCAACACGTCTGCTGCCAGCGTGCCGCTCGGCTTGAGCAAGTGGTGGCACTCCGGCAAAATCCCGGCGGATGTCCCGGCACTGCTCTTCGGGTTCGGCGGAGGCTTCACCTACGCCGGCATGGTGGCCATGACGCCCCGCCGCGCCTAGCGGATCCCGCCGGGCTGCTGATTGCCGGCACAGGGCGCCGGCAATCAGCAAGGCCTAATCGGCCGGGACAAACTCCCCGTACCCGGCAGCCCGGAGACCCTCACGGAGTTTGGCAGCATTGGCATCGAGAACGGCGGGGTCCGGGTTCTGGTCCGCGGATCCGAAGTCGAAGTCTGCCATGGTCCGGGACGGCCACACGTGGACGTGCAGGTGGTTGATCTCGTACCCGGCCACGATCAGCCCGGCGCGGCTCGCGCCGAAGATATCCACCTGGACTGCGCCGATCCGCCGTGCCACCTCCATGACTTTTGCCAGCGTCTCGGGCGATGCGTCGGTCCAGCGGTCCACTTCCTCGGTGGGAACCACCAGGGTGTGGCCGTCGGCCAGGGGCCCGGTGGTGAGAAAGGCGCCGACGCCCTCTTCGCGCCACACAAACCGGCCGGGAATCTCGCCGTTCAGGATCTTGGTGAAAAGCGTGCTCATGCGTCTGCCTCCTTGGCGGGTGGGTGAAGGGTTCCGGCGTCCAGCACGAAACGGTATTTGACGTCGCCGGCAACCATCCGGTCGTACGCTTCATCAAGCTGGTGCGCACCGACCACTTCAATATCGGCCAGCACGCCGTGTTCGGCGCAGAAGTCCAGCATCTCCTGCGTTTCTGCGATACCGCCGATCAGGGAGCCGGCATAAGCAACGCGGCGTCGGATGAGGGTCCGCGGATTTACTGGAGGCATCTCCCCGGACGGCAGACCGAGCTGGAACAGCGCACCGTCCACGCGGAGGGTGCGGAAGAGCGCATTCAGATCGTGCGGCGCCGCGACGGTGTCGATGATGACGTCGATGGTCCGGTTGGCGCGCGCCATGGCATCTGCGTCCCGGGACAGGACCACCTCATCCGCCCCAAGTTCCAGTGCGGCGGCCACCTTGGATTCCGAGGTGGTAAACACAACCACCCGCGCACCCATGGCCTTGGCCAGCTTGACCGCCATGTGACCGAGTCCGCCCAGGCCCACCACGCCCACCACGTCGCCTTCTTCAACATCGAAGTGCCGCAACGGCGAGTAAGTGGTCACACCGGCGCAGAGCAGCGGCGCGGCGGCAGCCGGGTCCAGTGCATCCGGGACGCGGAGGACATACCGGCGGTCCACCACGATCGAGGAAGAGTAGCCGCCCTGGGTCACGGTGTCACCATTCCTCCGGTCCGTGGCACCGTACGTTCCGGTCATGCCGTTTTCGCAGTACTGTTCCAAGCCGTCGAGGCAGCTTTCGCATTCCCGGCAGGAATCCACAATGCAGCCGACGCCCACACGGTCCCCCACGGCGAAGTCCGTGACGCCGGCACCGACGCGGCTGACCCGTCCCACAATCTCGTGGCCGGGAATCAGCGGGTAGGTTTGGCCGCCCCACTCGCCCCGGGCGGCGTGGACGTCGGAATGGCAAAGCCCGCAGAATTCAATGGCGATCTCGACGTCGTCGGTCTTAGGGGCACGGCGGGCAACCGTCAGCGGGACCAAGCCGCTGTCCGGGGAGACGGCTCCGCGGGCTGCAGCCAGCAGGCCGGCTGCCGCGCTGGCGGGAAGGCCGCCGGCGGGAAGGTCGGCAACGGGTTCGATGGGCTGGGCAAGGGGCGGGGGAACGGGGCGTCCTGGGGTCATAGTGCGACGCTACCCTTGCCTGCGGCGCCGTTTCCAGCCGGCTCCCGGGCGGTGCTTCCAGGTTCCTGGCCGGTGGCCACGGGCAGCTCCGGGTGGTTCGACCACTCGGAGAAAGAGCCCGGGTACAGCGCCGCCGCAAATCCTGCAGCGGCCAGCGCGGCGACCTGGTGCGCGGCAGTCACCCCGGAACCGCAGTACACGGCCACGGGTACCTCTTCCCGGACGCCAAGCGCCTCGAACCTGCTCCGCAATACCTCCGCCGGCAGGAACGTGCCCGATCCATCGATATTCTCCGTCGTCGGCGCACTGACGGCCCCGGGAATGTGCCCGGCCCGGGGGTCCACCGGCTCAACTTCGCCGCGGTACCGCTCCCCCGCCCGCGCATCGAGCAGGAGCCCGCTCTCCGCCCAGGTGGCGGCAGCAGCGGCGTCGGCCACGGGCATGGCACCGTCGCCCAGGGCCACGTTCCCCGCGACCGGCCGCACAGGGCCGGTTTCGATGGCCAGGCCGGCGGCACGCCAGGCCGCCAGGCCGCCGTCGAGCAGGTATGCCTCGGGGAACCCGGCGTTCCGCAGCATCCACCACACCCTGGCGGCGGCCATGTTTCCGGTGTCGTCGTACGCCACCACCACGTCTCCGTCGTTGATCCCCCAGCGGCGGGCTGACGCCTGGAAGTCTGCCGGAAGGGGCAAGGGATGCCTCCCCCGCCTGGGCTCTGCGTGGGCAGCGAGTTCCGTGGCCAGGTCCACGAACACGGCGCCGGGCACATGGCCGGCGAGGTAATGGTCCCTGCCATGCGGATCGCCCAGCGCCCAGCGGACATCCAGCAGCACGGTGCGCCGGCCTTCCGCGAGGAGCGCCGTAAGCCGGGCCACGTCCATCAGGGGATTCATCGTTCTCCTTGGGTGGTTGCCATTGTCCTTCCACTCTAGGCGGGTGCGCTTCCGTCCGCGGGTAGGCTGGTGCGGTGGCAAACGGATACAACGGTTATGCAGGCGGGGGCAACGCAGGCGACGGCGGCAGGGCAGGTGCGGACGGGAGCGGCCGCGCGCGGCAGGACCGGGAATGGGCCGACCAGGCCATCCGCAGGATTACGGCGGAGAACAACCGCTCCGCCGACACCCATCTCTATTCGATCCCGCTGCCGGAGCACTGGGGCGTCCAGCTCTACCTGAAGGACGAGTCCACGCACCGGTCGGGCAGCCTGAAACACCGGCTGGCACGGTCCCTCTTCCTCTTCGGCCTGGTCAACGGCTGGATCCGTTCCGGTACCACCATCGTTGAGGCTTCCAGCGGCAGCACAGCCGTCTCCGAGGCCTACTTTGCCCAGCTCCTGGGGCTGCCGTTCGTCGCGGTCATGGCCCGGAGCACCAGTCCGGAAAAGATCGCCCTGATCGAACAGTTCGGCGGTTCCTGCCTGCTGGTGGACCATGCTTCCGATGTGTATGCCGCGGCGGAAGAGGTGGCTGCCACTTCCAACGGGCATTACATGGACCAGTTCACGTACGCCGAGCGGGCCACTGATTGGCGCGGGAACAACAACATCGCCGAGTCCATCTTCGGCCAGCTCAGCCAGGAGGAGCACCCGGTGCCGGACTGGATCGTGGTGGGAGCCGGAACCGGTGGCACCAGCGCCACCATCGGCCGCTACCTGCGGTACCACAGCCACCCCACGCAACTGCTGGTGGTGGATCCAGAGAATTCGGCTTTCTACCCCGGGTGGCTTGGCCACAGTACTGGCGCAAGCCCTGCCACGGGATTGCCGTCCCGCATCGAAGGGATCGGGCGGCCGCGCATGGAACCGAGCTTCGTGCCGTCCGTGATCGACCGGATGGTCCAGGTCCCGGACGCGGCGTCGGTGGCAGCCATGCGGCACCTGCGTTCGCTCGCCGGGCTCCACGCCGGCCCATCGACGGGCACCAATCTCTGGGGCGTCTGGCAACTCATCGCAGAGATGGTGGCGGAAGGGCGCCGCGGCAGCGTGGTCTCCCTGATGTGCGACGGCGGCGAACGCTACGCGGGCAGTTACCACAACGCCACGTGGCTGGCCTCCCGGGGCCTGGACCCCGCGCCGTGGGAAGCGGTCATCGCGGAGTTCTTCGAGACGGGCCGGTGGACGGGAGCCTAGATGTCCACGGACTCCCCTGCATTCAGGTGGGCGTAGTCGGTGCCGTACTTCGCACCGATCCGCTGGACGTGGGCTTCTACAATCTTCAGGCCGTTGTCGTTGAGCAGTCCGTCATGGATCTGGAAGGCTTTCGGCGCGCGGACGCCCACCACAAAGTCCACCACTTCCCCGGCCTTGCTCCACGGCGCATGGAGCGGGACCAGCAGGGTCTTCACACTGATTCCGTCAGGGATGATGAAGGAGTCTCCCGGGTGGTACAGGTTTTCGTCCAGCAGGTAGCCGATGTTTGCCACCACCGGAATCTGTGGATGGATCAGCGCATGCTGGCCGCCAAAGCTTCGGATATCGAAGCCGGCTGCCTGGAAGGAAGACCCTGCTTCCACCGCGTGGATGCGGTCCTCCGCGCCCCCGGCTTCGGAGCGCATCTGTGCGGCGACGCCTGCCGGGGCATACAGCGATAGGCCCGTGTTGTTGCGCAGGGCACCTGCCACGGCGTCGACGTCGATATGGTCAGCGTGTTCGTGGGTCACCAGCACCGATTCCGCACCGGCCAGCGCCTCCCCGGTCTCGGAAAAGTTGCCGGGGTCGATCACCAGGACCCGGCTGTCCTTCTCGAGGCGGACACAGGCATGGGTGTATTTCGTCAGCTTCATAGCGCCAGCCTAGGACGGGCCCCGGAAAGGTGTCCACGGAGCTCCGGCTGGTAATCTTGATCGTTGCCACCAACACCACGGAAGCGAGTTCATCCATGCCGCTCGGCGCCAAGGCTGATTCCACCCCTCCCGCCCCGGCTGCGGGCGGCGGCAAGGAACAGCGCGTCACCAAGCAGCGCCGTGCCGTCAGCGCGGCACTGGACGAACTGGACGACTTCGTCAGCACCCAGGAGCTGTACCGGATCCTGCAGAACCAGGGCGTCTCGGTATCCCTGGCAACCGCCTACCGCATCCTCCAGTCGCTCGCGGACGAGGGACTGGTGGACGTGCTGCGCAACGGCGAGGGTGAGGCCGTCTACCGGCGCTGCGCCGTCACGGGGCACCACCACCACCTGTTGTGCCGCAACTGCGGCAAGGCCGTGGAGGTGGAGGCGCCCGCAGTCGAAACGTGGGCTGCCCGCACCGCTGCCGAACACGGCTTCACCGAGGTGGCCCACACCGTGGAAATCTTTGGCCTCTGCCCGGACTGCACCGCTCTCAAGGCCGCCGGCCGGGCCTAAGCCCGGAGGTTTTCCGCCCGAAGCCGGTCACCGGATCCCGTCACCGCGGCTGCAGGACCCGCCCGTTGATGCCCCTGCGCTGCCGGACGGATCCGATGACGCGGCACACCACATAGATCAGGAACGACAACGTGGTCACGTACGGGCTGATGGGGATCCGTCCGCCGAGGGCCAGCAGGATTCCGCCCACCGTCGCCGTCACAGCGAAAGCCACGCTCAGGACCACCACGGCCACCGGGGACGATGTCACCCGAAGCGCCGCCGCCGCAGGCGTAATCAGCAGGGCCAGCACCAGCAGGGCACCCACCACCTGGATGGACAGCGCCACGCTGACGCCCAGCAGGACCATGAAGACAATGGCCAGGGTCCGCACCGGAACACCCCGCGCCTCGGCAAGCTCGGGATCCACGCTCGCGAAATTCAGCGGCCGCCACATGGCAACCAGCGCAATCATGACCACCACGGCAGTCCCTGCCAGCGCCTGGAGCTGGACCGTGTCGACGGACACGATCTGGCCGGTCAGCAGGCCAAACTTGTTGGCGGCACGGCCCTCATAAAGGGACAGGAAGAGGATTCCCAGGCCGAGCCCGAAAGGCATGATGACGCCGATAATCGAGTTCTTGTCCCGCGCCCTGACCCCCATCAGCCCCAGCAGCAGTGCCGCGGCTACGGAGCCGACGAGGGAGCCGAAGACGATATCGGCGCCGATGAGCAGGGCGAAGGCCGCACCGGCGAAGGACAGCTCGGAGATGCCGTGCACCGCAAAGGCAAGGTCCCGCTTCATGACGAAGGTTCCCACCAGGCCGCCCAGGAGCCCCAGGATGGCCCCGGCCCAGATGGAGTTCTGCACCAGGACCAGCAGCTCACCGTAATTGTCGAAATTGAAGATGGCTCCGAGGATGCTGTCCATGTCCATTACGCAACCTCGCCGGCGAGCGCATGCGGTTCGGCATGGTGGTGGGTGGTGGCGTCAGGGAGTCCAACCACCACCAGCCGGCCATTGGCGCGGATAACCTCAACATGGCTTCCGTAGAGGTCGGACAGCACCTCGGTGGTCATGACCTCTTCCGGTGTCCCCACCCTGAACCGGCCGCCGGCAAGGTAAAGAACCCTGTCCACATAGTCGATGATCGGGTTGATTTCGTGGGTTACGAACACCACGGCGCTGTTGCGTTCGCGGCACTGGTTGTTGATCAGGGCGCTGACTGCCTGCTGGTGGTGCAGGTCGAGTGAGAGGAGCGGCTCGTCGCACAGGAGTACCCGGGGATCCGAGGCAAGGGCCTGGGCCACCCGCAGCCGTTGCTGCTCGCCGCCCGACAGCTGGCCCACGGGCACCTTCGCGTAGTCGGCCGCGCCCACCAGGTCCAGGAGCCCGTCGATCCGGCGGCTGGTCTTTGCCGAAGGGAGCCGCAGCCCCCAGCGGTGGCCGTCCACGCCCAGTCCCACCAAGTCGCGGGCGCGCATGGGGGTATCCGGGGCAAAGGATTTTTGTTGCGGGACGTATCCAATCAGCCTGCTGCCACGCTCCACCGGCTTGCCGCCGATATCGACGTTGCCGCGGTGAAGGTTCTGGAGGCCGAGCAGGACCTTCAGGAAACTCGTCTTACCGCTTCCGTTGGGTCCGAGGACGGCAAAGAACTCGCCGGGGTTGATAGCCAGGTCGAGGTCCTCCCAAAGCGTCCGCTCGCCGAACTTCAGGGACGCTCCGGTAAGGCTGACGACTGGTTCCACCTATTTGCTCTCCAGGATTGTGCTGATGCTGTCCACATTGTCCGTCATCCACTGCAGGTACGTCTTGCCTTCGGGGAGGGTTTCGTTGAAGTCCACCACCGGGACGGCCGCGGCCTCCGCCGCCTTCTTCAGCGCCTCGGTCTGTGGACCTTCGGTCTGTTCGTTGTAGGCGAGCATCCGCACGGACTTGCCGGACACCAGGTCCGTGGCCGCCCGAAGGACGGCGGGCGGCACGTCCGTGCCTTCTTCGATCGCAGCGGTGTAGTCCGCAGGGGTTGCGTTGACCAGGCCGGCGTCTTCCAGGAGGTAGAGCGGCACGGGTTCCGTGACAGCCACCTGGGCTCCGCCGGCGGACGCCTTCAGGCTGTCCAGCTTTCCGTGCAGTTCCTCCAGTGACGACTTGAACGAGGCAGCGTTGGCCTTGAACGCCTGCGCGGATTCCGGTTCACGTGCCGACAGTTTGGCTTCCAGCTCATCGGCGAGATGCTCCATGGCATGCAGGCTGTACCAGACGTGTTCGTTGAAATCACCATGGTCGTGCCCGTGGTCTCCTGCCGGGGCGTCG
The DNA here is from genome assembly GCF_000962805.1 of Pseudarthrobacter chlorophenolicus. Classification (GTDB taxonomy): domain Bacteria; phylum Actinomycetota; class Actinomycetes; order Actinomycetales; family Micrococcaceae; genus Arthrobacter; species Arthrobacter chlorophenolicus_A. The sequence goes on along the minus strand of NZ_JZTW01000005.1, from coordinate 44,490 downwards.
GCTCCGGCGGAGGGCGCCGCCTCCTCGGCGGAGTGTTCCAGCCCGGAAAGTTCGACGGCGTCAAGCACGTTTGCGGCGTCAAGCTTGCTGCCGTCCACCAGGGTCTTCATGAAGTCGTCGTACCCGCCGCCGTTCGTGATCACCAGGTCGGCCTTGGATACTGCCAGCCGGTCCTGGGCGGTTGCCTCGTAGGAGTGCGGGTCCTGGCTGGTCTTGGTGATGATCGAGGTCACGTTGACCTTATCGCCACCCACCGAGGACGCGATGTCGCCGTAGACGTTCGTGGAGGCAACTACATTGATTCCAGTGTCACCGGACTGCGCCCCCGGCGAAGCGTTATCCGGCTGGGCGCTGCATCCGGAGAGCAGCAGGCCCAGGCCGGCAAGGGCGGCCAGGGACGGACGGACGGCGAAGCGGCGCACGGAAAACCTCGGTTCACTGGGGAGGGGAACATCAGGTGCCCAGCTTATACCTAAATGGGAATCATTCCTATTTAGGCGAGGGTAAGCCCGGCCCCCTGCACCCTTCAGCGGCCGGACTCGCCGGCACTGCGCCGCCTATCCCCCATTGGGTTGCCCCAGCCGGCGGATGCCGGTGGCCTGGGTAGCGTCCCGGATCTCACCGACCAGCTGCTCAATCACGTCCTCGAGGAACAGGATGCCCTGGGTATTGCCGTCCTTGCCGATGACGCGGGCAAGGTGCGAGCCGGTGCGCTGCATGACGGACATGGCCTTTTCGATTTCGTCGCCGAGGGCCAGGTTGGCCAGGGAACGGACCCGGCTTTCCGCAATCGGAAGCTCGTAGGCCGTCGCAGGAATGGACAGCACATCCTTGACATGCAGGTAGCCGTACAAGAGATCGTCCTCATCCAGCATGGGGAACCGTGAGAAGCCGGTCCGGCTGACGGCCTTCTCGAACTCCACCGGGGTGGTGGCAGCCTTGAGCATGACCAGGCTGTCCAACGGCACCATGATGTCGCCGGCCGTGTATTCGGAGAACTCCAGGGCACCGGCGATCAGCCCGGCATCGTCGTCCACCAGTCCGTGCCGGGTGGATTCCTGCACGATGGACTGGACTTCCTCGAGCGTGAAGGACGAGTTGACCTCGTCCTTGGGCTCGATCCGCAACAGCTTGAGGATGTGGTTCGCTGACCAGTTCAGCACCGAGATGACGGGGTGGACCAGCCGTGCCACGAAGACCAGCGGCGGGGCAAGGAACATCGCCGCCTTATCAGCCACCGATACCGAGATATTCTTCGGCACCATCTCGCCAAAGGTGACGTGCAGGAAGGTTACGAACATCAGGGCAACGGCGAACGCGGCAACATCGGCCACCTCCACGGGCAGGCCCATCAACTCCATCGGCGCGGCGAGGAGGTGGTGGATCGCGGGTTCGGCCACCAGCAGGATCAGCAGCGAGCACACTGTGATGCCAAGCTGGGCGCATGCCAGCATCAGCGAGACGTTCTCCATCGCCTTAAGGGTGGTTTGGGCCCGCTTTGACCCGGCCTCCGCCAAAGGTTCGATCTGGCTGCGCCTGGCGGACATGATGGCAAACTCGGCCGCTACGAAGAACGCGTTCCCGAGCAGCAGGAAGGCCAGCCAGACGATGCCGGCCCAGTCGCTCATGATGCGCTCCCGTTGTTGGCGCCGTCCGGTTCAGGGGCAGCCGGCTGGAAGCAAATGCGGTCGATGCGGCGCCCGTCCATCCGGGTAACACTCAGGGATCCGCCGTCGACGGCCACCGTGTCCCCCACCGCTGCGATCCGGCCAAGTTTGCTCATTACGTAGCCACCCACCGTCTCGTAGGCTGATTCGTCCGGGACCGTCAGGCCGGGGATCTGCTCGGACAATTCGTCCGGGCGCAGGAGCCCCGGGAAATACCAGTCTCCTGAGGCGCTCTGCAGCAACCCCGGGCGCACCTTGTCGTGCTCGTCGGCTACCTCGCCCACAATTTCCTCCACCAGGTCCTCGAGCGTGGCAATGCCGGCCGTCCCGCCATATTCGTCGAGGACCACCGCCAGTTGGAGGTTTCCTTCGCGGAGTTCTGCCAGAAGGGCGTCAAGGTGGATGGTCTCGGGAACCCTGAGGACCTCGGTCATGATGGCTCCGGCTTCAAGCTTGTGGCGCCTGTCCGAGGGCACTGCCACCGCCTTCTTGACGTGGACCAGGCCCTTGATATCGTCCGCGGAATCCCCGATCACGGGGAACCGCGAATATCCAGTGCGGCGCGCTGCGTCAACAATGTCGGAGACGGGCTGGTCTGCCTCGACCATCTCCACCCGGATGCGCGGCGTCATGACGTCGGCTGCCGTCCTGGTGGAAAAATCCAAGGTGCGGGCCACAAAGTTGGCCGTACCGGCGTCGAGCGTTCCCATCGCCGCCGAGCGGCGTACCAGTGACGCCAACTCGGACGGGGTCCGGGCGCCGGAAATCTCTTCCTTGGCTTCGAGCCCAAAGATGTGCAGCACCCGGTTGGAGAAACCGTTGAGGACCACGATGGCCGGCCTGAACACGGCGGTGAAAATCAGTTGCGGCCTGGCCAGGGCCTTTCCCACGGGAAAGGACAACGCGATCGCCATGTTCTTGGGAACGAGTTCGCCAAGGAGCATCGACAACAGGGTTGCCAGCACCATCGCAAGGATCAGCGAGATTGACGCTGCAGCAACCTCCGGCAGGCCAAGGGCAGTAAGCGGCCCCTCCAGGAGGCGGCCCACCGATGGTTCCATGACGTAGCCGGTGAGCAGAGTGGTGAGCGTGATGCCCAGCTGGCAGCTGGAGAGCTGGGTGGACAACGATTTGAGGCAGGCAAGGAGGGGCACGGCGCCGGCGTCACCTGAATCGACAGCACGCTGGACCGTCGGCTGGTCAAGGGCGATCAGGGAGAATTCGACGGCGACGAAAAAGCCCGTGCCGGCAATCAGCAGCAGTCCTGCCGCCAGGAGTAGCCACTCCATTCAGCACCCCGTCCGCCCGGACAGGGGTCCGGGAATCACGGTGCTGGAATATCGGTCCGGCGGAGGATGGTCGGCAGATGCCCTGTCCCCGGGGATTTCGACCGGGGATGCCGACGGCAGATGATGGGCGCGTGTTCGGGGTTTGCCGGCTCTGCGGGTGGGCTGTGCGGTGCTGTGGTTCATGCTCCGCTGACAGCCCCCAGGCCGGCACCTAGATTTACTGTCCATAAGGATTTCAGTCTACAGGAGCGCCTGTCCCCGGCCCGCTGTCGGGCGCCGGCAGCGGACTCCGGATCCCCATACCCGGGGACGCCGTCCAGGGTCTCTTCCGGCCGCCATAATCAACGGCCCGAACGTCACTTCATGATTTGGGTCACCCTTATTGGCAGATACCACATTGGGGTTACTAGACTTGCAGAGGTCTGGGTTCAGAGGACTCAGGGAAACCGGTCCGTCAGAGTGCTGTAGCACCGTATGGCCGGCAGAGAAATCAAACTCATGGAAGAGGCGTATTTCAAGTGCCAGAGCAGCCAAGCCACCGTCTACCAGAGGAATTTGGCGGGAACGAGTGGCTCGTTGATGAACTGTACGAGCAGTATCAGCAGGACAAGAACGCTGTGGATGCCAAGTGGTGGCCGCTGTTTGAATCGTTCGACTCAGGCAGCAGTTCTTCTTCCAACGGACACTCGGCGAATGCCGCAGCGAACCCTCCCACAACCAAGATGCCCATTGTGAACGCGGCACCTGCAGCACCGGCACCGTCGCCGGCCGCCGCACCGCCAGCGCCCGCAGCAGCACCGGCGGCAGCACCCGCGGCACCGGCACCCGCGAAGAAGGCGCCTGCCACGGAAGCGCGCGACGGCGGCAGGAAGCCCGCCGCCGGAACCCAGCCCATCCCGGCCCAGCTGCCCAAGAACGTTAAGGCACCCACCGCTCCGGAAGAGGACGTCGTCTCCGTCCTCCGCGGCCCGGCCAAGGCCATCGCCACCAACATGGTCACCAGCCTTGAAGTTCCCACCGCTACCAGCGTGCGCGCCATCCCGGCGAAGCTGCTCATCGACAACCGCGTGGTTATCAACTCGAACCTCGCCCGCGCCCGCGGCGGCAAGGTCTCCTTCACGCACCTCATCGGCTATGCCGTGATCCGCGCCCTGTCCCAGTTCCCGTCCATGAACGTGTACTACGACGAGGTGGACGGCAAGCCCGTCGCAGTCCAGCCGGCGCACGTCAACTTCGGCATTGCCATCGACATGCCCAAGCCTGACGGCACCCGGCTGCTGATGGTCCCGAACATCAAGAAGGCCGAAACCCTCAACTTCGCAGAGTTCTGGCACACGTACGAGGACCTGATCAAGCGTGCCCGCAACGGCAAGCTCACGGCCGATGACCACCAGGGCACCACCGTGTCCCTGACGAATCCCGGCGGCATCGGCACCGTTCACTCGGTTCCGCGCCTATCCAAGGGCCAGGCAGCCATCATCGGCGTCGGTGCCCTCGATTACCCCGCCGAGTTCCAGGGTGCCAGCGAAAAGATCATTGCCCAGAACGCCATCAGCAAGGTCCTCACCCTGACCTCGACGTACGACCACCGCGTCATCCAGGGCGCCGGCAGCGGCGAGTTCCTCAAGCTGGTCCACCAGCTGCTGCTGGGTGCGCAGAACTTCTACGATGAGATCTTCGAAGCACTGCGCATCCCCTACGAGCCCGTGCGGTGGAGCCCCGACCTCCAGGTCGACCCGGCCGACGAGATCAACAAGGTTGCCCGGATCCAGCAGCTGATCCACTCGTTCCGCGTGCGCGGCCACCTGATGGCGGACACCGATCCGCTGGAGTACGTACAACGCAAGCACCCCGACCTTGACGTCCTGACCTACGGCCTGACCTTGTGGGACCTGGACCGCGAATGGCCCACGGGCGGTTTCGGCGGCAAGCCGATGCTGAAGTTCCGCGACATCCTGGGTGTCCTCCGCGACGCCTACTGCCGCACCACCGGTATCGAGTACATGCACATCCAGGAGCCGGAAGAACGCAAGTGGTTCCAGGACCAGCTCGAGCACCCCTACTCGAAGCCCAGCCGTGAAGAACAGCTCCGGATCGTTTCCCGGCTTAACGCCGCAGAGGCCTTCGAAACCTTCCTGCAGACCAAGTTCGTCGGGCAGAAGCGCTTCTCCCTCGAAGGCGGCGAATCGCTGATTCCGCTGCTCGACGCCGTCATCTCGGAAGCGGCCGACGACGGCCTCGACGAGGTTGCCATCGGCATGGCCCACCGCGGCCGCCTCAACGTCCTGACCAACATTGCAGGCAAGACCTACGCCCAGGTGTTCCGCGAATTTGAAGGTACGCAGGACCCCCGCTCCGTGCAGGGCTCGGGCGACGTCAAGTACCACCTCGGCACCGAGGGTACGTTCACCTCGGAGAACGGCAACGAGACCAAGGTCTACCTGGCCGCAAACCCGTCCCACCTTGAAGCCGTGGACTCCGTCCTCGAAGGCATCGTGCGCGCCAAGCAGGACCGCCTGGACCAGGGCGAAGCCTTCCCCGTCCTGCCCATCATGGTCCACGGTGACGCCGCGTTCGCCGGCCAGGGCGTTGTTGCCGAGACGCTTAACCTGTCCCAGCTCCGCGGCTACCGCACCGGCGGCACCATTCACGTGGTGGTCAACAACCAGGTCGGGTTCACCACCGCGCCGTCGTCATCGCGTTCGTCCACCTATTCCACGGACGTCGCCAAGATGATCCAGGCGCCGGTGTTCCACGTCAACGGCGACGATCCCGAGGCAGTGGTACGCATCGGCCAGCTTGCCTACGAGTTCCGCCAGCGCTTCCACAAGGACGTTGTCATCGACATGGTGTGCTACCGCCGCCGCGGGCACAACGAGGGTGACGACCCTTCGATGACCCAGCCGATGATGTACAACCTGATCGAAGCCAAGCGTTCGGTCCGCAAGCTGTACACCGAGGCCCTCATCGGCCGCGGCGACATCACCGAGGAAGAAGCAGAGCAGCTGCTCCGCGACTACCAGGAACGGCTGGAACGTGTCTTTGCCGAGACGCACGCAGCACAGACGTCCCCGATTCCGATCGTCACCGCTGACTCCGCGGCCGTATCGGATATCGAGCGGCCCATCGCCCAGCAGTCCGATTTCGGCACGAACGCCCCGGCCAACACCGCGATCTCTGCCGACACCCTGGCCCGCATCGGCAAGGCGCACGTCGAGATCCCTGACGGCTTCACGGTGCACGCCAAGCTGAAGCAGCTGCTGGAGAAGCGCGAGCAGATGTCCCGCGAAGGCGGCATCGACTGGGGCTTTGGCGAGATCGCCGCGTTCGGCTCCCTGATCATGGAAGGCGTTCCCGTCCGGCTCGCCGGCCAGGACTCGCGCCGCGGAACCTTCGTGCAGCGCCACGCCGTGTTCCACGACCGTGCCAACGGCAACGAATGGCTGCCCCTGGGCAACCTGTCCGATGACCAGGCCAAGCTCTGGATCTATGATTCGCTGCTGTCCGAATACGCGGCCATGGGCTTCGAATACGGCTACTCAGTGGAGCGTCCGGATGCGCTGGTGCTCTGGGAAGCCCAGTTCGGCGACTTCGTCAACGGAGCGCAGACCATCATTGACGAGTTCATCTCGTCCGCGGAGCAGAAGTGGGGCCAGCGCTCTTCGCTGGTGCTGATGCTGCCGCACGGCTACGAGGGCCAGGGGCCGGACCACTCGTCCGCCCGCATTGAGCGTTTCCTCCAGATGTGCGCCGAGCAGAACATGATCGTGGCCAACCCCACCACCGCCGCATCGCACTTCCACCTGCTGCGCCGGCAGGCGTACAGCCGGCCGCGGAAGCCGCTGATCATCTTCACCCCCAAGCAGCTCCTGCGCCTGAAGGCTGCTGCGTCCTCCGTTGAGGACTTCACCACCGGCACCTTCCGCCCCGTGATCGCCGAGCACGAGCACCTGGATGCCAACGCCGTCGAACGCGTCCTCCTGGTGTCCGGCCGCCTGTACTACGATCTCCTGTCCACCCGGCAGAAGACCGGTGACAAGACCACCGCCATTGTCCGCGTGGAGCAGCTGTACCCGCTGCCGAGCGATGAGATTGCGGCCGAGCTTGCCAAGTACCCGAACGCCGAGGTTGTCTGGGCCCAGGACGAGCCCGCCAACCAGGGCCCGTGGCCGTTCATCGGCCTGAACCTGCCGGACGCACTTGACCGCAGGGTCCGCCTGGTGTCCCGGCCCGCGTCGGCCTCGACGGCGGCCGGTTCCATGAAGCGGCACGCTGCTGAGCAGGACGTGCTCCTGAAGCAGGCATTTGCACGGAAGTAGGCAGCGGACTGCCCGGCCGGAGTCGAAATACCAGACTCCGGCCGGGCAGTTCTGTTTAATGGATGGACAGCGCCCTTTGTGCACCGGTTGAAGCTCCAGGCGGCAACCGGCACATATCGGCCGGTCAGTACGAACGTAAAGAGGATCGTGTGGAAGACAGGAAGCTGCGCATAGCAGCTGTAGGAGACGAACTGCTGGCCGGACTGGGAGACCCCCGCGCGCTGGGTTGGCTGGGGCGTGTCCTTGCCCGGACGCCACAGGACGGCATGCTGCTGGAAAGCTATGCCCTGCCCTGCCCGCAGGAAGGCACCGAAGGGCTCGCCGCCCGGTGGCTGGACGAGGCCGGGCGGCGTTTCAGCGACCAGGCGGAGAACCGGCTGGTCATCGGCCTGTCCGGCCGCGACATTGAGTTCGGCCTGTCCACGGCACGAAGCCGGCTGAACCTCGCGAACATCCTCGACTCCGCCTCCCAGAACCGGATCGAGGTCTTCGTCGTGGGCCCGCCGCCCACCCTGGACCCGGCCCAGAACCGCCGCCTGGACGAGCTGAACACCGCCTTCGCCGATGTCACCACCCGCCGGAAGCACCTGTACGTGGACACCTTTTCGCCCTTGCTCAACCATGAACAGTGGCGACAGGACCTCGCCGCAAATGGCGGAACTCCCGGGCAGGCCGGCTATGGACTCATGGCATGGCTGGTCCTGCACCGCGGCTGGTTCCAGTGGCTGGGCATAAACGCTCCGGAGTAGAGCGCTTTCGCGATATATCTTGACTGCCCTGCGCCTCCGGCGTACGGTGGAGACACCGCGATATATCGTCTTTGGAGGGGCAATGCCTGAGCAGAGCTGGACGGTCACCAGTCCGCAAACCATCGATGTCGACGCCGTGACGTCGCTGAAGCTCGGGATGGTCAGCGGCAGGTTCGATGTTGTGACCCACCAGGAGCCAGTGACCCGCATCGAGATCTCCCACATCGAAGGGGATCCCGTCGCCGTCTCGGTAGTGGACGGCCGGCTGGAGATCCGCCACCAGCTGCACGGCCCCCAAGGCTGGCTCAAGAACCTGATGGGCACTGTCAGCCATCACAGCGACAATTCCGCGATCATCAGCATCGCAGTCCGGGAGAATGTCGAAGTTGAGGCGGGCACCGTCAGCGGCGACGGGCTGGTGTCCGGCATCTCCGGACACACCAGGCTGAATACCGTCTCGGGATCGGTCATGGCGGACGGCACAGCCGGAGAGCTGCATGTCAATACCGTCAGCGGAGACGTGACCGCCCGGAGCCACTCCGGCGTGTTGACCGCCAAGAGCGTTTCCGGCGAGGTGACCGTCTCCGGCACCCTTAGCCATGTCCGGGCCAACACAGTCAGTGGGGACCTCAGCTTCGACCTGCATGGCTTTACGGAGGATTTCGGCTCCAACTCGGTATCCGGGGACCTGACCATCCGGCTGCCGCACGACGTCGGGGTAGATATCGTGGCCAAATCGGCAAGTGGCGCGGTAGTCATCAACGACCAGCGCTATGCCCAGGTGGGTGGGAAGGTGGAAACGATAGCCGGGCCGGACCGCCAACTGATGCTGGTCCGGACAAACTCGATCTCCGGCACCACGTCGATCTTCCACGGGGCGGAGCGCGGTAACGCGGAAGCAGGGCTGTGATGCCGCCGGTATTCGCACACGGCGCGCTCCGCCTGTACCTCCTCGCGCTTCTTGAGACAGGGCCGAAACACGGCTATGAGCTCATCAAGGCCCTGAAGGACAGGTTTGGTGGTACCTACTCCCCCAGTGCGGGCACCATCTACCCCCGCCTTGGCAAGCTTGAGGAGGAAGGGCTGGTATCCACTGAAACCGCCGGCCGAAGGACCAATTACCGGATCACCGAGTCCGGCCTTGCCGAGCTGAACAGCCGCCGCGACGAACTGGCCGGGGTGGAAAGCGAGATCTCGGCCTCCGTGCGCCGGCTGGCGGACAGTCTGCGGGAAGACATCCGAAGCAACATGCGGGGCCTCCGCGCAGACCTCGCAGCCACGGCAGAGGCTGCCCGCGCCACCGCCACGGCTGGTGAGTTCCGGGGCAGGAGCGTACGGACGCCGGCCGAGGGAACCCGGGCCCTGAAGGAAGCGGAAATGATGCTGCAGGCATTCCGCGACGACCTCCGGCGGGAGTTGCGGCTGAAGGCGGGGAAAGAGCCCTTAAGCCCCGTGGCATTGGAGACGGTCCGTACTGTCCTGGAGCAGGCCAGGATCGCCGTCCTGAACTCCCTGGCCCGCTAGCAGCGGCCACAGCCGCCTGGTTCAGCTGCAGGTCATGCGCTTGCGCCGGTTCGCGGCGGGTCTAATCATGTGGGAGACTGGAGGGCAGCTCTTTTGAGTACCGAAAGTAAGGAGGCCAGCTATGAGCAAGCGTGCACGCAAGCGTCGTGACCGTAAGCGTGGCGGCGCGAACCACGGGAAGCGCCCCAACACCTAGGCAAAAGCCAGGTACCACGGTTCAAGTGAAAGACCCCGGACGCCAATCGGCTTCCGGGGTCTTTCACTGTTTAACTTGTTGCTGCTCCCGTACCCGGCGTGTCCCGCTGAGGGCGGGCGGCCAACGCGGCGTACGGTTGGCGCACCGATTCGTCTCCGGCTAGGCGTCCACGGGCTTGATGGCGTGGATGCGGTCCAGGATGGCGTTCTTGAGGTTGTCCGGGGCCGCTTCGGTGCAGGAGCGCTTCACCATGTTCCGGATGACGCACTCAAGGTCATACTGCTCCGTGCATTCCGGGCACTCATCGAGGTGGGTCTTAATCTCCGTAAGGTCCTCACGGGTCAGTGCACCATCGAGGTACTCATAGATACGTTGCATCCGGGTGTCGTCGCAATCGCCCAATCCCTGGCAGTCGCTCATTTCCTGCTCTCCTGTTGTTTGGTGTCGGCCGCGGCCTGCGATTCCACGCCCGTCTTGAATCCGCGCTCTGCGGCGTACTCCGCGAGCATGTCCCGCAACATCTTCCGGCCGCGGTGCAGCCGGGACATCACCGTTCCGATGGGGGTGTTCATGATGTCGGAAATTTCCTTGTACGCGAACCCCTCGACATCCGCGAAGTACACGGCAAGCCGGAATTCCTCGGGAATGGCCTGAAGTGCGCGTTTGACGTCGGAGTCCGGAAGGTGGTCCAAGGCCTCCGCCTCGGCGGAACGGAGTCCGCTTGAAGTGTGCGACTCGGCCCGTGCCAACTGCCAGTCCTCGATGGTGTCCGAGTTGGACTGAAGGGGCTCGCGCTGCCGCTTGCGGTACAGATTGATGTAGGTATTCGTCAGGATCCGGTACAGCCAGGCTTTCAGGTTTGTTCCCGGCTTGTACTGATGGAAAGCCGAAAACGCCTTGGTGTAGGCCTCCTGCACCAGGTCCTCGGCGTCAGACGGGTTCCGGGCCATCCGCATGGCGGCAGAATAGAGCTGGTCGACGTACTGCATGGCATCGCGCTCAAACCGGAGCCTGCGTTCCTCCACCGATTCGGTGGAAACGTCCAGACCGTTACCGCTGGAATCGCCGTCGGTTACTTCCCGGGTCTCTCCGTTGCCGGCCGGCGCCGGAGCGTTTCCGCCCTTAGCTTCAGCGCTGGACGCGTCATACATGGCCGAAACGGCCGGATCCAAGGTACTCATTGCCTTCAAGTCTACTGTCAGGCTCCTCGGCCCGGCGCTGCCGTACTCCGGCAACGCGTCCGATACCAGGTCCAGTGCCACCGGCCCTGGAACGCCAACTCCGTCCAACACCCTCGCCAAGGCCCAACTCCGCTCTCTGTCCGGTGTCCCATTTTGCTGCTTGTTGCTGCTTGCTTACGGGCCCAGCCCCGTGTGCGGACCCAAGAGCCATAACCGCCGGCCTTGGGCAAATATTCCCTAAAAGTGCAAGACTAGAACGGACTTATGCCGCTGCCGATGCGGTTCGTCCAGCCAGGAGGAAATCGATGTCCTTTGTCCGTACGCTCGCCCGCCCCATGCTGGCTTCCAGCTTCGTCATTGCAGGATTGGACAAGCTCAAGAACGCCGACGACACTGCCCAGCAGTTGTCTCCCCTGCTCCGCAAGGCGGCGGCGTCCCTGCCTTTCCAAACGGACGAGAAGACGCTTGCCCGCGTGATCGGAGGAACCCAGGTCGGCGCCGGAGTCCTCTTTGGTCTGGGCAAGTTCTCACGGCTTTCGGCAACCGTCCTGACGGTTGTCTCGCTGCTCAACACGTTCGTTGAATGGCGCAGTGCGGACATCAGCAGCAAGGAAGGCCGCGAAGCCCGCCGGGGCCAGCTGCTCAAGAACCTGTCGCTCAGCGGCGGCGCCCTTCTGGCTTCCGTTGACACTGCTGGCAGGCCGGGACTGGCGTGGCGCGCGGAACACTTGGCCGCCGACGCCCGCAAGGGCGCCGCCCACCTCGCCGCGGATGCGCGCAAGACCACGAACAAAAAGCTGACCAAGGCCGACAAGGCCGTGCGCCGCGCCGTGGAGCAGGCTACGGGGGCCTAAAGGACATGATCGCTGCAGCCGCTGCCCGGAACGATTCCGGAACGACTGTCCCCAACTGGCCGGCACCTTACGCAGACCGTCCCGTCGACGCAACAGTCACGGTTCCCGGCTCCAAGTCCCTGACCAACAGGTATCTTGTCCTGGCGGCCCTGGCGGACGGGCCATCGCGGTTGCGGGCACCACTGCATTCCCGCGATTCAGTCCTGATGATCGAGGCGCTGCGCCAGCTGGGCGCCACGATTACCGAGGTACCGGGGGACGGCGCCTTCGGCCCCGACCTTGAGGTGGTTCCGCTGCAGCACCGGGCCGCTGCAGGGCAGGAGGACGCGGCGGGCACCCCTGTGCAGATCGACTGCGGCCTTGCCGGCACCGTCATGCGCTTCGTTCCACCTCTCGCTGCCCTGCGCAGCGGTCCCAGCACGTTCGACGGCGACCCGCACGCGCGGAAGCGCCCCATGGGGACGATCATCGAGGCGCTGAAAGCACTCGGCGTCAAGGTCTCGGCGGAAGATGGCGGCACGCCCGCGTCGTTGCCCTTTGTCGTCGAAGGAACCGGAGAGGTCCGTGGCGGGCATCTGGTCATCGACGCCAGCGCGTCCTCGCAGTTCGTCTCCGCACTCCTGCTGGTAGGTGCTCGATTCACCGAAGGCCTGCACCTCGAGCACGTCGGCAAGCCTGTGCCCAGCCTGGACCACATCAATATGACGGTGGCCGTGCTCCGCGGCGCGGGTGTGCAGGTTGACGATTCCGTTCCCAACCACTGGGTTGTTTCGCCGGGACCCATCCGCGCCTTTGACCAGCAGATCGAACAGGACCTCTCCAATGCAGGTCCGTTCCTTGCCGCCGCCCTCGCAACCGGTGGAACCGTCAGGATCCCGGGCTGGCCAGAGCAGACGCAGCAGGTAGGCGACCTGTGGCGCAGCATCCTGGCCCGGATGGGCGCAGAAGTATCGCTGCTGGACGGGGTGTTGACGGTCCGGGGCGGTCCCGAAATCAAGGGAGCGGATTTCGCCGACACCAGCGAACTGGCACCCACGGTGGCCGCGCTCTGTGCCCTGGCCACCGGCCCGTCCCGCCTCAGCGGCATCGCCCACCTTCGGGGACATGAAACGGACAGGCTCGCCGCACTGGTCGCCGAGATCAACCGCCTGGGCGGCGATGCGGAGGAAACCAGCGACGGCCTGGTCATCCGCCCGGCAAAGCTGCATGCCGGCGTCGTGCACAGCTATGCCGACCACCGCATGGCCACCGCCGGGGCGATCCTCGGCCTCGCCGTTGAGGGGGTCCAGGTGGAGGACATCGCAACGACGGCCAAAACCATGCCGGACTTCCCGCGGTTGTGGGCGGGAATGCTTGCGCAGCATTGTACGACCCCGGCCACGCACGGCTCCGAAAACGGAGCGGGAGGTTCCGCCGGTGCCGCGAAGGACTGACTCCTGGGACGAATCCGACGTCCGGATCCGGCCCAACAAAAAGGGCACCCGGCCGCGCACGAAGGACCGACCCAGTCACGACGACGCCGTAACGGGCCGCATCATCACCGTCGACCGCGGCCGCTACACCGCCGTCGTTGACGAAGACTCCGGGAACGAACGGACCGTCATTGCCGCGCGGGCGCGGGAGCTGCGCCGCAACCCCGTGGTTGCCGGCGATTTCGTCTCCCTCGTCGGCGACGTCTCCGGGGACCCCAACACCCTGGCGAGGCTGGTCAAAATCCAGGACCGCAGCACCCTCCTGCGCCGCAGTGCAGACGACACTGACCCCGTGGAACGTGCCGTCGTGGCCAACGCCGACCAGCTGGTGGTAGTAGTGGCGGCAGCCAACCCTGAGCCCCGCACAGGCTTCATCGACCGCGCCCTGGTGGCAGCGTACGACGCCGGCATCGAGCCGATCCTCCTGGTCACCAAGGCGGACGTGAAGGATCCCGGCGAGTTCCTGGCCAACTACACGCACCTTGATTTCCCGGTCATCATCAGCCGGACGGCCGACCTGAAGGCATCAGGCATCGACGCCCGGTCCGATGACGGGTTGTCGGCCCGGTTGGACAGTGACGCTGTTGCCGGGCTCAGGGCACACCTGGGCGGCAAGGTCACCGTGATGCTGGGGCACTCCGGCGTCGGCAAATCCACTATGGTGAACGCCCTGACCGGCGCGGAGCGGGCCACCGGCGGCGTGAATGCGGTGACCGGCCGGGGACGGCACACGTCGTCATCGGCCCTTGCCCTGCGCCTGGCTGACGCACCTCCCGGAAGCTGGATCATCGACACCCCCGGCATCCGGTCATTTGGCCTTGCCCACGTGGATCCGGACCGGATCCTGAGGTCGTTCCCGGATCTTTCGCCGGGCACTGATGATTGCGAACGCGGCTGCAAGCACACGGCCACCGCCGTCAACTGCGGGCTGGACGCCTGGGTGGAAGGCGGACATGCAGGACCCACCGGTGAAGCACGCCTGGCTTCGCTCCGCCGGCTCCTGGGCGCCGATCCCAGGATGGAAGCCCAGGAGGCCAAGGAGCTCGGCAGCATCAGCTGACAGCGCCAACCGGCACGGCCCACCTCCCGGCAGAACCGGCGCCAGACGGTAGTTTGGAACCATGATCCAACCCGCTTCGACCTATAACGACGACCTGCGACTGGCCCATGTCCTGGCCGATTCCGTGGATGACCAGACCATGAGCCGCTTCAAGGCGCAGGACCTCCACGTGGAGACCAAGCCCGACCTGACGCCGGTCACCGATGCGGACAAAGCCGCCGAGGAAGCCATCCGCGGCCAGCTCTCACGCTCCCGGCCGCGCGACGCTGTGCTGGGTGAAGAGTTCGGCAGCACCGGCCACGGCTCCCGGCGGTGGATCATCGATCCCATCGACGGCACCAAGAACTTCGTCCGCGGAGTTCCAGTCTGGGCTACGCTCATCGCCCTGGTTGACGAGGGCGAGCCGGTGGTTGGCGTGGTCAGCGCACCCGCCCTTGGTAAGCGGTGGTGGGCTGCCAAAGGCATGGGGGCCTACATGGGCCGTTCCCTTGCATCGGCCACCCGGCTCCGGGTCTCGGACGTTTCCACCCTGTCCGACGCTTCGCTGTCCTATTCCAGCCTGGGCGGCTGGAAGGAACGCGGCAACCTGGACGACTTCCTGGGCCTGACTGAGGACGTTTGGCGGACGCGCGCCTACGGCGATTTCTGGTCCTACTGCATGGTGGCCGAAGGGTCGGTGGACATCGCCTGCGAGCCCGAACTGAACCTTTACGACATGGCCGCCCTCGTTCCCATCGTGGTGGAGGCCGGCGGCCGCTTCACTTCCCTCGAAGGCGAGGACGGGCCGTTCGGCGGGAACGCCCTGGCCACCAATTCCATCCTGCACACCGAAGTGCTGCACCGCCTGAACCCCGGCCTGGACGACCTCCTGTAGGCAGGCCTCCTACCGAACAATCGACCGCGGGCGCCTCCGAAAGGGGGCGCCCGCCGTCGTAATCTTCGAAGAAAGTCCCGATTCCCGGGCCACGCGTAACAAAACCCTTAACAATCCTCCCGGCTTCAGACCGGGCCGCCGGATGTTCTATGGTTTTATCCAGGTCACGAGTGCCAGCGCTAAACCCCGGTTTGCTGGCCGGCAACCCTCCATTCGCGGTGGGGTGCCCCGGGTGACGACCAGGCCGGTCCGGAGCGGATGCGGCAAGCGCGGATTCCAGCACTGCCGGAGTCCTGTCCTGAAGTGAGGCCTCCATGACCACTGCCGTCGACTCCCCCATTACCGCAATCGCTGCCGACCGCGTTCCGGACAAGTACCTGGCCGCCGCCGGGCATCCGCTTGCAGCGGTTACCGGAGCTGAGATCCTGGCCCCGCTGATTTCCGGCGGACACGTCCGCTACGCCAACCTTGACTACGGGGCCTCCGCCCCGGCGCTGACCGTGGTGTCGGCCTACCTCAACGAGATCCTGCCGTTCTACGCCAGCGTCCACCGTGGTGCTGGCTACGCGTCGCAAATCAGCACTTCCGTTTACGAGAATGCGCGCAACATCGTCCGCGAATTTGTTGGCGGCCGCCCCGACGATTCCGTCATCTTCACCAGGAACACCACCGATTCCCTCAATCTGCTGGCTGGTTGCCTCCCCGGAGCGGACGGCAAATCCGCTGGTGACGTCCTCTACCTGGACATCGAACACCACGCCAACCTGCTCCCGTGGCAGGGTGTCCCCCACCGGAGCATCGTTGCTGCCGACACGATCGCCGGGACCATCGATTCGGTGCGCGCCGAACTGGAGCAGGGCGGCGTCAGCCTGCTGGCCGTGACCGGAGCCTCCAACGTCACCGGCGAAATCCTGCCCATCCGGGAGCTTGCCGCCCTCGCCCACCGGCACGGTGCGCGCATCGTAGTAGACGCGGCCCAGCTGGCGCCGCACCGCCGCGTCGACATCAGCGCCGACGATGTCGATTACCTTGCCTTCTCCGGGCATAAGCTTTACGCACCATTCGGCGCCGGCGTGCTGGTGGGCCGTCCGGACTGGCTTGACGCAGGGACTCCCCACCTCGCCGGCGGTGGCGCTGTCAAGGAAGCAAAGCTCGACGGCGTCAGCTGGGCCACCGGCCCGGCCCGCCATGAGGGCGGCTCCCCCAACGTGCTGGGTGCTGCTACCTTGGCGCGGGCAACCCAGGTTATCGCGAGCCTGGACCAGGACCGCTGGCACGCCCACGAGTCGGCCATCCGTTCCTACCTGGTGGAGGGCCTGCAGGCGATCGACGGCGTCACGGTGCACCAGATCTTCAAGGACACTGATCCGGACAAGGACACCATCGGGGTGGTGAACTTCTCGGTGGCAGGATACGACGCCGGCCTGGTGGCCGCGTACCTGTCCGCCGAACACGGTGTGGGACTCCGGGATGGCCGCTTCTGCGCCCACCCGCTGCTGAAGCGCCTTGGGCTTCCTTCCGGTTCACTCCGGGCGAGCTTTGGCGTCGGCTCCCGGCTGGAAGATGCCCAGCGGCTCCTCGCGGGCATTGAGAAGCTCCGCCGGGACGGGCTCGGCTGGGACTATGTGGTGGATGCCGGCCGCTGGGTGCCCGCCAACGACACCAGGACCTATCCCCACTGGGCACCGAACACTCCGGGAACTGCCGGCGCAGCTCCCTGCATCGACGACTGACGGCCGGGCGTCCGCACCCCGGCGCATGCGGTAAATTCGGACGGTACCCGCAGGGAATCAGTTTGAAGGAGGCCGTACGTGGTTCGGGGTGGGCCCAAGCTCGATCACGGGCGTCGCCGTGAGCTCGGCCAGAGCTTCCAGGACGGCGGCAAGCACTATGACAGGGTCCGTCCGGGGTATCCGGCGGAATCTGCCCAGTGGCTCGTGCCGGAAGGCGCCCAGGATGCGCTCGACGTCGGGGCCGGGACGGGCAAATTCACTGACCTGCTGCTGGCACTGGGATTGTCCGTAACCGCCGTCGATCCGTCCGCGGACATGCTCGCGCAACTGTCCGCCCAGTACCCGGCCGCGGCCGCCCTGCGCGGCACTGCCGAAGCCACCGGCCTCGGTGACGCAAGTTTCGACGTCGTCAGCGTTGCCCAGGCCTGGCACTGGTGTGACGCCCTCGTAGCCAGTACTGAACTTGCCAGGGTCCTGCGCCCGCAGGGAACGCTGGGACTGGTGTGGAACCAGCTGGACACCTCGGTGCCGTGGGTGCACCGGCTTTCCCGCATCATGCATGCCGGGGACGTCTACAAGCCCGGCCAACGGCCGCTGGTGGGCCCCGAGTTCGAGGGCATCGAAGAGCACGTGACCCGCTGGCAGGATCATGTCACCCCGGCCGACCTGATGGAACTGGCCAAATCCAGAAGCTACTACCTGCGGGCCAACGAACAGACCAGGGCCAAAGTCCTGGCAAACCTCGCGTGGTACCTCCATGAGCATCTGGGGCACGCTGAGGGTGAAGAACTCAGCCTGCCGTACCTGACACTGTCCTGGCGCGCTGTCCGGGCGTGACGCGCGCATCCCGGCCGCGTGCCGCCACCGGGTAGGCTTGAACGTGTGAAGACCAGCGCGCCCTCCTCCTCCATTGAGGACTACGTCAAGGTGGTCTATTCGTTTACGGAATGGCAGGACAAGCCCATCACGTCCTCGCAGCTGGCGCAGCGCCTGGGAGTGGCAAACTCGTCAGTTTCGGAGATGGTCCGCAAGCTGAAGGACCAGGGGCTGGTGGACCACAAACCCTACAGCGCCATTACCCTCACCGAGGCAGGGCTCCGGCTTGCACTGTCCATGGTGCGCCGCCACCGGCTCATTGAAACGTACCTTGTCCAGCAGCTCGGCTACAGCTGGGATGAGGTACACGACGAAGCCGAACTGCTGGAGCATGCTGTCTCGGACACCTTTATCGAGCGGGTGTCTGCCCAACTGGGCCACCCGGAACGGGACCCGCATGGTGATCCCATTCCCACAGCAGACGGCAAGGTCCACATGCCCGTTGCCCGGCTCCTGGGCGAACTCGACGAGGGCCACACCGGCCGGATCACCCGCATCAGCGACGACAACCCCGAGCTGCTGCGCTACCTTGCGGCCGAAGAAATCGACCTTGATTCCGAAGTAGAAATCCTGGGCCGTCGCCCCTTCGGCGGTGCCTTGATTGTGCGGATCAGCAATGCCGGCCGGACCAGGGAATTCGATCTCGCGGACGAGGTCACCTCCGCGCTGTGGGTGCACACCGGCCGCCCCCATGAGGGTTGCATCCTGGCGGAGTCCTGACATGTGCAGGGCCTTATGAGGGAGTCGTGGATTCCGTCGGGCCGTGCCTGGCTGGCGGTTGCCGCCGGCGGCCTCATTGGTTCTGAACTCCGGTACGGGATGGGCCTGGCCTTCCCGGAACCCGCCGGGTCGGTGCCCTGGACAACACTCTGGATCAACGTCGTCGGGAGTTTCGTCCTGGCGGCCCTGACCACCACCTGGATGGCGCGGCCGCAGACCGCGTTCTGGCTCCGTGCCGGGCTGGGACCGGGCCTGCTTGGCTCGTTCACCACGTTCTCGGCGGTGGTGTTTGCCGTGGACCAGCTGGCGCGCGACGGGCAGCACGTGGTGTGGATCGCCTACCTGGGGCTCTCCCTGCTGCTGGGCCTGCTCTCGGCGGCCCTCGGCTGGCGCCTCGGAAAGCTCACCGGGCGGTTGTCCGCGCGTGACGGCTCCGGGAGCCCGCCTTGATCAGCGCCGTACTGGTGGGAATCTTTGGGGTTGCGGGCGCGCTCCTGCGGTTCGCTACGGACAGCTGGTTCGCCCACCACAGCTCCCGGCGCACTGTACGGCTGGGCCTGTCGAAGGACCGGCTGCACTGGCCCTGGGCAACGCTGGTGGTCAACGTGGCAGGCTCCTTTATCATCGGGATCTCGTACGGCCTCACGGCGCAGCTTGGGCTGGGGCACGAATGGAGCACCGGCCTGGCGACAGGCTTTGCAGGCGGCCTGACGACCTTCAGTTCCTGGACCACTGCCACGGTGCGCCTGCTCGGCGAGGCACGGTTCGGGGCCGCAGCCATGAACATCGCAGTGAACCTGGTTCTGGGCCTCGGCGCCGCTGCCGCCGGAATCGCCTTGGTGTCCTGAGGAGCCCGTTCCATCCGTGGCGGCCCTTCCCGTTCACGTATTGTGGAGGTGATGATCAGCAGACGCGACGTGGCAATAGCCCTCGATATCCCCATGGAAATGGCCCAGCGCCACGGCCTCCCCAAGTTCATGTCCGAGGAGGAACTCGGCGCCCTGCTGGACAGCCCGCCGGCCTGGCTGGAGCAATCCCGCGCCAACCGGACAGGCAAACGGCCGGTCTGGGTCCACCTCGTCTGCGCAGTGTGCGGCTACGAGGAAGCGGCACGGCCCAAAAAATGGTGGCCGGACTTCACCTATGTTGTGTGCGACCATCACCGCCCGGACGAAGTGCCGACGGCCCGGCCGGGATTTGTCCGCAGCGAGTTCGACGGCGTGGGCACGCGCTTTGTCGGCATCGCGGACGTCGAAGCGCCCGACGGCGGACGCTGACACGTCAGCAGGGCTCACCTGGGGTTGCTGGTCATTTCGTCAGGGACCGCCACGAGGTGGAGGTCCGCACCGTCACGAAGTACCGCCAGGTCCAGTGGCTGGCCGATGGCATCGGAGAACAACAGCCGCTGCAGGCTTTCGGCGTTGCTGACCGCCTTCCCACCGGCTGTCAGCACGATGTCCCCGGCAGCCAGGCCGGCCCGGTCTGCCGGAGAACCGGGCAGCACCTCAACTATGCGGAGCCCGTCCCGCTGGCCGCTCCGGATGACTGCGCTGGGATTGAGCCGGACCGGGGTACTGACGAGTCCCAGGTAGGCCCGCCGCACCCGGCCGTCCGCGAGCAGCGCCGAAATGATCCGCCGGGTGGTGGAGTTGATGGGGATTGCCAGGCCCAGCCCTGCCCCGGCCACGGCGGTGTTGATGCCCACGATCCTGCTGTGCGTATCCGCCAGGGCGCCGCCTGAGTTTCCCGGGTTCAACGCAGCGTCCGTCTGGATGACATCCTCGATCACCCGACGGTTGCCATCCGCCCAGACCGGTATGGCGCGGCCCAGGCCACTGACTACTCCGGCCGTTACCGAGCCCGCAAGGCCCAACGGATTTCCGACGGCGACGACGAGTTGCCCGACACGCAGGGACTCCGCATCACCCAGCTCGGCTGGCCGGACCTTGGGGCGCCGGCCGTGGACCACTGCGAGATCAGACAGCGGGTCCGCGCCCACCAGCTCCAACTCCATCCTGCTCCCATCGGCAAAGACAGCGTGCCCGTTCTTTGTTCCCGCCACGACATGGGAATTGGTGACGAGGTAGCCGTCCTCTGTGAAAAGCACCGCTGAGCCCGCTCCAACGCGCATCCGGCCGTTGCGGCGGGTGGCTGACATCTCGATGGCGGCAACATGCGGCGTGACCTCCGCTGCCACGCGCATGACTGTGCGTGAATACGAATCCAAGGCATCGTCGTCGTGCCTGTCCGAAGCCTCTTCCCGTGCGCGTTCCATAACGCACCTCCCTGTCCTGGCACCCGCGCCCGTCGTGGCGGGGCTTACCGGATACAACGGGCGGCCGGTCAACGCTAGTCCCGGGGCTGCTACGCCTTCGGTGAACGCCTGCTCTCCGTGCGGATCCCTGTTCCAACCGCTTCTCCGCCGCACCACTGGCCACCCTTCACCTTGGCCGGCCCACACCATCACCAAGGTATGTGCGGTGCTAAAGTACCCGAGGGGATTTTCTCCACAACCTCACACCATGTGGGTTGTATCGGCTTCACCGACGATGCGGCTTTCACACCAACCGGGCGTTGTTCCCGGTGGACAGCACGCCTGGCCGCCAAAGCTGTGCCGGTACAGGACCTCCCGCTCCACGGTGAACCCACAGGTCGAATAACAAGGAGTACGTGTGACCGGACAGGTCTTGTTCCGAACGCGGTCGGAACTGCGACGGAAAGAATCGGTCAACGCAACGCGCAAGGACATCCAGGCCCTTCGGGCCCTGGCAGTCATGCTCGTGGTCCTCAACCATTTATGGCCCGTCCGGCTTCCGGGCGGGTACGTCGGCGTCGATGTGTTCTTCGTGATCTCGGGTTACCTGATTTCCAAGCACCTGCTCGGTGAACTGGAACGGTCAGACCGCATCAACCTTGGCCAGTTCTATGCGCGGCGGATCAGGCGGCTCCTCCCGGCGGCAACCTTGGTGGGCGTCGCTTCACTCCTGGCCGCGTGGGTGCTGCTTCCGTTCTCACGCTGGGTGGCCATTGCCCAGGAAACCATGGCCTCGGTGCTGTATGTCGAAAACTGGCTGCTGGCCGCCAAGTCCGTGGACTATTCAGCGCACAACGAAGCCGCGTCCACTGTGCAGCACTATTGGTCGCTTTCCGTCGAAGAGCAGTTTTACCTGGTCTGGCCCCTCCTTATGCTCGGACTGTTTACGGCCGCGGTGAGGTTCCGGCTCCGCAGGCGGGCGTTACTTACCCTGGGGGTCGCGCTTGCCAGTGCCATCGCACTGGTCTTCTGCATCTGGTTTACGTACACCAACAAGAGCCCGGCCTACTTTGTCACGCCGGCCCGCGTCTGGGAGTTCGGCGCCGGGGCGCTGGTAGCCATCGGAGGCGCCCACGCTGTGGGAGCCCTGCGCCTGCGGTTGCCCTCCTACCACCTTGCCCTCTCCGGAGCAGCGCAGTGGCTGGGATACGGGCTGATAGCCTGTTCCGCCCTCACCTTCAATGAGCAGACGTTCTTCCCCGGCTTCGCTGCCGTGGTTCCCGTCCTTGGCACTGTGCTGGTGGTTGCCTCAGGTCCGAACAGCCCCTTCTGGTCCCCCAACCAGCTGTTTGCCGCCAGGCCCATCCAGTTCCTGGGCGATGTGTCCTACTCGCTCTATCTCTGGCACTGGCCACTCATCGTCCTGGCGCCGGCCGTCCTGAGCCGCCCGTTGGGAACCTTGGACAAAATCGCCATTCTGGCACTGGCCATCGGGCTTTCCTACGCCTCGAAGAAGTTCGTTGAAGACCCGGGCCGCACCAAACTCCTGAAGGGGGCCAAACCGCTCCGGGTCGTCCTGGTCATGGCGGCCGCCATGGCTACCGTCTGTGCCTTGTGCGGGGGCCTTTTGCTGAGCTTTGGGAAGGCGCAGGAGGCAGAGACGGCCAAGCTGCAGAGTCTCTCCGGGGATCCCTGCTACGGTGCGCGCAGCCTGGACCCGAAAAACAATTGCGGTGATCCCTTTGGCGCTGCCCGGGTTGCCAATGTGGGGCCGAACGAGGCTCCGCGCTTTGACGCCCCCGAGTGCCACCCTGCGGCGGACCCGATCATGTTCGAGGACCAGAAACTTTTGACGGAGTGCGATTTCACCGGCGGCGCGCAGGCCGCCGCAACAGTTTGGCTGATCGGCGACTCGCATGCAGAGCAGTGGAAGAGCGCGCTGTATGAGCTTGCCCGGCTGCACAAATGGAAGCTGAAAGAGTCCATGGTGGGTGGTTGCCCCTTCGTCGATGTGAAGCGGGTGGCATTCATGGGCGAACCCGCAGATGACGCACGCTCCCAGAAGCGGTGCCTGGAGTGGAGCCAGAAGGTGACTGACAGGATCGTCCAGGAGAAACCCGGCATGGTTTTCGCTTCGTCTTTCGGAGCCGGCGAGACGATCGACGACGGCAGTGGACGCCCCCAGTTGGAACAGTACGGCGATGCCGTGGCCAAGCGGTTCCTCGCCTGGACGGGTGCAGGCGCCAGGGTCTTCGTCTTCCGGGATCCCCCGTTGACCCTGCGGCACAGCAGCCCGGACTGCGTGGCGCTCAACCAGCAACAGCCCATCAACTGCGCGAACACCCGCGCCGAGGCCTTGGTTCCGGACCCGATTGCGAGTGCCGCCATCGGCGTGGCCAAACCGTCGGTAAAGGTACTCGACATGTCGGACCAGTTCTGCGACGACCAGACCTGCTACGCGGTCATCGGCGGGCTGCAGGTCTACGCCGATTTCGACCACGCCTCACGGAGCTACATCCACTCACTGATGCCCGTGGTGGCGCAAAGGTTCAACGAGGCCCGGCAATAGTCCTGCCTGCAGGGACCTGGGTAGCCGGGCCCTGGGTGCACTGATCCAGGGTCCGGCCCCTTCGTGGGACACCAGCCCGGTCGATACCGGCAATCCGGGCAAAGAAAAACACCCCGGTCCGAAGACCGGGGTGTTCTTTCAGCAACTCGACTCATCCGGAAGGACGTACCGAGCCACCGCATGGGTGTGGAGATGGGGGGAATTGAACCCCCGTCCGATGTCGTGTTGTCAGGGCTTCTCCGGGCGCAGTTTGCGTCGGACTTTCTCGGCCCCAGCCATGCTGCAAACAGCTGGCTGATCCGGGCCCAGTCATCTATGAGTCCCGTTTACCCCGATGACGGGGGCAAACAGCAGTGGCTATCTAAATGACGCCAGGATCCGGGGCAATAGCAACCTCGGGCTGACGGACTGTCTTACTGCTTAGGCAGCAAGAGCGAAGTCAGTGCGCTTAGATTCGGCACTTATTGGTTTGCAGACAGCGTTTACGAGATAATTCTGCATCCTCGGCCCGCTTCACCTGTCGCGACTAACATCGTCGAAACCGATCATCCCCGTATTTTGTTACCAACATATTTACCCAATCCCGCGGGGCGTACCCGCCGGACTATTTATAGTAACGCATGTTGCGCCGGATTCATTCCGGGCACCACCGCTCAGCCCCGCCGCCTATTGCGTTCCCGCATCTCGCGCTGGGCCTCGCGGTTGTCCTGCTGTTCGCGGAGTGTTTGGCGTTTGTCGTACTCGCGCTTACCGCGGGCCACGCCGATTTCAACTTTCGCGCGGCCGTCCACAAAGTAGAGCTGAAGCGGCACGATGGTGTAGCCGGCTTCCTGGACCTTGCGGGAGATCTTGATGAGCTCTTCGCGGTGCAGGAGCAGCTTGCGGCGGCGTCGGGCAGCGTGGTTGGTCCAGCTGCCCTGGTTGTACTCCGGAATGTGGATTGCTTCCATCCACAGTTCGTCGTTGTAGAAGGTGCAGAACCCGTCCACCATGGACGCGTGCCCCTCGCGGAGGGATTTCACTTCGGTGCCCATCAGCGCAATGCCGGCCTCATAGGTATCCAGCACGTGGTAATCATGCCGGGCCTTGCGGTTGGTGGCCACCACCTTACGGCCACTTTCTTTGGGCACGGAACAGCTCCTCAATCAAATCGTCATGTCCTCCGGCCGGGTCGCAGCGGAGTCATACCAGTGTACGGCAGGGCCGCGCAGCCCTAGAGCAGGCCCATCGGGTCCACGGCGGCGCCGTTCAGCCAGGTTTCGAAGTGGGCGTGGCAGCCTGTGGAGTTGCCCGTACTGCCGGAGTACGCGATGAGCTGGCCCTGTGAAACCCGCTGTCCATTCGACACCACGATGCTGGAGTTGTGGTAGTAGATCGTGGTCAGGGAGTTGCCCTGCACCACCCCATGGTCCAGCTTCACCCGCCAGCCGCCGCCGTCAGCTGAGTTCCAGCCGGAGCTGAAGACCTCACCGGCCGCTGCGGCGTACACCGGAGTACCGCAGGCGGCACCGAAATCGATGCCCGTGTGGACATAGCCGCCTTGGCCGTAGAAATCGATGGTCCCCGGCGGGGTTGTGCGCCAACCAAACCCGGACGTGATGGGAATGCTGCCGTCGAACGGATGGCGGAGGCCGAAGGCCGACGGCGATCCGGCAGCAGGCGGGACATACGGCTGGACCGGCGGTGCCGGGCGGTTCGCTGCCGCGGCAGCCGCGGCGGCCGCGGCAGCAGCTGCCTCGGCCAGCCGTCGCTGCTCGGCTTCCCATGCCTCCCGCGCCCTGCGATCGCGTTCTGCGATCTCGTTGGCCACTTGGTTCTGGCTTGCCTGGACTCCGGCGAGCTGCGCCTGGATTCCCGGCTTGGCGGCCTGAAGCTCCGCGTCGAGGCGCGTCGTATCAGCGATCAGCTGGTCAACCTGGGCCTTCTTGGCAGCGGCTTCGTCGCGGGCCGCCTTCTCACGCTCAAGGGCGGCGTCGGCCTTTGCCTTCAAATCCTTGATCTCCGCTTCCACGGCCTGCAGGCGTGCCTCGGAGTTGACGTTGGTGGCGTTTTGCTGGCTCAGCTTGTCCATGGCAGCGTTCTGGCTGCGCATGGCCTGGTCCGCGAGGTCCATGGTGTCGGTGAGGCTTCCGCCATTGTTGGAACCGAAAAACAACGACAGGTTGGACGGGACACCGCCGGACTTGTAGGCCTGTGTGGCGATCTGGCCGATCAGTTTCTTGGTGTCGGCAATCTTCTGCTTGTCCGTTTCCAGCTGCTGGGTGATTTTCGCCTTGTTCTGCTGGGCCATGTCAACGCGGGCGGACAGCGCCTCGACTTCCTTGACTGCGCTGGCCACACGCCCCTGCGCTTCGAGCAGCGCCTGCTGGGCGCCGGGCAGCTGGCCCTGGTACAGGACCAGGTCACCGGCGGCCTTGGCGATCCGCGAGTCAACGAACTCCAATGACTGCTGGACGCGGTGGGCTTCAGCCTGGAGCGCGGCCTGCTTGTCCTCCAGCTCATCGGCAAATGCCGGCGGTGCGGACGCGGCAAGCCCGGAAGCGAGGACGACGGCGAGTACCCCGCTCAGGAGCGCCGAGCGGCGTGCTGCAGGACGCCTCGGTCGCAGGCGTGCGGGATTTTCTGACGTTACGTTCATCGGCATTCCTTGGTCGGTTTGCATAGCCTAAACGCGCAAATATCTGCGGAGGGTCAAGAGGGACGAAATTCCAGCCAAGGATCCGCCAAGGATTAACAGGGCAGGTACCAGTATCAGCGTCTGGCCCGAGGAAATGAACGCGGTGTCCGGATACTGCTTGGACATGTACTCCCCCAGGAAGAAGTGGGCCACGGCCCACAGCGTTGCCGAGGCAAGGGCTGCCCCGATCACCGCTGCTATGACGCCTTCAAGGATGAAGGGCAGCTGGATGACTGTTTTCGATGCGCCTACGAGGCGCATGATCCCGGTTTCCCGCCGGCGGCTGAAGGCCGAAAGCCGGATGGTGGTGGCGATCAGCAGGATGGCACATACGATCATGACGCCCGCAATGCCCACCGCAACAAGGGATGCCCCGTTCATCACCGAGAAAAGCCGCTCAAGCAGCTGCCGCTGGTCGATGACCGTTTCCACTCCGGGCTGCGAGCTGAAGGTTTCACTGATGATTTCGTACTTTTCCGGGTCTTTCATGTTGATCCGGAAGGAAGCTGGCAACTGGTCCGGGGTGACGGAATCGACGATCGGTGAGTTCGAGAACTGGTCCTTGAAGTGTTTGTAGGCGTCTTCCTTGGACTCGAACTGGAAGTCGTTGATGTATTGGGCCACAGCCGGTGACTCGAGCAGGGTGTTGAGGCTGTCCTGCTGTTCCGGAGTGACCGAACCGCCTGCGCAGCCGGTGGCTGTCGAGCCGTCGCTGCAGAGGAAGACTGCTACCTGGACTTTGTCGTACCAGTAGCCCTTCATCTGGTTGATCTGCATCTGCAGCATGCCGGCTGCACCCACGAACGTCAGCGAGACGAACGTGACCAGGATGACCGAGACCACCATCGAAAGGTTGCGGCGCAGCCCGCTGCCGATTTCGGAAAGGATGAACGCCAGCCTCATCGCTGTGCCTCACCTTCGCTGCCGTCGTCCGCGGGGCGGGCATCGGGTTCGTCCCTGCCGCTGGCGTCCTTGAGCCGGCGGGATTGCCCGATGACCGGAATCATCGAGGTGTAGAGTGCCTTGGCTTCGTCGCGGATCACCACGCCGTTCTTGAGCTCCACCACCCGTTTGCGCATTTCGTTGACGATGTCGTCGTCGTGGGTGGCCATGACCACCGTGGTGCCATTCTGGTTGATCTTGTCCAGCACTCCCATGATGCCCATGGAGGTGGTGGGGTCCAGGTTTCCGGTCGGTTCGTCAGCGAGGAGAATGCCGGGGCGGTTCACGACTGCCCGGGCAATGGCGACGCGCTGCTGCTCGCCGCCGGAGAGCTCGTGGGGCATCCGGTGCTCCTTGCCTTCGAGCCCCACGGTCTTAAGGACCTCGGGGACGGTATCGCGGATGACGCTGCGGCTCTTGCCGATGACCTGCATGGCGAAAGCCACGTTGGCGAAGACGTTCTTTTGGGGCAGGAGACGGAAGTCCTGGAACACGACGCCGATGCCGCGGCGGAGGCGGGGTACCCGCCAGCTTGAGATCTTCGCGACGTTCTGGCCGGCAACGTAGACGGCTCCCGAGGTGGCGCGGTCCTCTTTAAGCACAAGCCGGAGGAACGTTGATTTTCCGGAGCCTGATGCTCCGACGAGGAAGGCGAATTCGCCGCGGTCTATCTCAAGGTTGATGGAGTCCAGCGCCGGCCGGGCTTTCTGGTCGTAGACCTTGGTGACATTTTCGAATCGGATCATGGCCCTAAGTACCCTGCAGGGCATGGCTGATTCGGAATGCAGCCCAGTTCTGCAGCCGGTGCACGGGTTTTCGTTGGGGGAAGTAGGGCCCCGGCCCCTCGACTATACGCAGGAATGGCCGGCTAATACGCGGCTTTGGGGGCGTGTCGCGGTATGCCGGTCTGCGGCGGCGGTGTTCCGGTCCTACTTCTCAGCGTTGCGGTTGTCCGTGCGCCAGCGGATCCCGGCGTCGATGAAGTCGTCGATCTCGCCGTCGAAAACTGCCGACGTGTTGCCCACCTCGTGTTCGGTGCGCAGATCCTTGACCATCTGGTACGGATTCAGGACGTATGAGCGCATCTGGTCTCCCCAGGATGCCTTGACGTCCCCGGCCAGGGCCTTCTTCTCAGCGTCTTCCTGTTCCTTCTTCAGCAGCAGAAGGCGGGACTGCAGGACGCGCATGGCAGCGGCCCGGTTTTGCAGCTGCGACTTTTCGTTCTGCATCGACACCACTACGCCGGTGGGAATATGCGTGAGCCGGACAGCGGAGTCCGTGGTGTTGACGGACTGGCCGCCCGGACCGGACGACCGGAAAACGTCCACGCGGATCTCGTTATCCGGGATGTCGATCGAGTCTGTCTGCTCGATCAGCGGAATGACCTCCACCGCGGCGAAGGACGTTTGGCGCCGCCCCTGGTTATCGAAGGGGCTGATCCGCACCAGCCGGTGGGTGCCGGCCTCAACGCTGAGGGTGCCGAAGGCGTACGGGGCCTTGACCTCGAACGTGGCCGATTTGAGTCCAGCCTCCTCGGCGTATGACGTGTCCATCACTGTGGTGGGATACCCATGGCGCTCTGCCCAGCGCAGATACATGCGCATCAGCATTTCCGCGAAGTCGGCGGCGTCCACGCCGCCGGCGCCGGCACGGATCGATACAACAGCCTCACGCTCGTCGTACTCGCCGGACAGGAGGGTGACCACCTCCAGGTTCTTCAGCGCCTTTTGGATCGACTCCAGCTCCGCGGCGGCCTCCCCCATGGAGTCGGCGTCACCTTCGTCCTGGCCGAGCTCCACCAGGACTTCAAGATCATCAATGCGCGATGCCAGGGTGGTCAGCCGCTCAAGCTCTGACTGCCGGTGCGAGAGCCGGGACGTGATTTTCTGGGCCGCGGCGGGGTCGTCCCACAGGTCCGGCTCCCCCGCGCGCTCACTGAGTTCGGCGATGTCTTCCCTCAGCGCCTCCATATCGGTAACCCGTTCAATGGACTCGTAGGTGGCGCGGAGGGCGCGGATTTCAGCGGAAAAATCAATATTGGCCATGGTCGTTTAAGCCTACGCTATCCGGCGAAAGGCACTGTTCTCCGAACCCGGCCGGGTCTGCCTGCCTACCGTGTTAGCCGCGAGCGCGCTGTCGACGTCGCTTCAATCAGGATTCCGTCTGGAACGAGGAAGTTCACCACCGGCGGATGGACCGCGGCGGTGAGCACCACAACAGCGGTAGAGCCGTCCGGGGTACCGGTTGCCCCGGCAACTGCCAAGGCGTCAAACCGTTCCGAAGCGGGGCTCCTGGCAACGAAGTCAGCCGCGACACTCCGAACCCGAGCGGGATTGAGGACGGCAGATGGGCTGCCGCCCTCGGACGCCACCTCGCCCAGCGTGTAGCTGTCTGCTGCTGCAAGGGAAGCGCCGTCTGCCAGTGACAGCAGGCGCTTATGCTCCAGGTAGACGGCGGAAATTCCCATCACGACAGTGGCCACCAGCAGGGCCAAGGCCACATACCCGATAATCATCACTGTTATCTGGCCGTCCTCGGCTGTCGTCGCCTTCACCGGAACCTCCCCACAATCTGGGTAGCGGCCGCCTCCACCTCAGTGGCAGAGAGCCTGAAGCCATCCTGGAACGGAACGAACGGCAACGGGATGGACAACCTGACGGTGACGGTCACGGCAGTGCCCGGCGCATGACAGTCAGCGGGGTCGCAGGTGGTTGCCATTGAGGCCTGGTCCGGGCTGTGTCCAAAATCGGCCAGTGCCAGCGCCACGGCCTGCTCCGCGGCCACTTGGGCGGACGCGGTGTCGGGTTGGGCGACGTAGACCTTCGCGGCCTGGTCGGCCGCCCCCACCACAGCGAACGAGCCACCCTGCATCTGCGCGACGGTGGTGATGAAGTAAACGAGCGGGACCATCAGGAGCAGCGCAAGAAACGTGAACTCCACAACCGCACTTCCCTGCTCACTGCGCCCGGCCGCTTGCCCGCCGGATGATTCCGGTCCTCGGCACAGTGCCCTCAGCAACCGGCAACGGGCATTTCGGAGCACTCGCCCTGAGTCAGGGCTGTACCGCGGCATGTCCCGTCACCTCCAACATTCCCCGGGGTCCAATCAACCCCACTACAGGCATGGGAGCCCGGACCGTTACTTCCAGCGTCCGAAGCCCCTGGACTGTCACTTCGCCCGTGCTGACCTCCTCAGCGAAGGATGGGTTCAGGGCAGTCATGATGAGGTCGCGGGTCCGTTCTTCCGCATCACCAGGACCCCGGTCCGCGAGCGTTCCATACCGCGCGCCGGAAGCCGCGGCGTCAATCAGCGTGTTCCGGACGTGCAGTACAAGGGTCAGTTGAAGAATTGCCAGGAAGAACATCGTGAGCAGACCACCCACCAGCACAAAATCCACGACTGCCGAACCCCGTTCCCGGCCAGGGACACTCGGCTGACCGCGACCGGAGACGCTGACGGAAGCGGCCATGGGGCTAGTTGCCCACCTTGTCCATTGCCTGGTTGAACATTGCCTCAAGCGCGGGACCGGCAAGCGCCAGCAGGGCAGCCACCAGAACCGCGGACATCAGGGTAATCATGACCCACCCTGGAACATCGCCCCTCTCGGGATCATCGGTAACGCGTGTCAGCCCGCGCTGTCGGGCGGGGCGCTGGACGGCAGGGAAACGGATTGGGGCTGCGCGCCGGGCCCACGTGCCGGCCCAGGCCCCGGGTGCAGCCGCGACCGCGATCATTAGGACTGCCCAGCGGAGTACTCGGATCTTCATTTGCTCTTCCTATCGCTTGATGTTTTCCGTGTCCTTGACGGCGTTACCTGAGATGGCGTGCTGTTTCGTTCCGATCAGTTGACGCCATCAGAGACCCAGGCTGATTGCGGCGATGCCGGGAAAGACGGCGAATATCACCGTCAGCGGAAGCACGCCAAAGACGAGCGGCACCATCATGGCAATTTCCTTCTTTCCGGCGGCTTCCAGCAGGTCCCGCTTGGCTGTGTCGCGGACGTCCTGGGCTTGCGCCCGCAGTACGTCCGCGAGGGGTGTCCCGCGTTCAACGGCAACTACGATTCCGTCCACGAACCGGACGAGTGGTGCCAGATCCGTACGCGCGGAGAACTCCTGGAGGGCGTTGACCAGTGGCTTGCCTGCCCGCGTTTCTGCCAGGATCGTGGAGAACTCTTTGGATAGCTCGCCCTTGGCGCTCCGGCATACCCGGTCGAGGGCTCCAGTGGCGCTCTCCCCTGCACCGACGGCCAGTGCCATCAGTTCGGCGAGGCTGGGAAACTCGGCCATCATCCGTTCTTCCCGCCTGCGGACCTGCACACCCAGCCAGTAGTCCCGAACAACAAAGCCCGTAATGCCGCTGCCGATGATGGCGACAGCGGCCAGCAGGGCGTTGAACCTTCCGGCTGCAGCCCCCACGGCGACAATCGCCGAGGTGAGGGCGAAACCTGCAGCGGCCCACATGACCTGCTCGGCACGAAAATCTATGACTGACTTGCTGATCCCGGCCTGCGCGAGCCGGCGGGCTGTTGCCCCAGGAGCAGGACTCATTTTCCCCACGGCGGAAATGCCGTCGCGGATCAACGGGCGGAGAATCCGCTCCAACGGTCCGAAGGGCGTCAGGGCGTGTTCTCCGGACAGAAGTCGCGACTCCAGGTTCTGCGATTTCAACTGGGGCTCGATGCGCTGGGTCAGTGTCGTCGCCCGCATGAGCGGAGACCTGAAGATGACCAGCCACAAGCCGATTCCCAGGACCGCGCCGCAAATGGCGGCGGCGGGTGACACAGTCATCATCGGAGTACCCGTTCGTCCTGTGGCAGGGCGCCGATCCGGAGCATCGTTGAGTAGCAGGCCAACGAGATCACGAGCCCGCCGAGGAGGACCGCTGCCCCCATGGCCGTGTTGTACGCCTGCACAGCTTCGGGCCGGGTGGCGAGGAGAAGCATGACGATCCACGGCGCCGCGACGGCAAGCCGGGCAGCGTTGACGGTCCAGGACTGCCGGGCTTCGAGTTCGCTGCGCGTTCGCGCGTTTTCCCGGAGGAACTCGGCCAGGGTTCCCAGCAGCTTGCCGAGGTCGGACCCTCCAACCTCACGAGTGAGCCGCAAAGCTTCGACGATCCGGTCGGCCACGGGGTCGGCGAGCCGGTCCTTCAGCTTATTCAGGGAACCGTCAAACTGCCCTCCAGCCCTGTAGTCCGCGCCAAATTCTCGAAAGACCGGCCTGAGCTCTTCGGGCCCCTTATCACCCAGCTGGATGAGCGCCTCCGGCAATGGGAGCCCTGCCCGGATCGCCGACCGCAGATGGTCAACAACGTCGGGCCACAGCTGGCGAAGGAGTGCGGTCCGTTTTTTCGCTCGCCACCGAAGGATAGTGAGTGGAAGCCAGCCGGCAAACAGCCCAAAGCACACAGCGATCGGCCACGACCTGCTTACGGCATAAAAGACCAGGACGACGAACAGTCCCAAGCCGAGGCAGGTTCCGAGCAGTCCGCCCACCGACACTTTTTCGACTCCTGCGGAGGCCAGCAGGTCCGCGATCCGGCTGGGCTTCCGTTGGCGGGGCTTGTGCTCCGGCGATTCCCACAAGGACCACCAGACAAGGAACAGGCCCGCTCCCCCAGTGGCTCCCAGCAGTGCGGACATCATCGCGGGTCCAGCAGGGCAGCAACGTCAAAGCCTGCCCGGGCGAACTTCTCTATTGCGGGCATCGCGTTGGCGCGTGCCTGCAGAACGCCGTCCGTCACGGCGAACACCGGTGATGACTCGATGATTCCGTTTTCAACCCGCCGTCCCAGGGAAAGTATCTCTGTGACCTCGCGGCGTCCGTTGGCAAGCCGGCTGCAGTGAACCACCAGGTCTATGCAGGATGCGACGGTTGGAACGACGAATGCAGACGAGATGTTTTCGCCGGCAAGCAGGGGAAGCGTGCAGATCTTGGTGACAGCGTCATGGGCGGAGTTGGCGTGGACAGTACACATACCTGGGAGCCCGCTGTTGAGCGCAATGAGCATGTCGAGGCTTTCAGCTTCCCGTACTTCGCCAACCACAAGTCGATCGGGCCGCATGCGCAGCGCTTCCTTGACGAGGCGCCGGAGTGGGATCTCACCTGTTCCTTCCAGGTTCGGCTGCCGGCACTGGAGTCCCACCACGTCCCGCAGGGGAAACTGCAACTCAAAGATTTCTTCCACCGTGATGACCCGCTCACGGCTTCCGATGCTGGCGGCGAGGCAGTTCAACATTGTGGTCTTACCGGCCTGGGTTGCCCCTGAAACAAGGATGTTGAGGCCACTGGACACTGCCGCGCCGAGGAACCGAGCCGACTGCGGCGTCAGGGTGCCGAGCTCC
This sequence comes from Pseudarthrobacter chlorophenolicus, assembly GCF_000962805.1. Classification (GTDB taxonomy): domain Bacteria; phylum Actinomycetota; class Actinomycetes; order Actinomycetales; family Micrococcaceae; genus Arthrobacter; species Arthrobacter chlorophenolicus_A. Next base: position 11,188 of record NZ_JZTW01000005.1, on the reverse strand, counting down.
ACCAGGTGTTCGAGCCGGCTGGCTTTGACGACAAATTTTCGAATATTCACGGCCCAGTGGCGGCGCGTCACATCCGGAATGACGACGTGGAGCCTGGAGCCGTCAGGTAGCGCGGCATCCACGAACGGTCATTTTTAGACATGTCCTGTCGCCCCCTCAGCGCTCAGCGCCCTCAACACAAAGCGCCAGACCCGCTGCATGCCTTACCGGCCACGGGATTTGAAAAATTTTGGAATTATTTTTCCCGACGTTCCACTTCCCCGCTCCGCCCCTAAAACCCGCGTAATTACGCGGATTCAACATTATTGAATGACGACAACATGGTTTACACAATCCAGCACAGGACAATGCGTTGACACGAAAAATGCCTGAATTTATGATCTATTCTTTTCTTACCGGCTCGCAAGCAGGACTGCGGAGGGTTCACGAGATTGATTTTTGACAACTGAATTGCGGTACCAGAATTACAACACTACTAGTTAGGAGTTTTCTATATGGGTCGATCATCGACCTGCGAGCACGCCGTCAACAAGCGGCAGCTCAAGGACGGACGATGCGCAGAATGCCACTCGGACAATAACCGGAACTACTACCAGCGAAACAAGGAGGCAATCCTCGCTAAGGCGCGGAAGCAACGAAATTACGTTGCGGCCCTTATAGCCGCAGATACAGAAAAAGGCTGACTCGCAGTCGCTACCAACGAACTGCAAGCCAGCCTTCAAAACGATCCGGCGCTACCAACGCCATACGGATCAAGCAATCAGCAGAATTCCCCAAATTTCCGTCAAGAGCATCGAGAAAGGTGCCTTTGCTATGCCCAAGTTTACCGGCTTCATCGCCATCTACCTAACCGTTTTATCCTCGGGTTTGTCCCGTGTTCAGGATGTCGCAGCTATGTGGCTGAAGGACAACAACTTCGCGGCCACCCTCGAAGACGGAGCATCTCGCTTCGTTTCCCCCGACGTACTAAAGGAACGCTTCCCGGTTTGGCTGCAAGGCATTAAGCGCCGGTCCAAGACCCTATGGCAGTCGTTTACAGCCTCTCAGGATGCTGATGGAGTTATTGACTTCGACCAATGCATCTACTGGCTAGGGGCCAAGAAGAAGAACGGCTACGCCCCAACGGGAGCCAGACGAGCTGCCCTCAAGGCCCTCTACGGGACCCTGCCCGTCGATCACGACCTAGACCATGTGTGCCACGTCCCAAGCGAATGCTCACTGGCGAAGAAGTGCCCCCACCGCATGTGCATCAACCCCGCTCACATGATGCTGGCAACGCGGACAGAGAACAACGCTCGCAGCAAGGCGAACAAGGTACTGACTACGCATTGCAGAACTGGTCACGAGTACACGGTGGAGAACACGTACATCAGGCCGAACGGTGCGAAGCAGTGCAAGCAGTGCAGGAAGGACCGGGTTAGGGAAATCGAGGACGGACTCCGGGAACCACGGTCATACGGAACGCTCACTCATTGCCGCAATGGACATGAATGGAATGCGGAGAACTCGTCGTTCGATGCGGCTGGAACACGCAGGTGCCGTCCTTGTAATACGGCAGCCGTAGGACGCCAAGAAATGGGCGATCTAGCCGCATAGCAACATTCCCTAGTCCACCCTCCGTGAGGCCCGCACATCGTGACATAGCGGGCCTCACGGCTTCCCGCACTCGCTCTAATCCTTGAAAGGACCGACGTGTCCAACAGCACCCCTGAAGACGCGCCGGTCAAAGAACCGGTTGCCTACCTACTCTCAACCAACCGCAGCATTGATTTTATTCGGCCCGGCAGCGGTCCGAAACAGGACTATTCCAAGCGTTCAGCTCGGTCCCAGACCGTCCGGAAAACCGCCAACTCGCGCCGAAATCAAGCCAAGAAATTGAACAAGCTCGACCTGTCGCCGCTGCGTCATGAGGACTACGCCTTCGTCACCTTTCACTACCCGGACGTGGCGTGCTTCACGAAGTATGTTCCAACCCCCGAGGAGCCGAAAGCCCATTGGAAAAAGATGCGGGAATGGATCGATGACAATTGCCCGAATCCTATTACCGGTGGGAGCTGCTTCTTTCACGTAATGCAATACAAGTGGAGCATGGCTCCCCACCGACACGTCGCCATCGTAATTCCTCGTTCCATGGAACGGAAGGTCGTTGCGAAATGGAGGGAGATCGTAAGTCACCCGGTCTCCTTGGCGGACGACGATGTAGTTCATTTCTCCCGCAAAGACCCGAAGACTAGCACCCCCGAAGCAGCCGTTGTTTATATCTCCGAAGATGCCGGGCATCAGGAACTCGTTCCAATTCCATGGGTGGAGCTAGGCCTCAACCCACCGGGTTGGTGGGGCGCTGTCGGCTTGAAACAGCTCCCTTTCCGGAGCGGAAAAGTTGTTGGTGAGGAAAACATCCGGGCTGTGAACGAACGAATGCGTGAAGTGAGTGAGCGACCTGTTGTTACCTTCGTCAATCCAAAAACGGGCGAAGAGTGTGAGGACATGAGGAACGGTTGGAACAAGCACTCGCCCAAAGGCTCATCGGAATTTCGCAATAGCGGTGACGGGCTGGATATCCACAATGACCTCATCTCGCGCTACGGAGAGGAACTGACCGACGACGAGAACTAGCTCCGCTACGACGAACAACATCAACGCAATCCACAGTAAGAAAGGCAAAACAATGGCAACAGCATGTCCCGAGGTCCGGGGTATCAAGACCAAGATCGCAAAGTGCGTCGGCAAGCTCGATGACCTTATCGCGGAGCAAATCAGAGAGAGAGCAGCAGCCGATGGCACTGCGGAAGGATGCGCAAACTACCAATTCGTTCGCCGTCAGATCGTCGCAGACCGGCACCGAGCGCACGAGGAACTCTCATGGCGTGGCCGTCAGTTGCAGCACCAGCTCGCCAAGGAAGAAGCCGCACGACAAGCAGCAAAGGTGAGCGCGTGATGAACAGCAAACCAGCACGGCTCACTCCTGAGCAGCATCGGGAACGCGCCAACAAGCGGCACGAGATCAGCCGACTGATCGAATCAATTACAACCCTCTCCATGGCAGTAGGGCGCAGCCAGTTCGAGCACGGAGCAATCAGCAAAGACTCCCGATGGGAGCTTGAGCGTCTCCTTCGAGACGCGGAAACAATCCTTCGGAGCGAAGCACGATGAACACCGACATTCAATCACTACAGCCAGCAGACACAGCTAATAGAAAGACGGTAGGAGCGATGACAACGGACACAGAGGCCACCGAGGCCCTCACAGGTTACGAACTGCGGAGGGCCTTCAGGCGAGATCGTGATGAGATGAGCAAGCTCACCACAGCAGCGTTGGTTGCACGGCATACGGGCAAGATGACAGAGGCAGAGTACGCGGAGTTGAAAGCGATCTATGACGCCGAGCTGGAACGCCTTCGTCCCCTCTGCCGGAGACCTCGTTCAGAACAAGAGCAACAGACACCTGTCACAGAAGAACCATTCGAGTTCGAGTTCTAGGGAGTAGGAAGCATGTGCAACATCAGCTTTCTCAGCGAAGTTCAGTCACGCCGCATAGAACGACAGAAGTCAGAGGAGTTGCTGCAAATTATGTTCGAGACCAGCGAAGCTGGTGCCACGGATGCAGAGATGCACTCCGCATGTCGGCGCACGATTTTGCCGAGTACGAGCTGTGGATGGATTTGGGTGAAGCCGCTTGCTGGCATTTCATTGACTCGTTCAATGCATATACATGGACAATGGCGAAGGAGTTTGCCACTGGTATCGGGCGCTGATGAAGCACTGCACACCGCCGGGAAGCCGGGATGTTTACCTTTCGGGGTAGGCGTCCCGGCTTCTGGCGTATAAAGGGCCGAGGCACGCCCCCTACCCCCACATATCCCACCCTGTCGTAGGCACTCCCCCGACTATCTATCGTTTTCGATAGGTGTTTCCAGTTATTTAGGTGGTCCGCAACGTATCTACCTTGCGGCTGACCTTTTGCTTGCACCGGACGCCTCATCAGTAGGTCGGGGTCCAGCGCTAATGCTGATTCGACTTATGGGGCGGCGGCGCTGCGCGCGGCAAAAACGGCGGCGGCGCGAGATACACTATGGTGCTTGCAGCGTATTCCTGTTTAACTATTCAACATGGGTGACAAAAAGACGGATACCGCGCGTATTGAAATCGTCGGCGGTCCTAACTGTGGCGAAATTTTCGAGAGCGACTTCAAATTCCCCCAGAAGTATTTCTCGATTCGCAATGCGACTGACATCAAGTGCGATCACGCGGACCACATTGGCGGCTACGACGAGTCCGATGACGGCGTGCTGGCAGTCGATCCATTTGCCGAGTGGGTGACGTATGAGAAGAGATATCGGGACATGGAGACTGGTTATTACATTTTTACTCCGCGTGATCCTCAGGTAGTGCTGTGAGTGCGCTCAGTGGCTTCCTGATGATGGCGGACAGGGAGCACAGTCTGGCTGGCTGTGAGTGCGAGGAAGTACTGCGAAGCCGCGACCCTGAGTCATTTATTGCGCAGCGATACATGCTCATTCATGCCGCCCTGCTGCATGGCATTCCGCGCCAGCTAGTTGAGGGTATCCTATGAGCATTAGTGGATGCATTCTGCACCGACTGGCTTGGCTTTATGCGCGGAAGCGCCACTCAGGCCTGCGGTTCACTTGGGAGGAACTAAGAGAACTCGCACCTTACCTACCGGGCGTAGCTAGCCAGCGGGGCATAAACGCGTCTAGAAGTTGCGCTGTTCGGCATTACCGACCAAGATTCTCTTAAATGGAAGAAGTGTCGAGGATACGCTTCTTGCGCGCCTTCCAAAGCAGAGTGGATAAAGGCCCCGAGAAGTCACGAGCTGGCGGCCTTTGCTTTCCGTTGGCAATTCTCCCTTATGCCGGGGGAGGTCAGGACCTGCGATTGTTGAGCCTCACCCTGAAGCTGCTCCTCTAACGCGGTTCCTAGCTCGCCCCTTCCGAGTAACAATGCCAATCAGCATGAAGGAATGCCACCTAGCAGCCTCTATAACGGCCCCTAAGCGGCCATTCACCCTCGCGCTGATTTCTAGCCCTCAAATCGCCTCGTAGCGAAGTCGGTAAGTAAGCCCATTTTTGAGCTTTTTAGCGTACTGAGAAATAGCAGGTGCATCCGCAGCCGCATTAGCTACTTCCGCTTGAGTCTGCTCAATCGCCGGCAACGTGGTTGTCACTTCTCCCGAAGCGGATAGCACCTCCACGGCAATGGCACTTGGAGAAGCCGAAGCCACGTGGCCCTGCTGGTGTGCATTGGAAGGCGCTGGAGAGTCATAAGGCTGAATAGGAGCTGCTGGCGGCACATAAGTCGCTGGGGCTGGGGCTGGGGCTGGGGCTGGGGCTGGCGGAGCGTAGTAAACCGCGCAGCCCTGCACAAGATGTGGATTGGTGCACGTTGGAACCGGAGGCGGCGTAGGAGCATCCGGAGCGGGTGGCGGCACAAAGCCAACGATGCCATCACCGTCCACGGAGCCGCTGCCCGGAGCTACTCCCCCGACCCCGTTGTCGTAGCAGTACTGGCCACCGTTGGGTGCTGTCGAACAAACAGTAGCGGCATGCGTAGGCACGACAGACAATATCCTTCCACTGAGCACAATGATCAACACAAGTGCTGCCTTGGCGATGTTTCGCACGATCTACTCCCCAGAATTAATCACACTGATTAGTCAGGAGCATCTTATTGAACCCTGTTGTCAATTAGTAGGGTTACCAGTGGCTTTCGAAGAGTACGAGGCATGGAAAGACTCATTCGATACCGCACTGCTAGGGCTCATGGGCTGCCGCAATGATGCAGCAAGCAAGAAGCCAGTCCGACGCTTCCTCAGTGATCAGTGAACTGGAACGTCTGATGCTCGCGGAGGACGCCTCACTTTAGGACGCACTCACCTTGATCGTTCACCGCCTTGCATTCACCGGGTCAGTAACCGACAACGCTGCCCAATAGGAGTCATCGCCATGACTGAAGCATCCCCTAAGCCCTCCCCGCTGAAGCCCCTCCCTGCCCATGTAAAGGCTCAGGAGAAGCAGAAGACTCCGCAGGTTGAGGTCACCAATCCTGTCCTTACAGAAGCCGAAGCAGAGCGGGTCAAGAAGGCTCTAGGACTCGCGTGAAACCGTTCGAAGCCAAGTGCAAGGGCACTTGCGGTGATTGCCAAGCCGCTATCACTCCCCGGCCAGCTGATCATCTACAGGTACGAGCAGCCCGTCCACGATGAATGCCCTGATGAACAAATGAGCCGGAGACACCATCCTCCGTTTGTCCCAAGTGCAATTTCATTGTCCCCTGTTGGTGCGAGGAGCAATAGCCATGCTTGGGATCAGACCATAAGCCAAAGAAAATTCACATAACCAGATGATCATCGTGACCGCTTTGTGGAGCATCCAGACGACAGCATCGTCGTAGTCGGCTCCTGATGAAGCGTAGGGAACACGCTCCTCTCCTAGTCCCGCTTCTTAGGCACCTGCGAAGCTTTGACGATCTTCTTTTCTGGACGATGAAGATCAACTCGCATCACATAGGACAGCTCGGCAAGTTGCTTCGCGTAATCCATCTCCATCCCGTCCTTAAAAGCACCGTCGCGGATTGCGCGGGAAAAGGTCTTGGCAGTTGCAAGCGCTTCGACGGCCCGCTCGCAGATGTGATCCGGCGCAAAAAGCTGTAGACGATGCATAGCAGCCCGCTGCCGCGCGATCGCCTCAGGGGTAACCATCGAGGCATCCAAGATCGAACCGTAATTCGCGATGCCCGTTTCTTCCGGAAAGCTCGCGTAAGCCTTGAGCCGCTCATTCCGCAGCCATTGCCGGTGCTCGTTTCTACTACCCCAGAGCGCACCGAGGTAGCCAGCTCCGATCGCCACGAGGCCAGAGATAAGTGCCGTCCAAAGCGCGATATCCATGGACCTCAAGATACGGGAATCATGACGAGTCGCGTGCGAGGCCAAGCAGTATCGGAATCGGCCATCTCCACCCCTCGCCCCCGAAGACATGGCACAGCGCCCTAGCCCAACGTCCGTGCATTGCTTACAGGGTGAGTAGGTGTAAGGCGCATAAAATGCACGACACAGAACAGCGCAGATGTTGTGTAACCTCGGGTAGCAGGCTTGATGCTGATGTCGCCGACACTCTCAAGAGTTGGTCTCGATCGTAAAGGGGGAACGTGGGAAAACGTGACAACACATTGCTTCTGTCTTACGACAAATCCTCCTGCGACCGATGTGGTGCCCCTACCCGCATAATCGCTCAGCCTTGCATGGAGTGCGGGCGACGTCCTCGGAAGGAAGAAGTCAACGAGGCCGTAGATGAACGACGCAGGATTGTGGACGGGATTAGGCCCATACTGTCCGCTAGTGGTGTTAGCCGGGGCCAATCCTCGTCAGAACCACAAACCGTCACGGCACAACAACTCGACGACTACGTGGAGAACGCGCTAAATCGCTTTATCAAGTCCTTCGCCAATGTAGCCCGACAGTCTCGAACCGGTGAGCAAGTTGCTGGTCTCCAGCAACTCGTGCGGCATCATCTGCGCATGGTTGCCGCCGCCCAGAATATCCACCTCCGGCGACCATATGTGGGGCAGTTGCAGTATCTCCAAGAGCAGGTAGCGGACCTATCAACGGTCGTGGACTGCTACCTTGAGGCGCTAGCTGCCCCGAACATGCATGAAGCACAGAGTCACGCTCGTGAGGCTCAGAACCTCATCGACGCTATGGACTCGCGGCGCGAAGTTCAAAGCAAAATCCAGTCCGCCCTCCGAGAAATTAGCTCTACTGACTTTCTGGATGGCGGCGGAATTGATCTGTTTCGAGCCCTGAGTGCTCGACATGATGGGCTGTCTGTAGCTGAACTCGAGGATCGAGGCCGTTCAGCCTTCGCGCAACTGTGTGGCCGGAAACCCGAAGTCGGAACCGGACTTTCGTACCTGATAGCGGACGTTTTTTCTGAGGCGCACCTTGATAGGGATCGATTCCGGAGTGTAGTTCAGAAAACGGCACTCTTGGTCGCAAACAACGCGGAGGCATTCGATGCGTTATCCGGGCAGGCTTCCCTTTTGGAAGACCTTCACGAAGCGAGACTCAGAGCCGTACAAGCATGGGTTCGGTTTCAAAGAACTGTCGCAGGACGAATCACAACACCAGCTCTCGTCAAAGAAGTCCTATCGCTTTATAGCGAGCTGTTTGAACAGGTGGGGATTCCAGTCATGGGCTCGCTGCTGTTAATTTCGGGGAAAAAGACAATGCCGTACAGCAAGCTGCGAATGCAAAGCGCAACGTCAATTGCGGACAGCGTGTCAAGAGACTCAGTTCTCAATGGTCTGGTGGAAGGGCTAGACAACAATCTCCGTAATGCCGCCTCACATGGCCATAGTTACCACATCGCCGAGGACTCTCTTCACATTCGACTAAAAAGTTATCAGGGAACTCTGGCCTTCGATGTGCTGACGGACAAGACGTTGGCGTTGATGGAAAGCTTCACTGCCATTCAACTTGTTCTTGATGATGAGTTGTCTCTCCGTGGTGAGAACGGTCATCAGGTCCGAGACCTTGAACTTTTTGGTTTTTCCGTTTCCGAAATTGTCCGGCTCCTCCTAACTGCTCTTGACGTAATAGTGCATTCCACTGTCGATGCTGGCTCGATGTGGACAGTTACGATAGGCCCAACAAACCGAAGCAAGCTGACGCTAGCGAAAGTGATCAGCAACGTGCTGCCGTCGAACGTTCAGACTTTAGTCCTCGAATACGATCAGCAGAGTCAAGCTCACCTCTTGCGCGTGGAAGTCCCGGCTCTTGCAGGTGTCTCAGCGGCGCAACTTACAGACCCGGTCAAGTTCGTTCAGGCTGCTAGATCTGTGACGGTTGACGGAACTGCCATATTTGACGTGAATGCAAGACGACGGTTTATATCGCATCACCTTATGAAGGGTCTACAGGACGGAGATCTTACGAAGGTTGCTCAATTTCGCGACCTCCGCAACGCCGCCCATCAGTGGTATGACCCGGAAGTGGATGGAGCGATCAACGACGCCATCAGGTGGCTCAGAGGGGTACAACCTGAGGGAGGCCTCCAAAACTACCGGCATCGTCTAATACGGAAGCTGGAAAACTGGGGACAAAAGGGCGATTTCAACCTCCCTTAGCAAGGTGCTACCCGGCCAAGGGTCTATTCCGAGACTGAGAGATTGTCGCGGGTCTGGCCTATGGTTCGTCTATGGACAAGCCCCAAGGTGCAGCGCACATTCTCCATGCAGTCGCGTATAACCCCGATGGTATGGAAATCATCGTCGCGCCTCGGACTCAAGCCGATGCCTTACCACTCAAACGTCTCTCCTTCTATTGCTCGCTGCTTGCTGGTGGTTGTGGTGACATGCTCACACTGGCAGCGGGTCGTGTCCGTATCCCGCATTTCCGCCATCGGCCCAAATCGTCGTGCGTCCTGCGCTATGGTGACTTAGCAAGGGACAGTTACACGCATCTGGCAATCCAACGCGCACTAATGAAGTGGATCAACTCAGTCCCCGATTTCAATTGCAGAATGGAGCAGCGCGTCGAAGGTGGGAGGACCGACCTTTATGTCGCTGGGCCCGGCACGCGCGTAAGCCTCGAGGTCCAGCGATCAAATATCAGCCACACCGAGGTGCGCAGGAGGACTGCGATCTACAGGCGGCAGGCAACCGCAGTAAATTGGCTCTATGAGTCTGACAGCATTCAAGCGTGCCATGAGGAATTGATAGAGCAGGGTCTGTACCTGAGAGTCAGCATCGACGCGGAACTTACCTCGTGCAACTTGGGCGTTACGTACTCAGCGAGTGAAAGTGGAAATGAAATCACTGTCTGGAGTCCACTTAGCGAATGGTGGATCAATGCCGGAGGTCTAGGCTCGCAACATCTCGCTCTCGCCCAGAAGGCGGTTCTTGACTGGCGTCAAGACAGGGCAGCGGCAGCCGAGGCAAGACGACGCGCTGCTGCCGAGACCCTGAAGAGGACCCTAGATCAAAAGAAACTCGTAGCTGAGTATCGTCGGACGCATCGTCAATGGGAAAACGGACAACGAGCCAGAGGTCAATCCTTGATGGAGTGGGCCACTCAAGAAATTAGGACCCTCGACGCTAAAACTAGACATGCAAACTCTGGTCAGGGCTATGGGCGAGATGTCTGGTCTCCTTCTCTGAAGGGTTCGGAAGAGGACGTAGCGTGGGCGCGAAACATAAGGGCCAAAGTCCGTTCGATCATTGAGCGAAACTACGATGCTGGCTTTGTAAGCGCCGAGTATGGTGCTGGCTTGACCTACTGGCTTGCCACAAAACTGGATGCCGACTGGTGGATTGGCGCCCAGCTTGGGGAGCACGAAGCCTATAGCGCTGTGGTCAAGATGTACGACCTTATTCTCAGCACGACAAACCGACGCGGTGCGAGGCTAGTGCAGCCGGAACACTCTTTCGATGGGCGGCGCCGACCTCCGACGTGATCGAGTTCCTAACCCATCTTCAACTTCCATTGCCCAAAGCTTTAGGGAACAACTTCGCAAACGGGAGAAGTGCTCAGCTTTAGTTTCAGGTTCAAGAAAGCGACCCTCTAGGTTCAGACGGTCTTCGGTCAGGGCCGAACGTCCGTCGCAGGCAACGCTGTTATAAGTCGGTCACCGAGGTGCAGCCACTCCAGCAGCCCTGAAAAGGCCGCCCTCCGTCGTGCTAGCTCTGGGGTTCAGAACTAGCACGATGGTAGGCGAGGTGCTCTTTATCGATCCTGTGCCGCCGATGGACGTTAAGAGCGCCGATACAACGGTGGAAGACGTAAACCGTGCCGTCGGCTGCAATTGTCAGCGCGTGACCATCAAACTGTTTATGACAGTTGGGACAAAGGCATAGGACGTTGCTCGGTATGTCCGGGCCGTAGTGTGGTGCGCCGAGAGGCCTGATGTGCGCCGCTTCAGAGTAGGTTCCGGCTGACGTACGAATTTGAGTGGCGCACACTTGACAGGTATCGGCGTAGAGCCGCTTGACCTCTTCAGCGACTCTATGGTCTCGAACAATCCTGCTAGTGGTGCGAACGAGCCGTGAAGGATTCTCAGACCCTCCGGATAGCTCCCCAAGAGAGGCTACAAGTGTTGACGCCAGCCGAAAATAGGGCCAAATACGCCAACTGAAAATGAGGCCACTGACCATTATGGAAGGTGATCACATTGGAT
>NZ_JZTW01000041.1 GCF_000962805.1 Pseudarthrobacter chlorophenolicus | reverse complement strand
GCTGGCCGGCGGGGGATTCCTTGTAGGCCAGGACGAGGTCGCGGTCCACGGACAGGTAGTTCTGGCCCTTGGGGTTGTAGATCTTAGCCGTGGGGAAGAACGCATCCATACCGAACGTACGGGCCTCATCCGGGATGATCGGGGCGATGTGCTTGCCGAAGTTCTTATCCCGCATCAGGTCCTTCAGGAGCCTGACGAACGCCATGGTGGTGGCGGCCTGCTGCTTCCCGGAGCCGCGCTTGGCAACCTCGTAGGACTTTGCCTCGGGCAGCACGATCTCGGCGTGCTTGGAACGGCGTTCCGGGACGGACCCGCCGAGGGCTGCACGACGCTCCATCATGTACTTGATTTCCGGAGCGTCCGTGCCCGGGTGGTAGTACGGCGGACGGTACGTGTCCTGCTCGAGCTGTTCGTCGGTGACCGGGATCCGCAGGTGGTCGCGGAACTTCTTCAGGTCATCAAGGGTCAGCTTCTTCATCTGGTGGGTCGCGTTGCGGCCCTCGAAGTGCGGTCCGAGTCCGTAGCCTTTGACGGTTTTGGCGAGGATGA
>NZ_JZTW01000040.1 GCF_000962805.1 Pseudarthrobacter chlorophenolicus | reverse complement strand
AGTGGCACCCGGAGCGACCCTTACGCGGTTGATCTCAGCAAGATCCCCGCGCCGAAGGCCGACGTCCTGGTCACCATCCCGATATTTACAATGTTGGGCAGCACTGACGAACCTGCTGACCTGGATGGGTACGGGCCCATCCCCGCGGCGATGGCCCGGAGAATCGTCGCTGACGGGGCTGCCTCGTTTTACCGGGTCCTCGTCGACCCCCGTACCGGTGCGCCGCTCGAGATTAGCCGGACCAGTTACCGGCTGTCGGAGGCGATGAAGCGCTGGATCAGGATGCGCGACGGACACTGCACCTTTCCCGGCTGCAGCAACCCCAGCACCGACAACGACACCGACCACCTCACCGCCTGGCAACACCACGGGACAACCGGGGTCAGCAACCTGGCACAGCTCTGCCCGAAACATCACCGCCTCAAACACAACAGCGGCTGGACCCCCACACCCGCCACCCCAACCGAACCACCCGGCTGGACCTCACCCACAGGCCGGCACTACCCGGCCCAACACCCCGACCCAAAACCACCACACTGGCCACCCGGACTGAACAGGCGAGATCTTGATTCCCCGCGCCAGCAGGGCATGCCCCAGGGGACGGCCATGAAGCCTGGCAGCGCGACCATCGAATGGGGACCTGAGAGCCGTGACTCGTTGGAGGAACAGATCCTCGCCGGCCTACCCGTTAGCCCCGAATACGTCCTCGCCGACCCACCGGACGACCACGAGCCACCGATCGACGACTCCGTGGCCGATTCCTATCCCGACGACCCCGTGTGGAGAGACTTCTACGCAGTACCCCTCACGCTGCCCAAGACCCGTTAGGTCTCCAAACCCGTTGGGGATCCCGACCCACCAGCGGACCCGCGCATGGGGAACGGGACCAACGGTGCCTCGGCGTGATCTTCAGCCGGCGGTCACAACCCGTCGGAAGGTGGACGTCATGAACGGGGCAAAGGCCGGGCGTTTGCCGTTCGAGCCGGCAGTCGACACATCGACGTCGTCGGGCTTTCCCCCCATCCGCAGCTCCGTAATGTGAACGAGCACCGCGCTCTGTGGCACTGAGCCAGAGGCCCCAGTGAGGGTGATGCTGTGCCGTGTCCACCCCGCGCCCACGCGCCGCTCTACGCGGAGCACGCCATCATGCCACGTGCATCGGGACGGACCGCCGGAAGTGCCGCCGATGCTGTCGACGTAGTACCAGAACACATCATGGTGGTCTGGGTCCAGGGTAAAGACTCCATGGCCTTCGAAATGGGAACCGTCAGGTTCCACGTGCCGGTAGCTCTGGACCACCGCAAATCCCCCGGCTGCCCGTCGGTACGCCACCTCTGCATCCACCGTCCGCTGGGGCCCCCAAGGCCCGGCGGCCAGCTCGGTAGTCCCCCGCCAGGCACCGAGAAGGCCCGCCAGCGCCGGATGATTACCGGCAGGAACACCAGGTCGCGGCGCATCCGGAGCGCCATCATGGCCCAGCCGGAGTACGTTCACGCCTTCCACTCCTCACCAGCACGGCGACGTCGGATGGCCTCATCGTAGTCCTGCAGTGCGCGCCCCGCGAGTGGTCCAGACGCTCACCGCAGGCCATTACGGCCGGCGGTCGGGACCCGCCCACAGGCCCGGGATGCTCGGGTCCCGGACTAAAGCCCGAACGTCTCGGTTTCGTCGAACGGTCCCACCACGGTGACTGTACGGGGCGCG